>NZ_JADILJ010000021.1 GCF_017355185.1 Rathayibacter sp. SD072 | reverse complement strand
TCACCGTCGTGGTGCTGGCCGGGACAGGGCTCGTCGACGTGCTCGTGGACGGTGCCGTCGCGCAGAGGACGACCTCGGTCGCCCCGGGGTTCGTGCTCTCGCTCGACCTCGCGGCCGGCGAGCACGCGATCGCCGCCCGCTACGCCTCCGCGGAGGGGCGCTCCGGCCCCGAGACCGCGACCCGCGTCGTCGTGCGCTGAGCACGCAGCTCCGCACCCGCCAGCAGGGCGATCGCCAGCAGGAAGCACGCCGCGTAGACGACGGCGGTGCTCTCGAGCCCGAACGCGCCGTAGACGACGGAGCCGACCAGGGCTCCTCCGCCGATGCCGGCGTTGAAGGACGCCGTGTAGACCGCGGTGGCGGTGTCGCGGATCAGCGGATCGGCCACCTGCAGGAGGCGCGTCTGGAGCAGCGAGGGCAGCACGCCGAACGCGACTCCCCAGACGACGAACGCCGGCAGAGCGACCAGGGGCCGAGCGGGAACCAGGTTCAGCACCACCGCCGAGACGAGGACGACCGTCAGCGCGACGAGGAGGGCGGCAACGGGCCGGCGGGTGACCACCCGGGATCCGGCGACGACGAGCCCGACGGCTCCGGCCGCTCCGTACACGAACAGCAGCGGCGACACCGCCCCGGTCGCCGCTCCCATCCGGTCGGTGGCGAAGGGGACGAGGTAGGTGGTGAAGGCGTAGTGGCCGGTCATGGCGACGGCCACCGCCACGCAGAGCACCGCCACGGATCCGACACCGCGGCCGGCGCGCAGGGTCGCGATCGAGCCGGTGGTCGTCTCGGGGACCGGGGTCTCGACGGACGGGAGCACCCGGAGGACCAGGAGCGTGCCGACCGCCATCAGCCCCGCCACGATCAGGAAGGAGACGCGCCAGCCGACGAGCTGGCCGAGCGCGGTGCCCAGCGGAACGCCGAGCACGAAGGCGAGCGTGCCGCCGGCGAAGGTGACCGCCACCGCGCGCCCGAGGTCGCGGGGCCGGACGAGCCGGGCGGAGTAGGCGCCGACGACCGCCCAGAAGAGGCCGTGGCCCGCGCCGCCGACGATGCGCGCGGCGACCATCAGGGGGTAGGAGGGAGCGAGCGCCGTCGCGACGGTGCCGAGAGTGAGCACGACGAGAACCGCGATCAGGAGGGTCCGCCGCGGGACCCGGCGGGTGACCAGCGCGAGCGGCGTGCTCGAGAGCACGACGGTGAACGCGAAGACCGTGACGAGGAGGCCGGCCTGCGCCGACGAGACCCCGAACGAGCCGCCGAGCTCCGGCAGCAGGCCGGTCGGCATCATCTCGGCGGTGACCGAGAGGAAGATCACGCTCGAGAGGACGAGCAGCGGCGCCCAGGGGAAGCGGTCCGCGGGCGCGGAGGTGCGGACGGGAACAGTGGAGGAGGTCATCGGAGGGCTCCGAGAGGCGTGTCCCCCGGCACGGCGCGGCGGCCCCGCTCGAAGCGGTGGCGGCCCGCGCCCGGGGCGGAGGATCGGCTGCGCGCCGTCGTGCGCGCCCGGGGCCGCGGGGATGCCGACGACCGCTGCCAGCCTACGGGGGCCCTGCGCGCGGGTCCAGGGGCGGGCGGCCGATATCCTGAGCGGATGCAGTCCGACCCCGCAGCGCCCGCGTCCGCCCGGCCCGTGCCCACCGGCACCGAGTTCACCGGGACCGGCGATCGAGGTCCCGGCAACCACTGGACCCTGACATTCGCCTGCCCGGATCTGCCCGGCATCGTCCACGCGGTCTCGGGCGCCGTGGTGCACGCCCGCGGCAACATCACCGAGAGCCAGCAGTTCTCCAGCGCCGACACCGGCCGCTTCTTCATGCGGCTCCAGGTGGAGTCGCCCGTCACCCGCCAGGAGTTCGAGCGGGCACTCCAGCCGATCACCGAGCACTACGGGATGGCCTGGCGCCTGGACGTCGTCGGTCGCCCCCTCCGCACGCTGGTGCTCGCCTCGACGGCCGCCCACTGCGTCAACGACCTGCTGTTCCGCCAGCGCGCGGGGCAGCTCGCGGTCGATGTGCCGCTGATCCTCTCGAACCACGGGAGCCTGCGCGATCTGGCCGAGTTCTACGGAGTGCCGTTCGAGTCGCGCCCCGTCGTCTCCCCCGAGACGAAGCGGGAGTTCGAGGAGCGGGTGATCGAGGTCGTCGAGCAGCACGACATCGAGCTCGTCGTGCTCGCGCGCTACATGCAGATCCTCTCGCCCGAGCTCTGCGCGCGTCTCGCCGGCCGCGCCATCAACATCCACCACTCCTTCCTGCCCGGCTTCAAGGGCGCGAACCCCTACAAGCAGGCGCACGCTCGCGGCGTGAAGCTGATCGGCGCGACGGCCCACTTCGTCACGAGCGACCTCGACGAGGGCCCGATCATCGAGCAGAACGTTGTCCGCGTCGACCACTCGCACTCCCCGGCCCAGCTGGTCGCGATCGGTCAGGACGAGGAGAGCCGCACCCTCACGCAGGCGGTCAAGTGGTTCGCGGAGGACCGCGTGCTGCTCGACGGGGCCCGCACGATCATCTTCAAGTAACGGCTCCGCGGATCGCCGCCGGCTTCCTCCGTCCACGGATCGGCCGTCGTGCGGCGAGCGCCACGAGCGGCCCGGCGACGACGAGCACCGCGAGCTCGACGTCGGAGGGCGACGCTCCGAGCAGGAGCGCCCCGCCCGGAGCCAGGACGTCGATGAGGAGCTCGGACCAGCTCGCGACGATCCCTCCGCCGAGCACCACGGCGACGAGGACGACCGCAGCGATCGCATCGCGGGCAGCACCTCGGGCGCCCGTCGGCGGGATCGCCCCGGACAGGGCGGGCGGGGCGAGGATCGCCAGGACGAGCGCACCCGGGCCCATCCACCCGGAGCGCTCGGCGACGACGACGAGCAGAACGAGCCCCGCGACGGCGGCGAGCGCGAGCAGGCGGGCGGCGGCGGTGCGTCCGAGGAGGGCGAGACCGGCGGCGACCGCGAGCGCCACCGCGACCAGGACCGTGGGGTTCGAGAACGGACCGAGGAAGCCGACGGAGGCGGTGCCCGTGCTCCAGGTGCCGAGGACGACGTAGAGCAGCGCCAGCACGGCCGCGACGACGAACGCCGTCGCGGTGGTCCGACGTCGGTCGACCCTGCGCCACGCGCGGTGGGCGATCCCGTCGACCACGAGCCGGAGGGCTTCGCTCGCGTCCGGACCGTCGCGCCCCTCCGCGTCCGCGTCGTCGAGCAGCATTCCCAGCACGACATCGCCGTGCTCGTGCCGCCAGTCCTCCGGATACCAGCGGAGGAGTCGGCGGTACCGCCGCTCGGCGCTCATGCGACGACCCCTTCCGGACGCTCGCGGAGCGCCGCCCGACCCTGCTCGACCATGACCTGCAGCCGGGAGAGCTCGGCGGCGAGCGCCGCCTCTCCGGCACCGGTCAGCCGGAAGAACCGGCGCAGGCGTCCGTCCGACACCTCCTCGCCGTCGGTCGCGACAAGGCCGTCGGCCGACAGCCGCTCGAGAGCGGAGTAGAGCGTCGGGACCTTGAGCACCGCCTCCCCCGCCGAGAGCTCGCGGGCCTCGGCGAGGATCGCGTAGCCGTGGCGCCTCCCCCGCGACAGCACGGTGAGGATCCAGAAGGAGGTCGGCGGGAGTGCATCGGTCATGAGCGCGAGAGTACTCTCCCTGAGAGAGTATGGGAAGACCGGACGGAGCGATCACTCGCCCAGCGCGATGGCGCGCAGTGCCCGCACGTGGGAGTCGAACGCCTGGGCTCCGGCACGGGTGAGCGAGACCCAGGTGATGCGGCGCGAGTCGCTGCGGGCGCTCGACGAGCTCTTGACCGTCGCCGTGAAGCCCGCATCGGCGAGCACCTTCAGGTGCTTCGAGAGCGTCGCATCGCTCACTCCGAGGGTGTCGCGCAGGACGGCGAAGTCGAGACCGTCGCCGGCACGCAGCAGCCCGCAGATGCGCAGGCGCAGCGGCGCGTGGATGACCTCGTCGAACCGCGCCTCAGCGGACACGGCGCATCCGCTCCCGGGCGGCGGCGGTGAAGGCGCAGGTCGCGCCCACTCCGACCGCGAACGCCGCCGCGGTCGGCAGGGCCACCCAGCCGTGGAGATCGAAGGAAGCGAGGCCGAGGGCCGTGCTGAAGAGCCCGAGCACCAGGACGAGCGCCACCGCCGACACGACCCACGGCATCGCCCCGAGGCGGCCGAGCTTCACGCCGGTCGCCCGGCGGTAGGCCCAGAGCAGCACCAGACCGAGGGCCAGCGCGGGCAGGATCCCCCCGGACCCGCTCTCCCCGGCGGCGGGACGCACCACGACGAGCGCGGCGACGAGGCCGAAGCCCGTGGAGAGCCACCACGGGGTGCGGACCCGCGCCGCGAGTGCTGCGCGATCGGAGTCGAGCTCGCGGAGGATGTCGTCGTTTTCCATAGTGGAAAGTCTTACAGAGACTTTCCCTCATGGCAAGTGATGCTCGGAGCACGGTCGGAGAGGACGGTTAGCATGGTCGGCGTGAATCCAGCAGAGGCGACCACCGCGGACCGCGACCCCCGGATCGGCCCGAACGCCGTCGTCCGATTCCTCCTCGAGCTCGTCGCCCTGGTGACCTTCGGCATCTGGGGCTTCAGCAGCTTCGAGATGCCGTGGAGCATCGTCGTCGGCATCGGCGCTCCGGTCCTCGCCGCCCTCGTCTGGGCGCTCTTCCTCTCGCCCCGGGCCGTCCTGGCGATCGACGTCTACGGCCGCTCGCTCATCGAGCTGCTCGTCATGGGCGCCGCGGCGCTCGCATGGCTCGACCTCGGGCAGCCGATCGTCGCGATCGTGTTCGGCGTGATCGCCATCGTCTCGGGCGTCATCGCCGGACGCCGCTCGATCTCGTAGCACTCCTCCCCCACCGCGCGGGCACGGACGGCGAACGGCCGCCCCGCAGCCCCGAGGGGGCGAGCAGGACGGCCGTCGCGTCGAGCGGTTCTACTCCGCTGCGGCGCCCTCACGCTGCGCGAGTGCGCGGCGTCGGACTCCGGTGATGACCGCTCCTGCGCCGATCAGGGCCAGCGCGGCGGCTCCGAGGAGACCGGCCTCGAAGCCCGTGTGGGGCAGGCTCCCGGGACCTCCGGTGCCGGGCAGGCCCGGTCCGGCGGTCGGCGAGGAGGTGGGCGCGGGCCCGGCGGTCGGCCCAGCGGTCGGAGTCGCAGTCGGCTCAGGACTCACGGTCGGCTCAGGACTCACGGTCGGCTCAGGAGTCGCAGTCGGCTCAGGAGTCGCAGTGGGCTCCGGAGTCGCGGTCGGCTCCGGAGTCGCGGTCGGCTGCGGCCCGGGGGTGACGTCCTCGGTCACGCTGACGCTCACGAGCGTCGCGAGACCCGAGTCCGCGTAGGCGATACGGCCGAGGTACTCGGCCGGCCCCGCGAGGTCGGACCACGAGATCGCGTAGTCGACGGGCTCGCCGAGCACGGCGTCCACCGTCTCGGGCTCGGTGGTCAGCGATCCCTCGCCGCCCTCCGCGGTGACGACGAAGCTGCGCAGATCGAAGGTGACGGTGTCGTCGCTCCCGACCGCGTAGATGTCCGCGGTCACCCGGTAGGTGCCGGCCTCCGGCGAGTCGAGGTCGACGCGCTCGTCCGCCGAGCCGGTGGCCGAGACCGCCTCCGAGACCGGCTCGCCCGCGGCGTCGAGGAGATCGACGTAGAGGTCGAGGTCGGCCGTCTCGTCGATCGAGTCGAGGTCGAAGCGGGCGAAGGTCGCGCCCTCGGGGACCTCCACGGTCGTCTCGAGGGTCGTGCCGGCGGGCAGCGTGCCCGAGTGGCCGTCCGCCGCCGTCGCGTCCTCGGCCAGCACACCGCGCGCGAGACCGCTCGGCGAGAGCGGGAGCGCGCCGTCGATGCCGGGCGTGATCGTGGCGGTGGTCGAGCCGGTCGAGCCGGATCCCGACACCTCGTACGGGGCGTCGAGCAGCACCGGTCGCACCGCGACCGGGCTGCGCACCTCGTGCTCGGCGCTGGTCCAGGTCAGGTAGCCGGTCGCGAACTGCCCGAGCTCGGCGTCCTCGGTCGTGAAGCTCACGGTGTACTCCGCCGTCTCCCCCGCCGCCCCGAAGGACAGGGTCGAGGGCGAGACGACGGCGTCGATCCCGGGCACGTCGATCGAGGCGGTGTACTCACCCGGGCCGGTCGACGTGACCGTGCGGGTCACCGTCTGGGTCCCGGCGAGCGAGCCGATGGCGATCGAGGCCTGGTTGAGATCCGACGGGTCGACGGCGTCGACCTCGAAGTCGGGGTCGAACACGTAGCCCGCGCCCTTGAGGAACGCGATCCAGTCGCTCGGTCCGCTCTCGTAGAGCAGTCCGGGGTCGAGGAACCGGGTCGGGTCGACGTGCCCCGCGCCCTGGGCGAAGACGTCCTCGGAGGGATCGCCCGCCTGGTCGACGCTGTCGTAGGCGGTCGTCATCATGGCCGACTTGACGGCCGACGGAGAGGCGTTCGGCGAGACGCCGAGGATCAGCGCCGCGAGGCCCGCCACGTGCGGCGAGGACATCGAGGTGCCGGACTCGAACGCGAAGGCCGGGTCCTCGCCCTCGGCGTTGAAGGAGTCGGCGAGGATCGCGACTCCGGGCGCCGTCAGGTCGGGCTTGAGGACGTCACTGCCGTCGGCCTCCGCCGGACCACGCGACGAGAAGCCGGCGACCTGCGGGACGGGGATCTCGGCGCCGGTGAGGTTGCCCTCGCTCAGCACGACGGTCGCGCCGTCGGTCGAGGCGTAGTCGGTGATCGCCTCGTAGGCCTGCGAGTCGATCTGGATGCTCGGGACGGAGTGGTCGTCGACGTGCAGCGCGTTGGGGAACGGGTTCAGCAGCAGCATGCCGATGCCGCCGGCCCGCTCGACCTCGGCCGACTTGGAGACGCGGGCGGTGGTGCCCGCGGTGCAGGCGACGACGGTGCCGGCGACCTTCGCGGGGTCGAGCGTGCCCGGGGCGCAGACGGTCGGCGTCTCGGAGCCGGGGAGCGCGACGTCGGCGCTGTTCACGAGCGGTCCGGCGACGTCGTCGTGGACCGAGATCGATCCTCCGACGAACGCCTGCCCGTCGCCGAGCGTCGCGGTCGCGGTGTAGGTCGGGATGGAGGACGCCGCGACCGTCGTGTACCACGGCGACGCGTGGTCGAGGGTCGAGTCGCCGGGGCCGGAGTTGCCCGCGGAGGCCGCCACGAAGACGCCCGCGGCCGCGGCGTTCAGGAACGCCTCGTCGTAGAGCGTCAGCGTGGAGGTCGCGGAGCCGCCGCCGATCGAGAAGTTGATCACGTCGACGCCGTCCTTCACGGCCGCGTCGATGGCGCCGAGGATCCCGGTGCCGGAGCAGAAGTCGTCGTCGTCCGTGCCCTCGACGTCGCCGTTCCAGCAGACCTTGTAGGCCGCGACCTTCGCCGCCGGGGCGACGCCCGAGATCGTGCCGTAGTCGTAGCCGTCGACGCTCGCCTCGACGTCGGCGTTGCCGGCGGCGGTGCTCGCTGTGTGCGAGCCGTGGCCGTCGGCGTCGCGCGGCGAGAGGAACTCGGGGTTGTCGGCCGAGCCGACGCTCTCGGACGCGCCGAGGAACCAGCGCGCGCCGATCAGCTTCTGGCTGCACTCGTCGCCGTCCCACTGCTGGGAGGCGTCGGCGCCGTTCTCGCAGGCGCCGACGAAGTCTCCGCCGTCGGACTTGCGGTAGGTGACGGTCTCGCCGTCGGTGTACGGGGCGGCTCCGGGGCTCGTCGCGAGCGGTGCGCCGGCGAACGAGGGGTTCTCGGGCGCGATGCCGGAGTCGATGACGCCGACGACGATGCCCTCGCCGGCCTTCTCGACGCCGCCGACGGCGTTCCAGACGCCGTTCGCGCCCTCGAGGCCGAGGAAGTCGGTGGAGCGCTGCTGGCCGGTGTCGGGAACGGGGATGCCGTCCGTCGGCGCCTGGGCGAGCGGCGCGGTCCGCACGGCTCCGGGAGCGCGGTCGAGGGTCAGATCCTCGACCTCCCTGACCTGCGCGACGTCCTTGCGATCGGCGAGCCGGCTCGCCTGAGCGCCGGTGAGAGTCGCGGAGAAGCCGTTGAGCGCGACCGTGTAGTGGTAGCCGATCTCGGCGTCGACAGCGGCCGCCACGTCGTCCTGGCGCTTCTCGAGGTGGTCGGCGTAGTCCTCGACCGGCGCGGAGCGCGCCTGCAGCTGCGCTCCTGCGTCGGGGGCGGTGCGAGCGAAGCGGGCGTCGGTGCCCTTGTACGTCGCGGCGGACGGCTCGACGAGGGTGACGACGTAGTCGCCGTCGTCGAAGCTCTGCAGCGACGAGAGGCCGCCGACGAGGGAGGCGCTCCCGATCGCGGGAGCGGCGCTCGCGCCCGTGGCGGCGAACGCGGCGGAGGCGGCGACGCCCAGAGCCGCGAGACCCGCGAGGATCCGCCTCTCTGCGCGCCGGACAGGTGGACGGTGGGAGGGGTGGATCGGCAATCGATGTCCTTACTCACGTTCGCTGGGAACCGGATCGGTTCCCGCACTGGATCGACCCTACGAACTCGATTGCCCGGCTCTGTTACGAACACGTAACGAAGTCCCTGAAAGGGTTACTTCCCTTCTTGGCACTCTCTCTGCCCGAGTGCTAAATTCCTCGTAGTTGAGTCGAGTGGGCTCAACTCGAGATTCATCCGTTGCCAGACCGAATGGAGTGATTCCCATGGCCGTCACCTACGACCCCGTCCGCGAGCTCGACCGCTTCGCCTCCGCCCTCTTCGGCTCGGGCCAGGGCCCCCGCCGCATGCCGATCGACCTCTACCGCGACGGCGACCACTACGTCCTGACCGCCGACCTCCCGGGCATCGACCCCGGCTCGGTCGACGTCGACGTGGACGGTCAGCTGCTCACGATCCGCGCGCAGCGCACCGTCGCCGGCGGCGAGGGGGTCACCTGGATCACCCGTGAGCGCCAGTCGGCGACCTTCGTCCGCCAGCTGAGCCTGGGCCAGGGAGTCGACACCGAGCGCATCTCCGCGTCGTACGACAACGGAGTGCTCTCGGTCACGATCCCCGTCTCCGAGAAGGCGCGCTCCCGGAAGATCGAGGTCGTCTCGGCATCGGGCCCCGAGCAGGTGCAGCTGAGCGAGGCGCACGCCGAGTAGATCGGTCTCCGGCGGGGCGGCTGCGCGAGCGGCCGCCCCGCCGTCCTGTCGGCGGCGCAGCCCTACGCTGAATGGATGCGCGCTTCATCGCCCGACGCCGCCGTCGGAATCCTGCTCCCCCGCGATCTCCCCGCCTCCGAGGTCCTCCCCTACGCCCGCCGCGCGGAGGCCGCGGGCTTCGACGAGCTCTGGGTCGTCGAGGACCTCGGCTTCCGGGGCGGCATCGCCCAGGCCGCGGCCGTCCTCGCTGCCACCGAGCGGATCGTCGTGGGCATCGGGATCCTGCCCGCCGCCGCCCGCACCGCCGCGTTCACCGCGATGGAGCTCGGCACGCTCGCCGAGCTGTTCCCCGGCCGCGTGCACGCCGGCATCGGGCACGGAATGCCGCACTGGATGCGCGGACTGCGCATCTGGCCGGCGAGCCCCCTGACCCTGTTGGAGGAGCACTTCGACGCCGTGCGCTCGCTGCTCTCGGGAGCCGAGACGGCGCGCGACGGACGCTACGTCGCCGTCGACTCGCTCCGCCTCGAGACGCCGCCCGCCGTCGTGCCGCCGCTGCTCGCCGGAGTCCGCGGTCCCCGCTCGCTCGAGCTGGCCGGCCGCATCGCCGACGGCGCCGTGCTGGCCGAGCCCGTCACTCCGGAGTACCTCGCCGCGGCCCGCGAGCACCTGGGCACGTCCGGCCGCGTCGTCGCGTACAACGTGGCGGCCGTCGACGACGACGCCTCGGCCGCTCGCGACCTCGTGCGCCCCGGACTCGAGTGGATCGGCGAACCGGACTGGGCGCCGCACATCGACCCCCTGCCGTTCGCTCCGGAGTTCCGCGCGCTGCGGGAGGGGAGCGTCGATCGGGCGGCCTTCGTCCGCGATCTGCCGGACGAGTGGGTGGACCAGCTGGCGGTCGTGGGGACCGCGTCGTCGGCCCGCGCGCGGATCGCCGAGCTGCACTCGGCCGGCGCCGCGAGCGTCGTGCTCATGCCGTCGGGCCCGGACGCGTCGGCGGCGCTGGACCAGCTGGCCCGCGTCCTCTGAGCGCCGCGGACGCGCCGGTCGACGCGCGTCCGGCCCGCGGGAGAACGTCCGGCCCGCGGGAACACGTCCCAGCTCGCGGAAACACGTCCGGCTCGCAGGATCCGAGGATCCTGCGGGCCGGAGCGTGTTCTGCGAGCCGGAGGTCGGCTAGGCCGACATGCGCGCCTTGAGGTTCTCGTCGAGCGTCGCGAGGAACTCCTCGGTCGTCTGCCAGCCCTGGTCGGGGCCGACGAGCAGCGCGAGGTCCTTGGTCATCTTGCCGGACTCGACCGTCTTGATGACGACGTCCTCGAGCGCGAGCGAGAAGTCGATGAGCTCCTGGTTGCCGTCGAGCTTGCCGCGGTGCGCGAGTCCGCGCGTCCAGGCGTAGATCGAGGCGATCGGGTTCGTCGAGGTGGGCTTGCCCGCCTGGTGCTGGCGGTAGTGGCGCGTCACCGTGCCGTGAGCCGCCTCGGCCTCGACGACGGAGCCGTCGGGAGTCGAGAGGACCGAGGTCATGAGGCCGAGCGAGCCGAAGCCCTGCGCCACGGTGTCGGACTGCACGTCGCCGTCGTAGTTCTTGCAGGCCCAGACGTAGCCGCCCTCCCACTTCATGGCCGAGGCGACCATGTCGTCGATGAGGCGGTGCTCGTAGGTGAGGCCCGCGGCGTCGAAGCGCTCCTTGAACTCGGTCTGGAAGATCTCCTCGAAGATGTCCTTGAAGCGGCCGTCGTAGGCCTTCAGGATCGTGTTCTTCGTCGAGAGGTAGACCGGGTAGTTGCGGGTCAGACCGTAGTTGAGCGACGAGCGCGCGAAGTCGCGGATCGAGGCGTCCTGGTTGTACTGGACCTGGGCGATGCCGTCGTCGGGCGCCTTGTAGACCTCGAACTTCATCGGCTCGGAGCCGTCCTCGGGGGTGAACTCGACGGTGAGCGTGCCCTTGCCCTTGAAGACGAAGTCGGTGGCGCGGTACTGGTCGCCGAACGCGTGGCGGCCGATGATGATCGGCTTGTTCCAGCCCGGCACCAGGCGCGGGATGTTCGAGATGATGATCGGCTCGCGGAAGATGACGCCGCCGAGGATGTTGCGGATGGTGCCGTTGGGCGACTTCCACATCTTCTTCAGGCCGAACTCCTCGACCCGCGCCTCGTCGGGCGTGATGGTCGCGCACTTGACGCCGACGCCGTGCTTCTGGATGGCGTGCGCCGCGTCGATCGTGACCTGGTCGTCGGTCGCGTCGCGGTGCTCCATGCCGAGGTCGTAGTACTCGAGGTTCACGTCGAGGTACGGGTGGATGAGGGTGTCCTTGATCTTCTGCCAGATGATCCGCGTCATCTCGTCGCCGTCGAGCTCGACGACGGTTCCCTCAACCTTGATCTTGGACATTGCTCTCCCATGGTCTCGTGAAGCGCCCCGCCTCTGCGCGGGACGGGCGGCTCTCGGCCGCGTCAGACGGCCTCCGCCAGCTTACCCGAGGGCCCAAGTGTCTCGACGTCGAGACAGTTGCCGGCACCGCTCCCTCTCGACCGTCGCCTCTCGTCCGCCCGGAGGATGCCGCCGGAGGACCGGCCCGCTAGATTGACCGCATGAGTGCACTGCGTCTGGAAGAGCTGTCGGCCTCGAACATCTCCGCCGTCAACGGACTGAGCCTCAAACCGGGCCAGGAGCAGTTCGTGGCGCCCGTGTCCTACTCCGCCGCCGCCGCGGTCATCGACCCCGGGGCCGCCTGGCAGCGGGCGATCCTCGACGGCGACGAGCTCGTGGGCTTCATCCACGCGCACTTCGACGCGGATGCCGCGGAGGAGTTCCGCAGCTGCATCTGGCGCATCAACATCGACGCCGCGAAGCAGGGCCGCGGAGTCGGCACGTTCGCCGTCCGTGCCGCCGCCGACGAGGCGCGGAGCCGCGGCTTCGACACGCTCACCGTCATCTGGGAGTCCGGCGAGGACGGCCCCGACCAGTTCTTCCGCTGGGTCGGCTTCGAGGTCGTCGGCGAGACCCCGTACGGCGAGAACATCGGGGCTTTGAAGCTCTGACCGCTCGGGATCCTCGCGACGGGTCGTCCGAGCAGGTCGACCCCGACGCCGGAGGCGCGCCCGACTTCGTCACGGCCGTGCTGTCCGTCGTCGACGCGATCCCGCCCGGACGCGTGATGGCCTACGGAGACATCGCCGCGGTCCTCGGAACCCGTGCCGCCCGAGCGGTCGGCACCGTGATGGCCCGCTACGGCTCCGACACCGCGTGGTGGCGCGTCGTCCGGGCGGGCGGCGCCCCTCCGATCGGCCACGAGGACCGCGCCCGGGTGGAGTACGAGCGGGAGGGCACTCCGCTGGTCGAGACGCCGGGCGGCTACCGCGTCGACGTGCGGACCGCCCGCTGGACCGGTACGCCCGCCGGCGCCCGGACCAGCGGGTCCGCCGGCACCTAGACCAGGGAGTCGCGCCAGGCCGCGTGCAGCACGGCGAACCGGCCCTCGCCCGCGATGAGCGCCTCCGGAGTCCCGTCCTCGACGATGCGGCCGTGCTCCATCACCAGCACCCGGTCGGCGATCGCGACCGTCGACAGCCGGTGCGCGATGATCACGGCCGTCCGGTCGGCGAGCAGGGTCTGCAGCCCCTGCTGCACGAGGCGCTCGCTCGGGATGTCGAGCGAGGAGGTCGCCTCGTCGAGGATCAGCACCGCCGGATCCGCGAGGAACGCCCGCGCGAACGAGATGAGCTGGCGCTGCCCCGCCGAGACGCGGCCCCCGCGCTTGTTCACGTCGGTGTCGTAGCCGTCGGGCAGCGACACGATGAACTCGTGCGCGCCGACCGCCTTCGCCGCGCCCACGATCTCCTCGTAGGCGGCCGAGGGCCGGCCGATCGCGATGTTGTCGGCGACGGACCCTGAGAACAGGTACGCCTCCTGCGTCACCATGACGATCGCGCGGCGGAGGTCCTTCGGATGCAGCGAGCGGAGATCGACACCGTCCAGGCTCACCACTCCGTCGGTCGGATCGTAGAAGCGCGAGAGGAGCTTCGCGAGCGTCGACTTGCCGGCACCCGTGGATCCGACCAGGGCGATGGTCTGCCCGGCGGGGATGTCGAGGTCGAAGCGCGGCAGGACCTCACGATCGGCCGTGTAGGCGAAGCGCACCCCCTCGAAGGCGATGCGTCCGCGGGCCTCGTAGAGATCGATCGGCCGCGCGGGATCGGGCACGCCGGGCTCCTCCGCGAGCACGCCCGAGATCTTCTCGAGCGCCGCTGCGGCCGACTGGTAGGAGTTGTAGAACATCGCCATCTCCTCCATCGGATCGAAGAAGCGCCGCGTGTAGAGCAGGACAGCGAGCAGGGCACCGATCTCGAGCCCGCCGTCGAGCACCCGGATGCCGCCCAGCAGCAGCACGACGGCGACGGTCACGTTGCCGATCAGCACGAGCCCCGGGTCGAAGGTGCCGAACAGCGCGAAGACCCGCTTGTAGGTCACGCGGTAGCGCTCGACGAGCTCCCCGAACGCCGACTCGTTGCGCTTCTCGGTGCGGAACGCCTGCACCGCCCGGATGCCCGTCATCGTCTCGACGAACTGCACGATGAGGCGGGAGGACGCGACGCGGGTGCCGCGGAAGAGCGCCTGCGACCGCTTCTGGAACCAGCGGGTCAGGATCGCCAGCGGCACGAGGGCGCAGGCGAGCACGAGTCCGCTCGGCGGATCGAGCGAGACGAGGGCGATCGCCACGAAGCCCATGTACAGGGCACCCTGGACGAGCTGGTTGATCCCGGAGTCGAGCAGCTCGCGGATGGAGTCGAGGTCGCTCGTCTGGCGCGAGATGATGCGCCCCGAGGTGTAGTTCTCGTGGAACTCCAGGCTCAGCCTCTGCGTGTGCAGGAACACTCGCTTGCGCAGATCGATCAGGATCGCCTGGCTCACCCGGGCCGAGAGCACCGTGTACCAGGCGACGAGCAGCGCGCCGGTGAGCCCCGTGAGCACGTACGCGCCGACGGTGAGCAGCAGCGGAGTCGCGTCGCCGGCCAGGACCGCCGGCAGACCGTTGTCGATGCCGGCCGCGATCAGGGCCGGACCGGCCACCTGGGCGGCGGTCGAGACGACGACCACGATCGCGGTCAGGATCAGCCTCAGCCGCAGCGGCTTCAGCAGTGACCCCAGGAGTCGCAGCGAGCGGCGCCGCATCGCGGCGGACTCGGCGCGGGTCAGGTCGTCGCGCTCCTCGGTCGATCCGAGCGTGCTCATGAGGTCGCCTCCTGATCGGCGGTAGCGGTGCGGGGGCGGGACCCGGCGCGCTCGGCGCCCGGCGCGCGGGTCTGCTCGTCCTCCTCGAGACTCGAGACGACGAAGCGGTAGTGCGGGCTGCTCGCGAGCAGCTCGCTGTGAGTGCCCACGGCGGTGACGCGTCCGTCCTCGAGCAGGGCGACGCGGTCGGCGAGCGCGACCGTGGACGGACGGTGGGCGACGATCAGCGCGGTCGTGTCGCCGAGGACGCGGCGCAGCCCCGCCTCGACGCGCGCCTCGGTGTCGACGTCGAGCGCCGACAGCGGGTCGTCCAGGACGAGTACCGAGGGCCGCGCGGCGATCGCGCGGGCGAGGGCCAGCCTCTGCCGCTGCCCGCCCGAGAGGCTCATCCCCTCCTCGCCGACCGTGGTGTCGAGGCCGTCGGGCAGCGCGTGCACGAAGCCCGCCTGCGCGATCTCGAGGGCCTCGAGCAGCTCCTCCTCGCTCGCCTCCGGGCGCCCCAGCAGCACGTTCTCGCGGACGGAGGTCGAGAAGAGGGTCGCGTCCTCGAACGCCATGCCGACGTGCGAGCGCAGCTCCTCGCGGCGCATCCGGCGGACGTCCACTCCGTCGATCTCGATCGCGCCTGCCGTCACGTCGTAGAGGCGGGGAAGGAGCGCGGTCAGCGTCGTCTTGCCCGACCCCGTCACTCCGACCAGCGCCATCGTCTCGCCCGGCTCGACCTCGAGGTCGACGCCGTCGAGGAGGTCGACCGCGTCGGCCGGGGCGTCCTGGTAGCGGAAGTGGACGTTCCGGAAGGTCACACGGCCCCGCGGGTCCGCGATCGAGACGGGCTCCGCCGGGTCGGTGATGGTGTTCTCGCTGTCCATGACCTCGAAGTAGCGGTCGACCGCGGTGCGGGTGTCGAAGGTCATCGAGAGGAGGAAGCCGATCGACTCGACCGGCCAGCGCAGCACGGTCGCGGTGGCGAAGAACGCGAACAGCTCGCCGACGCTCAGCTGGCCGTCGGCCGCGAGCCACACGCCGCCGAGCAGGCAGAGCGCGAAGGCGACGTCCGGGACCAGCAGGAGGATCAGCCAGATGCCGGCGATGGCCTTCGCCTTGGCGATCTCGGTGCCGCGCAGCAGCTCCGCCTGGTCGGCGAAGCCCTCGAGGGCGTGCTTGCCGCGGCCGAACGCCTTGAGCACGCGGATGCCGTGCACCGACTGCTCGACGGTCGTCGCGAGATCGCCGGCCTGGTCCTGACTCCGGCGCGCGATGCTCGAGTAGCGCTTCTCGAACAGGAAGCCGTAGATCCAGACGGGGATCGAGCAGACGATGAAGAGGACGCCGAGGATCGGGTTCCAGTACACGAGCACGCCGAAGCCGACGAGGATCGTCAGCGCGTTGACGACCAGCAGCACGAAGCCGAAGGCGATCCAGCGGCGGATGAGGCTGAGGTCGCTGACCGCGCGCGACAGCAGCTGCCCGCTCTGCCACCGGTCGTGGAACGAGACGGGCAGGTCCTGCAGCCGCTGGTAGAGCGCGGTGCGCATCCGGGCCTCGACCCGGGTGCTGGGGGTGAGCACCATCCGGCGGCGCAGCGCGATCGCCGCGGCCTCCAGCACGCCGAGACCGAGCACCAGGAGCACCGGACCGATCAGCGGACCGAGGTCGCCCGACCCCGCCGACCCGGCGCCCTCGGCGAGCGGACCGTCGACGAGACGCTGCAGGACGATCGGGATCGCGAGCGAGACGAGGCTCGCGACGAGGGCGACCGCGATGCCGATGCCGAGCCGGGGCAGCGCGTCGCCGACGAACGGGAGCAGGCGCAGCAGGACCTTCAGCGTGCTGGGGCGCTGCTGCTCGGAGGGGACGGACGGGGAGGCGGGTGCGGACACAGGAGTGCTTTCGCGGCGAGGAGCGGAGGGCGCGGTCGGGCGCCGGAGAGGACGAGTGCCGCAGAGCGTCGCTCCGGGCAGCCTTGCAGGCTATACCCGGTCTCGCGGAGGTGTCCACCCGGCCCGGACAGGCGTCGCAGAACGCCCGTCCGACGCCCGGTTCAGCGGACGCGCACGGACAGGCAGGTGACGCAGCCCTCGAGCTTCTCGAACTCCGAGACGTCGACCGTGACGACGGTGTAGCCCAGGCCGCGGAGCAGCTCGGCGCTGCGGGGCGCGGACGCGGCCATCAGCAGGGTGTCGTCGTCGAGCACGACGACGTGCGCACCGGGCTCCTCGGGAATCGGCAGGAAGGAGGGGAAGATCCTCGGCTCGTCGACGACCGGCTCCCAGCCGATGACGGTGCCGTCCGGGAGCGCGGTGACGGCGCTCTTGAGGTGCAGCGCCTTCGTGAGGGGGACGGCCACGACGCTCCAGCCGAGGGGTCGGAGGATCGCGCGCAGCGCAGCGACCCCCTCCGCGTTGGTGCGGCCGCCCCGCCCGACGTACACCGTGCGACCGACCTTGAGCACGTCGCCGCCGTCGAGGGTGGCGGGTGCCTCGAGGCGGTGCACCGTGAGGTCGAGGGCGCGGACGGCCTCCTCCGCTCCGGCGCTCTCGCCCCGGCGGGACTCGGCCCCCGAGCGCGCGAGGACGGCGTGGTCGCCGAACACGACCACCGCGTCCTCGATGAAGACGGAGTCGGGGTGCTGGGCGGCCGTGGCGGCCTGCACCGTCTCCCAGCCCGCGGCCTCGAGCGCGTCGACGTACTCCTCCCACTGCGCTTCGGCCTTCGCCTGGTCCACGGGGACGCGCTCGAGGTGGGTGAGCTCGCCGTCGCCGAGGTTCGGAGCCGGCTGCCGGACGATCGCGATGCGGCGCTCGACCGGCTGCCCCTCGTCGCGGGCGGGCTCGAAGGAGCGCAGGACGCGCCGGCCCAGCGTCGCGGCGGCCACGGTGAAGGCCACCAGGAGGATCAGGTTGAGCCCGCCGAGCGTGTCGAGCACCGAGATCCAGACCGTGCCGTCGAGAGCGGTGCCGCTGGCCGAGACCTGCACGAGGCTGCCGAACAGCGCGCCGACCACGCCCGCGACCAGACCCGCGAGCGCCGCGGTCCACCACCGCGCGAAGAGCCCCGCGAGCCCCAGGACCACGAGCACCACGAAGGCGAGCGCGCTCGAGAGCAGGAAGTAGGCGTTGACCTGGGCCAGCGACGACGGCTGCAGCTGGTTGCCCACGAAGAACGCGAGCAGATTGGCGAGGTGGGCCGCGAGCGCCGTGGCGGCCGCGGCAGCGAGCGCCGGCAGCACGCGGCGACCGAGGGAGGGGGCGGGCGCGGAGGCGAGCGTCGAGTCGGTAGGCACCCGCCGACCCTACGCGGTCTCCTCCGCCCCTCCCCGAGCACCCCCTCGACGCCTCTCAGGCACGTGCGCCCCACCTCACGACTCGTCGCGGAACGGCCCTCACCACCCGACCGACCCCGACCCACGCCGCCTCGCGGCACCCCGGCTCTCGATCCCGCCGCCCGCGGGCGCCACCCCGACACCTACAGGGCGAGGAAACGAGAACCCGACGCCCACAGGGCGAGGCGCATGCTCACGCGATGCCCGCAGGGCGAGAACACGAGAACTCAATGCCCGCAGGGCGAGGTCACAAGAACTCGACGCCCGCAGGGCGAGGACACCACAACTCGACGCCCGCAGGGCGAGAACACCGGAACTCAATGCCCGCAGGGCGAGAACACCACAACTCGACGCCCGCAGGGCGAGAACACCTCACGCCCCGGTAGGCCGCGAGTCCTCGTCAGAGCCGATGCCCGAAGGGCGAGCCCACTCAGCGGGAATCGCGTGCCAGCGATTCCCGCGGCGGGCGACGCACCCCGCTCCCTGGAACGCCCCACGTCGCGATCCCGACCGCGCCACGCCGCGCGAGGAGCGGCGTGGAAGAAAGCACCCACTGAGCGCTGCGCGCTCAGTGAAAGAAGTGCCGCTCCCCCGTCGTGTACATGGTGACGCCGGCGCGCTTGGCGGCGTCGATGACCTCGGCGTCGCGGACGGAGCCGCCGGGCTGGACGACGGCCTTCACTCCGGCGGCGAGGAGCACCTCGAGGCCGTCGGCGAAGGGGAAGAACGCGTCCGAGGCGGCGACGGAGCCGGGGGCGCGGTCGCCGGCGCGGGTGACGGCGAGGTGGCAGGAGTCGACGCGGTTGACCTGGCCCATGCCGACGCCGACGGAGGCGCCGCCCTTGGCGAGCAGGATCGCGTTCGATTTCACGGCGCGGCACGCCTTCCAGGCGAACTCGAGGTCGAGGAGGGTGTCGGCGTCGGCGGGTTCGCCGGCGACGAGCTCCCAGCCGGAGCTGACCTCGCCCGGGCCGCCCGTGAAGCGGTCCGGCTCCTGGATCAGGACGCCGCCCGAGATCTGCTTGAACTCGGTCTCGACGGGGGCGTAGAAGGAGGGCAGCTGCAGCAGGCGGAGGTTCTTCTTCGTCTTGAGCACTTCGAGCGCCTCAGGCTCGAAGGCGGGCGCGACGAGGACCTCGGTGAAGATCTCCTTGACGGTCTCGGCCATGGCGAGGGTGACGGGGCGGTTCGCCGCGATCACTCCTCCGAACGCCGACACCGGGTCGCACTCGTGCGCCCGCCGGTGCGCGGAGGCGATGGGGTCGATGGCCTTGGTGCTCGCGATGGCGATGCCGCAGGGGTTGGCGTGCTTGATGATCGCGACGGCGGGCAGCACGAAGTCGTACGCGGCGCGGACGGCCGCGTCGGCGTCGACGAAGTTGTTGTACGACATCTCCTTGCCGTGGAGCTGCTCGGCCTGGGCGATGCCGGTTCCGTCGGGCGAGACGTAGAGGGCGGCCTTCTGGTGCGAGTTCTCGCCGTAGCGCAGGACCTGCTTGAGGGTGCCGCGGATCTCGATCGCTCCGTCGACGGCGGAGTCGCCCGCCTCCTGCCCGGCGAACCAGGCGGCGACCGCGGAGTCGTACGAGGCGGTGTGAGCGAAGGCGCGGGCGGCGAGGGTGCGACGGGCCGCGAGGGTCGTGCCTCCGTCGCCGAGTGCGGCGATGACGCCGGAGTAGTCGGCCGGATCGACGACGATCGCGACGTTCGCGTGGTTCTTGGCCGAGGCACGCACGAGGGCGGGGCCGCCGATGTCGATGTTCTCGACCACGGTCGCCGCGTCGGCGCCGCCGGCGACGGTCTCGCGGAACGGGTAGAGGTTGACCACGACGAGCTCGAACGCGGCGATGTCGAGCTGCTCGAGCTGCTCGCGGTGCGAGGCGAGCCGCAGGTCGGCGAGGATCCCGGCGTGCACCGCCGGGTGCAGCGTCTTCACGCGGCCGTCGAGCGACTCCGGGAACCCTGTGACGGAGGAGACGTCGGTCACGTCGTGGCCCGCGTCGCGGATCGTGGCGGCCGTCGAACCGGTCGAGACCAGCTCGACACCGGCTGCGGCGAGCGCCTCGGCGAGCCCGAGGAGCCCGGTCTTGTCGCTGACCGAGATCAGCGCGCGGCGGACGGGGACCACGTCGCGGTCGTCGTAGCTGCTGGGGTCGTGGGCGGTGATGCTCATGATCGGGCGAGCTCCTCGAGGTCGACGGTTCCGTGGGCGATGTCGAGCACGGTCTGCACCAGCAGACGGCGCTCGATGGTCTTGATGCGCTCGTGCAGCGCGGCCTCGCTCTCGCCCGGGAGCACGGCGAGGCTCTCCTGGGCGATGACGGGGCCCGTGTCGACTCCGGTGTCGATGACGTGCACGGTGACGCCCGTCTCGGCGGCCCCGGCCGCGAGCGCGTCGCGCACGGCGTGGGCGCCGGGGAACAGCGGCAGCAGGGCGGGGTGGGTGTTGATCATCCGCGGGCTGAGGGCGTCGACGACGACGGGAGGGAGGATCCGCATGAAGCCCGCGCAGACGACCAGGTCGGGCTCCCACTCGCGGATGCTCGCGAGCAGCTCCTCGCCCCAGGCGTCCCGCGACGCGAACGCGTGCGGCGTGACCGTGAAGGAGGGGATGTCGAACGCCTCCGCGTGGCGCAGGCCCTCGGCGTCGGTGTCGCTGCCGACAGCGACGACGCGGGCGGGGAACCGGTCGTCGCGGGTGGCCTCCAGGAGGGCGCGGAGGTTGGAACCGCCGCCGGAGATCAGTACGACGAGCTTCAGCACTGCGCAAGTCTAGGGGGAGGCCCTCGCCCGGGACCACCGCTGCTCAGTCGCGCGACGTCCTGCCCGCGGCGAGGCCCAGGGCGGCGGCGAGCGCCAGCTCGAGCGCGGCGACCGCGCCGACGACGAGCGGATCGGGTCCGACGACCGCGAGCCTGCCCGGCCCGGCCGCGCCCGCCGACGCCCAGGCGAGCAGCCCGAGCAGCACGCCCCCGACCACTCCGATGCCGGCGGCGGCGACCGCGCCCCAACGCAGGAACGGGCGCCCCTCGAGGGCCTCGAGGAGACTCCTGCGCACCCTCCAACCGGCGAGGAAGCCCGCGAGGACCGGGACCAGGATCCCGACGAAGCCGAACGGCAGGTCGCCCTGCGGCAGAGCGCCGAGGAACGGGATGGACGGCACCGGGCCGAGGAGGGTCCCGGCGGGGCCGACGGACGATCCGGCTCCGACGGCGAATCCCGGTCCGATCAGCCAGCTCGCCGCCCAGATCACGAGGTTGGGGACGAAGGCGAGCTGGCCGAGCGTCAACGCGAGTCCGCCGAGCGCCTCGGATCCGAGTCCCTCGTAGAGCGCGACGACGGAGGCGTAGCCGGTGACGAGCAGCACAACGACGAGCACGGCGGCCGCGCCGACGACGCCCGCCGCGGCGAGCGCTCCGGCGCGCAGCGAGACGAGCACGAGGGGCAGCGCCGGGTCGGGCAGCCGGGCGGCCGCGTCCGAGACCAGCTCGCCGAGGCGGTCGGTCTCGCCGCTGCGGGCGGAGTGGGTCCCCGCTCCGATCGCGACGCCCAGGCCGAAGACGAGCGGCGGCAGCACCGCGCCCTGCACGGTGGCCACCGTCGCCGCCTCGGTCGCCGACCCGAGGGTGACCAGGAGGGCGATGACCAGGTAGGTCGCGATCGACACCGTGAAGCCGATGAACCGGAACGGCGACTCCTGCGCACGGCGGCCCGTGCGGGCGCCGAGGAGGATCGCGAGCACCGCGAACGCGAGGGGCGCGATCGTGACGGCGAACGCGTCCGCTCCCCCGGGCAGGCCGAGGGCGAGGGCGGAGTCGGGGGCGAGGCTCGCGCGCAGATCGGCCCCGTGGCCCATCAGCCAGGCGTCGGCCGAGACGCGCCAGAACACGGCCCAGTCGACGGCGGTGTCGTACTGCACCGCCCACAGGACGGTGAGCGGGACGAGGAGGATCGCGATGCCGATGAGGGCCGAGAGAGCGGCGTCGAAGGCGGCGAGGAGGGCGACGGTGATCCGGTTCATGGGCTCGACGAGCCTACCGGCGGGCCCGGCTCCGGCTGCTCAGCCGCACGCTCGGGCGCGTCCGCACGCCCTAGGGTCGAGCCGTGACCAGGACCCCAGCAGACCGGACCGAGCGGGGCCTGGACCGGCTCGTGAACTTCAGCGACGCCGTGACGGCGATCGCGATCACCTTCCTGGTGCTCCCGCTCGTCGACGCGGTCGAGGAGGGCGGGTCGGGCGGCCTCGGCCCGCTCCTCGCGGACCACGTCGGCACGCTCTCGGCCTTCGTCGTGACCTTCGCGGTGATCGGACGCCTGTGGCTGGTGCAGCACGCGGTCTTCGAGGAGGTGCGCCGCTACTCCCCCGCTCTCGTCGCGGTGGACTTCGTCTGGCTCGCCGCGATCGTGCTGCTGCCGTTCGCCGCGAACCTGCTCTCGAGCGCGTCCACCGACGACCCGTCCGTCGTCGCCCTCTACATCGGGGTGATCGCCGCGGCGAGCGCCGCCACCCTCGGGATGCGGCTGCTGCTGCGCCGCGATCCGGACCTCGCCGCCCCCGGGACCGGGCAGCCGCTGACGCGCTCGGTGATCGTCCTCGGACTGCTGCTGGCGGCGCTCCTCCTCGCGGTGATCGTGCCGGCGGTCGGCCTCTTCTGGCTGCTGCTGCTCCTGCTCGCCGGACCGCTCGAGCGCCTGCTGCACCGCGGCCGGCGCACCGCACCCCCTCGTCCCGTCCGCACCGCCCGCGGGCTGGACCGGCTCGTCGGCTTCTCTGACGCGACCGTCGCGATCGCGATCACCCTCCTGGTGCTGCCCCTGGTCGAGCTCGCGCCCCGCATCGCGGCCGACGGAGGAGGCGTGGCGGCACTTTTCAACGGCCACGTCGACCAGGTGCTCGCGTTCGCGCTCTCGTTCCTGCTGATCGCCGTGTTCTGGATCCCCCACCACCGCGTCTTCGAGCTCGTCGACGACTACGACGGCGGCCTGGCTCGGCTCGGTCTGCTCTGGCTCGCGGCCGTGGCGTTCTTCCCCTTCGCGACGAGCGTGATCGCGCTGCTCCCCGACACCCGCGGAGCGATCGGGCTGTACCTCGGGACGATGACGGTGATGAGCGGCGCACTGGTGCTGATCGAGCGGCACCTGGCCCGGCACCCGGCGCTGCTGCGGGAGGGGGTCGGCGAGGTGCCCCTGCGCGGGGCGCTGGTCCCGTTCGGGCTGCTGGTGCTCGCGCTCGTGCTCGCGACGGCCGCACCCTCGCTCTGGTGGCTGCTGGTGCTGCTGCTGCAGACGCCGGTGCGGCGGCTGCTCGATCGGCGCCGCTAGCTAGCGCGAGGGCGCCCAGCCGAGCTGCGGAGCGATCCGCTCGGCGACCGTCCGCAGGATCCGGCGGTGCGACTCCACTCCGCCCACCGCGGGGAGCGTCAGGGTCAGCGAGTCCGCCTCGGCGAGGGCGGGATCGGCGGCGAGGGAGGCGACGATCTCCTCCGGCGACCCGACGTGCAGCGGGCTGAAGCGCATGGGAGCGGCGATGATCGAGCGGTCGGCGGTGCGCGGCGTGCCGTCGTCGTTCATCCGGGCGAGGTAGCCGTCGATGAAGGGGCGGTGGGCCCGCTCGTCGACGTCGTCGACCAGCGGCAGCACGATGCGGCCCGCGGTGACGCGCGAGGTCCGCTCCGGATGCGCGGCGCGGAACGCCTCGCGGTAGGCGCGGATCTGGACGGCCTGCTGCTCGGCGAACGGCAGACCGGTCTCCTCGGTGTTGAGAGTCGAGACCTGCAGGTGCATGCCCTGCTCACCGGCGCGGACGGCGGAGGAGACGGAGCCGGCGCCGTACCAGATCCGGTCGGCCAGCCCCGGGGCGTGCGGGTGCTGCACGAGCGGGTCGCCGACGGGCACCGACATCAGCGCCGACTCGGCGATGCCGAGCACCTCTCCGGACAGAGCCTGCCGGAGTCGCTCGATCCGCTCCTGCGCCTGGGCGCGGAACTCGCCCTCGCCCTGACCGAAGACCCCGTCGAAGACCGACGCGAGGTGCGCGAATCCGCTGCTCACGCCCAGATCGAGACGGCCGCCCGAGAGCAGGTCGACGGTCGCCGCGTCCTCGGCGAGGCGGATGGGCGCCTCGTAGCGGGCGCCGATCACGGCGGTGCCCAGGCGCAGGCGCCGCGTGCGCTGCGAGGCGGCGGCGAAGAAGGTCATCGGCGAGGCGAGGTAGCGCTCGAAGTGGCGCACGCGCACCCAGCCGGTGCCGTAGCCGAGCTCCTCGCCGAGCTCGAAGAGGGCCAGCCCGTCCTCGAGGCTGCGCGCGGCGTCGCCCGGCTTCTCGGGCCCCTCCGGGTACGGGACGAAGGTCAGGAAGTCGAGGCCGAGTCTGCGAGTCACCCCCCGACGGTACCGGGAACGCACGAACGGGCGGGATCGCTGCCGGAGCAGTGGATCCCGCCCGTTCGGACGTGCCCGTGAGTGCTAGAGGGAGGCGAAGACCTCGCGCAGCAGCGCGGCGGTCTCGGACGGCGTCTTGCCGACCTTCACGCCCGCGGCCTCGAGGGCCTCCTTCTTGGCCTGCGCGGTGCCCGCGGAGCCCGAGACGATGGCACCGGCGTGGCCCATCGTCTTGCCCTCGGGAGCCGTGAAGCCCGCCACGTAGCCGACGACCGGCTTGGTGACGTTGGCCTTGATGAAGTCGGCCGCGCGCTCCTCGGCGTCGCCGCCGATCTCGCCGATCATGACGATCGCCTTGGTCTCGGGGTCGGCCTCGAACGCAGCGAGCGCATCGATGTGCGTCGTGCCGATGATCGGGTCGCCGCCGATGCCGATGGCGGTCGAGAAGCCCAGGTCGCGCAGCTCGTACATCATCTGGTAGGTCAGGGTGCCCGACTTCGAGACGAGGCCGATGGGGCCCTTGCCCGTGATCGTCGCGGGGGTGATGCCCACGAGCGACTCGCCCGGCGTGATGATGCCGGGGCAGTTCGGGCCGATGATGCGGGTCTTGTTGCCCTTCTCCTGCGCGTACGCCCAGAACTCGGCCGAGTCCTGCACCGGGATGCCCTCGGTGATGACGACGAGGAGGCCGATCTCGGCGTCGATCGCCTCGATGACGGCGTCCTTCGAGAAGGCGGGCGGGACGAACGCGATGGAGACGTCTGCGCCGGTGGCCTCGATGGCCTCCTTGACGGTGCCGAAGACGGGCAGCTCGACGTCGCCGTGGGTGACGGTCGTGCCGGCCTTGCGCGCGTTCACGCCGCCGACGATGTTGGTCCCGGCCTTGAGCATCAGCGCGGTGTGCTTGGTGCCCTCGCCGCCGGTGATGCCCTGGACGATGACCTTGGAGTCCTTGGTGAGGAAGATCGACATGCTTGTTCTCTGATTCCTTGAGTCGTCGGGTCCGTTACGCGGCGGCGAGTTCGGCGGCCTTGTCGGCGCCTTCGTCCATGGTCGCGGCGAGCGTGATGAGCGGGTTGGCGGCGGCCTGCAGGATCGCGCGGCCCTCCTCCACCTTGTTGCCGTCCAGGCGGACGACGAGCGGCTTGGTCGCGGTGTCGCCGAGGATCTCGAGCGCCTGCAGGATGCCGTTGGCGACGGCGTCGCACGCGGTGATGCCGCCGAAGACGTTGACGAAGACGCTCTTGACCTGCTCGTCGCCGAGGATCACGTCGAGGCCGTTCGCCATGACCTGGGCGGAGGCTCCGCCGCCGATGTCGAGGAAGTTGGCGGGCTTCACGCCGCCGTGGCGCTCGCCCGCGTAGGCGACCACGTCGAGGGTCGACATGACCAGGCCCGCGCCGTTGCCGATGATGCCCACCTCGCCGTCGAGCTTCACGTAGTTGAGGTCGTTCTCCTTGGCCTTCGCCTCGAGCGGGTCGGCGGCGTCCTTGTCCTCGAGCGCGGCGTGCTCGGGGTGGCGGAAGCCGGCGTTCTCGTCGAGCGAGACCTTGCCGTCGAGCGCGACGATGTCGCCCTCCTCGGTGAGGACGAGCGGGTTCACCTCGACGAGGGTCGCGTCCTCGCCGGTGTAGACGTCGTAGAGCGTCACGAGGACCGGGGCGACCTTGCCGATCAGCTCCTCGGGGAACTTCGCCGCACGGGCGATCTCCTCGGCCTTGGCCAGGTCGATGCCCTGGCCGGCGACGACCTCGACGCGCGCGAGCGCCTCGGGGCGCTCGACGGCGAGCTGCTCGATCTCCATGCCGCCCTCGTAGGAGGTGAGCGAGAGGTAGGAGCGGTTCGCCCGGTCCAGCAGCACGGAGAAGTAGAACTCCTGCGCGATCCGGGCGCCGCCCGCGACCATGACGCGCTTGACGACGTGGCCCTTGATGTCGAGGCCGAGGATCGACTTCGCCGCCTCCTCCGCCTCGTCGGCGGTCTTCGCGACCTTGACCCCGCCGGCCTTGCCGCGTCCGCCGATCTTCACCTGCGCCTTGACGACGGTGACGCCGCCGAGCTTCTCGGCGGCGGCGCGCACCTCCTCGGGCGTGTCGGCGACGATGCCCGGGAGCACGGGGACGCCGTACTTCTCGAACAGATCACGGGCCTGGTATTCGAAGAGATCCACGCTGCATTCCCATTCCGCGCTGAGCGCGCTTGCGTTTCGAGTCCGATGCGGCCCGTCTGCGCCGGAGTCTCGGCACGGTCCTGGGCCGCGACAACTCTACTCCGCACGCACTGCGCCCTTCCCGCGCCGCGTAGCGTGGGCGCATGCCCCCGAGGACCCGCCCCCGCCCGGAGCGCGACGTGTTCCGCGAGGGCGTCTTCCTCGTCGCCGGTGCCCGGGCGATCCTCCTGCAGATCGCGCACCCCGCTGTCGGCGCCGGAGTGGCCGAGCACTCCGACTTCGCGCACCGCGCGCTCGGGCGCCTGCACGGCACCCTCTCCTACCTCTACGCGCTGCACTACGGCTCCCCGGAGGACGTCCGCGCGGTGCGCCGCCGGGTGAACCGGGCGCACGGGCCCGTCCGCGGACCCGGCTACAGCGCCTTCGATCCGGAGCTGCAGCGCTGGGTCGCCGCGACCCTCACCCAGTCGATGCTCCAGCTCTACGAAGGCGCCTTCGGACCGATGACCCGGGAGCAGGCGGACGACCTGGTCGACCGCTCGCGCGTGGTCGGCACCTCACTGCAGATGGCCGACGCGTCGTGGCCCGCAGACCGTGCGGCGTTCGACGCCTACTGGGACGAGCAGGTGGGCCGCCTGCACGTCACTCCCGAGGCGCGCCGCGTCGCGCACGACCTCCTCGGCGGAGCGATCGCCGCGTGGTACCTCCGCCCGTTCGGGCCGTACCTGCGGCTGATGACCGCCGGGCTGCTCCCTCCGTCGCTCCGCGAGCCCTTCGGCTTCCGTTGGAGCGAGCGGCAGCAGGCGCGCTTCGACCGGGCGCTCTCGCGCACCTTCGCGGTGTACCGGCTGCTGCCCGCCCGGGTGCGGACCTCGCCGAGCCGGTTCTACCTGGCGCAGGTGCGCCGGGCGACCCTCGCCGACGCCTAGGCCGCGTTGATCACGATCTCGCGTGCTCCGCTCGTCCTGATCGACACGGCCTAGAAGCCGGCGGTGATGCTCCAGCCGGCGTAGGCCGCGAGCTCCAGGCCCAGCGCCTGCGCGGCGGCCCGCGCCTCCTCGACTCCGCGCTCGTCCCGGACGTCGACCGAGATCGGGACGCTGTCGCCGAAGCCCGACACCGAGACGCGGGCGCTCGTGGGGCCGCTGTAGAGCGGCACGTGCGCATCGGCGGTCCGGGCGCCGACCACGCGCGATCCGGTCGCCTCGGCGATCACCGCCAGGGCGAAGGGCGCCGTCGCGATCGCATCGGTGTACAGGGTCGCCTCGCCACGCATCCTGCGACTCTACGGCGGGCGCGGATCCTCGTCCGGCACTCCCGCCGGCGGGCCGGACGGAGGAGAATGCGGCCGAGAGCAGCACTCGATGAGGAGGCGCAGCATGGACGCGGTCGTGGTCGGAGTCAGCGGATCGGATCGGAGCACGGACGCCCTGCGCTGGGCGCTCGACTATGCCGAGGGGCATCGGCTGCCCGCCGAGCTCGTGAGCGTGGTCGAACCGGCGCGAGGGCGCGTCCCGGATGCCGCGGTGGCGCAGCGCCGAGCCGCCGGAGCCGCGCTCGAGGAGGCGAGGGCTCTCGCGGAGCGCGAGTACGCCTCGGTGCCCGTGCGCGTGCGGCTCCTCGACGGCGATCCCGTGCACGTCCTGGCGGAGGCGGCGCCGGCGGGTGCGCTGCTGGTGCTGGGCGCGCATCCGCTCGCCCGCCGCGGTCTCGCCGTGGCCGCACCCGTCGCCGTCCGGGTGGCCGCGGCCTCGCGCTCGGCGGTCGCGCTGATCCCGGGACCCGTCGAGCCGGGCCGCACCGGTGTCGCGGTCGGGGTCGACGGATCGGAGGTGTCGCTCGAGGCGATCCGGCTCGCGGCGCACGAGGCCGACCGGCTCGGCGAGCCCCTGCTCGCCCTGCACGCCTGGCAGCTCCCGGGCGCCTGGGCCGACGCCGTCCCCGTGGAGCGCCGGGTCATCGACGCGATCGAGGAGGACGAGGACCTCGTGCTCGCCGAATCGCTGGTGGGCCTCGGCGACAGCTGCCCCGACCTCGAGATCCGGCACCTCCTCGTGCGCGGCAACCCGGTCGAGAAGCTCAGCGAGGTCGCCTCCGGAGCCCGCCTGCTCGTCGTGGGCAGCCACGGTCGGGGCGCCTTCCTCCGGCTCCTGCTCGGCTCGGTGAGCCACAGCCTGGCGCTCACGGTGCCGGGGCCCCTCGTGATCCTCCGCCACCGCGCTCTCACGCGCTGAGGGCTGGGCATCCGGTGGGATCCCTCGAACGGGGCACGGGCCGGGACTACGGTGAACCACCCGGCATCCGCCGCGGCTGTCGACGACGACGGGAGCACTCATGAGCAGCACGGCATCGCGATCGTCCGAGGCCCCCTCCGCCCCGCCCGGCTCCGGCACCCTCTCGGTCGCCGCGATCCTCGCCGAGGCCGCCCGGCGAACTCCGACCACGATCGCGATCCGGGTCGGTCCGCTCGCGCTCGACTACGCCGCGCTCTGGGACCAGACGCGGGCCTACGCGGGAGCGCTGCGCTCCCGCGGCATCGGGCCGGGCGACCGGGTGGCGCTGCTGGTGCCGAACGTGCCGGACTTCCCGCGCGGCTACTTCGCGGTCCTCGCGCTGGGCGCCGTGGTCGTCCCGGTGCACGCGCTGCTCAAGCACGACGAGATCGCCTACGTGCTCCGCGACTCCGGAGCGACGGCGCTGATCTGCGCAGCGCCGCTGCTGAAGGAGGGAGCGGCCGGCGCCGAGCTCGCCGGCGTCCCCGTGCTGAGCGTGATGGTCCCCGACGGCACGGAGTCCCCGTTCGCCCGCCTCGAGGACCTCGCCGCCGAGGCCGAGTCGATCGACGGGTACGTCCCGCGCTCCCCCTCCGACACCGCGACGATCCTCTACACGAGCGGCACGACCGGCCGGCCCAAGGGGGCGGAGGGGACGCACTTCGCGATCGTGTCGCAGTCGGACGTGCTGCTGATGAACACCTTCGACCTGCACCGCGGCGACGTGGTGCTCGGGGCGCTCCCGCTCTTCCACACCTTCGGGCAGGTCTGCGCCATGAACACCGCGTTCCGCACCGCCGCGACGGTAGTGCTGGTGCCGAAGTTCGACGGCGACGCCGCGCTCGAGGCGATGATCGCGCACGACTGCACCGTGTTCGAGGGCGTGCCCACCATGTACGTGGCGCTGCTCGACGCGGCGACGAGGCGCCCGGACCGCCCGCCCCTGCGCTACGCCGTGTCCGGAGGTGCGGCGCTGCCCGTCGCGGTCATCGAGCGGTTCCGCGAGGTGTTCGGCGTCGAGATCTACGAGGGCTACGGGCTCACCGAGACCTCTCCCGTCGCGACCTTCAACCACGTCGGCGTTCCGCCGCGGGCGGGCACCGTCGGCACCCCGATCTGGGGAGTGGAGGTCGAGGTGGCACGGGCTCAGGTGCAGGACCGGGTGGAGCTGCTCCCGCGGGGCGAGCTCGGCGAGATCGTGATCCGCGGGCACAACCTGATGAAGGGCTACCTCGGGAACCCGCAGGCGACGGCGGAGGCCGTCGTCGACGGCTGGTTCCGCACGGGCGACCTCGGCACGAAGGACGACGAGGACTACGTGCGGATCCTGGACCGGACGAAGGACATGATCATCCGCAACGGCTACAACGTGTACCCGCGCGAGGTGGAGGAGGTGCTGATCGGGCACCCCTCCGTCGCCAACGCCGCGGTCTTCGGCGTGGCCGACGAGAAGCACGGGCAGGAGGTCGTCGCGGCCGTCGTGCTCGGACCGTCGGCGACGGCTGGCGCCGAGGAGCTGATCGCTTTCGCGAGCGAGCACCTGGCCGCCTTCAAGTTCCCGCGCCGCATCGAGTTCGTCGACGCTCTGCCGCTGGGCCCCAGCGGGAAAGTACTCAAGCGCGAGCTGGTGGCCCGCTACTCCTGATCGGCCTCGCGAGAGGCCGCTCCGGTCCGCGCGGCGCGCCGTGTCGCGTACCGGAGGGGCGTTCTGCGGCGCACCGGAGCGAGCGTCGCCCGCGAACGGGGCACGGGAGTCGTACCCCGGACGGGTGATACTGGGGCGACCTCCCCCTCCCGTTCAGGAAGTATCCGACCGTGCCCAGCTCGTTCCCACCCCCTCTCCCCCGCGATCGACGTCCGCAGGACGCGCCGCCCCGGCTCCGGAGCCCTCGGCAGCGCCGACCGCTGCGCCTGGGCTCCGTCCGGCTCACGCGGCTGCGCCTCACTCCACTGCAGTGGATCGGCGGAGGAGCGACCGCGTTCCTCGCGCTGGTCGGCCTGCTCTCCGGCGGCCTCTGGTCGGCGGTCCTCCTGGTCGCGCTCGTCGTGCTGATCACCGGCGTCTACGGAGCCCTGCTGCGCCGACCGACCTGGCTGGGGCTCGCGCGCCGTCGCCGCACGTCGGGTCTGGTCGCGGCCGGGGCGCTCGCCGCCCTGCTGGTCGGCACGAGCGCGTACGGCGCCACCGCTCCCGCGCCCGTCGCCCAGGAGCAGGTCGCCGCGAGCACCGCGACGCCGGCCCCCGCGGCGGAGCCGACGCGGTCGGCCTCACCGGCACCGACGCGCACGGCCGTCCCGACGCCGACGCCGACGGTCGTCGTCACGACCGAGACCGTGACCGAGACCGCGCCGGTGCCCCGCGCCACGCGGACGGAGGAGGACCCGACCGCCGACCAGGGCAGCAGCGTCGTGATCGCCGGCAGCGACGGGGTCCTCACCCGCACCGTCGAGATCGTGAAGCACGACGGCGTCGAGGTGTCGCGGACCCAGGTCTCCGAGGCGGTCACGACCGCTCCCGTGGACGATGTGACGCGCGTCGGAACCCGGGTGCCGCCGCCCGCTCCGGCGCCGGCTGCCGCTGCGGCGTCGGGCTGCGACTCCAACTACACCGGGGACTGCGTCCCCATCGACTCCGACGTCGACTGCGCCGCCGGATCCGGCAACGGCCCCTCCTACGTGCGCGGGCCGGTGACGGTCGTGGGCTCGGACATCTACGACCTCGACCGCGACGGAGACGGCATCGCCTGCGACTGACTCCGCGCGAGATGCCGGTCCCGTGCGCGGCCCGCGCCGCGCGTACCGGACCGGCATCTCGCGGCGCTTCCCCGGCGCGTCAGCCGAGCAGCGACCAGACGACGGAGGCGAGCACGGCGCCCGCGGCGGCCCCCGCCAGCACCTGCGCCGGCGTGTGCGCCGCGAGCCGGACGCGCGACCATCCGGTCCAGAGCACGACCGGCACCGAGAGCAGCAGCGACCAGGGCCCGTAGGCGATCAGCACCACGACCGCGCAGGTCGCCACGACCGCGGCGTGCCCGGAGAGCTTCCACACGAGGTTCACCAGGCCGACCGCCACGACGACCGCCACCGTCACGAGACCGAAGGTCGTCACGGCCGCCGGAGCGCCGAACGCGGCGAGCAGCACGAGGCCGACGACGATCGAGACCAGCGCGAGAGCGATCGGGAGCGCGCGCTCGCGCCGCTCCGGCACGTGGTGGTCGCCCCGGATCCGCCCCGAGCGCATCAGCAGCCGGATCGCGAGGTAGGGCAGCACCCCGACGAACAGCGCCGCGAGAGCACCCCAGGCGATCCCGAGCAGCGGCGGATCGGCGACCCGGGCTCCGACCACGATCGGCACCACCACGGCGAGGACCGCGGGCGAGAACGCCTCGGTCGCGAACCGCGCCGCCGTGACGCTCCGCGAGGCGCGCGGGACCGGGGCGGTCACGGCGCCGCGCGCCTCACAGCTTCTCGATCGGCGCGACCTTGATCAGCAGCTTCTTGGCGCCCACCGCGTCGAACAGCACGTGCGCGACGCGCTTGGTGCCCTCTCCGGTCACCGCGTTCACCCGGCCCTCGCCGAAATCGGTGTGCCGGATGCGGTCGCCCGCGATCAGCTCGAGGTCGCCGTTGTCGCGGACCATGCCGGTGATGCGGTTCGGGAACTCCGCCTTGGCCTTGGGAGCCGCCGCGAGCGCCTCGCGGAACTCGGTGTTCGAGCGCGAGCGGCCGAAGCCCGGGCGCTGGGCGTTCAGCGCGCGCGGCTGAGTGCCTCCGCGCGACGTCGCCGCCCCCGGCGACTGGCGCCACTCGATGAGCTCCCCGGGGATCTCCTGGAGGAAGCGGCTGGGCATCGCGACCGACGTCTCGCCGTACTGCGCACGCGTCATCGCGAGCGACAGGAAGAGCCGCTTGCGGGCGCGGGTGATGCCCACGTAGAAGAGCCGCCGCTCCTCGGCCGGACCGCCCGGCTCGTTCGCGGAGATGCGGTGCGGGAGGAGGTCCTCCTCGATGCCCGTGAGGAACACCGCGTCGTACTCGAGGCCCTTCGCGGTGTGGAGGGTCATCAACGAGACCGTTCCGGAGTCGTCCTCGAGGTCGTCCGCCGCGGCGACGAGCGACACCTCGGTGAGGAAGTCCACCAGTCCGCCGTCGGGGTTGTTGCGCGCGAACTCCTTGGTCACGGCGATGAGCTCGTCGACGTTCTCGGCCCGCGCCTCGTCCTGGGGATCGCGGCTGGCGCGCAGCATGTCGAGGTAGCCGCTGCGTGTCAGCAGCGCCGTCAGCACCTCGTGCACCTTCGCCTCCCCCTCGGGACGGCCGGGGTCGAGCATCATCGCGCACTCGTCGAGCAGCGTCGCCAGGTCGACGATGGCCTTGGTGACCTTCGGCCCCATGCCCAGCGAGCCCGCGTTGCGCATCGACTCGCGGAGCGTGACGCCGTTGGTGTCGGCGAACGACTGCAGCTGCGCCTCCGTCGCCGGGCCGATGCCGCGCTTGGGGGTGTTCATGATGCGCCGGAGCGCGAGCACATCGGCGGGGTTCGCCACGGTGATGAGGTACGCGAGCGCGTCCTTGATCTCGGCCCGCTCGTAGAACTTCGTGCCGCCGAGGATCCGGTACGGCAGCGCCGAGCGGATGAAGATCTCCTCCAGCGCGCGGGTCTGCGCGTTGGTCCGGTAGAACACGGCGATCTCGTCGTAGCCCGTGCCCGCGGCGTGCAGCCGGGCGATCTCGTCGACCACGAACTGCGCCTCGTCGTGACCGGAGTAGCCCGTGTAGCCGATGATCTTCTCGCCGTCGCCGCTGGAGGACCAGAGGTTCTTCGCACGGCGGTCGAAGTTGTTCGAGATGACCGCGTTCGCCGCCGAGAGGATGTTCTGGGTCGAGCGGTAGTTCTGCTCGAGCAGGATCACCCGGCAGCCCGGGAAGTCGCGCTCGAACTCGACGATGTTGCGGATGTCGGCTCCGCGGAACGCGTAGATCGACTGGTCGGAGTCGCCGACGACCGTCAGGGAGGCGCCGGGGATCGACCCGTCGGCCGTGACGGGGCCGCGGTACGGGCGGTCGAACTGCGCCGCGTCGATCGTCGCCCGCGGCACCGGCCGGGTCAGCTCGTGGATCAGCGAGTACTGCGCGTGGTTCGTGTCCTGGTACTCGTCGACCAGTACGTGGCGGAATCGCCGCTGGTACTTGGCCGCCACGTGCGGAAAGGCGCGGAAGAGGTACACGGTCTGCGCGATGAGATCGTCGAAGTCGAAGGCGTTGGCGCTCTCGAGGGCCCGCGAGTACGCGCGGAACACCTGGAGGAACATCTCCTCGTTCGGGTCGCTCATGTTGGCGGTGCGCGCGTAGGAGTCGACGTCCGCGAGCTCGTTCTTGAGCTTCGAGATCTTCGACGACGCGCTCGCGACGGTGATGCCGAGGGAGTCGGCCTCGAGGTCCTTCACGATCCTCTTCAGCAGTGCGCGCTGATCGCCGGAGTCGTAGATGGTGAAGGAGGAGGTCATGCCGAAGTTCTCGGCCTCGCGGCGCAGGATCCGCACGCAGGCCGAGTGGAAGGTCGAGATCCACATCCCCTCGGCGCTCTGCCCGACGAGCTTCTCGACGCGCTCGCGCATCTCGGCCGCCGCCTTGTTGGTGAACGTGATGGCGAGGATCTGGCTCGGCCAGGCCTCGCCGTTGCCGAGGAGGCTCGCGATGCGGCGCGTGAGCACGCTGGTCTTGCCGGAGCCGGCGCCGGCGACGATGAGCAGCGCGTCGCCGCGGTACTCGACCGCCTCGCGCTGCTGCGGGTTCAGGCCGGCGACGAGCTTCTCGTGCGCCGGGTCGCTGAAGGAGGCGCCGTCGCCGGGGGCGCCGACGATGACCGGGGTGGCGCGGGAATCGCTCGGATCGAAGAGGAGGCTCATGTCCCTCCGAGTGTAGATCGACCCTCCGACACGGGGAGCCGGGTCAGGCCGCTCGGGGCCGAGCCGCGGACGCCGTCAGCGAACCGCCCACGTCGAGGCCGCGCCAGGCGAGCGCGAAGCCCACGAGCGCGATCGTCGAGGTCGACACCGCGAGCAGCTGCTGCAGCGCGAACGCGGTCAGATCCTTCGTGTCGTCCGGGTAGTACTGGATGCCCTGCACGGCGAGTCCGGCGAGCACGAGCACCACGACGACCGAGCAGACGACCAGCAGCCTGTTCACGTTCCTGCGCGGAGTGCGGCGCGGGGCCCGGCCCAGCTGGGCGCGGGTCGAGAGCCAGGCGCAGGCGAGGGAGGCGGAGGCCAGCGCGACGAGGTCGGCGCCGAGCACGTCGCTCGCCCGGTGCCACGACGCCGCCATGGTCAGGTTGCCGACCAGGACCACCACGGCGCCGCCGAGCAGGAGCACGACGGTGCGACCGCGGGCGGGCAGCACCATCGCCAGGGCGAAGACGACCGAGACCGCGGCCGCGGTGTGACCGCTCGGGAAGCTGCCGCCGGTGTACCAGGCGTCGGTCTCGACGAGCAGCGGGCGCTCGAGGACCACGTTCTTGAGCAGCTGCGTCAGTCCGGCGGTCAGCACGATCGACCCGACGGAGGCGAGCGCGAGGGCCGGTCGGCGCCGGATCAGCGCGATCGACGCCGCCAGCAGGGCCCCGCCGATCATCGAGACCGGAGTGATGTCGGCCAGAGTGCCCGCGGCCGTCCCCGTCGCCCGGCCGAAGACCAGGTCGGCTCCGCGCAGGCCGGAGTTCTCGGCGGCCTGGCCCTGCGGCGTGAGCACGGCGAGCCAGTAGACCAGAGCCACCCCGAGGGCGGCGAGCACCGCGGAGGTGATCCAGCGGCGGGTGATGCGGGCGCGGGTCGACACGGGGTTCCTCCTCTCGAGGGGCGGGGCGCGGCGCGGCGAGGGGGCCGCGCAGAGGGCTTCCGATGATGGCAGCGAACACTCCCGGTCGCCTCCATCCGCGCCGGGAGGTCGCTGATCCGGATCAGCGGGCGGCGACGACCTCGAGTGCGAGATCGGGGTGGTCCGCGAACACGCCGTCCAGACCGGTGGCGAGGATCATCCGGAACTCGTCCTGCCAGGCCCCGAAGGCGGCCGGCTCCTTGCCCCGGCGGTGCACCTTCTCGAGGAACCGGTTCTCGGGGCGGAGGGTCCAGGTGTAGACCTCGAGCCCCACGGCGTGCGCGTGCTCGACCAGCGCGTTCGGCCCCGTCGCACGCCCCGCGGCGTCGCGGGCGAACAGCATGCTCTTGTCCACGCTGACCCCGTCGACCGTGCCGGCGAGGTTGCGCAGTCCGGACGGGGTCACGAAGTCGGCGTAGGGAGTGGCGCGGGCGCCGTGCGCCGCGACGAGGTCGGGCGCCGCTCCCCGCGACTCGATCAGGAACACGCGCTTGGTGCCGACGCCGCGCACGCCGAGCCGCTCGAGCACCGTCTTCTCGAAGCTCTCGATGGTCAGCCTCGGGTCGCGGGGGCCCCAGCCGGCGGCGGCGAGCTCCTGCTCGAGCAGCACGTCCAGCGGCAGCCCGATCGAGTCGAAGTAGTCGGCGTGCTTGATCTCGGCGACGAGCCCGGGAGGAGCGCCCGGCGCGTCCTCGCCCGCCCGGTCGAGCAGGGCGAGCAGGTCCGAGAAGCGCAGCAGCGGGAACTGGCCGTCGAAGGTGGCGCTCGAGGGGCGGACGGCGGGCAACCGCTCCCTGGCCCGCAGCTGGGAGAGCTCGGCCCAGGTGAAGTCCTCGGTGAACCAGCCCGTGACGTCCTTCCCCTCGAGCCGCTTGGTCGTCCGGCGGTCGGCGAACTCCGGTCGGCGCTCGATGTCGGTGGTGCCCGAGATCTCGTTCTCGTGCCGCAGGACCAGCACGCCGTCGCGGGTGGCGACGAGATCGGGCTCGACGGCGTCGGCGCCGAGGGCGACGGCGAGATCGTAAGCGGAGCGGGTGTGCTCGGGGCGGTAGCCGCTCGCGCCGCGGTGGCCGATGACGAGTGGAGCGGAGCGGTCGGGCATGCGGCGATCCTACGGGCGAGGACTCGGTTCGCTCGTGGGGAACAGCCAGACTCTGAGAGCTGTTCTCAGATACTGTGGTCACATCGTCGGAGTCCTCTCGAGGACCCGGCGGCACCACAGCATCCCGACCACCGCGACTCAGCTCCGTTGCTCCACCGGACACCAGCGCACCTGAGAGAAGAGGAACCATGGCAAGCAGCAATCCGGCCTTCGGGCGTCCGGAGTTCAGCAACCGCGGCTACGCCGGCCGCGTGCAGGACCTCCCCGACGTCTCGTCCGACACGCTCGACCAGATGTACAACCGTCCGGCCGCGAGCTCCACGGAGACCGACCGGATGACCGTCGAGGACACCCTCGCGAAGACGGCTCTCGCCTTCGTCGTGCTCCTGGCGGGCGCGGCTGTCGGCTGGTTCGTCCCGGGGCTCATGCTCCCGGCCGTGATCGTCGCGCTGGTCCTCGGCATCGTCAACGCCTTCAAGAAGGTCCCGAGCCCCGCTCTGATCCTCGGCTACGCCGCCACCCAGGGCATCGCGGTGGGTGCGATCTCGGGCATCTTCGAGAACGTCTACGAGGGCGCGGTCGTCCAGGCCCTCCTCGCGACCGTCATCGTGATCGGCGTCACCCTGGCGCTGTTCATGAACGGCAAGATCCGCACCTCGCCGAAGCTGAACAAGATCTTCTTCATCGGCATGATCAGCTACGCGGTCTTCTCGCTCGTGAACCTCGGTCTCGGCCTCTTCGGCGTCGGCGGCGGCTTCGGTCTGCGCACCGGCTTCATCGGCATCGTGATCGGCCTCATCGCGATCGCGCTGGCCACCTACTCGCTCGTGATGGACTTCGAGTTCATCCAGCAGGGCGTGCGCAACCGCGCCCCGCGCATCTACGGCTGGACGGGCGCCTACGGCATCCTCGTCACGGTCGTCTGGATGTACCTCGAGATCCTGCGACTCGTCGCGATCTTCCGCGAGTAGCCCTCGCACCGCTCACGCCGTCGGGCGCTCGACCTCCGGGTCGGGCGCCCGTCGTCGTTCCGGGGCGCTGGCCCCTCGTCCAGGCCCGCCTGGCAGCATGGATCCGTGACCGCCTACTCCTCCCGCATCGTCGGCCTCGACGTCGCCCGCGGGATCGCCGTGCTCGGGATGTTCGCCGCCCATCTCGCCCCGGTGAGCGAGGAGATGATCTGGAACGGCCGCAGCTCCGTCCTCTTCGCGGTCCTCGCGGGGGTGTCGATCGGACTGATGACCGGCGGCGCCCGCCGCTCCGAGCGCCCCGGGCGCGACACCGGGTCGATCCTCCTCCGGGGGCTCTACCTGCTCGCCCTGGGCGTCGCGCTGACCCTGCTCGGGACGCCGATCGCCGTGATCCTGCCGCACTACGGCCTGATGTTCGCCCTCGCCGCCCTGGTCCTCTTCCTCCCCCGGGCACTGCTCGCCGTGCTGGTCGTCGCGTTCGCCGTCCTGGGTCCCGTGATCGTCGACGACCTCGTCGGAACGGGCGGAGCCTGGCTGCGGACGCTGCCGCCGGATACCGCCCTGCTCGCGGAGCAGCCCCTCCTCTGGCTGACGCAGTACTACCCCGTGCCGTCCTGGCTGGCCTACATCGTCCTCGGCCTCCTCGTCACCCGGTGCGACATCCGCTCGGCGACCACGCAGCGCTGGCTGGTCATCGGCGGAGCGGTCTCCCTCGTCCTCGGCTACGGCGGCGGCATGGCGATCGGCGGCGCCGAGAGCGTCGAGGCCCACGCGAGCACCACCGCCGAGCTGCTCGGTGCGGGCGGAGTCGCGGCCGTCGCCATCGGCTTCCTCACCGCTCTGGGGCAGCGCTCTGCCGCGTTCCGGCGGCTCTCCGCTCCGCTCGCCGCAGTGGGGGGCATGCCTCTGACGATCTACTCCCTGCAGCTGGTGGCACTGGCGGTCTACCTGATCCCCCACGAGCCCTTCGACTTCGACGCCTGGCGCAGCTGGACCCTCCTGCTGGCCTTCGTGCTCGGCTCGATCGCCTTCGCGATGCTCTGGCGCCGGTTCGTAGGTCAGGGCCCGCTCGAGTGGCTGCTGTCGCGCGCATCGCTGCGCCCCTCAGCCGGGGTCCGCACTCCGGCGCTGAGCTAAAGTGGGCCGATGATCACGCGACGCGAGGCCGCCCAGCGCCTCGACATCCCCCTCGAGATGGCGGCCCGCCACGGTCTCGGCGCCCGTCTCACCGAGGAGGAGTTCGCCGCTCTCGAGCAGGATCCGCCGCCCTGGCTCGTCCAGTCGCGCGAGAACCGCACCGGCAAGCGGCCGGTGTGGGTGACCCTCGACTGCGCGATCTGCGGCCGCTCCGAGGCCGCACGGCCCAAGAAGTGGTGGCCCGACTTCACGTTCCTCGTCTGCGAGGACCACTCCCCCGACGAGTGGCCGAACCACCCCGAGGGCCACCGCCGCGACGAGTACGACGGCATCGGCACGCGCTTCGTCGGCGTCGTCGACAGCTCCGTCTGACCTTCCCCGGAAACGCCGAACGGGCCCCCGGAGGAGCCCGTTCACCGCCGCCCCGCCGCGGGTCTCCGCGCGGTCAGCTGCAAGGCGGAGGAGGAAGCGGTACTGGAAGTACCGCGCCCGACGACAACGCCGCAGATGGCCGTGCGGAGGCCCGCGGCGTCAGCTGCAAGGCGGAGGAGGAAGCGGTACTGGAAGTACCGCGCCCGACGACAACGCCGCAGATGGCCGTGCGGAGGCCCGCGTCACTCCCATTCGATGGTGCCCGGGGGCTTGGACGTCACGTCGAGCACGACGCGGTTCACTCCGGCGACCTCGTTGGTGATGCGGTTCGAGATGCGCGCCAGCAGGTCGTAGGGCAGGCGCGTCCAGTCGGCCGTCATGGCGTCCTCCGAGGACACGGGGCGCAGCACGATCGGGTGGCCGTAGGTGCGGCCGTCGCCCTGCACGCCGACGGAGCGGACGTCGGCGAGCAGCACGACCGGGCACTGCCAGATCTCGGCGTCGAGGCCGGCGGCGGTGAGCTCGGCGCGGACGATCGCGTCGGCCTCCTGGAGCAGGTCGAGCCGCTCCTGGGTGACCTCGCCGACGATGCGGATGCCGAGCCCCGGTCCGGGGAACGGCTGGCGGCCCACGATGACCTCGGGCAGGCCGAGCTCGCGGCCGATGGCGCGGACCTCGTCCTTGAAGAGGGTGCGCAGGGGCTCCACCAGGGTGAACTGCAGATCCTCGGGCAGGCCGCCCACGTTGTGGTGCGACTTGATGTTCGCGGTTCCGGTGCCGCCGCCCGACTCCACCACGTCGGGGTAGAGCGTGCCCTGCACCAGGAAGTCGATCGACGCACCCTCGCCCTGCGCCTCGAGGACGAGCGCCTCCGCCGCGGCCTCGAAGGTGCGGATGAACTCGCGGCCGATGATCTTGCGCTTCTGCTCGGGGTCGCTGACACCGGCGAGCGCGTCGAGGAACTGCTCGCGGACGTCGACGGTGACCAGGCGGACACCGGTCGCGGCCACGTAGTCCTCCTCGACCTGGCGGCGCTCGTCCTTGCGGAGCAGTCCGTGGTCGACGAAGACGCAGGTCAGCTGGTCGCCCACCGCGCGGTGCACGATCGCGGCGGCCACGGCCGAGTCCACTCCTCCGGAGAGGCCGCAGATGACGCGGCCGGAGCCGACCTGCTCGCGGATCAGGGTGACCTGGTCCTCGATGACGTTGGAGGAGTTCCAGTCGTTCGGGATGCCGGCGGCGCGGTGCAGGAAGTTCTCGATGACGGCCTGGCCGTGCGTCGAGTGCTTCACCTCGGGGTGCCACTGCACGCCGTAGAGGCGACGCGCATCGCTGCCGAAGGCGGCGACCGGGGTCGACGAGGTGGAGGCGAGGACGTCGAAGCCCTCCGGCGCCTTGGCGACCGAGTCGCCGTGGCTCATCCAGACCGTCTGGTCGGCGGGCTGCTCGCCGAGGAGCACGCCGCCGTCCGTGGAGATCGCGGCGTCGGTCGCCCCGTACTCGCGGAGGCCGGTGTTCGCGACCTCTCCGCCGAGGGCCTTCGCCATGACCTGGAAGCCGTAGCAGATGCCCAGCACGGGGATGCCGAGGTCGAAGATCGCGGGGTCGAGCTGCGGCGCCCCCTCCTCGTACACGCTGGAGGGGCCACCGGACAGGATGATCCCGACCGGCGACTTCGCCGCGATCTCGGCCGCCGTGGCGTTCGAGGGCACGATCTCGGAGTAGACGTTGGCCTCGCGCACTCGACGGGCGATCAGCTGCGCGTACTGCGCGCCGAAGTCGACGACGAGGACGGGCTGCGCGGACAGCTGAGGGGTCGGCTGCGGGCTGGACTGCTGCTCGCTAATGGGGGGCCTCCACGGAGTCGGTCGGGGCTTTCGGATCGGTGCCGGCGGTGCGGCGCGCGAGGTACTGCTCGACCTCGCGCGCGATGCGCCCCTCGACGAAGAAGGAGAGCGTCGGGATCACGCCGCCGAGCGCGATGAGCACGAAGCGGCTGAACGGCCACCGCATCAGGCTCCACAGGCGGAAGTCGGCGAAGAGGTACACGACGTAGAACCAGCCGTGGGCGATGAGGATCCCGGTCGAGAGGTTCGCTCCCGTACCGCTGGACTCGTATTCGCCGCCCGGCACCTCGTACATCGGCGCGAGGTTCAGCACGCCCTGCTGCCCGAAGGCGAACAGCTCGAGGTGGAACACGTACTTCAGGAGCATCTCCGCGCAGAGCAGGAGCAGCATCACGCCCGTGATGATCGAGGTCACCCGGTAGAAGCGCAGAGCGCTCCGGATCGCAGGGAACTGCGCGGGCTTGGGCTCGAGGGGCATGGGGTCCAGTTTACGGTGCGGCCGAGGGGGCGGAGGCGCGCTGCGCCTCCTCGGCGTCGAGCGCCTCCTCGATCTCCCTCTCCCACGCGTCGCGCACGAGGCGGTACCAGAGGTAGAGGGCGAATCCCGCGAAGACGACCCACTCGACGGCGTAGAAGACGTTGAGCCAGTTGAGCGAGAGGTCCTGCTGACGGGCCGGGGAGTCGATCGCCTCGAGGCCGCCGATCGGCTCGTCGACGACGACGTAGCCCTGGTAGACGTCGGCCGGCGGATCGGGCCAGCGGTTGATCAGCGCGGGGATCGAGAGCGCGGTGAGGGTGAGCGGATCCGCACCCTCCTCCGGCGCCTCGGCCGCCTCGTTCGCCACGAGACGCCCGGTGTACTGCGTCGGCGCCGACTCCTCGCCGGAGTCGAGGCGCTCGGCCACGGCGCGGGCGCGATCCTCGTCGGCCGTCCAGCCGTAGGCCACGACGAGGTCCGCGGTGCTCGTGCGAGTGCGGGCGAAGACCCACCAGCCGGGCTCCCCCGCGTTCAAGCGCCCGCCGATGACCTCGGCGCCGCCGGGCACGAGGACGGACTCGGCCTCGACGCGCTGACCGTCCGCCTCCGCCGTGATCGGGGCGGAGGGGGCAGCCACCCGGTCCAGGGGGACGATCGTCTCGGAGAGGCCGTCATCCGGCTCGGCCGCCTCGATGGCGCGGCCCACCTGCCACTGCCCGAGTGCAGCGAAGAGCCCCGCGATCACCAGAGCGAGCACCAGGGCGCCGATCCAGCGCGGGCGGCGGGCCACCTGCCAGACGGTGCTCTGCGTCATTCGTTCCTCGCTCGTGCCGGATCCGCTCGTTCCGCGCGGTGCGGACCGCCGGGTGGACCCGACGAGCCTAGCCCGTCCGCGTGGGAGCTCCCCGGGATCAGTAGTCGGGCTCGACGGGCCTGCGCGGCCGGTCGGTCTCCGCACCGTCGGACTGCTGCATCGCCTGGTCGATCAGAGCCTGGCGCATCGGATCAGGGAACTCGTCGTCCAGCTCGTCGCGCTCGCGGCCGCGGCCGGGCGGGACCTCGACCGGTCCGGTCGCGGCGGGCGCGGTCCGCGTCGGCCCGGTCCGCACCGGCTCCGGATCGTCGGACATCGCGGCCTCGACCAGCGCGAACTCCTCCTCGGCGAGCGCGCCCCGCTCCGCCGCCGCTCGGCGCGGTCGGTGGCGCCGATCCGAGAGGAACTGCCCGATGGTCTCGGACCTCGACGCGAGGATCGGGCCGATGATCGCCATGATCAGGACGTAGAGACCGGCGAAGGGCTGGATCCGATCGTCGAGACCGGCCGACAGCGACAGCGTCGCGAGGATGAGGGCGAACTCGCCGCGGTTGTGCAGGATGAACGCCGCGTTGAGTCCCGCCCTCGGGCCGAGCTTGTTCAGCCACGCCACGAACTGGCCGGCGCCGAGGTTCAGCACGATGGTCATCAGGGCCGCAGCGAGGACGGGAACGACGACCTCCGGGAAGGCGCTCGGGTCCAGCCCCAAGCCGAAGTTGACGAAGAAGAAGGCGCCGAAGACGTCGCGGAGCGGGATGGCGATGTGCTCGACCCTCGCCCGGTAGCGGGTGGCGCCGATGACCAGGCCGATCAGGAACGCTCCGATGGCGTCGGTGACTCCGAGGACCTCGCCGATGCCGCCGAACAGCAGCGCGAGACCGAAGAAGAGGATGGTGAACAGCTCGTCGTCGCGGGTGCGGAACAGCCGCGACACCACCTTGCCGCCCCAGCGGGCGATCGAGAACATGACGACGAGGAACGCGAACGCGATCAGCAGCTTCAGGATCACCGGCCACGGCTCGGTCTCGCCCGAGAGCACGACCGAGACGATGGCCAGGTAGATCGCGATGAAGATGTCCTCGACGACCGTCACACCCAGGATCATCGGCGTCTCGGGGTTCGCGAGGCGCTTGAGCTCGATCAGGAGCTTGGTGACGATCGCGCTCGAACTGGTGGCCGTGATACCGGCGACGATCAGAGCCTCCTGGCTCCCCCAGCCCAGCAGGAAGCCGAAGCCCAGGCCAACGGCCATGTTGACGCCGATGTAGGTGCCGCCCGAGAGGATGAGCCGGCCCGCGTTGCCGAAGAACTCGTCCTGGTCGAACTCGAGCCCGAGGTTGAAGAGGAGCAGGATCAGGCCGAAGACGGCCGTCAGCTCGATGTAGGTCGACTCGAACTCGAGCGGGAACCAGTGGAAGTTCGGGCTCGCGAGGAGTCCGACGACCATGTAGATGGGGATCGCCGGGAGGCCGATGGTCCTCCCGAGGCGTCCGAGCACGTAGGCGACGACGAACAGGATCCCGAGGACGATGAGGTCTTCACCGTGGTGCATCCTCAGGCTCCGGGTGCGTCGGCCGTCTTGGGGAAGGCGCCCGAGCGGAAGAAGGCGAACGCCTTGGCGACCTTCTCGGGACTGCCGGCGACGACGAGCGTGTCGCCGGGGAAGACGCGGAAGTCGGGCGCGGGCGCAGGGTTGGCCGCATCCCCGCGGACCACGGCGACGACGGTCAGGCCGACGATGCCGCGGTCGGCGGGCTTGCCGAGCTGCTGGCCCGCGATGTGGTCGTCGTAGTCGACGGTGAACCAGTCGATCGAGAGGCCGGGGATCTGATCGAGCGCGGTGAGCGACTCGGTGATCTGCGTGCCGCCGAGCAGCTCCGCGAGTGTGTGCGCCTCGTCGTCGCTCAGGCGGAGGGAGACCTTCGCGCCGTCCTGATCGCCCTCGGCGAAGGTGATGAGGTCGCTGTGCCCCGAGCGGTGGGCGATGACGCCGACCTTCCCGCCGTCGGCGGTGAGGAAGGTGTGCAGCACTCCGACACCGGGCAGCTTGACCCTGCGGACCTCGACCATGCGTGCTCCATCCGCGCCCTGCGGCGCTCCTGACTCGGATGCCTCCAGCTTAGGCGCGCCTCCGGCCGCCCCTTCCCCGCGTTCGCCCGCGGAGGAACGCCGGGGCCGTCCCTCTGCTGAGGGAACCCCGGACCGTCGAGGGAACCAGTCCTTGCGGGCTCCCTCGACGGTTCGGGGTTCCCTCCCTGTCCACAGGGCCCGAAGGGCTCTCCACAAACCAGGGCGGACCGGCACCGATGGAGGAGAACTCGGGCCAGGGTCGAGGGCATGAGTGCGGTGGAACTGCTCCGGGACGGAGCGTGCGGGCGGTCGGACGCGTTCGTGCGTCTGCGCAGGGGCGTGTACGCGGAAGCGGACGCGTGGGCGCGGGCCTCGATCGACGAGAGGCAGCGGGCGCGCATCGACGCGGTCGCGGCGACGTGGTCGTCGCCCTTCTTCCTCCGGGAATCGGCCGCGGCGGTGTGGGGCCTCCCCCTGGTCGAGCCGCTCGCCACGGTCGTCCACGTCGAAGGAGCGACCGACGTCGGCAGCCGGACTCGGAACGGCGTGGCCGAGCACCGGAGCGCGCGCTTCCCGACGCTCGCGGTCGTCGACGGCCTCGCCGTCTCGGATCTCGCGCAGACCGTGTTCGATCTCGCGCGGTTCTCGTCCTTCCGGCGCGCCGTCGTCGCGGCCGACCACGCCCTGCGCCTCGTCGACGGCGACGGCCGACCCCTCCTCCGGCGCGAGGAGCTCCTCGAGCGGCACGCGGATCTGCCGCCCGGCTCCCGTGGCCGGACGGCGAGCGCCGCGGTCATCGCGTTCGCGGACCCCGCCTCCGAGACACCGCTCGAGTCGATCAGCCGCGTGGCGATGCACGTGGGCGGGCTGCCCGCGCCGGTGCTGCAGCACCCGGTCCACGACGCCGAAGGGCGGGCCGGAGTGGTGGACTTCTTCTTCGACGAGGTGGCGGTGGTCGGAGAGGCGGACGGCGAACACAAGTACGCCGATCCGGCATTCCTGAAGGGGCGCACACCCGAGGAGGTCCTGCTCGCCGAGAAGCGCCGGGAGGACCGCATCCGCTCGTGCGTGAGCGGCTTCGCCCGCTGGTCGTGGCGCGACGCCTACGACGTCCGCCCCCTGCTCGTCCGCCTGGCCCGCGCCGGAGTCAGACGCATCGAGGGAACCCCGAACGGCCGAGGGAACCAGCCGGCGCGGGCTCCCTCGACGGTCCGGGGTTCCCTCGGAGCGGGGGCGGAGGGTCAGCTGGGCTGGTAGGGGGCGACGACGACCTCGACGCGCTGGAACTCCTTGAGGTCCGAGTAGCCGGTGGTCGCCATCGAGCGGCGGAGGGCGCCGATCAGGTTCGCGGTGCCGTCGGCTCCGGTCGCGGGGCCGTAGAGGACCTGCTCCAGGGTCCCGACCGTGCCGACCTGCACGCGGCGGCCGCGCGGGAGCTGCGGGTGGTGCGCCTCCTGGCCCCAGTGCCAGCCGCCGCCGGGGGCGTCGGTCGCGCGGGCGAGGGCGGAGCCGAGCATGACGGCGTCGGCGCCGACCGCCACGGCCTTCACGATGTCGCCGGAGGTGCCGAGGCCGCCGTCCGCGATGACGTGCACGTAGCGTCCGCCCGACTCGTCGAGGTAGTCGCGGCGAGCGCCGGCGACGTCGGCCACCGCGGTCGCCATGGGCGCCTGGATGCCGAGGGTCGCGCGCGTCGTCGACGCCGCTCCCCCGCCGAAGCCGACGAGAACGCCCGCCGCGCCCGTGCGCATGAGGTGCAGCGCCGCGGTGTAGGTCGAGGCCCCGCCGACGATGACGGGGACGTCGAGCTCGTAGATGAACTTCTTGAGGTTCAGCGGCTCGGTGCCGCGCGAGACGTGCTCGGCCGAGACCGTGGTGCCGCGGATGACGAACAGGTCGACTCCCGCGTCGACGACGGTCTGGTAGAGCTCCGCGGTGCGCTGCGGCGAGAGCGCACCGGCGACGGTGACGCCCGCGGCGCGGATCTCGGCCAGACGGGCGGTCACGAGCTCGGGCTTGATCGGCTCGGAGTAGATCTCCTGCATGCGCTCGGTCGCCCGCTCGGCGGGGAGCTCGCGGATCTCGGCGAGCAGCGGCTCCGGGTCCTCGTACCGCGTCCAGAGGCCCTCGAGGTCGAGCACGCCGAGAGCGCCCAGGCGCCCGAGCGCGATCGCCGTGGCCGGCGACACGACGGAGTCCATCGGAGCCGCCAGGATCGGCGTCCGGAACCGGTACGCGTCGATCGTCCAGTCGACCGAGACCACCTCGGGGTCGCGGGTGCGGCGGCTCGGCACGACCGCGATGTCGTCGAAGGCGTACGCGCGGCGAGCGCGCTTGGCGCGCCCGATCTCGATCTCAGTCACGGAGCGAGTTTAGCCGTGCGCCTCGCCGGGCTCGTCGCCCGACCTCCGGCGCAGCCGCGGCGGGCCCGCCCGCTCGCGCGGCCCCCTCCCCTCCGGCGCAGCCGCGGCGGCGCCTCGCGCCGCTCGCGCTGCCACCCCTCCCGGCGCAGCCGCGGCGGCGCCCCGCGCCGCTCGCGCTGCGCCGCGCGTTCCGCCCCACGCAGAACCGCGGCCGACTCCCGGAACGGGGTCGACGGCGGATCGGGATGGCGGCCCCTCCGGTGTGGTGGGCGTATGGGCCGCAGGCCCATCGGGCAGAGGGGCCGCCATCGCGATCCGACGTCGACCCACCCCACCAGCAGCACTCAGCGCCGGTAGTTCGGAGCCTCCACCACCATCTGCACATCGTGCGGGTGCGACTCCTTCAGCCCCGCCGCCGTGATGCGGACGAACTTGCCGCGCTGCTTGAGCTCGGTGATGGTGCGCGCTCCCACGTAGAACATCGACTGGCGCAGACCTCCGGCGAGCTGGTAGGCCACGTTGGCGAGCGGACCGCGGTAGGGCACCTGGCCCTCGATGCCCTCGGCGATGAGCTTGTCGTCGGTGGGGACATCGGACTGGAAGTAGCGGTCCTTCGAGTAGGAGGTGCGCTCGCCGCGGGTCTGCAGGGCGCCGAGGGAGCCCATGCCGCGGTAGGTCTTGAACTGCTTGCCGTTCTGGAAGACGAGGTCGCCGGGGCTCTCCTCGCAGCCGGCCAGCAGGGAGCCGAGCATGACGGTGTCGGCGCCGGCGACGAGCGCCTTGGCGATGTCGCCCGAGTACTGCAGTCCGCCGTCCGCGATGACGGGCACGCCCGATTCGCGGGCGGCGAGGGACGCCTCGTACACGGCGGTGACCTGCGGCACGCCGACGCCGGCGACGACGCGGGTGGTGCAGATGGATCCGGGGCCGACTCCGACCTTGATCGCGTCGGCACCCGCGTCGACGAGCGCCTGGGCGCCGGAGCGGGTGGCGACGTTGCCGCCGATGACGTCGACTCCCGCGAAGGCGGTGTCGGACTTCAGCCGGCGGATGATGTCGAGCACGCCGGCCGAGTCGCCGTTGGCGGTGTCGACGACGATGACGTCCACTCCGGCGTCGAGGAGCGCCGTGGCGCGCTGCCACGCGTCGCCGAAGAAGCCGATGGCCGCGCCCACGCGCAGTCGCCCCGCGTCGTCCTTGGTGGCGTTGGGGTACTGCTCCGACTTGTCGAAGTCCTTGACCGTGATGAGCCCGGCGAGCTTGCCCTGCTCGTCGACCAGGGGCAGCTTCTCGATCTTGTGCTGCGCGAAGAGGGCGATGACCTCGCTGTCGGGGATGCCGACGCGGCCGGTGATGAGACCGGAGCTGGTCATCACGTCGCGCACGAGGGTCGAGGCCTTCTCGAACGGCGAGACGAAGCGCATGTCCCGGTTGGTGATGATGCCCACGAGGACACCGGAGGAGTCCACGACCGGGAGTCCGCTGATGCGGTACTGCCCGCAGAGCTCGTCCACCTGGGCGACGGTGGCGTCCGGAGTGGTGGTGACGGGGTTGGAGACCATGCCGGACTCGCTGCGCTTGACCCGGTCGACCTGGTCGGCCTGGTCGGCGATGGAGAGGTTGCGGTGCAGGACGCCGAGGCCTCCCTGGCGGGCCATGGCGATCGCCATCCGCGCCTCGGTCACCGTGTCCATGGCCGCGGACAGCAGCGGTGTCGCGACGGAGATGCGCTTGGTCAGCCGGGAGGTCGTGTCGGCCTCGCTCGGGATGACGTCGGTGTGCCCCGGCAGGAGCATGACGTCGTCGTAGGTGAGTCCGAGGAATCCGAAGGGATCCGGCTGGTCCATCAATGCCCCTTAACAGGTCGAAGCGGGTGCCCGGGCGGAGGAGAGGGCATCCGGTCCCGGGGAGCCCGGATGCTCAATCTTAAGCGCCGCCGGGGCCGCTCTATTCCGAGCGGAGATGCGCTGTCACCCGTTCGAGACCGTTGGAGCGCTCTCCGCCCCTCATAATGTGGTCACGCGTCTGTGCCGACGGTGAAACACCGCCGACACATGCGGAACGTATGGTCAACCAACGTTGTTTGACGACGGCTGTTCGGGCGTGCCCGGAGTCAGCATCCGTCTGTGCACCCTGACGAGAGGTAAACGTCTTGCTCACAGCTCCCCGTTCGACGCGCCACAAGCGCTCGACGACCCCGCACCCGACGGACCGGGAGGCGCCCCGTGGCGACAGCTAGTCCGTTCGGCGCGCTGCGCCGCCGACTCCTGGCGGTCGGCCTGCTCGCCGCGACCCTGACCGGTCTCGCCGCCGCCGCTCCCGCCGCGATGGCCGAGACCACGGCCGACCAGTCGATCATCGCCTGGGTCCGCGTCCAGGGCACCAACGAGAACCTCGCCGGAGTCTCCGTCGCGATCGAGGGCGACTCCTCGGCGACGCTGACCACCGGAGCCGACGGCCGCGCGGTCTTCCCGCTGGACGAGCCCGGCAGCTTCACCATCACGGTCGACGAGGACACGCTCCCCGCCGACAAGGGCTACCCCGCCGCGGGTCAGAACCCGAAGGAGGTGACGATCGTCGGCTCGCAGAACCAGATCGTCAACTTCATCGTGTCGACCGCGAACGCGAAGGGCACCGGGGCCACCGCCCCCGTCCCCTCGGACTCGGCGGCCCCCACCAGCCCGGCGACCGAGGGCACGACGGGCAACGACGCGACGAACCCCGACGGCACCTCCAACGCCGCGAACCAGCCGGTCTCGGCCGACACCTTCTGGATCATCTTCTGGCCCAAGGTCGTCACCGGTCTGATCTTCGGCCTCCTCATCGCCCTCGCGGCGATCGGCGCCTCGCTGATCTACGGCGTGACCGGGCTGAACAACTTCGCGCACGGCGAGCTCGTGACCTTCGGCGCCCTGATGGCCTACCTCCTCTCCGGGGTCTTCGGGCTCCCGGCGCTGCTCGCGATCCCCCTCGCGGTGATCCTGGGCGGGGCGTTCGGCTACGTGCAGGACGGCCTGCTGTGGAAGCCGCTGCGGAAGAAGGGCATCCAGCTCATCCCGCTGATGATCGTGACGATCGGCCTCTCCCTGGCCCTGCGCTACGTGTACGTCTTCTTCTTCGGCGCCGACCGGCTCTCGCTGCCCAACAGCACCGCTCCGTACTTCACGATCGACGCCCTCGGCATCAGCCTGAAGTTCACGGACATCGTCGGCGCGGTCGTCGGCATCGTCTGCATCGTCGGAGTCGCCCTGGTGCTGACGAAGACCAAGATCGGCAAGGCGATGCGCGCGGTCTCGGACAACCGGGCACTCGCCTCCGCCTCCGGCATCAACGTCGAGCGCGTCATCCGCGTCGTCTGGGTGCTGTCGGGAGCCCTCGCCGCTCTGGCGGGCGTGTACATCGGCTACTACCAGTCGCTGCGCTGGGACACCGGGGCGTCGATCCTGCTGCTGATCTTCGCGGCCATCACGCTGGGAGGCCTCGGCTCCGCCTACGGAGCCCTGGTCGGCTCGCTCATCATCGGACTCATGATGAACATCTCGACCGTGTGGATCCCGGAGAACCTCAAGTACGTGGCTCCGCTCATCCTCATGATCATCATCCTCCTGGTCAGGCCGCAGGGAATCCTGGGCCGCAAGGAACGGATCGGCTAGGACACCATGAACCTCAACTTCATCTGGCTGGCGATCGGGCAGATCGTCGATCCCACCGTCGCGGCGTACGCCCTCGCGACGATCGGCCTGGTCATCCACTTCGGATTCACCGGCCTCCTCAACTTCGGACAGGCCGGCTTCATGGCGGTGGGCGGATACGCCTTCGCCATCACCTCGGTCAAGTTCGAGTGGCCCGTCTGGGGCTCCCTGCTCGCGACCATCGTCGCGGCGACCGTGTTCGCGCTCATCCTGGGCATCCCGACGCTGCGGCTGCGGGCCGACTACCTCTCGATCGTGACGATCGCGGCGGCCGAGATCATCCGACTGTCGGTCAAGACGCCGGAGTTCTCGGCGGTCACGGGCGGCTCAGAGGGCATCAACGGAGCGGCGCGGGCCTTCAACGACCTCAACCCGCTGCCCGAGGGCCGCTTCGGACTCGGAGTGCTCACCTACAACCAGGACCAGTGGTGGGTCAGGATCGTCGGCTGGGGCCTCGTCGGCCTCGCCTGCCTCCTGGTGTTCCTCCTGATGCGCAGCCCCTGGGGCCGCGTCATCAAGGGCATCCGCGAGGACGAGGACGCCGTGCGCTCCCTCGGCAAGAACGTCTTCTCGTACAAGATCCAGGCGCTGGTCCTGGGCGGCGTGCTGGGCGGTCTCGCCGGAGCGCTGTTCATCCTGCCCCGGTCGCTGCAGCCCGACAACTACGGCACGCAGCTGACGTTCTTCCTCTACACGATCATGCTGCTGGGCGGCGCCGCGACGGTCTTCGGACCGGTGGCCGGCTCGATCATCTTCTGGGTCGTCCTCGGTCTCACCGACGGACTGCTCACCCTGGGGATCGACACCGGCGTCCTCAGCAACGACATCATCCGCCTCACGACGGTGCAGACCGGACCCATCCGGTTCATCGTGGTGGGGGTCGCGCTCATGCTCCTGGTGATCTTCCGACCACAGGGGATCTTCGGCAAGAAGAAGGATCTGCACTTTGCCTAAAACGCCGGTCTCGGACATCACCGAGGACACCATCGTCCCCGGGGTCAAGAAGAAGGACCCCATCCTGGTCGCCGACAGCGTCAGCCGGCGCTTCGGCGGCCTGACCGCGGTCGACGTCGCGCACGTCGAGATCCCCCGCGGCTCCATCACTGCCCTGATCGGCCCCAACGGAGCCGGCAAGACCACGTTCTTCAACCTGCTGACGGGCTTCGACAAGCCCAACACCGGGCGCTGGAACTTCAAGGGCAGGAACCTCGCGAACGTCCCCGCCTACCGGGTGTCCCGGATGGGCATGGTGCGCACCTTCCAGCTCACCAAGGCCCTCGGCGGCATGACGGTGCTCGAGAACATGCTCCTCGGGGCCAAGGGGCAGAAGGGCGAGAACATCTTCACGTCGCTCATCAGGCCGCTGTGGTCGAAGGAGGAGGACACGATCGAGGCGCGCGCGATCAGCCTGCTCGAGAAGTTCAAGCTGGACACCAAGAAGGACGACTACGCGTCGAGCCTCTCGGGCGGTCAGAAGAAGCTCCTCGAGATGGCGCGGGCCCTCATGTCCGAGCCCGAGCTCGTCATGCTCGACGAGCCCATGGCCGGCGTGAACCCGGCGCTGACGCAGTCGCTCCTCGGTCACATCGTGAACCTGAAGGACGAGGGCATGACCGTCCTCTTCGTCGAGCACGACATGCACATGGTCAACACCATCGCCGACTGGGTGATCGTGATGGCCGAGGGCAAGGTCGTCGCGGAGGGCCCGCCCTCCACCGTGATGAACGACCCGGCCGTCATCGACGCGTACCTCGGCGCCCACCACGACACCGACCTCGGCACCGTCGAGGGACAGCTCGAGATCGCGGAGGAGATGGAGTCGGACCTCGTCCGCGAGGACGTCGAGCGGCAGGCGGAGGAGGCCGGCATCGTGCCGCCCGCCCACCCGGCCACCGCCCCGGCCACCGGCTCCGCGACGACCGCGCACGCCGCGGACGCCGCTCCGACGAGCGTCGCGCCCACCACGGACGCGCCCGCCGTCGACTTCGGAAAGGACGACAAGTGACCGGCAACACCCTCGAGACGCACGACCTCCACGCGGGGTACGTGCCGGGAGTCAACATCCTGAACGGCTCGAACGTCTACGTGAAGAAGGGCGAACTGGTCGGCATCATCGGCCCCAACGGAGCGGGCAAATCGACGCTCCTGAAGGCGATGTTCGGGCTGGTGAACATCCGCCAGGGCACCGTGCTGCTCAACGGCGAGGACATCACCGGCATGAAGGCCGACAAGCTCGTCTCGAAGGGCGTCGGCTTCGTGCCGCAGAACAACAACGTCTTCCCGTCGCTCACCATCGAGGAGAACCTCGAGATGGGCATGTACCAGAAGCCGAAGATGTACCGCCAGCGCCTCGAGTTCGTCACGGAGCTGTTCCCCGAGCTCACCAAGCGGCTCAAGCAGCGCTCGGGATCGCTCTCGGGTGGTGAGCGCCAGATGGTCGCCATGTCGCGCGCGCTGATGATGGATCCGTCGATGCTCCTGCTCGACGAGCCGAGCGCGGGACTGTCGCCGATGCGCCAGGACGAGACGTTCGTCAACGTCCAGCGGATCAACCGGGCCGGCGTCTCGATCATGATCGTCGAGCAGAACGCCCGCCGCGCTCTGCAGATCTGCGATCGCGGCTACGTGCTCGACCAGGGGCGCGACGCCTACGAGGGCGCGGGGCGCGAGCTCATGAACGACCCCAAGGTGATCGAGCTCTACCTGGGCACGCTCGCGACGACCAACGAGGTCACCACGAGCACCCCGACCGTCGGAGGCTGACGCCTCCGCCGCACCGTGGGGCCCGTCGTCCGCCGAGAGGCGACGGCGGGCCCTCGTCGTCCCGCGCGAGGAGGCACCGGATGAGGCGCACCGCCGCGGCCGTCGTGCCCGCCGTGCTGCTGGCGCTGCTCGCGGGCTGCGGCATCTCCCCCTCCGTCCTGCCCGACGGCGTCTCGGTGAGCATCCGGCAGAACCGCGACGACTACGGCCCGCGACGACTCGAGGTGCTCGTCGCCAACGGCACCGGTGCCGCGCTGGACGTCTGGGAGGCGCGCCTGGACTCCCCCGCGTTCACCGGTGCCGCGTGGACGGCGGAGCCCTCGACCGTGCGCGCCGGGACGACGACCGCGCTCCGGCTCCAGCTGCCGGAACCCGACTGCGGCGGCGACGCCTCCGACGGCCGGATCCGCCTCACCTGGACCACGGCGGGCACGTCCGGCACCGCCGTCGTCGTGCCGGAGGACCCCTTCGCCACTCTGGCCCGGGTCCACGCCGAGGACTGCCTCGCCGAGCGAGTCGCCGAGGTGGTGCGCGTCGAGCCCTCGGCCGAGGTGACCGTGCGGGAGGAGGTGGGCGGGCCCGTCGCGCACCTCGCCTTGACCGTGGTGCCGACCGGCGCGCCGGGATCCGTGCGGATCGAGGAGGTGCGCGGCACGATCCTCCTGCGCCCCGCCTCCGGCGACGTCTGGCCGGTCGGACGGCGGATCGACGCCGACTCGGAGCCGTTCGTGCTCGACCTCGCGATCGTGCCGGTGAACTGCAGCACGCACACCGTCTCGGAGGACAAGCGGGGCACGTTCCTCCCCGTCGTCGTCGGTCTCGAGGACGGCGCGGAGGGCGTGGTCCCGGTCGCGGTGAGCGACGCCGTGCGCGCGGCGCTGTACGACTACATCGCCTCGGACTACTGCGGCTGGAGCTGATCCGCGGGGTCGCGGACGAGACGGCCGGACGAGGATCTCTCCGCCGCCCCACCCCCCGTCGCGGGGACATCTCAGGGCGACCCTTGCCGTAATTTTGGGGACACGAGACGTCACCCCGGCGGGGTGCGCCGAGCACGATCCTCCTGGTGGGAGGCACGTTCCGGACGCAGCCCGACGGACGACGCCGCCCCCGGGCGGTGGCCGCCGCCGCTCGACCCCTATCGAAGGAGCCGCGCTTGAAGAGCTACACCCCCGCCCCCGTCGCCCTCGGCGCATCCTTCGGCACCGGTGCGATCGGCGACTACGAGCGCTGGTCGGTCGTGGGCGTGTACGCGCAGGTCGTCATCGCCGAGACCCCGAGCGGCAAGCGCCGCAGCTACAGCCGTTCGTTCGTCACGTACCGCCTGGTCCAGGAGGCCGAGCTGCTGCGCGCCTCCTAGGTCGCACCACCCGCTCCACCCCTCGAGCGCGCGTCCCCGTCAGGCGGACGCGCGCTCGATCAGTTCGGTCGGCAGGATGATGGCGGCCGGGCGCTCCCCCGCGATGCTCTGCAGCAGGAGCCGCACCATCTCGGCGCTGATGCGGCCGAAGGGCTGGCGCATGGTCGTCAGTGCGGGCTCCGTGGACAGGGCCACGCTCGAATCGTCGAAGCCGCCCACGGCGACGTCCTCGGGCACTCGGCGGCCCGCCCGCTGCAGGGCGTCGATCGCGCCGGCGGCCATCCGATCGTTCGCCGCGAAGACGGCGTCGACGTCGGGCCGGGCCTGCAGGAGCTCGGTCATCGCCGCATCGCCGCTGGACCGGCTGTAGTCGCCGTAGCGCACGAGGGACTCGTCGTACTCCTCGCCGAGCTCGCGGCGGTAGCCCGCCAGGCGCACGAGGCCCCCGGGCAGGTCGGGAGGCCCGGCGATCGTGGCGACGCGGGTGCGCCCGCGGGAGCGGAGGTAGGCGACCATCTCGCGGGCCCCCTCCTCGTCGTCCGCGGCGACGTAGCCCATCCGCTTCTCGTAGCCCAGCGGGATGCCGCAGGCGATGGCGGGGACGGCGAGGTCCTGGATCTCGCGGAGGAGCTGCTGCCCGCCGTGGGCGGAGACCAGCAGCACGCCGTCCACGTGCCCGGCGCCGAGGTAGGCGAGGGCCCGCTTCTGCTCGGCCGTGCTGCCGGCCATGATCAGCACGAGCGAGACGTCGCGCTCGGCGAGCTCGGCGGCCGCTCCGGTCAGCAGGGTCGAGAAGTTCGGGTCCTCGAACAGCAGCTGGTGCTCCTCGGTGAGGAGGAAGGCCACCGAGTTCGTGCGGTTCGTGGCGAGGCTGCGCGCGTGCGGATTGACGCGGTAGCCGGTCTTCTTGATCGCCGTCTCGACGGCGGTCTTCGCATCCGGGCTGACCCACTTGCCGCCGTTGAGGACGCGCGACACCGTTCCGCGGGAGACACCGGCCTCCAGCGCGACGTGCTCGATCGTCGGTCTCTGGCGGCCGGAGGCGGTGGTCACCCGGCCAGCTTAGGGGTCGGCTCCTCCGCCGCCCGCGGCTCGCCGACGATCACGCCTTCACCGCACCGGCGGCCAGATCGACCTTCCAGAACCGCTGCAGGACCAGGAAGATCGCGATCAGCGGGATGACCGAGAGCAGGGCTCCGGTGATGACCAGCGTGTAGAGCGACGGGGCCGAGGCGCCCTGGTTCAGCAGGCCGTTCAGACCCACCGTCAGGGGGAACAGCTCGTCGTTGCCGAGCATGATGTACGGCAGCATGAAGTTGTTCCAGATGGCCACGAACTGGAAGAGGAAGATCGTCACGAGGCCCGGGAGCAGCATCGGCGTCGCGATGCGGGTGAAGATGTACATCTCCTTGGCGCCCTCGGTGCGGGCCGCCTCGATCACGTCGGTCGGCACGGCCGCGGCCGAGTAGATCCGGGCCAGGTAGATGCCGTAGGGGCTGATGATCTGCGGCAGCAGGACGCCCCAGAAGGTGTTCGTGAGCCCGACGTTCGCGAGCAGGAAGTACTGCGGGATCGCGAGGATCACGCCGGGCACGAGCACGCCCATCAGCAGGACGTTGAAGACGACCTTCTTGCCCGGGAACTCGAACTTCGCGAGCACGTAGCCCGAGAGCGCGGAGATCCAGGTCGAGGCGATCGCGCCGAGCCCGGCGTAGAGCGCGGTGTTCAGCATCCAGCGCCAGAACAGCCCGTCGCGGTACGAGGACAGCGCGACGATGTTGTCGATGAGGTGCGTGCTGGGCGCGAGGGTGAAGGTCGAGAACAGCTCTCCGCCGTCCTTCGTCGACGCCATGAGCACCCAGAAGACGGGGAAGAGGCAGTAGATCGCACCGACGAGGAGGATCCCGGTCGAGATCGCGCTCGGCCGCTCGCGGTGCGCGAGGGGCGAGCGCGAGGAGCGCTTCGCGGGGGCGGTGGTGCCGAGGCGGGGGGCGACGGTGGTCATGGATCAGTCCTCCTGTCCGAAGGCTCGCTTCTGCACGACCCGGAGGAAGAGGAAGGAGACGATGAAGGTGGCCAGGGCGATCACGACGGAGGTCGCCGCGGCGGAGTAGATGTCGTCGCGGGTGAACGCGTCGCGGTAGACGAGCATGAGCGGGGACCAGCTCGTCGAGAGGCTGTTGGTCAGCGGGCGCAGCGTGGTCGGCTCGGCGAACACCTGCAGGGTCGCGACCATCGAGAACAGCGCGGTCATCACCAGCGCGGGCGCGAGGATCGGGATCTTGATGCGCAGGGCGATCTGCACCTCGCTGGCGCCGTCGATCCTGGCGGCCTCGTAGATGTCCGTCGGCACCGCCTTGAGCGAGGTGTAGATGACGATCATGTTGAAGCCGACACCGCCCCAGAGCGCGATGTTCGCGATACCGAAGATGACGGCGCCGGAGGAGAGCAGGCTCGGGGCGTCCCAGCCGATCCGCTCGAAGACGTAGTAGAAGGGGCTGACCGCGGGCAGGTAGAGGAAGCCCCAGAGCAGCGAGCTGATCACGGCGGGCACCGCGTAGGGCAGGAAGATCGAGATCCGCGAGAAGCCGACGGCGCGCGTGCGCTGCGAGTCGAGCAGCAGCGCGAACAGCAGGGCCAGCCCGAGCATGCACGGGATCAGGATGAGCCCGTAGAGCAGGACGCGTCCGACGCTCGCGGCGAACTCGGGGTCCGACAGCGCGGACACGTAGTTCTCGACGCCGGCGAACACCTGCTTCTGGGCGCCCGATCCCAGGCCCAGACCGCTGACCTGGCGCTTCTGGAAGCTGAGGAAGAGCGTGTAGACGATGGGTGCCGCCATGAAGGCGACGAAGAGCACGATGCCGGGAGCGAGCATCGCGTAGGGGATGCCGACCCGCGAGCGCCAGCCGGAGCGGCCGGAGCGGCGGGCGGCGGGGCGGCTCGAGCGGTTCGACGAGACGCTGCCGTCCGGTGCTCGGGTGATCGTGGGAGCGGTCATCGCTGGTCCTCGTCCTGCTTGCTGGGGTGGTCTGCGCGTGCAGTGGCGATGCCGCTGCACGGGAGGGGTGGTGCGGAGGCGGGGCCGGGGGGACCCCGCCTCCGTCACCGTCAGTTCACGGAGAAGCCGCTGGAGACCAGGTCGTCCGTCGTGATCGACTGCATCGCCTCGACCGCCTCGACGAAGGCCTGGCGGGTCTTCGCGTCGGCCGCCTTGGCGAACTCGTCGTTGTAGGCGCTGAACGCGACGTTCACGTTCGGGCCGTAGGTGAAGCTCGAGACCGTGTCGGCCGCCTCCGACGCGATGTCGTAGAAGTCGGCCTGCTGGCTGAAGAACTCCGGAGCGGTCGTCAACGCGGGGCTCGCGGCTTCGGTGGCGGCCGGGTAGACACCCGAGATGTCGGCCAGAGCGGCGACGGCCTCGGGGTCGCTGTTCAGCCAGGTGGCGAACTCGACCGCGGCCTCGACGTGGTCGGACTGCGTCGTGACGGCCGTGCTCGAGCCGCCCCAGTTGCCGTTCGAGGGGGCGGAGGCGTCCCACTGCGGGAGCGTCGCCGCGGTCCAGAGACCGGCGGTGTCGGGGGCGTTGCCGCCGAGGACGCCGGGCGCCCAGACCGAGCTGATCCAGCCGACCTGCGAGCCGTCGTTCAGACCGGCGTTCCACTCGGGCGTGTACATCGGCTTGTTGTCGATGGCGCCCTCCTCGACGAGGCCGCCCCAGTAGTCGGCGACCTGCTCGGTCGGGCCGGCGTCGATGTCGACGCCCCAGCTCTGGTCCTCGATGGACCACCAGGAGGCGCCGGCCTGCTGCGCGAGGCCGGTGAACCAGCCCGCGTCGTTCGCCGAGAACGTGCCGAGGTACTTCGACGGGTCGGCCGCGTGGACGGCGCGCGCCACCTCGGCGTACTCGTCCCAGGTGGTCGGCACCGCGAGGCCGAGGCTGTCGAGGATGTCGGTGCGGTAGTAGGCCATCATCGGGCCGGAGTCCTGCGGGATCGCGTAGACCGCGTCGCCGCCGAGGGTGACCGAGTTCCAGACGCCGTCCGAGTACTCGCCGGCCAGGTCGTCCGACACGGAGCCGGAGATGTCGGCGAGCGCGTCGGAGGAGACGAGCGTCGGGATCTTCTGGTACTCGGCCTGGATCAGGTCCGGAGCGCCGCTGCCGGCCTTGATCGCGGTGAGCAGCTTGGTGATGGCGGGGTCGCCGCCGTCCTGCTTGTTCACGGTGACCTGGATGTCGGGGTTCTGCTCGTTCCAGATGTCGACGACCTGCTCGAGGTTCGGAGCCCAGGCCCAGTAGTTCAGTGTCACGGGTCCGGACTCGCCGGCGTCGCCGGATGCGGTGCATCCGGTGAGGGTCAGGGCGGCGGCGGCCGCGGTCGCCATGGCGGCCCTGCGGAGTGATGTGCGCATTCGTCCTCCTTGTCGAAGTGCTGTGTGGTGGTGGTGCACGGGCGCTCCGACGAGGGATGGACGACGGTGTACCTGTGAGCGGTTACAGTTACACATACGGAACCGGGGACTGTCAACTCGACGGATTGCGCGGATTCAGACGGCTTCCAGGCCGACAACGCTCCCGGTCGGCCGGTCATCCCGTGCTAGAACTGGGAGCGCACACAGTTCGAAGGAGATCTCCGCATGACCACCGCCCCCAGCTCCCCCGTCGCCGACGCGGTCGCGGAGACCCCCCGCACCGCCGTGCTCGGGCGCCCCGGCAGCGCCCTCCTCGGCGGCCGCTCCGAGATCCGCTACGGCGGCGACTACAACCCCGAGCAGTGGCCGCGCGAGGTGTGGGACGAGGACATCGCCCTGATGCGCAGCGCCGGGGTGAACCTCGTCAGCATCGGCATCTTCTCGTGGGCGCTGCTCGAGCCCCGTGAGGGCGAGTACGACTTCTCGTTCCTCGACGAGCTGATCGGGCTGCTGCACGCGGCCGGCATCGACGTCGACCTCGCGACGCCGACCGCCGCGCCCCCCGCCTGGTTCTGGAAGAAGTACCCGGAGGCCCGTCCCGTCACCCGCGAGGGCGTCACGCTGGGCTGGGGCTCGCGCGGCATGGTGAGCCCGAGCTCGCCCGAGTACCGCGCCGCCTGCGTCGCGCTGACCGAGCGCCTCGCCGAGCGCTACGCCGCCCACCCCGCGGTCGTGCTCTGGCACGTCCACAACGAGTACGGCGCCCCGATCAGCGAGGACTACTCCGAGTACAGCGTCCGCGCGTTCCGCACGTGGCTCCAGCGCCGCTACGGCACGCTCGACGCGCTCAACTCCGCCTGGGGCACGCTCTTCTGGGGCCAGGTCTACGGGGAGTGGGACGAGATCGACGCGCCGCGCGTCTCGGCGAGCACCGTCAACCAGACGCAGCGGCTCGACTTCGCCCGCTTCACCTCCGACGCCCTGCTCGAGTGCTTCCGCGCCGAGCGCGACGCGATCAAGCGCTTCGCGCCGGACACCCCCGTCACCACGAACTTCATGGCGACGAACTGCCCCTCGGTCGACCTCTGGAAGTGGAGCGAGGAGGTGGACATCGTCGCCAACGACCACTACCTCGCGGCCGAGCGCCGCGACAACCACGTCCTGCTCGCGCTCGACGCCGACCTCACCCGCTCGCTGGCCGGCGGCGCCCCGTGGATCCTGATGGAGCACTCCACCTCGGCCGTCAACTGGCAGCCGCGCAACATCGCCAAGCGCCCCGGCGAGCTCGCCCGCAACAGCATGAGCCACCTCGCGCGCGGTGCCGATGCGATCCTGTACTTCCAGTTCCGCGCCTCGCGCTACGGCGCCGAGAAGTTCCACTCAGCGATGCTGCCGCACGCCGGAGTGGGCAGCCGCGTGTGGAAGGAGGTCGTCGCCCTCGGCGACGAGCTGGCCGGCCTCGGCGAGGTCCTCGGCTCCCGGGTGCACGCCCGTGCCGCGATCCTCTGGGACTGGGAGTCGTTCTGGGCCCAGGACCTCGAGTGGCGGCCGTCGGTCGAGCTCGAGCACCGCGAGCGCGTGATCGCGTACTACACCGAGCTCTGGCGCCGCGGCGTGAGCACCGACTTCGCGCACCCGCACGCCGATCTCTCCTCCTACGACATCGTCCTGGCGCCGGCGCTGTACCTCGTCGACGAGACGTCGAAGGCGAACGTCGAGAGCTACGTCCACGGGGGCGGCACGTTCGTCGCCTCGTACTTCTCGGGCGTCGTCGACCAGGACGACGCCGTGCACGCGGGCGGCGCTCCCGGTGCCTTCCGCGAGGTCCTCGGAGTGGCCGTGCCCGAGTTCCTGCCGCTGCACGCCGACGAGACCGTCGCGCTGAGCACCGGTGCCTCGGCGTCAGGCTGGGCCGAGGAGCTCGTGCTCGAGGGCGCCGTCGCGGTCGCGGACTACGTCGACGGTCCGGCGGCCGGCGGTCCGGCCGTGACGCGCCACGGATACGGATCCGGTCGCTCCTGGTACGTGTCGACCCGGGTCTCGGGCGACGATCTCGGCGCGATCGTGGAGGACGCGCTCCGCGACGCCGGCATCGAGGCCCGCCTCTCTCCCGAGGGCCTCGAGACCGTGACGCGGGTCGGGGAGGACGCCGAGTACGCGTTCTTCCTGAACCACTCCGGCGACGACGTGCTCGTCGACGCCGCGGGCGTGGAGCTGCTGACGGGAGCGGAGGCGGCCGGCACCCTGACGGTGCCCGCCGGTGCGGTTCGGGTCGTGCGCCGACCGCGCTGACGCCCGGCGATCGGGAGGGCGCCCCTCGGACCTCGGTCCGGAGGGCGCCCTCGTGTCGTTCCGGGTGCGCTCAGCAGGCCCCGCACCGACCGAAGGCGCCCGCACCATCCGCAGGGCTTCGCACCGTCTGCAGGGCCCCGCACCGTCTGCAGGCATCCGCACCGTCTGCAGGCCTTCGCTCGGTGTGCAGGGCATCCGAGCCGGAACAGCCATTCCGCCGTAGGGAGCACGACGGCACGACCGGGATCCCCTGCAGATCGCGCAGCCACCCCTCCCGCCCTCGAGACCGGAGCCGATCCGGAGCCGACGCCCCTCCCCGCGCACGCAGGAGGGGCCCGGTCCGAAGACCGAGCCCCTCCCCGTGTCACGACCGGGGTCGTGTCACCGTGGTGCTGCTACTCGAGCGAGCCGTCGACGGTCTCCTCGAACGAGGTGACGTTGCCGGCGGAGTACTTGTAGATGGACACCGAGGCCTCGCTCGGGTCGCCGTTCTCGTCGAACGAGATCGGGCCGGAGAGACCGTTGTAGTCGATGTCCTCATCGTCGGCGAGCAGGGCCGCGCAGTCCGCGTAGGTGGTGCACTCCGTGCCCTCCTTCGAGACCGACTCGAGGTTGTCGCGGATGGTCGCGCCGTCCGTCGCTCCACCCTGCAGCGCCGCGAGGGCGAGCAGGACGGTGGCGTCGTAGGACTCGGGAGCGTAGCTGAACACCGTCAGCGGGTCGTTGCCCTGCTCCTCGACGAGGGCCTGGAGGTTCGACTGGAACTCCTCCGACGCCTGGACGCCCGGGTTGGTGAACTGGGCGCCGGCGATGTCGACGTTGGTGTCCGACTCGCCGATGACGCCGTAGTTGCCGTCCGTGCCGTAGAGCTTCGAGAAGTCGAAGCCCTTCGCCGCGAGCTGCTCCGCGATCGTCTTGATCTCGTCGAACGAGATCACGACGAGCGCATCGGGGTTCGGGGCGAGCACCGTGGTCAGAGCCGAGTTGAAGTCCGTCGAGGCGGGCTCGAAGATCTCCTCCGCGGCGACGGTGGCTCCGCCGGCCTCGAGGGTCTCCTTGATGTTCTTCTGGAGACCGGTGCCGTAGGCGTCGTTCATGTACAGGATCGAGACGTTGGTCTTGCCGTCGCCCAGGATCTTGTTGCCGAGGATGCGTCCCTGGAGCACGTCCGAGGGAGCGGTGCGCCAGTAGTAGCCGTCGTCCTCGTACGTGGTGAAGTCGGGCGAGGTGTTGGCCGGCGAGACCTGCACGACGCCCGCCTGGGTCACCTGGTCGATGAAGGTCTTCGACACACCGGACGACGCCGCGCCGATGATGGCGGAGACGCCGTCGGCGATGAGCGAGGTGGCGGACTGCGTCGCGATGTCGGTCGACGTGTCTCCCGAGTCCTTCGGCTCGACCTCGATCGAGAGGCCGGCAGCGGCCTCGTTGATGTCGGCGACCGCGAGGTCGACGCCGGCGAACTCGGGCGGGCCGAGGACGGCGAGCGTCCCGGTCTGCGGCAGGATCGCGCCGATCTTGAGGGAGAGGTCGCCCGATGCGCCGCCGTCGGTGCCCGCGTCGCCGTCTCCGCCGCCGCTGGCGCAGCCGGCGAGGACGAGTGCGCTGGCGCCCAGGATGGCGACACCGCCGAGGGTTGCCCGGAGGGACCGTGCGCGAGCCGAACCGGCCTTCGCGTAAACGCCCATGTTGCTCCTTGAGAGTGATTGTCGTCAGAGCGGTGCCGGAGGCAACCGCTCGGCAAACGTAACCTTCGAGGAGGCCGTGAACAATACAAGGGTGTTACGAATGGATTTCGCGACCTGATCGTTACTTCCGGTCGCAGCAACCGCTCTCAACGACGTTATCCGTCGTTCACGCCACCAGACGGCGCCTCCGCCGCTCCGCCGCGACGAGGTCGACTGAGAAGATCGCCAGGGCCGCCCAGACCAGCCCGAAGCCGAGCCAGCGCTCGGGCGGCATCTCCTCGCCCAGCACGAACGCACCGACGAGGAACTGGAGGAACGGCGTCAGGTACTGGATGAATCCGACGATCGAGAGCGGGAGGCGGCGCGCGGCCCCCGCGAACAGCAGCAGGGGCACGGCGGTCACGATGCCCGCCGACGCGAGGATCAGCGCGTGCCCGGTCCCCTCCGTGCCGAAGGTCAGCCCGACCAGCGAGCCGACCACGGCCAGCTGCACGATCGCGAGCGGAGTCAGCCACAGCGTCTCGAGCGTCAGCCCGGCGACGGCGTCGATCCGGCCGCCCACCCGGCTCTTCACGAGCCCGTAGAAGCCGAACGAGAAGGCGAGGGCGAGCGAGACCCACGGGAACGCTCCGTACCCGACGGCGATGACCAGCACGGCCACGGCGCTGATCGCCATCGCGATCCACTGCGCCGGGCGCAGGCGCTCCCGCAGCACGAGGACGCCCAGCAGCACCGTGACGAGCGGGTTCATGAAGTAGCCCAGCGCCGCCTCGATCACGTGGCCGGTCGTCGTCGCGATGACGTACACCTGCCAGTTGACGTAGATCAGCACGCCCGCGAGAGCCATGACGCCCAAGAGCCGCGGCTCGCGGAAGAGACCGAGGAACCCGGCCCAGCTGCGGGTGACGCTCAGCAGGATCAGGCAGAAGACGAGCGAGAAGAGCACGCGGAACGCGACGATCTCGAACGGGGAGGCGGGCGCCATCGCGATGAAGTAGAGCGGCATCGCGCCCCACAGCAGATAGGCGCCGAAGCCGAACCAGAGCCCGGTGGTCGACAGACCGCCACCGGACCCCCGAGCCGGAGGCAGCGCCTCGACGCCCTCGCCCGCGGCCGCGTCGGCGGCGGTCGCCCGGGTGCTCGCGGGGGTCTGGTCGGAGGGGGTGCGGGAGGCGGACACCCCTCCGATGCTACGCAGGGCCGGAGCGGCGCGACCGCGCGGAACGGTCATCCGGGGCCCCGATCAGGCCACCGGTCGGAAGGGGGACCGACCGGGGACGACGAAGGGCCCGGCGGCCGAGGTCGCCGGGCCCTTCGTCGTGATGCGTCCTAGCGGACGACGACCGCGAGGACGTCGCGCGCCGAGAGGACCAGCAGGTCCTCGCCCGAGAACTTGACCTCGGTTCCGCCGTACTTGGAGTAGATGACCTTGTCACCCACGGCGACGTCCAGGGGGACGCGGTTGCCGTTGTCGTCGATGCGGCCGGGGCCCACGGCGACGACTTCACCCTCCTGCGGCTTCTCCTTGGCGGTGTCGGGGATGACGAGACCGGAAGCGGTCACCTGCTCCGCCTCGACCTGCTTGATGACGATGCGATCTTCGAGCGGCTTGATGGACACCGACACGGTTGACCTCTTTCTTGACGACGATGTGGCGGAGCGCGGTTCTGGCACACACGCTCCGAGAGTGCTAGATCCACTGTAGAGGCTGTGCTGGCACTCGTGCAATCAGAGTGCCAAGCCGGGCGGCGCGATCGCTCGGAGCGAGTGGCCTAGCATGGCGGGATGCACCGCGACGAGCTGGTCGAGCTCCTCTCCCCCGAGGGGCTCAGGCTCCTCGACTCCCTCGACGGGTACCGCTCGGACGACCTCGTGCGCGCGGTCGCGGCGCTCCGCTCCGCAGGCCACTCGCCCGCCCTGGTCTCGGGGGTCCTCACCCAGTCGCGGCTGCGCGAGAAGGCCCGCGGCAAGTTCGGCGAGTTCGCGCGCTCGATGCTCTTCACGGACGCCGGCCTCGAGCAGGCCACGCGGCTTCGGGTCGCCGCCCTGCACGCGGGCCGGTACGCCGGCGCCGGAGCGACGAGGATCGCCGACCTCGGCAGCGGCATCGGCGGCGACGCCCTCGCCCTCGCCGCGATCGACCTCGAGGTGACCGCCGTCGACGCGGACGAGGTCACCGCCACCCTGGCGAGCTTCAACCTGGCCCCGTTCCCCTCGGCGCGCGCAGTGCACGGCGACGCCGAGACCTTCGACCTCGAGGGCTACGACGCCGTCTACCTCGATCCGGCGCGGCGCACCGCCGGCCACCGCGAGACGGTGCGCCTGGACGACCCCGACGACTACTCCCCCTCGCTCGCCTTCGCCTTCGGCCTCGCCGAGCGCCTGCCCGTCGGCGTCAAGGTGGGTCCCGGCTTCGATCGCGAGCGGATCCCGAGCGACGCGGAGGCCCAGTGGGTGTCGGTGGACGGCGACCTGGTCGAGACCGGCCTCTGGTTCGGCGCGCTCGCGCGTCCCGGCGTCCGCCGCTCCGCCCTGCTCCTCGGCGCCCACGGGGCAGCCGAGCTGACCGCGGCCGCGGACTCCGACGACGAGGAGGTCGGGGACCTCGGCGCCTACGTGCACGAGCCCGACGGCTCCGCGATCCGCGCGCGCCTCCTGGGCGAGCTGGCCCGCTCGAGCGGCTCGCGGATGCTCTCCCCCGGCATCGCCTACCTCACCGGCGACGAGCCCGCCTCCTCGCCGTTCCTCCGCAGCTTCCGCGTGCTGGCCGAGTTACCGCTGGACGAGCGGACCCTGGCGAAGGAGCTGCGCGGACGCGGGATCGGCGTGCTCGAGATCAAGAAGCGCGGGGTCGACGTCGATCCGGCGCGGTTCCGCAAGAAGCTCGGGCTGTCCGGCCGGGGCAGCGCGGTGCTCATCCTGACGCGCGTGCAGGGCCGCCACCGCGCATTGCTGGCCGAGCGCGTCGCCTGAGCGGTCGGCTCTAGGGCCTGTTGGACAGGAGATCGCCGTCGCGAGCACGGCCTGGTCGTGCGAGCTGCAAGGAGGAAGCCGAAGGTCGATGCGGGCATCGACCGAGGATTCCGACGCCGCAGATCGTGCGATCAGGCCGAGCGGAGCACACGAGATCGTGTTCACCAGGCCCTAGGAGTTCGCCGCTCCGATCGCCACCACGAGGATCACCACGGTGACGGCGAGGTAGATCAGCGAGACGACGATTCCGGCGAGACCTGTGATGATCGCCGCCAGAGCGAACCCGCGGGCGGCGGGCTCCCGGCGCCGCCCGAGGACCCCGAGCACCACAGCGGGCGCCGAGAGGACGAAGCCGAAGCCCCAGACGGACACCGTGATGACCAGGCCCGCGATGCCGAGGATCATGCCGACGATGCTGAGCGTCTTCGGGGCGGTGGGAGGCGGGGGCGCGGACGCGTACGCATGCGGCCGGCCCGAAGGCGATCCGTAGTCCGGGGCGTCCGACGGGCCGGGAGCCGGCGGGACCC
>NZ_JADILJ010000020.1 GCF_017355185.1 Rathayibacter sp. SD072 | reverse complement strand
CGGCCTCGGGAGCGGCCGCCGACGGCTCGACGCGGGCGATGTACTTCACCCGCAGGCCCAGGACCTGCTGGATCGCCTGCCGGAGGTGCTCGCTGACGCCGGGCTGACCGGCGGTGCCCGCCATCTTGAAGGAGTCGACGTCGTTCTGGCTCGGGAAGGACAGCGTGAGGACGTCGTCCTTCAGCGCGCGGACCTGGGCGGTGTACGCGACGAGCCAGGCGGTCATCCTGGCCTTCTGCACGACCTCGAGGATCTCGGGCCAGCTGTCCTTCATCCGCTGCAGGGTGATCGGACCCTCCTCGGCGGCGGCCGGCACGACCGGGGCGGAGGGAGCGGCGTCGGCCGGCGGAGTGGGAACGGAGGCGGGCTCGGGGGCGGACTGCGCCGGAACCTGCTCGACGGGCACCGCGGGCCCCGCCGGCTCGGCCGGGACGGCCGGGACGGCCGTCGCGATGACGGCGGCCGGACGCTCGATGCGGTGGGCGGGAGCGATCGGGGCCGGAGCGGCGGGGGCCCGGTCGCGCGGCTCATCGGCGGCCCGCGGCGCCTGCGGGCGCACGGCCTCCTGCGGGCGCACGGCCTCCTGCGGGCGGGCGGCCTCCTGCGGGCGCTCGCCCGCCGACGGGGCGCCACCCAGCACCAGGGCGCGCGCGATCATCAGCTCGAGGTGCAGGCGCGGCGAGGTGGCGCCGGTCATCTCGGTGAGGGCGTCGTTGACGAGGTCGGCGACGCGGGAGAGCTCGGCGAGGCCGAGCGCCCGGGCCTGGCCCGCCATGCGGTCGAGCTCGTCCTGCGAGACGCCGCGCAGCACCGCGGCGGCCGCCGCTCCGGTGGCGGCGACGACGATGAGGTCTCGGAGCCGCTCGAGGAGGTCGTCGACGAAGCGCCGCGGGTCCTGACCGGTCTGGATGACCCGGTCGACCGCTCCGAACGCCTCGGCGGAGTCGTGCTCGGCGAGCGCGTCGATCACCTCGTCGAGGAGGGCGCCGTGGGTGTAGCCGAGCAGCGCCACGGCGCGCTCGTACTCGACGGTGCTGTCCTCGGACCCGGCCATCAGCTGATCGAGCAGGGACAGCGTGTCGCGGACCGAGCCGCCGCCCGCGCGGACCACGAGGGGCAGGACGCCCGCCGCGACTCCGACGCCCTCGCGTTCGCAGAGCTCCTGCGTGTAGTCGAGCATCTGCGCGGGCGGGACGAGGCGGAACGGGTAGTGGTGGGTGCGCGAGCGGATGGTGCCGATCACCTTGTCGGGCTCGGTCGTCGCGAAGATGAACTTCACGTGCTCCGGCGGCTCCTCGACGATCTTGAGCAGCGCGTTGAAGCCCTGCGGCGTGACCATGTGGGCCTCGTCGAGGATGAAGATCTTGAAGCGGTCGCGGGCCGGGGCGAACACCGCGCGCTCGCGGATGTCGCGCGCGTCGTCGACTCCGTTGTGGCTCGCGGCGTCGATCTCGACGACGTCGAGCGAGCCCTGGCCCTCGCGGCTGAGCTCGACGCAGCTGTCGCAGACGCCGCAGGGCGTGTCGGTCGGACCCTGCGCGCAGTTCAGGCAGCGGGCGAGGATGCGGGCCGACGTGGTCTTGCCGCAGCCGCGCGGACCACTGAAGAGATAGGCGTGATTGACGCGGTTGGTGCGCAGGGCCGTCATGAGCGGATCGGTCACCTGCGACTGGCCGATCATCTCGGCGAACGTCTCGGGCCGGTACCGGCGATACAGGGCTGCTACCACCCGTACAGAGTAGCCGCGACCTCCGACACCGGAGCGGGGTCGGCCGAGGCGGGGCCCCGCGTAGCCTCGGAGCGTGACGGACCCCGCGCCCCTCCCCCGCTTCGACGCCGTCGTGCTCGCCGGCGGGCGCGCGCGCCGCCTCGGAGGTGCGACCAAGCCGCTCCTGGTGCACAGCGGGGCGACCCTGCTCGCCACGGTGCTGGCGGCCGTCGAGGGCGCCGAGCGGACCGTCGTCGCCGGGCCGGCGCAGCTGGCTCCGGAGGCCGGGACGGCGCTGCTGGTCCAGGAGGATCCCCCGTTCGGCGGGCCGGTCGCGGGGCTCGCCGCCGCACTCCCCCGGCTCGAGCGGCCCGCCGCCCCGGAGTGGGTGCTCGTTCTCGCCGCGGACCTGGTCTCGCCCGCCGCCGCCGTCCAGCGGCTGCTCGCGGAGGCCGCGAGCGCCGACTCCGACTCCGTCCTCGCCGTCGACGCCGAGGGCCGGGCCCAGCAGCTGCTGGGCGTGCACAGGACGCGGTCGCTCGTCCGGGCGCTCGACGCGCTCGGCACCCCGGACGGAGCCTCGGTGCGCGCGCTCCTGCGCCGTCTCGCGGTCGCACTGGTCGCCGTCCCCGCCGAGGCCACCGCCGACGTCGACGGCCCGGACGACGCCCGGCGGCACGGCATCGACGTGCCGCCGTCCGTCCCGTCAGACTGAGCGGATGAACGAGACGACGGACGACCGGCCCACCGACGACGTGCTCCGCGAGTGGTGGGACGAGCTGTGCACCGCGCTGGGACTGGGCGAGGTGCCGATCGGGCGCGACGCGCTGCTCGCGCTGGCGGGCGACGCCGCGCACGGGATCGTGCGTGCCGCGGCTCCGCTGACGACGTTCCTCGCGGGGTACGCGGCGGGCCTGCAGGGCGGCGGGGCGGGGGCGCTCGCCACCGCGCTGGCCACCGCGAGCGGCGCGATCCAGGGCCGCGCGCACGACTCCTGACACCGTACTCCCCGAGGCTCGATCCCGCTCCAGACTCCGGGCGTACGGTGCGATCGGGCCCCGACGCCGCGGCCGGACCACCGCGCGGCGCCAAGGACCCCCGCGGGGCGAGCGCTCCGCGGTCGCTGCGCTGAAGGAGCACCCATGTCGGGCAACAGAGCCGTCGCCTACAAGTCCCCCGGAGTCGTCGAGGTCATCGACATCGACTACCCGACCTTCGAGCTGAAGGACGGTCCGGGCGTCAACCCGGCCAACATCGGCCGGAAGCTGCCGCACGGCGCGATCCTGCGCACCGTGTCCACCAACATCTGCGGATCGGACCAGCACATGGTCCGCGGTCGCACGACCGCCCCGTCCGACCTCGTGCTCGGCCACGAGATCACCGGCGAAGTCGTCGAGGTCGGCCCCGATGTCGAGTTCGTGAAGGTCGGCGACATCGTCTCGGTGCCGTTCAACATCGCCTGCGGCCGCTGTCGCAACTGCAAGGAGCGCAAGACCGGCATCTGCCTGAACGTGAACCCCGACCGCCCGGGCAGCGCCTACGGCTACGTCGACATGGGCGGCTGGGTCGGCGGACAGGCCGAGTACGTGATGGTGCCCTACGCGGACTGGAACCTGCTCGTGTTCCCCGACCGCGACCAGGCGCTCGAGAAGATCCTCGATCTCACGATGCTCTCGGACATCTTCCCCACCGGGTTCCACGGCGCGGTGACGGCCGGGGTCGGCGTCGGCTCGACGGTCTACGTCGCGGGAGCGGGTCCGGTCGGACTCGCAGCGGCGGTCGGAGCCCAGCTGCTCGGCGCGGCGGTGGTCATCGTCGCCGACCTCAACGAGGAGCGGCTCGCGCAGGCGCGCTCCTTCGGCTGCGAGACGGTCGACGTCTCGAAGGGCGACCCGGCTGGGCAGATCGAGCAGATCCTCGGCGTGCCGGAAGTCGACTGCGGAGTCGACGCCGTCGGCTTCGAAGCGCACGGCAACGGACCCGACTCGCATCAGGAGGCGCCGGCGACGGTGCTCAACTCGCTGATGTCGATCACAGCGGCGGGCGGCGCGCTCGGCATCCCCGGTCTCTACGTCACGGGTGACCCGGGCGGAGTGGACGACGCCGCGAAGGAGGGCTCGCTCTCCATCCGACTGGGTCTGGGCTGGGCGAAGTCGCTGTCGTTCACGACGGGCCAGTGCCCGGTGATGAAGTACAACCGCCAGCTGATGATGGCGATCCTGCACGACCGGGTGCACATCGCGGACGCGGTGCAGGCCACCGCGATCACGCTCGACGAGGCTCCGCGCGGCTACGCGGACTTCGACAAGGGCGCGGCGAAGAAGTTCGTGCTGAACCCCAACGGGTACCTCGGCTGAGCCATCGGCGGGGTCCGCGCGACGCGGGCCCCGCCCTGCTCCCGGCCAGAATGAGGGGATGAGCGCGCACCGGCACGAGGCGACCGACTGGGACGACGCCCGGCGGCGCGCCGCGGACGCCGTCGCGGTGGGCGACGTCGTCGAGGTCCCGCTCCTCGCCGCACGCGGAGCGGTGCTCGCCGGAAGCGTCGCGACGACCCGTCCGCTCCCCCACTACGACTCGTCGGCGATGGACGGCTGGGCGGTGCGCGGCGCGGGACCGTGGCGGCTCGCCGACGGAGTCGCCGCTCCGATCGTCACCGGCGGCGTCGTGCCGGACTGGTGCGACGCGGTCGTGCCCACCGAGCAGGGCCGCGTCGACGACGGCGTGCTCTCGAGCTCGGCGGTCCTGCCGCACGGGCGCCACGTGCGCCGCGCCGGGGACGAGGCCGCGCCCGGGACGGTGCTGGTCGGCGCCGGAACCCGCCTCACTCCGGCCCGCCTCGCGCTGCTCGCGGTCGCGGGCGTCGACCGACTGAGCGTGCGCCGTCCGTGCCTCGTCGACCTCCTCCTCACCGGCGACGAGATCGACACCGAGGGGGCGCCACCGGCCGGCCGGGTCCGCGACGCGTTCACCCCGCTCCTCCCCTCGTTCGTCGAGGGCGTCGGCGGAGCAGTGGGCGAGGTCGACCGGCTGCGGGACGACGACCACGCGATCGCCGCGCGGCTCTCGGCGGGGACGGCGCCGATCCGTCTGACGACCGGCGGCACCGGGCGCTCCCGGGCCGACTCGGTGCGGCGAGCACTGACCCTCGCCGGCGCCACGGTGCTGGTCGACGGCGTCGACATGCGACCCGGCCACCCGACGATGCTCGCGGTGCTGCCAGGAGGCGCGCTCGTGATCGCACTGCCGGGCAACCCCCTCGCGGCGCTGCTCGCCGCGCTGTCGTTCCTCCCTCCCGCGCTCGACGCCGCGGCCGGAGCGACGCCGCGGACGCTCGCCACCGGAACACTGGGCGAGCCGCTCGGCAGGCCGTCGACGACGGTGCTCGTCCCCGTCTCGCGCGGCGAGGGCGGCTGGCGGTCCGCGGCGGGCATCCGCTCGCACATGCTCACGGGGCTCGCGGCCTCGGAGGCCGTCGCGGTGGTGCCGGCCGGCGGCGCGCAGGCCGGCGACCCGGTCCGCCTCCTGCCGCTGCCCTGGTAGCGGTCAGCCCACGGGCTCGAGCCGGACGACGACCGACTTCGACGTGGGCGTGCCGCTGATCCTGGCGGTCGAGTCGAGCGGCACCAGCACATTGGTCTCGGGGTAGTAGGCGGCCGCGCAGCCGCGCGGGGTGTCGTAGGCGACGGTCCGGAACTCCGGTGCGCGGCGCTCGACGCCGTCCTCCCACTCCGACACGAGGTCGACCATCGCGCCGTCGGCGATGCCGAGCGCGGCGAGATCCGAGGCGTTCACGAAGACCACGCGCCGCCCGCCGTGGATGCCGCGGTAGCGGTCGTCGCGTCCGTAGATCGTGGTGTTGAACTGGTCGTGCGAGCGCAGGGTCTGCAGCAGCAGCCGTCCCTCGGGCACGCGGGGGTACTCGAGCGGGTTCGCGGTGAAGCGCGCCCGGCCGGTCGCCGTCTCGAAGCGGCGCTCGTCGCGCGGCGGATGCGGGAGGACGAAGCCGCCGGGGGCGCTCACCCGCGCTTCGAAGTCCTCGAATCCGGGGACGACGTTCGCGATGTGCCCGCGGATGAGGCGGTAGTCCTCGCGCAGTGCCGCCCAGTCGACGACCGGGGCGTTCTCGCGACCCGCGAGCAGCCGCTCCGCGATACCGGTGAGGATCGCCACCTCGGAGCGCAGGTGCTCGCTCGGCGGAGCGAGGCGACCGCGCGAGGCGTGCACGGCGCTCATCGAGTCCTCGACCGTGACCCGCTGCTCCCCCGTGGCACGGACGTCCGCGTCGGTGCGGCCGAGCGTCGGCAGGATCAGTGCCCGGCGCCCGGTGACGACGTGCGAGCGGTTCAGCTTGGTCGACACGTGCACGGTGAGCGCGAGCGAGCGCATCGCCGCCTCGGTCACGGCGGTGTCGGGGGTGGCGCGCGCGAAGTTGCCGCCGAGTCCCATGAAGACCCGCGCCGCTCCGTCGCGCATGGCGCGGATCGCCGCGACGGTGTCGGTGCCGTGCTTCCGCGGCGACGAGAACGAGAACTCCGCGTCGAGCCGGTCGTGGAAGACGTCCGGCATCCGCTCGAAGATGCCCATCGTGCGGTCGCCCTGCACGTTGGAGTGGCCGCGGACGGGGCAGACGCCCGCGCCGGGCTTGCCGATGCTGCCGGTGAGCAGCAGCACGTTCACGACGTCCTTGAGCGTGGCGACGGAGTGGCGGTGCTGGGTGAGTCCCATCGCCCAGCAGACGATCGTGCCCTCGGACGCGGCGATCAGCTCGGCGATCGCGCGGATCCGCGCCTCGTCGATCCCGCTGCCGACCTCGATCTCGGACCACTCGGCGCCGCGCAGCTCGTCGAGGTAGGCCTCGAGCCCGTCGGTGCTCTGCTCGATGAACGCGCGGTCGAACACCCCGCCGCGCGACTCCTCGAGGTCGAGCAGCGCCTTGCCGAAGCCCTGGAACAGGGCCTGGTCACCGCCGAGCCGGACCTGCAGGAAGTGGTCGGCGAGGGCGGTGCCTCCGCCGATCGTGCCGCGCACGGTCTGCGGGTTGTCGAAGCGGAGCAGTCCCGCCTCGGGCAGCGGGTTGATCGCCACGATCGTGCTGCCGGCCCGCTTCGCGCGCTCGAGCGAGGTGAGCATGCGCGGGTGGTTCGTGCCCGGGTTCTGCCCGGCGACGATGATCAGCGGCGCGCGCTCGATGTCGCGGAGGCTGACCGACCCCTTGCCGATGCCGATCGTCTCGGTCAGCGCGGATCCGCTGGACTCGTGGCACATGTTCGAGCAGTCGGGGAGGTTGTTGGTGCCGAAGCCGCGCACCAGCAGCTGGTAGACGAAAGCGGCCTCGTTGGAGGTGCGGCCGGAGGTGTAGAAGATCGCCTCGTCCGGGCTCGCGCAGGCGCGCAGCTCCTCGGCGACGAGGTCGAGCGCCTTTTCCCAGCCGATCGGGCGGTAGTGGGTCGCGCCCTCCTCGAGCAGCATCGGCTCGGTGAGGCGGCCCTGCTGGCCGAGGGCGAAGTCGTCCCAGGTCTCGAGCTCGGCGAGCGAGTGCTGCGCGAAGAAGGCCGGGGTGACGGTGCGGAGGGTCGCCTCCTCGGCCACCGCCTTCGCCCCGTTCTCGCAGAACTCGGCGACGTGGCGCTTGTCGGCCTCGGGCCAGGCGCACCCGGGGCAGTCGAAGCCGGTCTTCTGGTTCACGCGGAGCAACGTCTCGGCGCTGCGCAGCGGACCCATCTGCTTCATCGAGATCTGCAGGGCGTGCGCGACTCCGGGGATGCCGACCGCACGGTGCTTGCGGGCGCCGACCGTGAGGCCTCGCTCGTCGATCGGAGTCTCTCGGGGTGCGGCGTCATCGACCATCCCTGCATGCTACGTCGCGCAGCCGAGGAACGGACGGGCGGCCCGGGACGCGCGCCGGTGCGAGGATGGACAGCACCGCTCGAAGAGGAGACCGACATGAGCCGCGCGAGCACGAGGACCCGACTGACCGCCGTCCGACTCGCGGAGCCGGACCGCCGCCGAGAGGACGTGCTCGCGGTCGAGGAGCCGCTCGAGATCCGCGTGGGGGGCCGCCGGTTCAGCGTGACGATGCGCACCCCGGGCGAGGACTTCGACCTGGTCGCGGGCTTCCTGGTCTCGGAGGGGGTGCTCACCGCGACCGACCAGCTCGCAGCGCTGCGCTACTGCGCCAGCGGCTCGGGTCCGGGCGAGAACACGTACAACGTGGTCGACGCGACCGTGCGCGGCGGGCGCGCGGCGGTGCTCCTGGAGCGGGAGCGATCGGTGTACACGAGCAGCTCGTGCGGGGTCTGCGGGCTCGCGTCGCTGGACGCGGTGACGACGGAGTCGGCGTGGACCGTCGACGAGGACGGGGTGAGGGCGTCCACCGATCTGCTCGCCTCGCTGCCGGACCGGCTCCGGGACGCGCAGGCGCTCTTCGAGCGGACCGGCGGTGTGCACGCGGCGGGGCTGTTCGCGGCCGACGGCTCGCTGCTCTGCCTCCGCGAGGACGTGGGACGGCACAACGCGGTCGACAAGGTGGTGGGCTGGGGTCTGCGCGAGGGGCGGCTCCCGCTGCGCGGGACGCTGCTGCAGGTGTCGGGGCGCGCGTCGTTCGAACTGGTGCAGAAGGCCGTGATGGCGGGGATCCCGTTGCTCGCGGCGGTCGGGGCGCCGTCGTCGCTGGCCGTGGATCTGGCGCGGCGAGCGGGTCTGACGCTGATCGGCTTCAGCCGCGGATCCGGCTTCAACGTCTACTCGGGCGAGGAGCGGGTGCTGGAGCCCTCGCGCTGACGGGACGGGACCCGGTGCCCGGGTCCCGTCCCCCTCCTCAGCTGCGGGCGCCGAGTCCGAGGTACTCGCCCAGGCGGTACTCGAGGTCGAGCCCGACCTTCTCGGCGAGGGCCTGGCCTGCGGCGGCCCGCGCGGCGACGGCGGGCGAGCTCATCGACCGCCAGAACTCGCGGTAGGCGGCGACGAGATCGGCGTCCGGCGGGAGGGTGGCCCGGTTGATCTGCTCCTTCGCCGCAGCCAGCGCTGAGCGGTCGAAGGAGGCCAGGCGGGCGACGATGCCGTCGACGAACGCGTCGAGCTCGGCGTCGGGGAGGGCCCGGGTCACCCAGCCCCACTTCTCCGCGGTGGCCGCGTCGTAGTCGTCACTGGTGAGGATCGCCTCGAGGGCGCGGTCGCGCCCGATCGTGCGAGGCAGGCGCTCACTGCCGCCGCCACCGGGGAGGATCCCCGAGCCCACCTCGGGCTGACCGAAGAACGCCTGCTCGAGGCTCGCGTAGCGCAGATCGAGCGCAAGGGCGAGCTCGTCGCCTCCGCCGCGGGTGCGGCCCCGGATGAGGGCGATGGTCACGTAGGAGGCCTTCGACAGGTCGAGGACCAGCTGCGTCCAGAGACCGGCGGCGCTCTCGTCCTCCGGCGGTGCGAAGTCGACCGCGGCGGCGAGGTCGAAGTGGTTGTAGAAGAAGTCGGGCACGGCGCTGTCGAACACCACGACCTGGATGTCGGAGTCGTGGGAGAGCTGCTCGACGATCTCGGCGAGGCGCTGCACGGTCTCGCCGACGACGAGGTTCACGGGCGGGTTGGCGAAGGTGATCCGGGCGACCTGCGGCGAGGTGCGCTCGAAGGCGATGGTGGAGCTCATGCGGAGGATCCTTGTCTGTGCGGAGGGTGGTCGGAGGAGCGGCGGGAGCAGGCGCGGCGGGGCGGCGCCCGCTCCCTCGGCTCACTCCTGGACGGAGGGGAGGACGACGCCGTCGGAGACGTACGTCAGCGCCGCGGTGACGTCGTAGGCGTGGACCGCCGAGACGTGCGGGGCGAGGAGGTCCGAGAGCGTGCGGGCGGCGTCGCCGGTGAGGAACTCCTCCCGTGCGCTCTCGTCGGCGAAGCCGAGGATCAGCGCGGCGTGCAGGTGCTGATCGGCCGGATTGTCGTGGGCCACGTCCGGCGTGTCCCAGGTCTTCTCCGTCCAGGGGAGGAAGACCTGCGTGCGGAGCTCGCGGAGCACGCGGGTCGCGACGAGCGCCGGCACCAGCTCCTTCTTGACGAAGCGGTGGAACGCGACCGTCCCCTCGCCGTCGCGGCGGCGCAGGTGGACGTAGAGGCGCGCTCCGGGCCGCTCACCCGGGGCGACGTCGTACCAGCGGGAGGTCCCGGGAGGGCCGGCGTAGAGCAGGGTGCGGCGGAAGATGTTCACCTCGTCCTCGAAGGCGAGCGCCGTCTGCGCGCGTCCGGCGAGAGGCGAGAGGGCGTTCTCGAAGGTCACCTCGGCCAGTCCGTCGACCCTGCGGTCCGCGGGGATCGCCGTCTCGACGCCGTCCGTCGCGGGCCAGCGGCCCGGGTTCTCCTCGGCGAGATGGATCTGGCGGTACTCCGACAGGCCCGGAGTGGCGGCGATGATCCCGGAGTGCGGTCCGCGCCAGCGGTCCATCCCCGCCGATCGGGGCCTGTCCTGCCGCATCCAGAGCAGGATCGAGGTGCTGAAGTGCTTCGACACAGGGGGCTTCGTCGTGGTCATGACCGTCTCCCGGCTCAGGCGGACAGGAACTTCACGGCGACCGGGGCGAACGTCTCCCAGTACTGGAAGATCCCGCCGTGGCCGGAGTTCGGGTAGATGACGAGCTCGGACCCGGCGATGCGCCTGTGCAGATCGCGGGACAGCACCGACGGCACCATGCGGTCGTTGTCGCCGTTGGCGATGAGGGTCGGCTGGGTGATGATCGAGAGGTCCGACGGGGCGGAGCGGCCGAACCGCTGGATCGCCTTGAGCTGGGTGGTGAAGGCCTTGTTGCTGATCTTCTCGTCGCGATCCACCGTGCGCTCCTTCAGGCGTCCGACGAACTCCTTCGCCGCCTTCTTGCCGGCGGCGTCGCGGTTGAAGAAGAGGAACTCCTTGATGTCGGAGCGGGCGAGGACCGAGCGGACGAGGTCGTAGTAGGTGACTCCCACGACCTTGTCCATGTCCTTCCCGCCGCGAGGGCCGGTGCCGGTGAGCACCAGCCTGCGCACCAGCTCGGGGTGCTTCACGACGACGTCCTGGGCGATCATGCCGCCCATCGAGAACGAGAAGATGTCGATCGTGTCGTAGCCGAGGCCGCGGATGAAGGCGTACGCATCGTCGGCCGCCTCCTCGATCGTGCCCGGAACGGTGCCGCCGGACGCGCCGACGCCCTGCTGGTCGAAGGTGATCACGCGGCGGTTCTGCGCGATCGCATCGACGATGCGCGGGTCCCAGTTGTCGAGGGTCGCGGCCAGGTGCACGAAGAAGACGACGGGGACCGTCTCCTCCGGGCCGAGCTCGCGGTACGCGAAGGTCTTGCCGTGCGTGGTGATGCTCTTCGCGGGGGCGAGTGCGTAGGACGTGATGACGGGGTCTGCGGTGCTCATGGTGGGTGCTCCTTCTGGAACGGTCGCGCGGGGAGGGGTGGGGGTCAGAGGCCGAGGACGACGGTCTTGCCGCGGGCGCGGGACGAGTGCAGCGACTCCATCGCGGCGGGCGTCTCGTGGAAGGGGAACGTCGCTCCGACGACCGGGCGCAGGGCCCCGGCGTCGACGAGCTCGGTGATGCGGTCCAGCTGCTCGCCGCTGGCGCGCATGAAGAGGAACTCGTAGCCCACCCCCAGGTTCTTCGCCTGCCCGCGGATCTTGCGGCTGAGAGCGGCGACCGCGAGGCGCAGCACCGGGTTCATGCCGCTCGCCTTCGCGAAGGCGGGGTCGGGCGGGCCGGAGACGCCGACGGCCCTCCCCCCGCGCCGGAGGACCCGGAGCGACTTCTCGAGGTTCTCGCCGCCGAGACTGTCGAGCACGAGGTCGTACCCGGAGAGCTCCTGCTCGAAGTCCTGCGAGCGGTAGTCGAGGACGACGTCGGCACCCAGCTCCCGGACGAAGTCGGCGTTGGCGGCGGAGGCCGTCGTCGCGACATGCGCGCCGAGGTGCTTCGCGAGCTGGATCGCGATGCTGCCCAGGCCTCCGGAGCCGGCGTGGATCAGCACCTTCTGACCGGGCTGGACCCGCCCCCTCTCGACGAGCGCCTGCCAGGCGGTCAGCGCGACCAGGGGCAGGGAGGCGGCGTCGACGGCGCTGATCGAGGACGGGGCGCGGGCCACGTCGGCCTCGTCGATCGCGATCCGCTCGGCGAAGGTGCCGATGCGGTGGTCGCGGGGGCGGGCGTAGACGTTGTCGCCGACCTGCACCCGGCGCACCTCGGAACCCACGCGCAGGACCGTGCCGGCGACGTCGTGCCCGAGGACGAACGGCGTCTTGTACGGGAGGAGCGTCGTGAACTCCCCCGCCCGGATCTTCTCGTCGAGCTGGTTGAGGCCGGCGGCCGCGACCTGCACGAGGACGTCGCGGGGGCCGACGACGGGCTCGGCGACGTCGGTCTCGTGGAGGGGCTGCTTGTAGGCGTCGAGGACGAATGCTCGCATGGGGGTGTCTCCTGGTGAGGTGTGCGGGCCGCGGATCAGCGGCGGAGGAAGGTCCGGACGGCGTCGAGGACGGCGAGCCGGTTCTGGGGCACCGCTCCGTGGCCGGAGTCGGAGAAGACGATCACGAGAGCGTCGTCGAAGCGGCGGCGCAGCGGTTCGGTGTTCTCGGGCGGGACCATGCGGTCGGCATCGCCGTGCAGGATCAGCGCGGGCTGGGGGAACGTGCGTCCGGGTGCCGGCTGCCCGCCCCAGCGCTTCACCGCCTGCAGCTGGGCGCGGAGGACACCGAGCGGGACCGGACGGTCGCGGTCGGCCCGACGGCGCTTCAGCCGCGCGTCGTGCTCGACCGCCGCCCGGCGACCGACCGGAGTGCGGGTGAAGAAGAGCAGAGCCGTGGGGTCGGTGGCGGTCAGCGCCCCTCGCAGGATGGTGCGGACCATCACGCCGGTCATCCGGGTGAGGCCAGGCCCGCCCTCCGGGCCGGTCGACGCGAGGACCACGCGGTCGACGAGGGCCGGAGCCCGCTCGAGGACCGCCTGCGCGACCATCCCGCCCATCGACTGGCCGAAGAGGTCGATCCGCTCGAGCCCCAGCGCCCCGACCGCGGCGATGAGGTCGTCGGCCGCCTCCTCGAAGGACCGTCGCACCCCGCCGCCCGAGCCGCCCACCCCGCGGTACCCGATCAGCAGGACCCGGCGCTCGGCGGCCAGCGGGTCGACGACCTCCGGGTCCCAGCTGTCGAGATTGGCGCCGAGGCGGGTGAGGGCGACGAGCGGAGGCACTCCGTCGCGGGCGGTGCCGAGGTCGCGGTACACGACGTCCTCGCCGCGCACGCGCAGTCGGCGCGTCGGTGCATCGAGGAAGGACGCCCGTCCCGCCTCCGCGTTCGATGACCCTGCCATGTCGATCCGGTCTCCTGTCCGATCCGGCGGCGGGAGGTGCTCCTCCCCGCTCGTCCGAGTAGACTCAAGCATGAGCACACTCAGTAATTTTGTCAAGGAGGAGTCGCATGGGTTCCGAGGAGAAGCCGCCGGGCCGTCGTGAGCGGGCGAAGGAGGACAAGCAGCGCCGCATCGAGCAGGCGGCGCGCGCGCTCTTCGCCGAGCGGGGAGTGGGCGGAGTGACCACCCAGCAGATCGCCGACCGCGCCGACGTGGCGATCGGCACGCTCTACCTCTACGCCGCGACGAAGGCCGAGCTGCTGATCATGGTGCAGAACCGGAAGTTCGGAGCGGCCATCGACGACGGGCTCGCCGCCGCCCGGGCGCCGGCGAGAGACGCCCTCGAGAGGGTCCTCGCCCTGATCACGCCCGTCGTCGCCTGCGTCCGCGAGCATCCGGAGAACGGGCGGATCTATCTGCACGAGCTCGTGTCCGGCGACCCGGAGGAGGAGCACCGCCGCGAAGGCCTGGCCCTGTCGCAGCGGCTCGAGGAGGGGGTGGGCGGCATCCTGCGCCGGGACAGCAGGATCGACCGGCTCGATGCGGCGATCCGCGCCCGCGTGATCACGTCCGTCATCCACGTGACGACGACGGCGACCCTCCACCTCGGCGATCCGCTGCCGGCCCTCCTCGCGCACCTCCGCCGCCAGATCGCCGTCGTGGTGCCGGGCCGGGGCGAGAGCCGTCTCGAGAGGGAGCGGTCGGTCCGGGAGCCGTGATCGCCGGGGCGAGCAAGGGCAGGACGAGCGGAGAACCGGTCAGAGCAGTCCGACGCGCTCCACCGGGATCCGCGGTGCGGGCCCGACGTTCCGGAGCGGACGGGCGCAGCTCCGTCCCCAGCGGCGAGCCGACCGGGTCGGAGGCGTGGCCCGGAGTCGTGTGCCGGCGATTTCCGGCGGGCCCACGGGAAGCTGCCGTCGGGCCTCCCGCCCGGTACCGCCTGTCTGATTCGTCGTCCTGTCCGCAACCGAGGTCGGCAGGGCTTGCCGAGTCGATTCGGGTCGTCGGAGCAGCTCCTGACCTCGGTCGCGGACCGCTCGGCCTGCAGAACTCAGGCGGAGAGCGGAGCGAGAACTGCGTCCTGGTGACCGGGCTCTCGAAGGACGAGTCCCCCTCCCCTGCGTGGTGACCGAGTCGGCGGCGGGCAGCCGACGTCGACCACCTCGCACGCCGACCGCGGGTCCTGGAGCGGCGCAGCGGCTAGACGACCGACAAGGACTGCCGGGCGATCTCGAGTTCCTCGTTGGTGGGGATGACGAGGACGGCGACGCGGGAGTCGTCGGTCGAGATGCGGCGGGCTCCGCGGTCGCGGGCCGCGTTGCGCTCGGGGTCGAGCTCGATGCCGAGGCCCTCGAGGCCGCGGAGGGCGCCGGCGCGGACCGCGGGGACGTTCTCGCCGACTCCGGCGGTGAAGACGATCGCGTCGACGCGGCCGAGCTGGGCGTAGTACGCGCCGATGTAGTGGCGGAGGCGGTGGTAGTAGACCTCGAGGGCGGCGGCGGCCTTCTCGTCGCCGGCCTCCGACGCCTCCTGCACGTCGCGCATGTCTCCGCGGCCGGAGAGGCCCAGGAGACCGCTGCGGCGGTTGAGGACCGCGTCGAGCTCGTCGATCGAGAGGCCCGCCTTGCGGGCGAGGTGGAAGACGACCGCCGGGTCGAGGTCACCGGAGCGAGTGCCCATGACGAGCCCCTCGAGCGGGGTCATGCCCATGGAGGTCTCGACCGAGGCTCCGCCGTCGACCGCGCAGACCGACGCGCCGTTCCCGAGGTGGAGGACGATCGTCGTGAGATCGGAGCGGCGGCGGCCGAGGTAGGCGGCGGCGGCCTCGGACACGAACTTGTGCGACGTGCCGTGGAAGCCGTAACGGCGGATGCGGTGCTTGTCGGCGAGCTCGGCCGGGATCGCGTACGTCGACGCCTCGGGCGGCAGCGTGTGGTGGAACGCGGTGTCGAAGACGGCGACGTGCGGCACGTCGGGGAACGCCTTCTGCGCGGCTTCGATGCCCTCGAGGTTCGCCGGGTTGTGCAGGGGGGCGAGGTCGGAGAGGTCCTCGATGTTGATCTTGACGAGGTCGGTGACGACGGTCGCCTCGTAGAAGCGCTTGCCGCCGTGCACGACGCGGTGCCCGACCGCGACGGGCGGGAACTCCGACAGGCTCGGCCCGTTCTCGTCGAAGGCGCGGATCATGGCGTCGAACCCGGCCGTGTGGTCCGGGATCGGGCCCTCGATCTCGATGCTCTCGCCGTCGCGGGTGTGCTTCGTGCGACCCGTCTCCTCGCCGATCCGCTCGACGAGGCCGCTCGCGAGCGTCTCCTCCGTCGTCATCTCGATGAGCTGGTACTTGAACGACGACGAACCGCTGTTGACGACGAGGACGACGGACATGAGGGGACTCCTGGGGGTCGGGGTCGGAGGGGCGGCGACGTGGGTGGCGTCAGCGCACGACGGGGATGGCGGAGGTGGGCGGCACGATCGCCTGCGTCGCGGCCTGGATGGCCGTGATCGCGACGGTGTTGACGATGTCCTGGACGAGGGCGCCGCGGCTGAGGTCGTTGACGGGCTTGCGGAGGCCCTGCAGGACGGGGCCGATCGCGACTGCTCCGGCCGAGCGCTGGACCGCCTTGTAGGTGTTGTTGCCCGTGTTGAGGTCCGGGAAGATGAACACGGTGGCGCGGCCGGCGACCTGCGAGCCGGGCATCTTCGAGGCGGCGACCGCCGCGTCCGCTGCCGCGTCGTACTGGATCGGACCCTCGACCAGCAGGTCGGGACGGCGCTCGCGCACCAGCGCCGTCGCGGCGCGCACCTTCTCGACGTCGGCTCCGGCCCCGCTCTCGCCGGTGGAGTACGAGAGCATCGCGATGCGCGGGTCGATGCCGAACTGCTGCGCGGTCTCGGCCGAGGAGATCGCGATGTCGGCCAGCTGCGCCTCGGTGGGATCGGGGTTCACCGCGCAGTCGCCGTAGACGAGCACGCGGTCGGCGAGCGCCATCAGGAAGACGCTCGAGACCACCGAGACGCCGGGGCTGGTCTTGATGATCTCGAAGCCGGGGCGGATGGTGTGCGCCGTCGTGTGCGCGGCGCCCGAGACCATGCCGTCGGCGAGGCCGAGCTGCACCATCATCGTGCCGAAGTACGAGACGTCGGTGACGGTGTCGAAGGCGTGGTCGTAGGTGATGCCCTTGTGCGCGCGGATGCGGGCGTACTCCTCGGCGAACCGCGCGCGGTGCTCGGGATCGAGGACGCTGAGCACGCGTGCGCCGTCGATGTCGACGCCGAGGCCCGCGGCCCGGCCGCGCACCTCCGACTCCTCGCCCAGGATCGTCAGGCGCGCGATGCCGCGCTTGAGCACGGTGGCCGCGGCGCGCAGGATGCGGTCGTCGCCGCCCTCGGGCAGCACGATGTGGCGGTCGGCGATGCGGGCGCGCTCGATGAGCCCGTACTCGAACATGAGCGGCGTGACGACGTCGGACCGCCCGACGTCGAGCAGGGTCAGCAGCTCGACCGCGTCGATCGCCTCCTCGAAGAGGGCGAGGGAGGTGTCGCGCTTGCGCGGCGAGTCGGCGGCGAGGCGGCCGCGGGCGGCGGTGACGCGCACGGCGGTGTCGTACGTGCCGAGCTCGGTCATGATGATCGGCAGCGGGGTGTCGACGCCCTCGATCAGGCGGACGATCGGCTCGGGCAGCTCGAAGCCGCCGTTGAGGATGATCGCCGAGACGGTCGGGAAGTTGCCGGAGGCGTGCGCCATGATCACCGCGAGCACGACCTCGGGCCGGTCGCCCGGGACGATGACGACGCCGCCCTCCATGAGTCGCGGGAGCACGTTGACCATCGACATGCCGGCGACGACGACGCCGAGCGCCTCGCGGCCGAGCAGCTCGGGGTCGCCGGCGACGACGACCCCGTCGACCGCCTCGACGAGCCGGGACACGCTGGGCGCGACGAGGAACGGATCCTCGCGGATGGCCCAGACGGGGACGCCCGCCGGCAGTCCCCCGCGGATCGCCTCGACGGCGGAGGTGGCGGTGGCGGGATCAGCGCGGTTGGCGACCACTCCGATGAGCGTGGCGTGCGCGGTGCGCAGCTCGACCGCGGCGAGCTCGGTGATCTGCCGCATCTCCTCCGGGGTGCGCGCGGGCGCCTGGCCCAGCTGCTCGCTCCGGGACACGTCGCGCCCGGTGAGCACCAGCAGGACGGGGGCGCCGAGGTTGGCGGCGATGCGGGCGTTGTAGCCCAGCTCGGTGGGGCTGCCGACGTCGGTGTAGTCGGAGCCGAGGATCACGACGGCGTCGCACTGCGCCTCGACGCCCTTGTAGCGCTCGACGATGCGCGAGAGGGCGGCCTCGCCGTCGGCGTGCACGTCCTCGTAGGTCACGCCGATGCAGTCGTCGTAGGCGAGACCGGAGTCGGAGTGGCCGAGCAGCATCTCGAGCACGTAGTCGGGCTCGGAGGTGGAGCGGGCGATAGGGCGGAAGACGCCCACCCGCTGCACCTGGCTGCTGAGCATGTCGAGGACGCCGAGGGCGACCGTGGACTTGCCGGAGTGACCTTCAGCGGACGAGATGTAGATGCTCTGGACCATCGGAGCCACCCTACCGACGGTGCCCGCGGCGAGACTGGGCAGTCGCTCCAGGATGGGAGAGCGTGCACGCGAGGCGGGCTGGGGAGGAGCCGTGCGGGTCCCGTTAACGGAGGAAGACCCCCCGCGCACCCGCCAGAGCCCGGTTACCCTTGCTGCGTTTCCGCCCTGGGGGAGTTGGCCTGGATGGCGCCACGCGGGGAGCCGGGAGACAGTCTAACCCGATCCGCGGGAGGTGACGAGCGCCCCGTGGTCTGCAGCAGGCCTCGGTTCCGTGTAGTGTGCATGAGGTCGCGATCACGGTCGCGCCTGGAGGATTCGCCTAGTGGCCTATGGCGCACGCTTGGAAAGCGTGTTGGGTGAAAGCCCTCGGGGGTTCGAATCCCCCATCCTCCGCCGAACGGTGTCCGTCGCTCTCGCCAGCACGGGCACCGTTCTCCTTTTCCCGGGGGGCCGGTGTCGAGGGTCGGAACCTCGTCAGCGGGCCGTGCGGATCAGCGGGCGATGCGGACGAGCCACTCCTCGAGCAGCGTCCGCTCGGCGTCGCTCAGGACGTCGACCGAGCCCAGCGCCGCACGCAGGGCGACCGCGTGGGCGACGAGGGCGCGGGCCGCGGGATCGGTGGGTCCCGCCTCCGACGTCGTGATCGCCGCGAGGACCGCCTCGCGGGAGCGCGAGGACAGGTCGTCGTCGCCGTCGTGGCCGGCGGTGAGCGTCAGAGTGCAGCCGAGGGCCGCGGACTGGAGCAGCCGGGCGGCGTGCTCGACATCGACGGTGAGCCGTCCGGCCTCCGCGACGGCGCGGACGTGCGCGAGCAGCGCTCCGAGGGACAGGCGCGCGGCCTCCGACTCCTCCCCCGGGCGGGCGGTGAACATCAGCGCGTAGACGTGCGGCTGCGCGAGTCCGAAGGCGACGTGCTGGTCCCAGGCGGCGCGGAGGGCGTCGACGGGATCCTCCGGGGCGTCGCCGCGCTCGAACTCGGCCACGGCGTCGGCGACACCCGCGGCGACGACGGAGTCGAGCAGTCCGCGGAGGTCGCCGAAGGTGCGGTAGATGGTGGGCGCCTGGACGCCGGCCGCCGAGCTGATCGCGCGGGTCGAGACGGCGTCGCGGCCTCCCTCGGCCAGCAGCTCGGCGGTCGCCCGGAGGATGCGGTCTCGGGTGCTGAGGCTCTCGGTCACGAGGAGTGACGCTAACACGCGGACGTTAGCGGGGTGCTCCGGCGCGGGTCGATCTCGATACGCGCGCTGCGCGCGCTCCTCGATCAGCAGGTGGTGCCCGCAGGGCCGCCACCCCCTGGAGGGGCGCCCGCAGGGCCGCCGCCCGCCCTCGTCGAAGGCGCCCACAGGGCCGCCGCCGCTGACGGGGTCGGCTGCAAGGCGGACGAGGAAGCGATACCGGCGGTATCGCGACCGAGGACAACGCCGCAGACGGCCCCGGCAGCGGCGGCGGCGGCCCCGTCAGCGGCGGCGGCGGGCGGTGCCGAAGATGCCTCGGACGACCTCGCGGAGCAGGGTCTTGCCGACCGAGGACCCGAGGACCTGTTCGACGACGCCCTTGTCGGCGCGGGAGGTGCGGCTGCGGGTAGTCGGCGCGGTGCGGCGGCGGGTGCGCTCGGCGGCGGCGTCGGCGCGGCGCTCGGCGGCCGCGCGCTCCTTCTCGCGGCGGGCCCGCTCCTTCGCGAGGCGGGCCTCCTCCTCGGCGCGCTCCTCGGCGGCGAGGCGCTCCTCCTCCGCGTCGGCGGCGGCGTCGAGCCGACGGGTGAGGATCTCGCGGGCGGAGTCGCGGTCGAGCGGGGTGCCGTAGCGCGCGAGCAGCGGGGAGCGCTGCACGCTCGCCTCCCGCTCCGACTCCGGGGTCGGCGACATCGAGCCCTGCGGTGCGCGCAGGCGCGTCCAGGCGACCGGGGTGGGGGCTCCGCGCTCGTTCATGACCGTCACGATCGCCTCGCCGATCGGCAGTGCCTGGAGCGTCTCGCCGAGGTCGTAGTCCGACTCCGGGTACGTGGACACGGTGGCTCTCAGCGCCTTCGCGTCGTCGGGCGTGTGGGAGCGCAGCTGGTGCTGGATGCGCGAGCCGAGCTGCGCGAGGACGTCGCCCGGGACGTCCTTGGGCGTCTGCGTGACGAAGACGATGCCGACCCCCTTCGAGCGGATGAGGCGCACGGTCTGGGTGATCGCCGCGAGGAAGTCCTTCGAGGCGTCGCGGAAGAGCAGATGCGCCTCGTCGAAGAAGAAGACGAGCTTCGGGCGGTCGAGGTCGCCCACCTCGGGCAGGTCGTTGAAGAGGTCGGCGAGCAGCCACATCAGGAACGTCGAGAAGAGCGCGGGCCGGTCCGCGACTCCGGGGACCTCGAGCAGGCTCACGACGCCGCGGCCGTCGGCGGTGGTGCGGAGGAACTCGGCGGTGTCGATCTCGGGCTCGCCGAAGAACACGTCGGCGCCCTGGTCGGCGAACGCGATGAGCTCGCGGAGGATGACGCCCGCGGTGGCCTTGGACAGACCGCCCAGCTCGGCGAGCTCCCCCTTGCCCTCGTCGCCGACGAGGTAGGTGAGCACGGCGCGGAGGTCCGACAGGTCGACCAGCGGGAGGCCCTCGCCCTCGGCGTAGTGGAAGACGAGGCCGAGGCTCGACTCCTGGGTCGCGTTCAGACCCAGGACCTTCGACAGCAGCAGCGGGCCGAACCCGGTGACGGTCGCGCGCACGGGGACGCCCGTGCCGATACCGCCCAGGGCGAAGAACTCGGCGGGAGACGCGTCGGCCCGCCACTCCTGGCCGATGGTTCGGGTGCGGGCGAGGAGCTTCTCGTCGGCGGTGCCGGGGGTCGCGAGACCCGAGAGGTCGCCCTTGATGTCGGCGGCGAACACCGGGACTCCGGCGGCCGAGAGCTGCTCGGCGAGGACCTGCAGCGTCTTGGTCTTGCCGGTGCCGGTCGCGCCCACGACGAGACCGTGGCGGTTGAGCATGCCGAGCGGCAGGCGGACGGGGACGTCGGGACGGGCCTCGCCGTTGACGAGGGCGCCGAGCTCGAGGACCGGTCCGGCGAAGGCGTAGCCGGCGCGGACGGCGTCGACGGACGATTCGGCGAGGGGGCCCGGGGCCGCCGGAACCGCCTCGGGAGCCGCGTCGCCCTGCACCGCCTCGACGAACCGGACGTCGTCGACGACCGCGCTGGCCTCCTCCGGACCCGAGACGGCGCCCAGAGCCGCGGCGGCCGCCTCGGCGCGCTCGAGGGCCCGAGCCGCCTCGGCCTGCAGTGCGCGGGCGGCCTCGAGTGCCGCTCGCGCCTCGTCCCTCGCCGAGGCGAGCCCGTCGTCGTTGGTCATGCGCTCAGCCTAGGGTCGCGTGTCCTCGCGGACGTGCCAGGCCTGGCCGTACCCGCCCTCCTCGATCGGGCGCGCCATCAGCTCGAGGAACGGAGCCGCGTCGAACGCCTCGGGACCGAGCACCCCCGCGCCCGACCAGGCGCCGGTGGCGAGCATCTCGAGGGCCACGACGGGGTTCAGCGCCGTCTGCCAGACCACGCACTGGGCGCCGTACTCGGCCATCGTCCACTCGTTGTCGCTCACGTGGTAGAGGTACACCTCGCGGTGGGCGCCGTCCTTCGCGCCGCTGACCCACAGGCCCGCGCAGGTCTTGCCGGTCATGCGGGGGCCGATGCCCGCGGGGTCGGGCAGTGCGGCCGCGACCACGTCGCGCGGAGCGACCATCACGGGGCCCTCCGAGGAGCGCACCCGGATCGGCTCGACGCCGTCCAGGCCCAGCAGGTGCAGAGTGCGCAGGACGCCGATGAACTGCTCGCCGAGCCCGTACTTGAAGGTGACCCGCTTCGCCTCGAGCCAGCGCGGCATGAGGAGCACCTCCTCGTGCTCGACGTTGACGCACTCGACGGGGCCGATGCCCTCGGGGAACTCGAACACCTCGGGCTCGGAGAAGGGCGGCGTGGTGAACCAGCCCCGTCCCTCCTCGTAGACCACCGGCGGGTTCAGGCACTCCTCGATCGTCGTCCAGATCGAGAAGGAGGGAGCGAAGACCTCGGCCCCGCTCTCGTCGCGCACCACGAGGTTCGCGCCGTCGCGCACGCCCAGCTCGTCGATCTCGTCGAAGAGGTGGTCGGACGCGTAGCGGGCGAAGACGTCCGAGAGGCCGGGCTCGACGCCCATGCCGACGAGGGCGAGCCGCCCGCGCGACTCCCACTCCCCCGCCGCCTCGAACTGCTCGTCGCCGAGCTTGACCCCCGTCTGCGCGTGCGGCTCGTCGGGGTGCGGGCGCGACAGGCTCATGGCCATGTCGACGTAGTCCGCTCCGGCGGCGAGCGCTCCGGCGAAGATCGTCGGCACGAATTTGGGCTCGACGGCGTTCATCACGTGGGTGGCGCCGTGAGCGCGCGCCACGGTCTCGACGCTCTCGGCGTCGGAGGCGTCGATGCGGGCGGCGACGAAGCGGTCCTCGACTCCCTCGACGCCGTGGCGCTCGGCGATCCAGGCGACGGTGCGCTCGGCCCGGGCGAGCTCGTAGTCGCAGACGATGATCTGCTCGAAGAAGGTGCGACGGGCGGCGATCCGGGCGAAGGCGTCGCCGACGCCGCCGGCGCCGACCAGGAGGATTCTCATGCCTCCAACGTAGCGACGGATCACGTCGTCCACCACGTCGATGGCCGCTGAGAACATCGCTGATGCGGCCCGTGGGCCACCGATTCCGTCACTCCGGCGCCCCCGCGCCCCGCTCGAGCAGGCGGATGAAGCGCGACAGCCGCTCGAGTCCGACGAGCGACGTGGGCAGCGAGGCGGCGAGCGCCGGCGAGTGCACGAGGTAGGCCGCCCACTTCGCGCGGGAGATCGCCACGTTCAGCCGATTGGGCAGGAGGAGGAACTCGAGCCCGCGCGGGACGTCGGCGCCCGAGGACGCCGCGAGGGAGACGATCGCGACCACCGCCTCGCGTCCCTGGAAGAGATCGACGGTGCCCACGGCCGTCTCGTCGAGCCCCGCCGCGTCGAGGGCGGCGCGCAGCAGGCCGCCCTGCGCGTTGTAGGGCGCGACCACGATCACATCGGCCGCGGTGAGGCTCCGCTCGCCGTGCTCGTCGACCCAGGTGCGGCCGATCATCGACCGGGCGATCTCGACGACGCGACGGGCCTCGTCGGGCGAGGACGTGGTGTCGCCGGCGTGCACGACCGGGACGGAGTGCAGGCCCGGCCTGACGCCCTCGAGGCGGCGCTCCTCCGGCGCCCGCGACGTCAGGGCGCCCTCGTAGGACAGCTCGGACACGGCGGCGGCGAGCTCGGGGTGCATCCGGTAGGTCTGCGCGAGGAAGTAGCCGTACTCGGCGGGCAGCACGTCGTGGCCGTCGGCCAGCCAGCCGAGCGCCGACTCGTCCACCGGCTCGGGGTGCGAGCCCTGGCTGACCTGGGGCAGCTGCTGCGGATCGCCGAGGAGCAGGAGGCGCTCGGCCGCGACCGCGCTCGCGATCGTGGGCGCGAGCGAGAACTGGCCCGCCTCGTCGACGACGAGCAGGTCGAGGGAGCGGCGGGGCACCGTGCCCGCGTTCGCGAAGGTCCACGCGGTGCCGCCGACGACGCAGCCCCCGCCCTCCGCGAGCACCGCGGCGAGCGCCGCTCCGTTCTTCACGGGCGCCCAGGCGACCGCCTCGAGCGCCTCGGCCGAGGTGCCGCCCTTGGGCACCTTCGCGACGCGCGACGGATCGACTCCCCGGCCCACGACCGCCGTGAGCACGTTCTCGACGACGGAGTGGGACTGACCCACGACGCCGACGCGCCAGCCGTGCTCGCGCACGAGCCGCGCGATGACGTGCGAGCCGACGTAGGTCTTGCCGGTGCCGGGCGGGCCCTGCACCGCGAGGGTGGCCCGGTCGAGCCCGAGCAGGGTCTCGACGACGGCTCCGATCACGTCGTCGCCGTCGACCGGGGCGACCGCGGCGGGCGGCGTCCGCCGCAGCACGTCGAGCGCGGGGTCGGGCAGGAGCTCGGGCAGCGCGTCGAGCACGTCGCGACCCCACTCCGCGATCGCCTCGGGCTGCGGGGCCGCCCGCGGCGGCGGCGCGGGCGCCAGCGCGACGGGGGTGTCGTCGTGCGGGTCCTCCCCCGCCCTCAGCCCCTCCTTGAGCAGGAGGACGATGCGCTCGCCGTCGTCGTCGACCGCGAGGATCTCGGACCGGTCGGACGCGCCGCGCAGCCCGGGTCCGGGCGACGGCGCTCCGGGCGGCGGCGGGGCGTCGTAGACGAGGTAGGGCGAGGATCCGGTGCCGAGCCTGCTCCCCGGCGCGAGTCGGCCGAGGATCCGCAGCTCGCGCGACTGCGTGCGCGCCTTCGGGAGCTTCGACCAGTCGCGGACGACCTCGACCCGGTCGATCATCACGACGTCGCGGACGTCGGCCCATTCGTCGAGGGGCTGGCGGAGGCGGTCGAAGTGCTCCTGCCAGAAGGTCTTGGCCTCGCGGCGGTGGTAGTCGATCGCCGCGCCCGCGAGGGCCAGGGCGGTCTGGTCGGCGGTCCGCTCCCACGGCTCGACGCCCGCCACCTGCTCGAGCAGGGCGACGGCCGTCGGATCGGGCTCGCGCGGCACCGGGAGATCGATCTCGACGAGCGGCAGGGGCTCGTCGCGGGGCGGCGCGAGCGACAGCAGCCAGTCGCGCAGGCGCAGGGTCGAGCGGCAGTCGTAGGCGTTGTAGTCGGCGACGAGATCGAGCTCGCGCTGACCCTTCACGGGATCGTCGGCGAACGCGGCGCGCGCCTTCACGTAGACGTCGATGCTGTCGGCCGCGTTCGTCACTCCGGAGGCGTCGCGCTGCTCGGACCCCATGTAGAGGGGCTCGAGCTTCTTGATGGAGTAGCTGCGCGAGCCCACCCGGAGCCCCCGCCGCACCACCGGGTAGAGGTCGACGAGCACGCCGTCGCGCAGCAGCTGGTCGACCTCCTCCTCGCCGACGCCGTGGCGCAGGGCGAGCGAGAGCAGGTGCGTGCGCTCGTAGGACGCGTAGTGGTAGACGTGCATCCGGGGGTAGCGGGAGCGGCGCTCGCGCAGGAACGCGAGGAAGTCGACGAGCGCCCGCCGCTCGGCGCCGAGGTCGTGCGCCCAGAAGGCCGTGAACTCCTCCTGGTCGTCGACCATGCCGAACAGGTAGTCGAGGCCCCACTCGCGGTTGTCCTCGGTGTGCAGCGGGTCGCCCTCGAAGTCGAAGAAGAGGTCGCCCGGGTCGGGAGCGGGCAGGGCGGCGAGCACGGAGGCGTCGACGACCTCGACGGCGGGCACCGGCGAGGACTCGGACAGCACCTGGAGGCGCGCCTGCGCCCGGAGGGCGTCGAGGGTGCCGGCCCCCATCCCCGGGACCGGGCCGTCGTGCTCGGCGAGCGCGTCGAGGGTCGAGACCCCGGCCGCCACCAGCTTCGCCCGCTGGTCGAGCCGCATCCCGGCGACGAGGATCGGATCGCGGTGCCCCTGCACCTCGGGAGCGCAGACGGGGCAGCGTCCGCACGCCGCGTAGCGGGGGTCGCCCCAGGCGAGCGGCTCGTCGGCCGCCACCCGCTCGTCCAGCACCGCGCGCAGGCGCGCCCGCTGCACGCGCTGCACCGGCGCGATGGACGCCAGCTCGTGGCTGGTGACCGTGCCGTCCCCGAGCACGAGGTGCACCTGCTCGCCGACGCGGATCCCGCGGGCGCTCATCTGCTCGGCGTAGGCGGCCAGCTGAAGCAGCGCCGGGATCTTGGCGTGCCGGGCGAGCTTGGTGTCGTAGACCTCGTACGCGCCGTCGGCGGTGCGGAGGAGGAAGTCGGAGAAGCCGATGAACGCGCCGTCGAAGAACGTGGCCTGGAACAGGACGTCGACGCCGGCGCGCATCGCCTCGACGGCGGCGTCGGCCGCGGCCGCGTACCCCGCGGGCTCGGGCCGCTCGAACTCGAGGACGTCGTGGGTGCGCTTGAGCTCGGCCAGGAAGCGGTGCTCGTGCTCGTCGCCGAGGACGGCGGTGCGGTCGAGCATCGCGTCGACCACGGGGTCCAGCCGCGGCGACCGGCCCAGCATCGCGTCGAAGCGCCGGAGCACCGCCCACTCGCAGGCCGCCCAGTTCGAGAGGTCGGTGGGGCTCGTGACCACTCGGCCGGCCTCCAGGTACATGCGACTCCCTCCGTGCCGCCGGGCGGCGGACGCCTCCAGGCTAGGGCGACCCTCCGACACCGGGTCGTGGGAGGGTGGACGGGTGACCAGGACGCGCTTCGAGATCATCCCGTCCGACGACATCGCCGAGCGGGCCCGCCGCGCGTTCGCCGAGCCGCCCGCGATCACCCTGACCGTCACGAGCCTCCCGCAGCACGGCACCGAGCGGACGCTGGATGCGGCCGTCGAGCTCGCCGCACTCGGCTTCCGGGTGGTTCCGCATCTCGCCGCGCGCAACGTCGAAGGGCGCCCGGCCCTCGAGCGGGCGCTCGGCCGGCTCGGCGACAGCGGCATCGACGAGGTGTTCGTCGTGTCGGGTGACGCGAAGAAGGCGAGCGGGACCTACTCGACGAGCCTGGAGCTCCTCCGCGACGCCGTCGAGATCACGCCTGACCTGGCCGTCGGCATCGCCGGGTACCCGGAGGGGCACCCGCACCTCTCGGACGAGAGCATCCTGACGCACCTGCGCGAGCGGGCGCCCTTCCTCCGCTCGATCGTCACGCAGATGTGCTTCGACGTCGACGCCGTGGTGCGCTACGCCGACCTTCTCCGGGCGGAGGGCATCGAGGCGGAGCTGTGGGCCGGGGTGCCGGGACCGGTCGAGCGGGCGAAGCTGCTGAGCCTGGGCGCAAGGATCGGCGTGGGCTCCTCGCTGGGGTTCCTGAAGCGGAGCACCTCGGTGGCGGGCGGCCTGCTGCGCGGCCGGCGGTTCGATCCCACCGCCTTCGTCTCCCGACTCGAGGAGGCCGCGGGCGACCGGCTCCACGGGCTGCACGTCTACACGTTCAACGAGCTCGACGGGCTCGCGCCGCTCGGCTCCTGACTAGCGCACGTCCGAGCGCTTCACCCAGATCGGCGGATGCGGCAGCTCGCTCTCGCTGCGCAGTCGCCCGGCGAGCGGCGCCCAGACGACGAGCGCTACTCCGACGCCCAGGAGCAGGCCGCCGATGGTGTCGCTCAGCCAGTGCGCGCCGAGGTACGTGCGGCTGGCCATCATGGCGACGGAGTAGAGGAAGCCCGCGATCCAGACCCAGACCAGCGGGAAGATCAGCGCGAGCACCATCGCGGTCGTCGCCGCGTTCGCCGTGTGGCCGGAGGGGAACGAGCCGTAATCGCTCGTGACCAGCATGTCCTCGGGGCGGGCGCGGCCGACGAGCTCCTTGACGAGCTGCGTCAGGCCGACGCTGACCAGGGCGGCGACCGTGTAGTACAGCGCAGCCCAGCGCCTGCGGAACACGAGCAGGACGGCCACGATGGCCAGCGGGATGACCGCCGTGCCGGTGATGCCCGCGCCGACCGTGTTCATGACGAGGGCCGGGATGTCCCAGACGCTCGAGCGGTGCTCGACGATCTCGTCCATCCATTCGACGTCGAAGCCGAAGGCGGTGGTCGGGCGGTAGGCGATCATGATCGCCAGGATCACCGTGAGGAGCAGGGCGATCGACGCCGAGACGAGCGGCCAGCGACGCGAGACGCGGTGCGCGACCTCCTGCGTGAGGACCTTGGTCGCCGCGGGATCCGCGGACGGGGCGGACGTCCCCATCCGCTCGCGCTGCACCGCGTCGGGGCTCGCGGAGGCGGGCTCGGTCGTCGATCGGTTCTCGCGGTTCACCATCCCGACATCCTCCCCCGCCGGACGTTCACGTGCAGGGGCTTGCGCGCGGGGCGCGGAGCCGCTGCGTCAGTCCTGCAGCGCCGCCACGGTGCGCGGCCGCACGATCAGCCAGAGCGCCAGGATGGAGATCGCCGCGGTCGTCATCATCACCAGCGCCATCGGGATCGCGGAGGAGGCGCCGAAGATCCCCGAGATCGGCGAGAGGATCCCCGCCATGCCGAAGTTCACGGCGCCCAGCAGCGACGCCGCGGTGCCCGCCTCCTTGCCGTGGTTCACGAGTCCGAGCACCTGCACGCACGGGAAGCTGAAGCCGCACGACGCGATGAAGAGCCACAGCGGCACGAGCGTGCCCCACAGGCCGAAGCCGAGCGCGTCGAAGAGCGCGATGAGCCCGGCGGTGGTGAACAGCGAGATCGTGGTGATCGCGAGGATCCACTGCGGGCCGACGCGGCGACTGAGCCGCGAGGACGCCTGGACGCCCACGACCACTCCGAGCGAGTTGACGGCGAAGAGCAGGCCGTACTGCTGCGGATCGAAGCCGTAGAGGCCCTGGAACAGGAAGGCCGAGCTGGAGAGGTAGGTGAAGAGGCCGGCGAAGGTCATGCCGCCGATGAGCGCCACTCCCACGAACTGGCGGTCGCCGAGCACGGAGCGGTAGCGCTGCAGCAGCGAGCGGCGGTCGCGGTCGCCGCGGGCGGTGCGCGGGCGCGTCTCGACGATGAGGAGGGCGACGGCGATCATCACGACGAGGCCGTAGGCGGCGAGGAAGACGAACACGCCGCGCCAGTCCATGACCAGCAGCAGCTGCGAGCCGATCACCGGGGCGAGCACGGGCGCCAGGCCCGAGACCAGCGCCAGGCGGGAGAGCATCAGGACCAGCGGACGCCCGCCGAAGAGGTCGCGGACCATCGCCATCGCCACGACGCCGCCGGCCGCGGCTCCCGCGCCCATCAGCACGCGGAACACGCCGAGCCAGACGATGTCGGGGGCGAACGCGGCGCCGATGCAGGTGAGCACGTGCACCGCGGTGGCGAGGATCAGCGGCAGGCGCCGGCCGACCGCGTCGCTCCACGGGCCGACGATCAGCTGGCCGAGGGCGAAGCCGAGCGTCGTGCCCGTCAGCGTCAGCTGCACCGCCGCCTCCGACACGTTCAGCTCGTCCTGCAGCACCGGGAAGGCGGGGAGGTAGAGGTCGATCGTGAACGGCCCGAGCGCGGTGAGCGCTCCCAGGACGATGACGTAGACGAGGCGCTGACGCGTGGTCAGGGCGTCGCCGGGGTGGCGGTGGACGGGGACGGAGCCGGTGGGCGTCGGGGCGACGGTGGTCACGGAGGCCTTCCTGCGCGAGGCGCGGGGAGCGGGGCGGAATCGTGCGGGAGCGGCGCCGGAACGGCCGCGAGGAGCGGCGCGGGATGCTCGCATCCCTGCACCGCTCCTCACGCTAACCGCCGCGGGCGCTCCTGCACTCCCCCTCGATCGAATTGATTCGACTATCAGTTCATCCGGGGACGTGATCGACGGGGCTCGACGCCGTGAGCGCTCTCATCCCACCCGCAGCAGTGCGACCCCCTGGGGTGCCAGGGTGACGGAGTCGGCACGCTCGCCGGACAGCACGTCGACTCCGGCGATCGGCACGACGGCGTCGGAGCGGCCGTGGTTGATCGCGAAGACGAGCGCGCCGCGGCGCACGAGCTCCACTCCCTCGATCGGCTCGGCGACGACGCCCTCCACGCCCGCGTCGGCGAGCGCGCGCTCGACGACGGTTCCCAGGAGCTCGGGCGCGGGCCACGTGGCGACGTACCAGGCGGATCCGCCGCCGGTCGTCTCCCGCCGCGTGATCGCAGGCCAGCCGTCGAGGTCGTCGGTGAAGCGCGCCAGCACCTCGGCGCCCTCGGCGTGCAGGTACTCGCGCCAGCGGGTGACGACGCCCTCCAGCGAACCGGTGACCGTCGAGTCGGGCAGCTCGTCCGAGAAGGCGTCGGCGGAGGCGAGCGGAGCGAACTCCTCGACGCGCACGCCGAGCGTCGACTGCAGCGCGCCGAGGTAGCCGCCCTCGGTGATGTGCGCGTCCTCGTCGGTGATGCCGCTCTGGAACGTCGTGACGAGGTGCCCGCCGCCCTCCGCGTACGCGGCGAGGCCGGCCAGATCCTCGGCCCGGGCCGCGAAGAGTGCGGGCGCGACGACGAGGTCGTAGCCGTCGAACGGCCCGGAGGCGCGCACGAAGTCGACCGTGACGTGGCGGCGGGTGAACTCGCGGTGCCACGCGGTGACGTGCGCGGCGTAGTCGATCGCGCCCGGAGTCGCGTCCTGCTCGATCGACCACCAGCTGTCCCAGTCGAACACGATCGCGACGCGGGACTCCACCTCGGTCCCGAGGATCTCGTCGAGGCGGCCGAGCTCGGCGCCCAGCTCCTCGACCTCGCGGAACACGCGGGTCTCGGGACCGCCGTGCGGCACGAGCCCCGAGTGGAACTTCTCGGCGCCGGCGCGCGACTGCCGCCATTGGAAGAAGAGGATGCCGTCGGCTCCGCGGCCCAGCACCTGGTAGCTCCAGGCGCGCATCTGCCCGGGCTTCTTCGGCGCGTTGCTGCGGCGCCAGTTGACGGCGCTGGTGGCCTGCTCCATCAGCAGCCACGGGCGGCCCTCGCCGAGCGAGCGCATGAGGTCGCGCGCGACCGCGGCGGTGAAGGGCGCCTCCGGGTCGGCGGGGTCGGGGTAGAGGTCGTCCGACACGACGTCGACGTGCGGGGCCCAGGCCCAGTAGTCGACGGGCTTGAACAGCCCCATGAAGTTCGTGGTGATGGGAGTCTCGGGCGAGTACTCGCGCAGGATCTCCTTCTCGGCCAGGTAGCACTCGAGCAGCTGGCGGGAGGAGAAGCGGTCGAAGTCGAGGCGCTGGGTCGGGTTGGGCAGCGTCGGCATCGCCGCGGGAGGCCGCACCTCCTCGAAGCTCGAGTAGCGCTGCGACCAGAAGGCGGTGCCCCAGGCCTCGTTGAGCGCCTCGATGCTGCCGTACTTCACGCTCAGCCACTCGCGGAACGCGAGGACCGCCGACTCGGAGTAGTCGTGCGAGACGTGGCAGCCGTACTCGTTGCCGATGTGCCACATCTCGAGCGCGGGGTGGCCGGCGTAGCGCTCGGCCAGCTTGCGCACCAGGCGCGCGGCGTAGCGGCGGTAGACGGGCGAGGACGGCGCGTACTGCTGGCGCGAGCCGACTCCGAGGACCACTCCGTCGGCGGTGACGGGCAGCATCTCGGGGTGCTCGTGGCTCAGCCACGGCGGCGGGGACGCGGTGGCGGTGGCGAGGTCGACGCGCACGCCGCCGGCGTGCAGGCCGTCGAGGACCTCGTCGAGCCAGGCGAAGTCGAACTCGCCGTTGCGCGGCTCCAGGTGCGCCCACGAGAAGACGCCCACCGTCGCGAGATTCACGCCGGCGCGGTTCATCAGGGTCACGTCCTCGGGCCACACCTCCTTCGGCCACTGCTCGGGGTTGTAGTCGCCTCCGTAGCGAACGGGCATGTGCTCTCTCCTTCGACCGCCGCAGCGGTGGTGCGGGCCGGGGCGCCGACGGTGGCGTCCGGTCCCGGTGGTCCTCCAGCAGGGTAAGCGCTTACCGCCGCCCTGCCCAAGCCCCGGCCGTCACGGGCCGAGCGGATGCAGCGGCGCGGCCAGCGGATTGGCGAGCAGGTGCTCGAACGCCAGCTCGGCCGCTCCGATCATCAGCAGGTCGCCGCCGAGCTCGGTGCGCGCGATGCGGACGGAGTCCAGCGCCACCCGGAACGGCCCGCCGTGCGTCAGGCGCTCCTCGAGGAACCCCGGCGCCACGCCGACGAGGGCGCCGAGGAACCCGCCGAGCACGACCAGCTGCGGGTTGAAGATGTTGACGACGTTGCGCAGCGCCACCGCGAGGTGGCCGAGCTGGCGCTCGACCTCGGCGCGGACGGCCGGGTCGTCGGAGGCGGCGAGCGCCTCCTCCAGCCGCTCGCTCTCCTCCAGGCCCAGCACGCGCAGCAGCTCGGCGCGGCCGACCTCGGTCTCGAGGCAGCCGACGGCGCCGCAGTGGCAGTCGACCCCCGCGCTGTTGACGAGGGTGTGGCCGATCTCGCCCGCGTAGCCGTCGATGCCGTGCAGCGGGGCGCCTCCGACGATCACGCCGGCGCCGACGCCGCTCGCGCCGCCGTTGAGGTAGATCAGGTGCGAGACGTCGCGGCCGGCGCCGAGCACGCTCTCGGCCAGCGCACCGAGGTTGGCGTCGTTGGCCGAGAGGACGGGCAGTCCGGTCGCGTCGGCGAGCATCCGCGAGAACGGCTCGTCGCTCCAGCCCAGGTGCGGGCCGGTGCGGACGAGACCGTCGGCGTCGCGGACGAGGCCGGGAACCGCGACTCCGATGCCGACCGTCCGGGCGTCGGCGGGCAGCTCGGCGCGCAGCTCGGCGATCGCGTCCGCGGCGAGCGCGGCCGCCGCCTCGGCGGTCGGCACGATCGCGGTGCGGCGGAGGCGGCGGCGCACCTCGGCGTCGAAGCCGACCACGGCGACCGTCACGGCGTCGATCTCGGGGTTCACGGCGAAAGCGACCACCCGCGGGTCGGCCTCGACGATCGGGCTCGGCCGCCCCACTTGATTGAGCGTGTCGGGATCGCGCTCGCGCACGATGCCCAGCTCCACCAGCTCGCCCACGAGCGCGGCGATCGTGGACCGGTTGAGCCCGGTGGCCCGCGTCAGCTGCGAGCGCGAGCGGGGGCCGCCGCGGTGCACGAGGCGCAGGATCGCGGCCAGGTTGTGGCGTCGGACCCGGTCGAGAGTGTTGCCGCGCGTCGCGTGATCGGGCATTCCGCGGTCTCCTCTGGTCTCGCATCAGCCTATCGGCGGCTCTCGGCACCCCCGCCGCGCGCATCGCAGCCGTCGGCCGCGCGCATCGTCAGCTGAGAGGAGGGGATGACCGCTGTCAGGCGATATCCCCTCCTCTCAGCCGACAGTCCGCAGGCTCACGCCCCCGCGCGGCTCCAGGTCCAGCTGCCCTCTGGCCCGTCGACGCTCACGTCGGCGCCCGAGCGGCTGACGGTGAAGACCGTCTCGTCGCCGGAGTCGTGCGCCACGATGCGCACCTCGCGCACGCCGTCGCCGCCCGGGAACACCCGGAGCTCCAGCCCGTCGAGGTAGTCGTACTCGGCCACGTCGGTCCGGGAGCCCACCGGCACCACCGCCCCCTCGCGCACGTAGAGCGGCAGGGTGTCGAAGCCGTGCACCTCGCGGCGCCACTCCCCCGTCGAGTCGGTGGTCTCGCCGGTCCACCAGCTGGTCCAGCGGCCGCGGGGCAGGTAGAACTCGACCGAGCCGTCGGCGGTGAACACCGGGGCGACCAGCAGGTCGTGGCCGAGCATGTACTGCGTGTCCAGGTGAGAGGCGTTCCGGTCGTCCTCGAACTCGAGCGTCATCGGCCGCATCACCGGGATCCCCTCGCGGGCCGCCTCCGCCCCCGCCGCGTACAGGTACGGCATCAGCGAGAGCTTGAGCTCGGTGAAGCGACGGGTGATGTCGACGGCCTCGTCGCCGAACTCCCAGGGCACGCGCACCGAGGTCGAGCCGTGCAGTCGGGAGTGCGAGGAGAGCAGTCCGAAGGCCAGCCAGCGCTTGAAGACGCCCGGGTCGGGCGTGCCCTCGAAGCCGCCGATGTCGTGGGCCCAGAAGCCGAACCCGCCGAGCGCGAGCGACAGGCCGCCGCGGAGGGTCTCGGCCATCGACACGTAGGACGACGTGTTGTCGCCACCCCAGTGGACCGGGAGGGCCTGCCCGCCGACCGTGGCGCTGCGGGCGAAGAGCGTCGCGCGTCCCTCCCCCAGCTCCTCGACGAGCACCTGGTGCACCGCGAGGTTGTAGAGCTGGGTGTACCAGTTGTGCATGGCCTCCGGATCGGTGCCGTCGGCCCAGACCACGCCCTCGGCCGGGATCCGCTCGCCGAAGTCGGTCTTGAAGGAGTCGACGCCCTGGCGCACGAGGACGCGCAGCTTGTCCTGGAACCAGCGCGTCGCCTCCGGGTTCGTGAAGTCGACCAGCGCCATGCCGGCCACCCAGAGGTCCCACTGCCAGACGTCACCCGACGTCGTCTTCAGCAGGTAGCCCTTCTCGCGGCCCTCCGCGAAGAGCGGCGAGGCCTGGGCGATGTAGGGGTTGATCCAGACGCAGGTCTTCAGGCCCCGGTCGTGCAGGCGGGCGAGCATGCCCTCGGGATCGGGGAAGGTCCGGGAGTCCCACTCGAGGTCGGTCCACTGGAACTCGCGCATCCAGAAGCAGTCGAAGTGGAAGGCCGACAGCGGCAGCTCGCGCTCGGCGAAGCCGTCGATGAAGGAGTTGACGGTCTCCTCGTCGTAGCTCGTCGTGAAGCTCGTGGTCAGCCAGAGGCCGTAGCTCCACGCGGGCACGACGGAGGGGCGGCCGGCGAGCCCCGTGTAGCGGCGGAGCACGTCCTTCTTCGTCGGGCCCTGGATCACCAGGTACTCCAGCGCCTCGCCGCCGACCGAGAACTGCACGCGCTCGACCGACTCCGAGCCGATCTCGAACGAGACGAGCCCGGGGTCGTTGACGAGCACGCCGTAGCCGCGGTTGGAGAGGTAGAAGGGGACGTTCTTGTAGGCCTGCTCCGAGGAGGTGCCGCCGTCGGCGTTCCAGACGTCGACGGTCTGGCCGTTCTTCACGAACGGTCCGAAGCGCTCGCCGAGACCGTAGACGAGCTCGCCGACGCCGAGGTCGAGCTGCTCGTGCACGTACGCGTCGCCGTCGGGTCCAGTGAGGTAGCCCTGGGACTTGTGGCCGGAGCCGGTGAGACGGGTGCCGGTCGCGGTGTCCCAGAACTCCAGCGACCAGGGTGCGCCCTGCGCGACGCGGACCTCGAGGTCGCCCGTGCGGAGCACTCCGCCCGCCTCCGTGACGCTCGCCTCGCCCACCGATCCCTCGGCCAGGGCGAACCCGGGACGGGTCGCCGCGCCGCGCCAGTGCTCGATGCGCACCTTCGCGACGCCCTCCGCGGGCGAGGAGACCGTGACGGTGAGCGCGGGGCGGTTCAGCACGTCGCCCCGGCCCTGGATGACCTTCGTCGGCGCGATCACCTCCAGCGCGGAGCCGGTGGCGCGGATGTCGTACGCCTCCTGCGCGAACAGGGCGGTGAATCCGGCCCTCGTCTGCCAGAACCCGTCGGTGAACTTCATGCGTGTGCCTCTCTGGTGGCGGTGGAGGTGGTCGTGCGGAGTGCGGGCGCCGCGGAGCAGGGGCCGGAGAGGCCCCCGCTCGCGGAGGTGGTGCTACTTGACCGCGCCGGCGGTGATGCCGCGGGTCAGCGTGCGCTGGAAGATCAGGAAGAAGATCAGCGTCGGGAGCAGGCCCAGCAAGGCGCTCGCACTGGTCGTCGTGACGTCCATGATCTTGTCGCCCTGGAGGCTCGAGATCGCGATCGGGACGGTCTGCGTCGCGTCGCTCACGAGGAACACCAGGGGGATGAGGAACTCGTTCCAGGTCCAGATGAAGAAGAAGATCATCAGCACCGAGAGGGTCGGCCGCGAGATCGGCACGATCACCCGGGTGAGCACCTGCCACTTCGACGCGCCGTCCAGCGCCGCGGCCTCGAGGATCTCCTTCGGGAACGTGCCGTAGACGCTCGAGAGCAGGTACGTGCCGAAGGCCGACTGGATGACCGTGAAGATGATGATCACGGACAGCTGGCTGTCGTAGATCCCGACCGCCTTGAACATGTAGTACAGCGGGTAGAGCAGGGCCTCCTGCGGCAGCATGTTCGCCAGCAGGAACAGCACGATGATCCAGCTGCGGCCCTTCACGCGGCCGATGCCGATCGCGTAGGCGTTCAGGACCGAGAGCGCGACTGCGAGGATCGCGACCGATCCCGAGATGAGGATCGAGTTGCCGAGCTTCTCGGGGAAGTTCACCCGCTCCCAGAAGGTCGACAGGCCGTCGAAGGAGAGGCCGGTCGGGAACGCGAGCGGGCCACCGGCGGAGTACTCGGCCGGCGTCTTGAACGAGTTGAGCAGGATCAGCAGCACCGGGCTGATGATCACGAGGCCGATGACGATCGCGACCACGAGGATCGCCCAGTCGCCGATCGTGCGCTTGGTCGTGCCCTTGGCGGGCTTGGGCGCGCGGCGCGACGTGGTCAGGTCGCTGTCCGCGGTGCCCGCCTGGGTGAGGGGCAGGGTCTCGACGGCCGACATCAGCGGGCTCCTTCGCTGCGCTCGACGCGCTCCTGGGCGCGGATGAACAGCACGGCCAGGATCACGATGACGATCGTGAGCGCGGTCGCGATGGTGGCGCCGTAGCCCACCTGCTGCTTCTGGAAGAACTCGGTGTAGGAGTAGTAGCTCGGCACGATCGTCGAGTCGCCGGGACCGCCGCGGGTCAGCGCGTAGATCGGTCCGAAGACCTTCAGCGCGGCGATCGTGCAGGTGAGGGTGACCACGAAGATCTCGGGGCGGATGATCGACACGGTGATCCAGCGGAAGCGCTGGAACCAGTTCGCGCCGTCGAGCTCCGCCGCCTCGTAGAGCTCGGGATCCACGCGCTGCAGCGCCGCCATGAAGATGACGACCGGGTAGCCCAGCTGGACCCAGATCATCACGACCATGATCGAGAGCATCGCGGTGTCCGGCTTGCCGAGCCAGTCGTGCGAGAGCGAGCCGAGGCCCACCGCCTCGAGGATCGAGTTGAGCGCGCCGTTGTCGGGGCGGAGGATCCAGCCGATGACGATCGCCGCGATCACCGTGGGGAGGATCTGCGGGAGGTAGTAGGTGGCGCGGAGGAAGCTCGCGAGCTTGCCGCCGAACTTCTTGCCGACCAGGTCGAACAGGATCGCGGCGAGCAGGAGGCCGAGGATCGTGGGCACGATCACCATGGCGATGATCATGTAGACGGAGTTGAGGAACGACGTCCAGAACTGGTCGTCGCCCATCAGCTCGACCCAGTTCTCGAGGCCGATGAAGATCGGCGGCTTGATGCCGCGCCACGAGGTGAAGCTGATGTAGACGTTCCAGACGAGCGGGATCAGCACGATGAACGCGAAGAGCACGAAGCCCGGGATGAGGTAGAGCCAGTAGCCGCTCGAGCGCTTCTCGCGCGGGGGCTTCGCGGCCGGAGGCGGTGGCGCGCTCTCCGCGCGACGCGGTGCGGTCGTCGTCATGGGTACTCCTAGAGGGGTGTGCGGGGAGGCGTGCGGGAGGGGGCCGCGAGATGCCGCTCCGGTACGGGTCCGACGTCGTGTCGTGTACCGGAGTGGCGTCTCGCGGGAGGGGAGGCGGAAGCTCAGCGGAGCTTCATGCGACCCCATTGAGGGGTCGCCGTCGCGTTGTCGAGGCTTCCGCGGTCATTCCGCGCCTGTGGGCGCGGGGCTGGCCGCCTTCAAGTGACGCTGCGCGTCACTTGATGTCGTCGACGCCGTCGTCGTACTTCTCCTGGAGCTGCGACAGCATCTCGTCGGTCGACGTCGACTTGTTGAGCAGCTCCTGCGTCGCGGCCACGAGGTCGTCGTAGAAGGTGGCGGTGGGCCAGTCGGGGTAGAAGGAGAGCTGGTCGCCGTCGACGACCGTCTTCCACTGCGACAGCAGCTCCTTGCTCTTCTCGTCCGTGATCGCCGACTCGTCGACGACCAGCGGGATGCCTCCGTTGTTGCCGATCAGGTTCTGGATCTCGGGACGCATCGTGATGTCGATCCACTTGTAGGCGAGGTCCTTGTTCTTCGCCGTCTCCGGGATGACCCAGTGGTTGCCGGCGGAGCCCATCGTGAACTCGGCGCCCGGAAAGAGGAAGGTGTTCCACTCGAAGCCGGTGATCTCGGTCTTGAAGCGGCCGAACCACCACGAGCCCGAGAAGAAGATCGGGTACTCGCCCGAGATGAAGGCGGTGCCCGCGTCCTCGGCCTTGAGACCGGAGGCGTCCGGCGAGATGTAGCCCTTGTCGACGTACTCCTGGAGCTGGTCGGCGGCGTAGGACCACGCGGCGTCCGAGAAGTCGACCTCGCCCGTGTAGGTCTGGTAGTCGGTGATCCACTGACGGTCGGCCTTCAGCAGCGCGAGCTGGTAGAAGAGCTGCTGCAGCGGGTACTCGGCGCCGGCCTCGGCGAGCGGGGTGATGCCCTTGGCGACGAAGGCGTCGAGCACCGCGATGAACTCGTCGTACGTCGTCGGCACCTCGATGCCGTTCGCCGCGAAGACGTCCTCGTTGTAGTAGACGAAGGTGAACTCGCCGTAGTTCGGGATGCCGTACCAGGAGCCGGAGCCCATGATGCCGTCCTCGTCGTACTTGGCGGTCGTCTGGAGGGCTCCCGGGACGAGCTTGTCCCAGCCGTAGAACTCGACGGCCTCGTCGAGGTTCGTGAGCAGGCCCTGGCTCGAGAGCAGTCCGCTGGTCGCGTTGCCCTTGTTGTACTCGACGACGTCGGGGGCAGAGTTGGAGTTGAAGATCTGGCTGGCGCCGGTGCGCAGCTGCTCGAACGCCTTGAACTCGTAGGCGATCTCGGCTCCCGTCTCCTTCGTGAAGATGTCGCGGGCGGCGAGCCAGGCGATGCCTCGGTCGCTGTCGGGGGTCTCGAAGTCCCACATGGTGAGGGTGCGGCCGGCGCCGTCGACCTCGGTGGCGAGGGCGTCGGATCCGGCGTCGGATCCTCCTCCGGAGCAGGCGGCGAGCGCGAAGATCGCGCCGATGCCGACGCCTCCGGCGATCAGGCCGCGGCGGCTGAGCGAGCCGACCGCGGCGGCGGTGGGGCGGTGGAAGGCGGTGCGGGGACGAGGCGACATAGCGGGTGTTCTCCTTCGGACGGTGCCGCTGGGCTGTGACTGCGTGGGTGGTGGTGGAGCGCTCTCCGATCAGCCATGCGTCGAAGCGTTTCGACGATCGGCCGACGGGGAGTCGGGAAAAGAGGACGAGGAGGGAGGGGCGTCAGGAGGCGATCGGCGAACGGGCGCGGATCGCCGCGAGCGCGACGGAGCCGCGATCGACGTAGTGGGGCGGGAGGAGATCGACCCCGACGGTGCGTCCGGACTCGATCTGCTGCAGGGTGCGACCGACGGCCGCACGGCACATCGCGTCGAACGGCAGGGGGAACGAGCTGACCGGGACCGGCAGCGCCGCCCCGTCGTAGCTCGCGCAGGCGGCGAGGACCGAGAGGTCCCCGGGGACGGAGAGGCCGCGCTCGAGCACGCGCTCGACGGCGGCCTCGGCGACCGGCTCGTTGCAGTGCAGGACGAGCGCGGTCGGGGCGAGGGGGGATCCGAGGATCGCGTCGACGGCGGACGCGGCGCTGGCTCGGCCGAGGTGCGGGCGCTCGACGACGACCTCGAGGCCGAGCGCGTCGCACTCCGCTCGGAACGCGTCGTCGAAGCGGCGCACGAAGCCGGCGTTGCGGTCGGTGTACGACTGCGGGTGCTCGATGAGCCCGAGGGAGCGGTGGCCCTGCTCGGCGAGCGTGCGGACGCTGCGCCGCGCCGCCTCGGCGAAGTCGAGGTCGACGCAGGCCAGGTCGTGGGCGTCGGAGGGGACGCCGATGAAGGTCGCCGGCACCCCCGCATCGCGGATGAGCGCGGCGCGGTCGTCGTCGTCGTCGACGCCCATGAGCACGATGCCGTCGACGAGGGAGGAGGAGGAGACGCGGCCGATGCCGCTGGACGCCTCGTCGGTGACGAGCAGCAGCACGTCGTAGTCGGACTCGCGGGCCCGCTCGAGCACCTCGGTCACGAAGCGCATGTGGGTGGGCAGGTGCAGCTCGCCGCGCATCGGCGCCGAGAGGGCCAGGATGTGCGTGCGCGCCCCGGCCAGCATCCGGGCTCCGGCGTGCGGCCGGTAGCCGAGCTCGCGCACGGCCTCGTCGACCCGCTGACGGGTCGTGGCGGCGATGGAGCGCTTGCCCGAGAGGGCGTAGGACACCGTGCTGATCGAGACCCCGGCAGCGCGGGCGACGTCGTGGATGGTCGCCATCGTTCCTCCTGCCGGACCTCGTCGTCGGACCCCTCCGATGCTCGAAACGCTTCGACGGGGCTGTGCTGCTAAGCACTGTACGCAGAGTCGAAGCGCTTCCGCAACAGGTTTGTCGCGACCCGCGACATATCCGGCGGATGTCGACGCGGAGGCACTCGATCCGCATTGCGCGCAGCCGCCGCCCCCGATATGTTGGCCACAACAACAATTCGGCGACGTCGCCGGAAAGGATCGGATCCATGTCCCTGACCCCCACCCGCGCCGACAAGTTCTCGTTCGGCCTCTGGACCATCGGCTACAACGGCACGGACCCCTTCGGCGGCCCGACCCGCGAGCCCCTCGATGTGGTGCACGCCGTCGAGAAGCTCGACGAGCTCGGCGCCTACGGCCTCACCTTCCACGACGACGACCTCTTCGCGTTCGGCTCGACCGACGCCGAGCGCCAGACCCAGATCGACCGCCTCAAGGGTGCGCTCGAGTCGACCGGCCTCGTCGTGCCGATGGTCACCACCAACCTCTTCAGCGCCCCGGTCTTCAAGGACGGCGGCTTCACCTCGAACGACCGCGACGTGCGCCGCTTCGCGCTGCGCAAGGTCCTCCGCAACATCGACCTCGCCGCCGAGCTGGGCGCGCAGACCTTCGTCATGTGGGGCGGCCGCGAGGGCGCCGAGTACGACTCCGCGAAGGACATCCGCGCCGCTCTCGAGCGCTACCGCGAGGCCGTCAACCTGCTCGGCGACTACGTCACCGACAAGGGCTACGACATCCGCTTCGCCATCGAGCCGAAGCCCAACGAGCCCCGCGGCGACATCCTCCTGCCGACGCTGGGCCACGCGATCGCGTTCATCGACTCGCTCGAGCGCCCCGAGCTCGTCGGCGTCAACCCCGAGGTCGGCCACGAGCAGATGGCGGGCCTGAACTTCACCGCCGGCATCGCCCAGGCGCTCTACCACGGCAAGCTCTTCCACATCGACCTCAACGGCCAGCGCGGAATCAAGTACGACCAGGACCTCGTCTTCGGTCACGGCGACCTGCACAACGCGTTCTCGCTCGTCGACCTCCTCGAGAACGGCGGCCCCGGCGGAGTCCCCTCCTACGACGGCCCGCGCCACTTCGACTACAAGCCCTCGCGCACCGAGGACGAGACCGGAGTCTGGGACTCGGCCGCCGCGAACATGCGCACCTACCTGCTGCTGAAGGAGCGCGCCGCGGCCTTCCGCGCCGACCCCGAGGTGCAGGAGGCGCTGGCCGCCGCCAAGGTCGCCGAGCTGCAGACCCCGACGCTGAACGAGGGCGAGTCGTACGACGACCTGCTCGCCGACACCGCGTCGTACGAGTCGTTCGACGCCGACGCCTACCTCGGCGGCAAGGGCTTCGGCTTCGTGCGCCTGCAGCAGCTCGCGACCGAGCACCTGCTCGGCGCCCGCTGAGCCGCCCGGCACTCCCCTGACGGACGAGACCCCCTGCCCTGCGGCACGGGGTCTCGTCCGTTCCCTCGTACCCCCACGAAGACGCATCCCGCTGCTGCGGGAGGAACGGACACGGCGATGACGCTGGTCGCAGGAGTCGACTCGTCGACCCAGAGCTGCAAGGTGGTCGTGCGCGACCTCGAGAGCGGAGCGGTCGTCCGCACCGGCCGCGCGAGCCACCCCGACGGCACCGAGGTGCACCCCTCGGCCTGGTGGGACGCTCTGACCGAGGCGATCGCGGACGCCGGCGGACTCGCCGACGTCGCCGCGATCTCGATCGGCGGGCAGCAGCACGGCATGGTCGTGCTCGACGCCGACGGCGAGGTGATCCGCCCCGCACTGCTCTGGAACGACACCCGCAGCGCCGGTGCCGCCGAGGCGCTGGTCGCCGAGCTCGGCGCGGAGGAGTGGGCGCGCCGCACGGGCACGGTCCCGGTCGCCTCCTTCACGGCCACGAAGCTCCGCTGGCTGCGCGACGCCGAACCCGAGAACGCGGCGCGGGTCGCGGCCGTCGCCCTCCCCCACGACTGGCTGACCTGGCGACTGCTCGGCTTCGGCCCCGGATCGCCCCGCGGCGTCGATCTCGACGCCCTGACCACCGACCGCTCCGACGCCTCCGGCACGTCGTACTGGGGCGCCGACGGCTACGACCTCGAGCTGCTCGAGCACGCGCTCGGCCACCGTCCGCGGCTCCCCCGGGTGCTCGGCCCGTCGGAGGAGGCCGGACGGACGGCGGAGGGCCTCGTGGTCGGTCCCGGCGCCGGTGACAACGCCGGCGCCGCCCTCGGTCTCGGCGCGGGACCCGGCGACGTGGTCGTCAGCATCGGCACCAGCGGCACCGTGTTCGCGGTGACCGAGGACCCGGTGCGCGACCCCTCCGGGACCGTCGCCGGCTTCGCCGACGCGAGCGGCCGATTCCTGCCGCTCGTCGCGACGCTCAACGCCGCCCGCGTGCTGTCCTCGACCGCCGCCCTGCTCGGCGCCGGCTTCGACGAGTTCGCCGAACTCGCGCTGCAGGCGGAGCCGGGTGCCGACGGACTCGTCCTCGTTCCCTACTTCGAGGGCGAGCGCACCCCGAACCTGCCCGACGCGACCGCGAGCCTGCACGGCATGACCATCGCCTCGACCACGCGGTCGAACCTCGCCCGCGCGGCGATCGAGGGCATGCTCTGCGGGCTCGCCGACGGCCTCGACGCGGTGCGCGGACTCGGAGTGGTCGCGCACCGCGTCCTGCTGATCGGCGGAGCGGCGCAGAACCGCGCCGTGCAGCTGGCCGCCTCGCAGGTGTTCGACGTTCCCGTCGTGGTGCCGACCCCCGGCGAGTACGTGGCCGACGGCGCCGCCGTGCAGGCCGCGTGGGCACTCACGGGTTCGCGCCCGGAGTGGGAGGTCACCTCGGTCGCCGAGCCGGCGGCCGACCACCGCCCCGCGATCCGCGCGCAGTACGCGGCGGCCCGCGCCTGACGCCGTCCGCGAGATGCCGTTCCGGTACGCCTTCGACGGCGTGTCGCGTACCGGAGCGGCCTCTCGCGGGAGCAGTCGAGGTCAGCTCGTCATCGAGTCGACGTACCCGCGGTTCTCGTCCATCCAGGCCGCGAGCGCCGCGTCGCGGTCGTCGGCGCCGTCGTTGAACAGCGCGTTCTCGAGCGAGTAGAGCGTCTCGGAGTCCATCCGGAAGTCGCGCATCCAGCTGCTCAGCGTCGGGAAGTCGCTCTCGAACGAGCTCGAGCCGAACGAGTGGATGTCCTCCGCCTCGCCGAGCAGCCCCTCCGGGTCGTCGAGGTCCTTCACCGGGAACGCGTCGTACGCCCAGTGCGGGCGCCAGAGCGTCACGGCGATGTCCTCGCCGTTCGCCGTCGCGGTCTCGAGCTCCTGCAGCATCGCCGGCGTCGACGAGGTCAGGTACTCCATCCCCTCGAGGCCGTACCCCGGGATGACGTCCTCGGTCGTGACGGTGTTCAGCCCCGACCCCGGCTCGATGCCGACGAGGCGGTTCCCGACGACGTCCGGATTCGCGGCGAGCTCCTCGAGCGTGTCGATCGGAGCGTCCTCGTTCACCGCGATGGTCAGCTTCGCCTCGTCGTTCCACGCGCCCAGGTCGACGAGGTCGTCGCCGTAGCGCTCGAGGTAGCTGCCGTGGGTCGTCGGCAGCCAGGTGTCCAGCGCCAGGTCGAAGCTCCCGGCGGCGAGCCCTGCGAAGCCCGGCGCCACGTCGATGTCCGAGAGCTCGACGTCGTAGCCCTGCTCCTCGAGCACCGCGCCCCAGAGCGCCGACACGGCGATGCCCTCGTCCCAGCCCTGGAAGACGGCCAGGCTCACGTCGGTGCGGTCGCCGTTGTCGACGGAGGCGGTGCTCGCCGGCCCGGCGACGGCCGACGCGCCGAGGGAGGCGACGACCGCGACCGACACCGCGGCGACGGCGGAGCGGGTGAGCACGACGGCGCGGCGGTTCCCGGCCCGGGCGGCTCGCGCGGGCGAGGGCTTCCCCAGCGCCCCCGTCATCCGGTCCAGCACGATCGCGAGGATCACCACCGAGATGCCCGCCTCGAAGCCCAGCGCCACGTCGATCCGGTTGAGGCTCGCGACGACGTCGCCGCCCAGGCCGCCCGCGCCGACGATGCCCGCGATGACGACCATCGAGAGCGCGAGCATGATCACCTGGTTCAGCCCGGCGAGGATCGAGGGCAGCGCCAGCGGCAGCTGGATCTGGCGCAGGATCCGCCATCTGGACGAGCCGAACGCCTCGCCCGCCTCGACGAGCTCGGGGTCGACGCCCCGGATCCCCAGCTCGGTCAGGCGCACTCCCGGCGCCATCGCGAACACGATGGTCGCGACGATGCCCGGCACGACTCCGACGCGGAAGAAGATCAGCGCCGGGATCAGGTACACGAACGCCGGCATCGTCTGCATCAGATCGAGGACCGGGCGGATGATCGTCGACGCCGTCCGGTTGCGCGCGGCGAGCACGCCCAGCGGCACGCTCACGGCGATGGCGATCACGGAGGCGACGAGCACCAGCGCGAGCGAGTCCATCGCGTTCTCCCACTGGTCCACGCTCACGATGACCAGCAGCCCCACCGCGGTGCCGATCGCGAGGCCCCAGCCGCGCGCGGCGTAGGCGAGCACCGCGAGGAACGCGATGATCACCCAGAACGGCGGAGTGGCGAGCACGACGTCCACGCCGTCGTAGAGCGCTCCGAAGACGGTCCTGATCACGTCGAAGACGGGCTGGAAGGTGCTCGTCAGGGCGTCGATGCCGCTCTCGACGGCGTCGCCCAGAGGCAGGCGGATCATCGGACGCCTCCTTCGCTCGCGAGGACGGAGTCGTCGACGGGGCCGCCCGTCGCGCGCAGCGTCGCCGTGACGATCTCGGTCGGGATCGTCGCGGGCGGCTCGATCACCGGCTGCTCGCCGGTGCGCGGGTCGACGTCGCCCAGCGCGGCCAGGAGCGTGACCCGCGGGATCGCGCCGAGCAGGCGTCCGCGCCCGTCGACCACCGCGACGGGCAGCTCCGACTCGACGGCGGGCTCGATGATCTCGCTGAGCGGGGTGTCCGGCGACACGGTGACCACGTCCGAGGTGACGACGGCCGCGAGGTCGGAGTCGCTGCGGCGCACCTGCTCCATCACGTCGCGGTCGCGCACGGTGCCCAGGAGTCGGCGGCCGGTCCCGACGACGAAGGCCGCCGAGGTCTGCAGGTCGCGCATTCCGCGCAGCGCCGCACGCGGTCCGGCGGCGAGGGTGACGACGGAGCGGGGCGGCTCCATCACGGCGGCCGCGGTCAGCACGCGGGCGCGGTCGACGTCCTGCACGAACTGCGCGACGTAGTCGGTCGCCGGATCGGTGAGGATCTCCTCCGGAGTGCCGATCTGCACGATGCGGCCGTCGCGCATGACCGCGATCCGGTCGCCGAGGAGCATCGCCTCGTTGAGGTCGTGCGTGATGAAGACGATCGTCTTCCCGAGCTCCTGCTGCAGCTCGATCAGCTGCTCCTGCATCTCGCGCCGGATGAGCGGGTCGAGCGCCGAGAACGCCTCGTCCATCAGGACGATGCCGGTATCGGCGGCCAGGGCGCGGGCGAGTCCGACGCGCTGGCGCATGCCTCCGGAGAGCTCGCCGGGCGTCTTCTCGTGCCAGCCGGCGAGTCCGGCGCGCTCGACGGCGAGCAGTGCGCGCTCGCGCCGCTCGGCCGCCGGCACGCCCTGGATCTCGAGCGGGTAGGCGACGTTCTCGAGCACCGTGCGGTGCGGCAGCAGCGCGAAGTGCTGGAACACCATCGAGACGGAGGCGCGGCGGACGCGCCGCAGCTCGGCGTCGGACACCCCCGTGATGCTCGATCCGTCGATCAGGACCTCGCCCGCCGACGGCTCCTGGAGGCCGTTCAGCATGCGGATGAGCGTGGACTTGCCCGAGCCCGAGAGGCCCATCACGACGAAGATCTCGCCGCGGCGCACCGCGAACGAGGCGTCGATCACGGCCGCGGTCCCGGAGGAGGCGAGGTCGCCGCGATCGGCACCCGCCCGCAGCCGCTCGACCACCTCCGCGGGACGCCTGCCGAAGACCTTGAAGAGGCCTCTCGCTTCGAGGGCGGGAACGGCGAGGTCCTCCAGGACCCCTCCGCCCGCGGGCTCGCTGATGTCGTTCTGGTTCTGCTGCACGTACGCTCCGTCGGGGCGCAGGACGGATCCCGCGCTCTGTCATCTCGTGGTGCCGGGTCGGGGCGCGTGGGACCGCCCGACGCGGGCCTCCGCGTGCTGCCCGCCGCGAGGAGCGGCCGGGGGACGGAGGCGATCGGGGTGAGTCCGAGGCGGCCTCGGGGCCGCCTCCGCTCCCGCTGACCGTACGCTCGCGGCTCGCCGTCACAGGGGACGGGGCACGGGCGCGGACCGGTTCATCGGGGTCTCGAAGACCGCCGTCCACGGTAGCCGCGGAGCCCCGATCCGGCAAATGTCCGACTATTCGAGAGGGGGTCGCGGCATCCCTCAGCAGGGACGCCGAGCGCGGAGAACTCCTGATCAACAGGCATTCCCTGTCGTTGCACGATCGTTACGCGACCATCTCCGGAAAACCGACCGTCACTCCGGATCAGGCCGTCGTGTCCCCCGCCGGACCGGACGGAGCGGCCGCTCCGACCCCACTCACGGGCTCGCCCTGCCACGACTCGAGCACCCAGTCCGAGCCGCCTCCCTCGAGCACCACGACGCCCGTGTTGTCGAGCAGATGATCGGCGATGAACCGGGCGCCGAGGTCCTTCGCCCGCAGCCCGGCCCAGCCGCGGATCGCGGCGCCGTGGCTGACCAGCGCGACCGTTCGAAGGCCCGAGGCCTCGGCCTCGGCGACGACGGAGTCGTACCGCGCCGCGAACTCCTCGCCCGTCTCGCCGCCCGCCAGCCGCAGCCCCGTCTCGCCGCCCGCCCAGCGGAACACGGTGTCCATGTACTCGGTCACCGCCGCCTCGTCGCCGCGCATCTCGAGACCGGCCGCCGCGATCTCGCGGATCCCGTCGCGCTCGATCGGCTCGAGCCCGAGGGCGGCCGCGAGCGGAGCCGCCGTCTCGTGCGTGCGGCGCATCGTCGAGACGTAGATCGCGCCGATCCCCTCGCCCGCGAGCGTCTCGGGGAGCAGCTCGGCCTGCGTGCGCCCGAGCTCCGTGAGCCCGGGGCCGGGGATGCGGGTGTCGAGGAGCCCGGCGACGTTCGAGGGCGTCTGGCCGTGGCGGATGAGGATCAGGCGCATCCGTCCACGGTACCCGCCGCGCATCGAGGGAACCCCGGACCGTCGAGGGAGCCCGCCGCACCGGGCGGTCTCGACGGTCCGGGGTTCCCTCGGCGCACGGCCACCGCTCCGGTCCCGCGCGCACCCCCTGTGCCAGAATGTCCGGGACCGAAGGGACGCGCCCGTGCCGGCACGATCAGGACGCAGCTCCGGAGTGACCCTCCACGACGTCGCGCGCGAGGCGGGCGTCTCGCTCGCCACCGCCTCCCGGTCGCTCAACGGCAGTCAGCGCAAGGTCGCCGAGGAGTACCGCGTCCGCGTCCTCGCGGCGGCTCAGCGGCTCGGCTACTCCCCCAACCTCTCGGCCCAGGCCGTCGCGAAGGGCTCGACCAGCACGGTCGCCCTCATCGTCAGCGACATCGCCGACCCGTACTTCTCGACCATCGCCTCGGGGGTCGCCGGCGCGGCGGAGGAGCTCGGGCTCGTCGTCACGATGGCCGTCACCGGCCGCGACCCGGCCCGCGAGCTCGCCGTCGTGCGCGCGCTGCGTGGTGCGAGGCCTCGCGTCATGATCCTGGCCGGCAGCCGCTTCGCCGGCGAGGACGAGCGCGAGGCCCTCGTCGCCGAGCTGCGCTCCTTCGAGGACGCGGGCGGCCGCGTCGTGCTGATCAGCCAGGGCGGCCTGCCCTTCCCCACCGTGGTGCTCGACAACCGCGCGGGCGCGCGAGCGCTGGCCGAGGCGCTCGTCGAGCAGGGCTACCGGCGCTTCGGAGTGGTCTCGGGCAGCCCCGCGATCCTCACCTCCCACGACCGCGTCCAGGGGTTCCGCGAGGGCCTCGAGGCCCACGGCCTCTCGCTCGCCGACGAGCTCGTCGTCGAGGCGCCGTTCTCGCGCGACGGCGGCTTCGACGGCGCGCGGGCGCTCCTCGCCGCGCACCGCGACGAGATCGACCTCGTCTTCGCCGTCAGCGACGTGATGGCGATGGGGGTCTCCTCCGCCCTGCGCGAAGCGGGCCTGGAACCCGGAGTCGACGTCGGGGTCGCCGGGTTCGACGACATCCCGACGGTGCGCGACGTGCATCCCGCGCTCACCACCGTGGCCGTCCCGCTGCGCGAGCTCGGCGAGCGCTCGCTGGCCGTCGCGCTGGGCGACGACGACGCCCCCGCCGACCCCGTGGCGACCTCCGTGGTGCTGCGGGCGAGCACTCCGGGGCCCCGAGCGACGTAAGGTGTGCTCACACGCGCCCGCGGACGGGCGGGTCCCGCGCTGACGCGGGCTCGGACGGTCCCTGCGAGAGGGCGCCGCCCGATCACAGAGAGCCACGGTGCCCCGATGCCGGAAGACAAGCCCGCGCCCCGGGCTCCCAGCATCTACGACGTCGCGCGCGCCGCCGGGGTGTCGCACCAGACCGTCTCGCGCGTCCTGAACGACCACCCGAGCCTGCGCGCCGAGACCAAGCGGCGCGTCCTCGAGGTGATGGCCGAGCTCGACTACCGCCCCAACCTCGCCGCGCGGGCACTGGTCACCAGCCGCACCAGGACCATCGGGGTGCTCTCCTCGCAGAGCCTGCAGTACGGGCCCGCCTCGAGCATCCAGGCGATCGAGGTGGCCGCCCGGGACGCCGGCTACCTCGTCGTCACGGCCAACGTCGACGGCACCGACGGCGAGTCGATCCAGGCCGGGATCCGCCACCTGCTGAACCAGGCCGTCGAGGGTCTCGTGGTCATCGCGCCGCAGATCCGGGTCTTCGACATCCTGTCCGGAGCCGCCCTGCGCATCCCGCACGTGACCCTGCAGACCTCGGACGACTCGCGCGACGACGCGCTCTACGTCGACCAGATGGCGGGGGCCCGCCTGGCGACCGCGCACCTGATCGACCTCGGCCACACCGAGATCGTGCACCTCGCCGGCCCCCAGGACTGGATCGAGGCGGAGGCGCGGATGCGCGGGTTCCTCGCCGAGCTCGATGACCGGAACGTGGCGATGAGGCCGCCGCTGCTGGGCGACTGGAGCGCCGAGCGCGGCCACCGCGTCGGACTCGAGCTCTCGCGCTTCCTCGACTTCACGGCCGTCTTCGCGGCGAACGACCAGATGGCGCTGGGTCTGCTGAGCGCGTTCCACGAGCGCGGCATTCGCGTGCCGGAGGACGTCAGCGTCATCGGCTACGACGACATCCCCGAGGCCGCGTTCTACTGGCCGCCGCTGACCAGCGTGCGCCAGGACTTCGCGGAGCTCGGCCGCCGCTGCATGGCGACGCTGCTGAGCCTGATCGAGGGCGAGCGGCCGGAGTCGGCACCTCCGATCGCCCCGCAGCTGGTCGTCCGCGGGTCGACCTCGGTGCCCCGCACCCTGCGACGAGTGACCGTCGCGGAGCGTCCCTCCGGGCGCGCCGTTACCGAGTCGCAACAAACCCGGTTACACGAAAGCGATCCGCGGGTCTAGCATCACTCCATGTGATCGCTCACATGAGCGCTCACATCCCGCCCCGCACCCGGGAGCGGCCACTCCCACTGCATTCAATGACGAAGGAATCACAGTGACCACTATGAAGCGCTCCCTCCTCGCCGGCCTCGCCGGCGGAGCGATGATCCTCTCCCTCGCGGCCTGCTCCAGCGGCGGCGACTCGGGCAGCGGCGAAGGCGGTGGCGAAGGCGGACTCGTCGGCGTCGCGATGCCGACGAAGTCCTCCGAGCGCTGGATCGCCGACGGCGACAACGTCAAGTCGCAGCTCGAGGAGGCCGGCTACGAGGTCGACCTGCAGTACGCAGAGGACGACATCCCCACCCAGGTCTCGCAGCTCGAGAACATGATCACCAAGGGCGCCAAGGCCCTGATCGTCGCCTCGATCGACGGCACCACCCTCACGAGCGTGCTCGAGGAGGCGGCCGCGAACGACATCCCGGTCATCGCCTACGACCGCCTGATCCGCGACTCGGAGAACGTCGACTACTACGCGACCTTCGACAACTTCAAGGTCGGCGTGCAGCAGGCCACCTCGCTCCTCGCGGGCCTGGGCCTCACCGACCTGACCGGAGCCCCCGTGGCCGACGCGCCCGCCGGTCCGTTCAACATCGAGCTGTTCGCCGGAAGCCCCGACGACAACAACGCCACGTTCTTCTTCAACGGCGCGATGGAGACCCTCAAGCCCTTCCTCGACGACGGAACCCTCGTCGTCGCGAGCGACGAGACCGAGTTCAACACCGTCGCCACGCTGCGCTGGGACCCCGAGGTCGCCCAGAGCCGCATGGAGGACATCCTGACCAAGACGTACTCCGACGGATCCAAGGTCCAGGGCGTCCTCTCGCCCTACGACGGCCTGAGCCGCGGCATCATCTCGGCCCTCACCGACGCCGGCTACACCGTGGGCACCGACTTCCCGGTCATCACCGGTCAGGACGCCGAGCTCGACTCCGTCAAGGCGATCATCTCGGGCGAGCAGTACGCCACGATCTACAAGGACACCCGCGAGCTCGCCAAGGAGGCCGTGCTCATGGCGCAGGCCGTCCTCGAGGGCTCCGAGCCCGAGGTCAACGACACCGAGACCTACGACAACGGCGAGAAGATCGTCCCGTCGTACCTGCTCGAGCCGGTCATCGTGACCAAGGACGACATCGAGTCGGTCCTGGTCGACGGCGGCTACTACACCGACGCCGAGATCAACGGCTAGTCGCATCGCGGGCCTCGGTACGGCGATCTGCGGCGTTGTCGGCGGGCGCGATGGTTCCACCATCGCTTCCTTCTCCGCCTTGCAGCTCACCGCACCGAGACCCGCGATCACTTCCTGAGGGAAGAGAAAGAGCGACGCGGCCGCCTCCTCGAGGGGGCGCTGCCGTGTCCACTCCTCTCATTAGGAGGGGTGGAAGCGAGCCGGGCCTCCCCCGAGGGGCCGTGACCGGATCGGCGCCCGAGGGCGCAGGTCGCGAGTCGGTACTGAGAGATCCGAGCCGGGTCCCCGAGAGGGGGCCCGGCTCCCTGAAGGAGTGAGGCGTAGTGAGCACCAACATTCTCGAGATGCGCGGGATCACCAAGACGTTCCCGGGCGTCAAAGCGCTGCAGGACGTGACCCTGAACGCCGCGCGCGGCGAGGTGCACGCGATCTGCGGCGAGAACGGCGCCGGCAAGTCGACGCTGATGAAGGTCCTGTCCGGGGTCTACCCGCACGGGACGTACGAGGGCGACATCGTCTTCGAGGGCGACGTGATGCAGTTCGGCAGCATCCGCGACTCGGAGGCCAAGGGCATCGTCATCATCCACCAGGAGCTGGCCCTCAGCCCCTACCTCTCGATCGCCGAGAACATCTTCCTCGGCAACGAGGTCCGCGGCTTCGCGGGGCTGATCGACTGGAACAAGACCAACCAGGAGGCGGCCGCGCTGCTCGCCCGGGTGGGTCTGAAGGAGAACCCGACGACGAAGATCCAGGAGATCGGAGTCGGCAAGCAGCAGCTCGTCGAGATCGCCAAGGCGCTCTCCAAGCGGGTCAAGCTGCTCATCCTCGACGAGCCCACCGCGGCGCTCAACGACGAGGACTCGGACCACCTGCTCGACCTGATCCTGCACCTCAAGGAGCAGGGCATCACGTCGCTGATCATCAGCCACAAGCTGAACGAGATCAAGAAGATCGCGGACACCGTCACGGTCATCCGCGACGGCAAGACGATCGAGACGATCGCGCACGACGACGTGACCGAGGACCGGATCATCAAGGACATGGTCGGGCGCGACCTCGACCACCGGTACCCGGACCACACCCCGCACATCGGCGAGGAGATCCTCCGCGTCGTGGACTGGACCGCCCACCACCCGCAGGACCCGACGCGCGTCATGGTCGACAAGGTGAACCTCACGGTGCACCGCGGCGAGATCGTCGGCATCGCCGGCCTCATGGGCGCCGGGCGCACCGAGTTCGCGATGAGCCTCTTCGGCCGCTCCTACGGCAGCCGCATCTCGGGCCAGGTCTTCAAGGCCGGCAAGGAGATCAAGATGCGCACCGTGTCGGAGGCGATCGCCCACGGGCTCGCCTACGCCACGGAGGACCGCAAGCACTACGGCCTCAACCTCATCGACGACATCAAGCGGAACATCTCGCTGGCCTCCCTCGAGAAGGTGTCGAAGGGCGGACTCGTCGACGACAACCGCGAGTTCGAGGTCGCCAACGAGTACCGCGGCAGCATGAACATCAAGTCGCCGACCGTGCTCGCCAAGACCGGCAAGCTCTCGGGCGGCAACCAGCAGAAGGTCGTCCTGTCGAAGTGGATCTACTCCGACCCCGACGTCCTGATCCTCGACGAGCCCACCCGCGGCATCGACGTGGGAGCGAAGTACGAGATCTACACCATCATCAACAAGCTCGCGGCCGCGGGTAAGGGGATCATCGTCATCTCCTCCGAGCTCCCCGAGCTCCTCGGCATCTGCGACCGCGTGTACGCGCTGTCGGAAGGCCGCATCACGGGCGAGCTGCCCATCGCCGAGGCGACCCCCGAGGCGGTCCTCACCCTCATGACCCAGGAGAAGCAACGATGACCGATCTGCAGAACACCCCGCCCACGGCGGCGGGTGCGCAGGTGAACCCCACCGAGAACGCGTTCACGAAGCGCCTCAGCCACGTGCTGGGCGACCTCGGCAAGAACGGCATCTTCATCGCCCTCATCGTGGTGGTGCTGCTGTTCCAGATCATGACCGAGGGGATCCTCCTGCGCCCGCAGAACATCTCCAACCTGATCGTCCAGAACGGCTACATCCTGATCCTCGCCATCGGCATGGTGATGGTCATCGTGGCCGGGCACATCGACCTCTCGGTCGGCTCGGTCGCCGCGTTCGTCGGAGCGGTCTCGGGCGTCTTCGCGGTGAACATGGGTCTCCCGTGGTGGCTGTCGATCATCCTGTCGCTCGGCATCGGCGCCCTCGTCGGCGCCTGGCAGGGCTTCTGGATCGCGTACGTGGGGATACCCGCGTTCATCGTGACCTTGGCGGGCATGCTGATCTTCCGCGGTCTCGCGCTCGTCGTCCTCGGCAACGCGAACATCGGCTCGTTCCCGATCGAGTACCGCGCGCTGGGCAACGGCTTCCTCACCGACCTGTTCGGCGAGACCGCACTCGACCCGCTGTCGCTCGGAGTCGGCGCGCTGGCCATCATCGCCTTCGCCGTGCAGTCGCTGCGCACCCGCCGCGGCCGCCAGAAGTACAACCAGAGCGTCGAGCCGGGCGCCTGGTTCGTCACCAAGCTCGTCCTCGTCGCGCTCGTCATCGGCGCCTTCGCCTTCGCGCTCTCCACCTTCAAGGGCATCCCGGTGACCCTGATCGTGCTGGCCGTGCTGGTGCTGGTCTACGGCGTCGTGATGAACCGCTCGGTCTTCGGCCGCCACGTCTACGCCATCGGCGGCAACCTGCACGCCGCGGAGCTCTCGGGCATCAAGACGCGCAACGTCACCTTCTGGCTGTTCGTCAACATGGGCGTCCTCGCGGCGCTTGCCGGACTCGTCTTCACCGCCCGCCTGAACCTCGCGGGCCCGAAGGCCGGAGACGGCTTCGAGCTCGAGGCCATCTCGGCCGCCTTCATCGGCGGCGCGGCGGTCCAGGGCGGCGTCGGCACCATCGGCGGCGCGATCCTCGGTGGTCTGATCATCGGCGTCCTGAACAACGGCATGTCGATCATGGGCATCGGCATCGAGTGGCAGCAGGCGGTCAAGGGCCTCGTGCTCCTGCTCGCGGTCGCCTTCGACGTCTACAACAAGCGCCGCGCCGGCGGACGCTGATCGGAGTCCCGTGCCCGACTGGTCGCGGTTCCTCCCGCTGAGCGCTCGGCCCGACGTCGACGAGTCGGGGGTCAGCAACGACTGGCGCCCGCTCGTCGCCGATCGGCTCGACCGCCTGGCAGCACTGGCCGCCTCCCCCTCCTTCCTGGAGGGCGAGGCGGCCGGTGCCGTCTCCGCCCCCTCCGCCTCTCCCGTCCCCGCCTCCGCGGTGCTCGGCGAGCTGGTCGTCCGGCTCTCGAGCAGCACCGGGCAGCGCTTCGCCACCCGCGTCGGCGCCCGCGAGGCGAGCACCCCTCCCATGTCGTCCGAGATCCCCGGCGCCCTCGCGGCCCTCGCCGCGGCCCGCCGCTCCGGCTCCGGATCCCGTGGCATCGCCGACCTGGTCGACGTGGTCCGCGTCGAGCTGAGCCTCGTCACCGGCGTCGACCTGCCGCCCCGCGTCTCGGGCGCGATCGCCATGGAGCGGATGCAGCGTGCACCGCTCCCGATCCGCGCGGCGATCCGGGGCCGCTCGCTCGCCGCCACCGACGCAGGCTGGGAGCTGGGCCTGGGCCCCGCGGTCCGCGCGCCGGCCGAGGTGCTGCTGCGCTTCCTCCTGGGCCTCGGCCCGTTCCCGGACGCCCCGCCTCCCGAGGCGCCGGGCCCGACTGTCGGACCGCGCCCGTAGCATCGAGGGATGCACCGCTCGCTGCCGAGAAGCTCACCGTCCTCCCGCGGAGTCGACGCCGCCGGCGTCCTCGCCCTCGTCGACTCCCTCGACGCGGCACCGGGGATCGAGCCGCACGGGTTCGTCCTCGTGCGAGGCGGCAGCGTGGTGGCCGAGGGCTGGTGGGCGCCGTACACCGCCGAGCGGCTGCACCTCCTCTACTCCTACTCGAAGAGCTTCACCGCGACCGCCGTCGCCCTGGCCGTCGCCGAGGGCCTCGTCGACCTCGACGCCACCGTGCTCTCGTACTTCCCCGAGCTCGACGACGAGGTGACGGATCCGCGCTCGCGCTCGATCCGCGTCCGCCACGTGCTCGCGATGGCCAGCGGGCACCGCGAGGAGACGATCGACCGGGCGCGCGCGATCGATCCGGTCGACATGGTCCGGGGCTTCCTGCTCCTGCCGCCCGAGGAGGAGCCCGGCAGCGTCTTCGCCTACAACCAGCCGTGCACCTTCGCGGCCGCCGCGATCGTGCAGCGGGTGAGCGGCGGGTCGCTCGTCGACTTCCTCCGCCCGCGGCTGCTCGATCCGCTCGGCATCGGCGAGGTCGCCTGGACGCGCGACGCCTCCAGCCGCGAGATCGGCTACAGCGGGCTGCACGCCACGACCGAGGCCGCCGCGGCGCTCGGCCTCCTCTACCTGCAGGAGGGGCGCTGGGGATCGGAGCAGCTCCTCGACCCCGCGTGGGTGGCGGAGGCGTCGACGGCGCAGGTGCCGACGCCCGCCGAGGGGAACGCCGACTGGAGGCAGGGCTACGGTTTCCAGTTCTGGCGCTCGAGCCACGGGTACCGGGCCGACGGCGCCTACGGGCAGTTCGGCCTCGTGCTGCCGGAGCACGACGCGGTCCTCGCGATCACCGGGCAGACGACCGACACCGAGGGACTGCTCGCGCGGGTGTGGGAGCACCTGCTGCCGGCGCTCCTGCCCTCGGGCTCGCCGGTTCCGAGCGGTGCGGAGCAGGCGCTCGCGAGACGTCTCGGAGCGCTCGGCCTGCCTCCGCTCGAGCCCGCCGCCGGCGATGTGGCGCCCGGCCGCTTCCGGCCCTCCCACTCCGACGTCCTCTCGCTCACCGGTCTCGAGATCTCGGCGGAGCGGAGCGGATGGACGCTCGCGCTGATCGAGGGCGAGGACCGGCTCCTCATCGCTCCGGGATCCGGGGAGTGGACGACCACGGGCGTGCTCGCGGCGAGCGCCGGCCGCGCCCCCGGCGGCGAGCTGCTCGTCGACGTCCTGTTCCTCGAGACGCCGCACCGGCTGCACCTCGTGCTCGACGCCGCCGCGGGCACCTTCACCGCCCGCTGGCGCACGGATCCGCTGCACGGCGGAGCGCTCCGGGAGCTGCGCGCCCCGCGCTGAGCGGTCCGCCCCCGAGTCGAGGGCGATACGCCCTCCCGCATGTTGACGTCACCATGTACGGTGGGGCGCGGGACCTGTTCGCGTGAACACTCCCGAGGTCCCCGTGCAAAGGAGCACAGCATGACGCCCAGGAAGAGACCGTTCGGATGGGCGGTGACGGCTCTCGTCGTCACCGGCCTGCTGGCCGCAGGAGCGCCGGCCGTCGCGGCCGCGCCGCTCGCGAGCGCGGTGGTGACCGATCCCGCCGATGGGGTCCCGCGCGCGGATCCGCCGCCCGTGTACGACTCCTATCCCGCGATCCAGGATCCGGGACGGAGTGCGGCGGGCTACTTCCAGCCGAGCTGGTACGACACCGACGGGCGCCACATCCAGGCGCACGGCGGGCAGATCGTGACCGTCCAGGAGGACGGCACGGATGTGCACTACTGGTACGGCGAGGACCGCACGAAGGGGTACTACAACTCCCCCGGAGTCGCCGTGTACCGCTCGACCGACGGGATGAACTGGGAGAACCGCGGCACGGCGCTGCGCAGCGTCCAGGCTCCCGAGGAGCTCGAGCAGCCCTACTTCGACGCCCTCTACGACACGGTCGACGACGCGGGCACCCCGCGCGCCGACCGCATCGCCGAGATCGACTACCACCTCGACACGAACCAGACCTCCCCCAACACCGCGATCTTCGAGCGCCCGAAGGTGCTCTACAACGAGAAGAACGACCAGTGGGTGATGTGGTGGCACTCCGACGGCCGGATCACGCCGGGCGGCAGCACCTACGCGCGCTCGATGGCCGCGGTCGCGGTGTCGGACAGCCCGACCGGCCCGTTCACCATGACCGGCGCGTACCGCCTCTACAACCGCACCGACTACAAGGCGTGCATCTCGGCGGCCGTGCCGGGGCAGGCCCGTGACATGACCGTCTTCCAGGACGAGGACGGCACCGCCTACATCTCCTACTCCTCGGAGGAGAACCGGAGCCTGTACATCGCGAAGCTCGACGCGGACTACACGAACGTCGAGCGCACGACGACGACCGACACCCTCGATGCGAACCAGTACTCGGCCGACGGCCGGTACCCGTACGTCTTCGCCGACGGGACGCCCGGCGCCCCGGTCCGCGGCACCGACTTCCAGATCGTGAAGGAGTGCGGCGTCCTCGAGGCTCCCGCGATCTTCACCGAGGGCGGGAAGTACTTCACGCTCGCCTCGGGAGCGACCGGGTGGGCGCCGAACCCGCAGACCTACTACACGGCCGACAGCGTGCTCGGACCGTGGATCCGCGGCGTCCAGGCCGGCGACCCCTCCGAGAACGTGCCCTACAACCAGATCCCCGAGGGCGGCGACGGCCTCCTCTCGGTCGGCGACACCCGCAAGACCACCTTCGGATCGCAGTCGACGGACGTCCTGACGCTGGGCCCGGGGAGGCACGTCTACCTGGGCGACCGCTGGAACGACGGCGCGGCCGACTCGAACTACGTCTGGCTGCCGATGACCATCGGCGAGAACGGCCGACTCGAGATGCGCAATCCCGCCGTCGAGGACCCGGCGCGCTGGGCCGACGGCTGGGACGCGTCCTACTGGGACGACAAGGGCGTCGGAGCGGGCCTCTGGTCGGTCGTCGACGACCGCCTCCCCGAGACGGTCACCCGCGCGGCCGACATCGGGGCCTCCCTCCCCGCGACCGTGTCGGTCCGCTCCCCCGGCGGCACGCGCGACACCGCGGTCGACTGGGAGCCGACCGGGCCGAACGTCCTCGGCACGCTGCAGGTCACGGGCGTGCTCGCCGGTGACGCCGAGTACTCGGCCGGCCGTCGCTTCACGCGCACCGTCGAGGTGGCCGAGCCCGGCATCGTGAATCTCGCGCGTCAGTCCGCGGTGACCGCGTCGAGCCGCGCCGACCTGGCTCCGAAGCTGATCGACGGCGACGTGAAGGGCAAGGGCTGGGACGACTGGACCTCCTCCGGGTACCCGCGCGACAGCCGCCTCACGTTCTCGTGGGGCTCGCCGCAGGACCTCGACTCGCTCACGGTGCACACGTACAAGGACGGGGCTGCGACCTGGCCCTCGAAGGTCGAGGTCGAGTACCAGGTCGACGGAGCCTGGCGCACGTCGACCGTCTCGGCGACGCTGACGCAGGTGGCCGCCGATGCCGCGCCGACCGTGGCGCTGGACCTCTCCTCCCTCCCCGACACCGCGGCCGTGCGCCTGCACCTCACCAGTGCGGCGAACACGTGGCAGTCGATCTCGGAGGTCGAGATCTGGGGCGACGCTCCTCCGGTGAACCTCTGCCGGATCCCGGGGGCGAGTGTGAGCGCCTCGTTCAGCCAGACGGAGTGGTCGACGCTCCCCGCGGCGAACGCCTGCGACGGGAGCGCGGCGACCGCCTGGTCGACCTGGTCCGGGACCGCGCTGAAGAGCAGCTCGGACTTCACGCTCACCCTCGCCGAGGCGCACCGCGTCGACCGGCTGACCTTCACGAACACGGAGGGCACCCTCGCCTCGGCGAGCGTCGCCTACCGCGGCACCGACGGCCTCTGGCGACCGACCACCGCGCAGGCCGCTCCGGTCGCGGCGAACGGCTCGGCCACCACGCTCTCCTTCGGCGCCGTGACGGCGACGGGGCTGCGGATCACGTTCGCGACTCCGAACTCGTACGTGAAGATCCCCGAGATCGTGGTGCCGGAGGCCGCCGCGCCCGCGCTCGTGGTGCCGGCGACCGTCTCGACCCGGTGCATCGCCGGGAAGGCGTACCTGTCGGTCACGGCGACGAACGGATCCGCGGCGCCCGTCGACGTGACGATCCGCTCGAGCTACGGCCAGATGGCGTTCGCGCAGGTGGCGGTCGGAGCGAACGCGACCCACACGTTCACGACGCGCCAGAAGACCGCTCCGGCGGGCGAGGTCGTCGTGACCGCCGTCGGCGGCGGCGAGACGCTCGAGCAGAGCGTCGCGTACCCGTCGCGGAGCTGCTGACCGGGAGCGCAGCGCAGGAGCCCCGGTCGGGCGGAGGAACCCCTCCCGCGGCCGGGGCTCCTGCACGTCCAGGGGTCCGCCACCGCGTGCACCGGACGAGGGGTCTCGGTGGAGCGAGGGACGCTGGTACGAAGGAGAGCCGCTCCGACGACGCACGGCAGAACCAGGAACCACCCGTGATCCACCGCACCCGCACCGCCGCCCTCGCCTCGGTCGCCCCCACCGCCGGTCTCGTGCTGGCCCTCTTCTTCGCGACGGCCGCGGCGGCTCCGGAGGCGGTGCCGCCGTCGGCACCGGCGCCGACGGCGACCAGCGCGCCTTCGGACGCCCCTGCTCCGGCCGCCGACCCGATCAGCGGGGTGCGCTCGAGCGGGATGACCGACGAGGAGGCAGCGACGCCCGTCGCACCTGCGCCCGATGGCCTCTCCGGCGGGGAGCCGGTCAGGACGGCTCCCCGGGAGTCCCCCGTCGGGTCGGCGGTGCCCGACGAGCAGGTGCCGGTCGAGCAGAGTCCCGTCGAGCAGGGGCCCGTCGAGCAGGAGACGGGCGGCGTCGACGTCGGCGTCGCGATCGACCCGCCGACGGATCCCGGCGCGCTCGCGATGACCGTCGCGGGCGACGCGGCGGCGCTGTCCGAGTCGGGGAGCACGGCCGCGGTCCGCCGCTTCGTCGGAGCACTGCCGACGGTCACCGTGCGCGACACCCGCGCACCGGTCGCGGACCGCCCGGGCTGGTCGGTGCTCGGCTCCGCGACCGCCCTCACCGGGACGGGCGGTCAGCCGCCGATCGGGGTCGAGCACCTCGGCTGGACGCCGCGCCTGCTCGAGGGCGACACCGCCGTGGCGGGCCCCGTGGCGCTCACGGTCCTGGACGGCGTATCGGCGGGATCGCGCCCCGGACTCGTCGAGGCCCCGCTGCTGTCGATCGCCGACGGCGCCCGGCCCGGCCGCTGGACGGCGGACGCCGAGCTGGTCCTGCAGACGCCGACGGGCGTCAGGGCGGGTCGGTACACCGCGGTGCTCACGCTGTCGCTCTTCGAGTGAGCGGGCCCGCTCGAGCACGCCGCCTCCGACGACGCCGTGCTGATCGTGCGCGGGTCCCGTCCCGACAGCGGACTCCCGCGAGATGCCACTCCCGTCCGCCTCCTGCCGCGTGGCGCGTACCGGAGCGCCATCCCGCGTCGCCCCGGAAGGCCGGTCGACGACCAGGCGCGGAATGCGCTTGCCCTCGGTGGAGGAGCGGTCCTACACTCTGGTAAACGCTTTCCGTCCGGCCTCTCCGCCGGTCGCAGCACCGCACATCAGAAGGGCCTCCCGTGTCAGAGTCGACCACCCCCGCCACCGCCGCGCCGCGCACCCTCGGCATCATCATGAACGGCGTCTCGGGCCGCATGGGCTACCGCCAGCACCTCGTCCGCTCGATCCTCGCGATCCGCGAGCAGGGCGGCGTGCTGCTCTCGGACGGCACGCGCGTGCAGCTCGAGCCGCTGCTCGTCGGCCGCAGCGAGGCCAAGCTCGCCGAGCTCGCCGCCCGTCACGGCCTGGAGCACTGGACCACCGATCTCGACGCCGCCCTCGCCGACCCGAAGTGGCAGATCTACGCGGACTTCCTCGTCACCAAGGCGCGCGTCCCCGCGCTGAAGAAGGCCATCGCCGCGGGCAAGGACATCTACACCGAGAAGCCCACGGCCGAGAGCTACGCCGAGGCCCTCGAGCTCGCCGAGCTGGCCAAGGAGGCCGGCATCAAGAACGGCGTCGTGCACGACAAGCTCTACCTGCCGGGGCTGCAGAAGCTCAAGCGCCTCATCGACTCCGGATTCTTCGGCCGCATCCTCTCGGTGCGCGGCGAGTTCGGCTACTGGGTCTTCGAGGGCGACTGGCAGGACGCTCAGCGCCCCAGCTGGAACTACCGCAAGGAGGACGGCGGCGGCATCATCGTCGACATGTTCCCGCACTGGAACTACGTGCTCGAGAACCTGTTCGGCGCCGTCGAGGGCGTCTACGCCAAGGCCGCGACCCACATCCCCGTGCGCGTCGACGAGAACGGCGACGAGTACACGGCGACCGCCGACGACGCGGCCTACGCGATCTTCGACGTCGCCGGCGGTGCGACCGTGCAGCTGAACTCCTCCTGGGCCGTGCGCGTCAACCGCCCGGAGCTCGTCGAGTTCCAGGTCGACGGCACCCTCGGCAGCGCGGTCGTCGGGCTCTTCGGCGCCAAGGTGCAGCCGCGCGTCGCGACCCCCAAGCCCACCTGGAACCCCGATCTGCCCGAGCAGCACGTCTACGCCGAGGACTGGCAGGAGCTGCCCGTCAACGACGTCTTCGAGAACGGCTTCAAGACGCAGTGGGAGGAGTTCATCCGCCACGTGGTCGAGAACGGCCCGCACCCCTACGACTTCTTCGCCGGCGCCCGCGGCGTCCGCCTCGCCGAGCTCGGCCTCGAGTCGGCGCGCGACGGCCGCCGCATCGACATCGCCGCGCTCGACGCCGAGGCCGACGAGCGCGCCCTCGCCGCCTCCGCCCCCAGCGAGGTCGCTCCGTGACCGACGTCACCCTGATCGCGCCGGACGGATCGCTCCGCGCGCACACCGTCTCCCCCGCCCCGGACCTCGTCCGCCCCCGTCGCCCGCTCGGCGCGCGGGTCGCCTACGCGGCCGCGCACGTGGTCCCGGTCACCTGGGCCGAGAACACGCCCGGGAGCCCCGCCGCCGTCGACTGGGACGCGACGCTCGCGTTCCGGCACCACGTCTGGTCGTGGGGCCTCGGAGTCGCGGACGCCATGGACACCGCCCAGCGCAACATGGGCATGGACTGGGCCGCGACGACCGAGCTCATCCGCCGCAGCGGCGCCGAGGCCGCCTCGGTCGGCGGCGACGTCGTGGTCGGAGTGAACACCGATCAGCTCACCGACGACGTGGTGCCGCTCGAGCGCGTCATCGACGCCTACCTCGAGCAGCTCGAGGTCGCGGAGGACGCCGGAGTGGGCGTCGTGCTCATGGCCAGCCGCCACCTCGCGCGGGTGGCGCAGTCGGGCGAGGACTACGAGCGCGTCTACCGCGCCGTGCTCGAGCGGGCGTCGCGCCCGGTCGTCCTGCACTGGCTCGGACCGGCCTTCGACTCCGTCCTCACCGGCTACTTCGGCTCCGAGGACGTCGCCACGGCGTCGGACACCGTGATCCGCATCATCGAGGACAACCTCGCGAAGATCCGCGGCATCAAGATGTCGCTGCTCGACGCGGACGCCGAGATCGCCGTGCGCGCGCGGCTCCCGCTCGGCGCGACCCTCTTCACGGGCGACGACTTCAACTACGTCGGCCTGATCGAGGGCGGGCAGGACGCCGACGGCGAGGTGCGCCACTCCGACGCCCTCCTCGGCGCGTTCGCCGCCTTCGCACCCAACGCCTCCGCCGCGATCCAGGCGCTCGACGCGGACGACGTCGAGGCCTACCGCCGGATCCTCGGGCCGACCGAGGCCCTCGCTCGCCAGGTCTTCGCCGCTCCGACGCAGTACTACAAGACCGGTGTCGCGTTCCTGTCCTGGCTGAACGGCCACCAGACCGCGTTCTCGATGGTCGGCGGGCTGCACTCCGCCCGCTCGCTGCCGCACCTGTCCGAGATCGTGCGGCTCGCCGACGAGGCCGGTGCGCTCGAGCGTCCGGAGCTCGCGGCCGCCCGGTGGACCGGGATGCTCGCCGTGAACGGCGTCGACGCGCTCCGGACGGTGCTCGCATGACCGCACTCGAGCCGGTCGTCGCCGCCGGAGCCGGCACCGTGCATCCGCGGCTGTCCCTGAACCAGGCGACGATCAAGCTCGCCTCGCTGCGGGAGGCTCTCGACGTCACCGCTCGCGCCGGCTACTCCTCGATCGGCCTGTGGCGCGAGCCCGTGGCCGAGGTGGGCATGGCGGAGGCCATGCGCCTGGTCGCCGAGAGCGGCCTGCGCGTGTCGAGCCTGTGCCGCGGCGGCTTCTTCACGGTCCCGGAGGGGCCGGAGCGGCGCGCGGCGCTGGACGAGAACCGCCGCGCGATCGACGAGGCCGCGGCCCTCGGCGCTCCGGCGCTCGTGCTCGTCGCGGGAGGACTGCCCGAGGGCTCGCGCGACCTCGTCGGCGCGCGCGCCCGGGTGTCGGAGGCGCTGGCCGAGCTCGCGGGCTACGCGCGCGGCACCGGAGTGCAGCTGGCGATCGAGCCGCTGCACCCGATGTACGCGTCCGACCGCGCCGTCGTCTCGACGCTGGGCCAGGCGCTGGATCTCGCCGCGCCCTTCGATCCCGCCGCTGTCGGTGTGGTCGTCGACACGTTCCACGTCTGGTGGGACCCGCAGGTGCTGCCGCAGATCGCCCGCGCGGGTGCGGAGGGGCGCATCGCCTCGTACCAGGTGTGCGACTGGGCCACTCCGCTGGCCGCCGACGTGCTGCTCTCGCGGCACTACGTGGGCGAGGGCGTCATCGACTTCCCGCTGCTGACGCGGGCGGTCGTCGAGGCCGGCTACACCGGGGACATCGAGGTCGAGATCTTCCACCGGGACGTCTGGGACACCCCGTACCCGGACGTCGCGGCCAAGGTCGCCGCCGGCTTCGCGGAGCACGTGGCGCCGCACCTCTGAGGCGCGCGGCGAGCGCCGGTCGGTCGCGCGCGGGTCGGTCGAGCGCTGGTCAGTCCTGGGCGAGAGCCAGGGTGACGACGAGCGCCGAGTGGACCGACGGCTCCGAGACGGCGAAGTAGCGCTCGGAGCCGTCGATCCAGGCCTCGGTCGCTCCTTCGCGCGTGCGGAAGCGCACCGACTCGTCCAGACCCGTTCCGCGGCCGTCGGCCTTGGTGACGGCGTGCGCGCGCAGCCCCTCGAGCACCTGCTCGGCGGTCTCCCGGCCGGAGGCGATCCGCTCGCGCACCACCCGCGTGCGGGCGGCGTCGATGCCCACGTCGCGACCGGTGGCCAGCGCCGCCACGACCGCGCCCTCGCAGTGCGCGATGCTGATGCGCATCCGCTCGAGCGCCGGGTGCTCGCCGCCCAGGACCGGGCGACCGTGCGGGCCGCCGCAGCGCGTGCAGCGCGCCTCCACGACGACCTCGAGCGGATCGATGCCGAGGGTCTCGGCGGCGAGCTCGCGCACGAGCACGCGGCCGAGCAGGAAGCTGTCGCGCGCCTCGCGACGGCCGGTGGCCTCGAAGCGCAGGCGCTCGGCGAGGGTGAGGAGGCGGAGCATCCGGTGCCGCGAGGAGTCGAGCACCTCGGGCCGCGCCCAGCGCAGCTGGACGTCGTCGGTGGCGAGGAGGGGGAGTCCGGTCATGGACCGCACGCTACGGTCCGAAGGCGTCCTCGACGTGACGTCCGGGTGGCCGATGCGCGACGCCCTCGTGTTCACTGGAGGGGATGCAGACCTTCCTCCCCTTCCCCTCCTTCCGCGCGAGCGCCGAGAGCCTCGACGACCGCCGGCTCGGCAAGCAGCGCGTCGAAACGCTGCAGGTGATGAAGGCGCTGATCGTGCCCGGCTACGGCTGGCAGCACCACCCGGTGACCGCGATGTGGCGTGGCCACCGGCCCGCCCTGATGGCGTACCAGCGCGAGACGTGCGCCGTGTGGTCGGCCCGCGGCTTCGCCGACACGTGCCTCGAGAAGACGATGGCCGTGCTCGAGACGGTCCCCGAGGACGCCGAGGCGTACCTCCTCGGTGGATTCCCGCTGCCGCCGTGGCTGGGCCGGGAGGAGCTGCACCGGTCGCACCGGTCGAAGCTCATCGCTAAGCACCCCGAGCACTACGCCCCGCTCTTCCCGGGCGTCCCGGACGATCTCGACTACGTCTGGCCGGTCGCGACGTCCTGATGCGTCACGCCGCGCGGCGGCGGAGGAACGGGATCGCGAGGGGGTTCCGGAGGACGCGGCCGCGGTTCGCGGTCACGAGTCCGCAGATGATCACCACGAGGTGGACCACGCAGAGCACCCCGAAGAGCGTGATCGGGATGCCGATCGGGTAGAAGGACGTCGACGGGGCGTCGGCGGTCAGGGCGAAGAGCAGCACGAAGTGCCCGACCAGCGTGAGCACGGTGATCAGGATCACCGTCAGCCCCCAGTTCGCCGCCCGGCGGCCGTTCTCGGCGGCCACTCCCCCGCGCGCGCGGGATGACGGATTGACGGCCGCCATGACGATCCCCGCGATCAGCATCGACAGGAACGGGAGGCCGGTCAGGGCGAGGAACCCGAGCGCGTAGGGCATCGCGCCGGTGGGTGGAGCGGGCTGAACGGGCTGGGCCGGCTGCTCGGGCGGCTCGGGCCGTCCCGGCTGCGGACGGTGGTCGGGGTGCGGACTCGACATACCAGCACCCTAGGAGACACCCGGTGCCACGAGGAGCCCCGCTCCTCCCCCGGCTCATCCGGCCCGCAGGGCGAGCGCGGGCTCGATCCACGCGGCGCGGAACGCCGGGCCCACCGCCGAGACCGCGCCCGCACCGACGCCGGAGGCGACGCCGACGAGCGCGCTGGCGGGGTCCAGGACCGGCGACCAGCCCTGCAGGCCGCTGAGCACCGCGGTCAGGAGGACGCCGAGCGCGAGACCCGACACCCCGCCCGCGAGTCCGATCGCCGCCCCCTCGATGAGGAACAGCAGCCGGATGTCGCGCCGGGTGGCCCCGACCGCCCGTCGGAGCGCGATCTCGCGGGTGCGCGCCGACACGGTGAGGAACATCGACGTGGCGCTGCTGAAGCAGACCAGGAGCAGGAGCACCGCCGAGATCACGAGCAGGTTCGCCGCGAGATCGCTGCTCACCCCGCGCGCGAGCAGCCGGAGGTCGGCCACGGTCTGCACCACGATCCGCTCGGGCCGTCCGGGATCGATCGCGAGCGGGATCGACTCGGCGAGGGCCGCGGGGCGCCCCGGCAGGGTGCGGGCGACGACCTGCCGCTCGGACCGGGGCGGGACGGCCAGGTCGGTCAGCGAGACGAGGATCGACTCCGTCAGAGCCGGGTCACGGGCCGAGGACGTGATGAAACCCGCGACGACGACGGCCTGGCCGGCGATCCGGATGGTGTCGCCGGTGCGACCCCTGGGGATGCCGAGGTCCTCGGCCGCTCCCGGTCCCAGGAGCGCCACCGGTGACCCGTCGATGAGGTCGAGCCAGGCGGGCGCCGTCGCGGGCACGACCTCGACCAGCTCGGCGGCGAGGAAGGACTCGTCGACCGCCAGCACCGGCGCCTCGGTCGTCACCTCGTCGGGACCGAGGAAGCGTCCCGGTCGGCTCTCCGCTCCGGCCAGCGACACCTTCGGACCGGCGACCACCACCCCGTCGAGGGCGGCGATCGCCGTGGCGGCCCTCCGCAGCTCGTCGTCCGATGCCGATTCGGGCATCTGGACGGTCACCTGATCGAGTGCCGCCGCGTCGAGTCGCTGCGTGACCTGCTGCGCGGCCGTGGCGCTCATCCCGACCGAGGACACGAGCCCCGCGATCGCGAGGACGAAGGCGGCGAGGACTCCCAGCGTGCGGGCGGGCGAGAGCAGCAGGGCCGACACGGCGTCGCCGAGCGCCCAGGCCGGTCCGCGGCGACCCGGCCGCCGGGCCGGCGAGCCGGCGTCAGCGGACGGCGCGACCTCCGGAGCGGCCTCGACGGACGGCGCGACCGGCTGGGCGATCGCCGAGGACGCGCCGCTGTCGGACGCGATCGAGCCGTCCTCGAGCCGGATCGAGCGTCCGGCCACCGCGGCGACCTCCGCCGAGTGCGTGATCAGCACGACGGTGACCCCGGAGCGGTGGAGCTCCACGAGCAGGTCCATCACGACCGCCGTCGTCGCCGAGTCGAGGTTGCCGGTGGGCTCGTCCGCGAGGACGACCGCGGGTCGGCCGACGACCGCACGGGCAAGCGCGACGCGCTGGCGCTCCCCGCCCGAGAGGGTGGCCGCCGACTGCTCCGCCAGCCGCAGCAGGCCGAACCGGTCGAGCACGTCGGCGACGGCGGAGATCTGCGCGTCGCGCCCCTCCCTCCGCATGCGCAGCGGCAGCGCCGCGTTGCGGGCCACGCTCTCGCGCGGCAGCACGAACGAGTCCTGGAACACGAAGCCGAACGTGCGCGAGCGCAGGACGTCCCGCTCGCGCTCGGGGAGGCCCGAGACGTCCAGGCCTGCGATGCGGTACTCCCCCGAG
>NZ_JADILJ010000002.1 GCF_017355185.1 Rathayibacter sp. SD072 | reverse complement strand
CACCGACCGAACACGTAACGGACCCCATGCAGACCGCTGAAATCCGCACCCGCTGGCTCGACTTCTTCGGAGGCCGCGGCCACACCGTGGTGCCGTCCGCCTCGCTCGTCAGCGAGGACCCGAGCCTCCTCTTCACCGTCGCCGGCATGGTGCCCTTCGTGCCGTACCTGACCGGAGTCGTCCCCGCGCCGTACCCCCGCGCGACCAGCGTGCAGAAGTGCATCCGGACCAACGACATCGAGGAGGTCGGCAAGACCCCCCGCCACGGCACGTTCTTCCAGATGAACGGCAACTTCTCCTTCGGCGACTACTTCAAGGAGGGGGCGATCGGCTACGCCTGGGAGCTGCTCACCGGCACGGAGGCCGACGGCGGGCTCGGGTTCGACGAGAAGGACCTCTGGGTCACCGTCTACAAGGACGACGACGAGGCCATCTCGCTCTGGAAGAAGATCGCGGGCCTGCCCGACGAGCGGATCCAGCGCCTGGACAAGGACACCAACTACTGGTCGACCGGTCAGCCCGGACCGGCCGGCCCCTGCTCCGAGATCTTCTTCGACCGCGGCCCGGCCTACGGCATCGACGGCGGCCCCGCCACCGACGACGACCGCTACGTCGAGATCTGGAACCTCGTCTTCATGCAGTACCTGCGCGGGGAGGGGACGAGCAAGGTCGACTTCGACATCCTCGGCGAGCTCCCGCGCAAGAACATCGACACCGGCATGGGGCTCGAGCGCGTCGCGTTCCTCAAGCAGGGCGTCGAGAACATGTACGAGATCGACCAGGTGCGCCCGGTGCTCGACCGCGCGTCCGAGCTGTCGGGCCGCCGCTACGGCGCCGATCACGAGGACGACGTGCGCATGCGCGTCATCGCCGACCACGTGCGCTCCTCGCTCATGCTGCTGTCGGACGGGGTCACCCCGTCGAACGAGGGTCGCGGCTACATCCTGCGCCGGCTGATGCGCCGGACGGTGCGCGCCATGCGCCTGCTCGGCGTGGACACCGCCGTGTTCCCCGAGCTCTTCGCCGCCTCGCGCGACGCCATGGCCGCCGCCTACCCCGAGGTGCAGACGGAGTACGAGCGGCTGTCGACCAGCGCGTTCGGCGAGGAGGAGGCGTTCCTGCGCACCCTGGCCGCCGGGACCGAGATCCTCGACCTCGCGGTGCTCAAGACCAAGAAGGCCGACGCCGAGACCCTCCCCGGCGACACGGCGTTCCTCCTGCACGACACGTTCGGCTTCCCGATCGACCTCACGCTCGAGATCGCCGAGGAGTCCGGGCTCAGCGTCGACCGCGAGGCCTTCGACTCGCTGATGTCGGCTCAGCGCGCCCGCGCCAAGGCCGATGCGAAGTCGAAGAAGTCGGCCCTCGCCGATCTCTCGGTCTACGCCGCGTTCCGCGCGCACGGCGAGACGCTCTTCACCGGCTACGACGTGCTCGACACCGAGTCGCGCGTCGTCGGCCTGGTCGTGGGCGGGCGCTCGGTGACCAAGGCCTCGGCCGGCGACATCGCCGAGGTGATCCTCGAGGCCACGTCGCTCTACGCGGAGTCGGGCGGCCAGGAGGCCGACGCAGGCCGCATCGTCGGCAATGGCTTCGACCTCGAGGTCCTCGACGTGCAGAAGCCCGTCAAGGGGCTCATCAGCCACACCGTCCAGGTCGCGAGCGGCGAGGTGGGCGTCGGCGACGCGGCGACGTCGGTCGTCGACCGCGACTGGAGGCGCGGGGCGACCCAGGCGCACTCCGGCACGCACCTGATCCACGCGGCTCTCCGCCAGGTGCTGGGCCCGCAGGCGCACCAGTCCGGCTCGTACAACAAGGCCGGCTACCTCCGCCTCGACTTCTCCTGGAACCAGGCGCTGTCGCTCGACACCCGCAGCGAGATCGAGGACATCGCGAACACCGCGATCCGCGACAACCTCGAGGTCGTCACGCGCGAGCTGCCCCTCGACGAGGCGAAGGCGCTCGGCGCCATGGCGCTGTTCGGCGAGAAGTACGGCGACGTCGTCCGCGTCGTCGACATCGGCGGCCCCTGGTCGCGCGAGCTCTGCGCCGGCACCCACGTCGGGAGCTCGTCCGAGATCGGGCTCATCAGCCTGGTCAGCGAGTCGTCGGTCGGATCGACGAACCGCCGGGTGGAGTCGCTCGTCGGCCGTGAGGCGTTCCAGGACCTGGCCGCCGAGCGCGCCCTCGTCAGCACGATCTCGTCCTCGCTCAAGACGCCCCGCGAGCAGCTCCCCGAGCGCATCGCGGACCTCGTCGCGAGTCTGAAGGCGGCCGAGAAGAGGATCGCCGCATTCGAGGCCCGCGCCCTCGCCGACCGCGTCCCCGCGATCGTCGCGAACCAGCGGCGGGTGAACGGGCTGACCGTCGTCGCCGAGAACGTCGGCACGGCGGGATCGGCGGACGAGCTGCGCTCGCTGGTCACCTCGGTGCGAGAGCGACTCGGCTCCGAGGCCGCCCTGGTGGCCCTGGCCGCGGACGTGTCGGGCAAGCCCGCCGTGATCGTCGCGACCAACCAGGCCGCTCGCGATGCCGGCGCGAAGGCCGGACCCCTCGCCAAGCTCGCCGCGGGAGTCCTCGGCGGCGGCGGAGGCGGCAAGCCGGATCTCGCCCAGGGTGGCGGTTCCGACGTGTCGGCGATCGGCGCCGCGCTCGAGGCCGTCGTCGCGGAAGCGGCACGCTGAGCATGGACCGGTTCGGCGTCCGGCTCGGCATCGATGTGGGACGCTCCCGCATCGGTGTCGCCCGCTGCGACGTCGACGGTCTGCTCGCGGTGCCGGTCGAGACCGTCGTCCGCGAGAAGGACGCCGGGAGCGGCGCCGACGTCGCCCGCATCGCCGCGATCGCGCAGGAGCACCTCGCGGTCGCGATCGTGGTCGGGCTGCCGCTCTCGCTCTCGGGCGCCGAGACCGCGTCGACCGACGACGCGCGGGAGTTCGCCGGCCGACTGGCGCGAGCGATCCCCGCGGCGCACGTCAGACTCGTCGACGAGCGCCTGTCGACGGTGACCGCGCAGAGCGCCCTCCACCGCTCCGGACGCGACACGCGCGGTTCCCGCGCAGTGATCGACCAGGTCGCCGCCGTGGTGATCCTGCAGCACGCCATCGATTCCGAGCGCTCCTCCGGCACCCCCGCCGGGATCCCGCTCGAACCGAACGAAGGACGACCCACCCGTGACCGACGTCCCCCCGAGCCGCCGCGCCGCCCGCGCCACCGAGGCCGATCAGCAGAATCAGCTCCCGACGCCTCCGCAGGAGCCCCCCGCCTCGAGTGACGGCCCGACGGAGCAGTCCGGCCACGATCCACTCGACCGGCTCTTCTCCGGGCCGGATGTGCCTGCTCCGCGCGATCGCGGCGAGGCCGTCGCCGCGGCGCATCCGGAGGCGAAGGCGTCGACCCGCCGTCGTCGCCGGCAGGCGGCCGGAGCACCGCGGAAGCGGCGCAACCACCGCGGCCTGATCGGCGGGCTGCTCGCCTTCGGCGTCTTCGCCGCCCTGGTCGCGGTCGCCGTGACCGTCTTCCTCGAGCCCGTCCGGGCGCTGTTCGCCGAGCCGGAGGCCACCGACTTCGCCGGCACGGGCACGAGCGAGGTCGTCTTCACGATCCACCAGGGCGACGGCGGCAGCGACATCGCCGAGAACCTCGTCTCGGACGGCGTGATCAAGTCGTACGCGCCGTTCTACGAGCTCCTCGTCTCGACGACGCCGGAGCCGGTGTTCCAGCCGGGCGCCTACTCGATGAAGGCCGAGATGAGCGCCAAGTCCGCTCTCGCCGCGCTGCTCGACTCCGAGTCCACGCGGCTCGCCAACACGTTCGTGATCCCCGAGGGCACCGCCCTCACCTCGGCGCTGCCCCTCATCGCCGACGGCACGGGCGTGCCCGTCGAGGAGCTCCAGGCTGCGGCGGCCGACTGGGGCTCGTTCGGACTCCCCGCCGAGGCGACGAGCCTCGAGGGCTTCCTCTTCCCGGCCACCTACGACGTCGACCCGGGCACTCCTGCCCACGACATCCTGCAGACCCTCGTGAACCGCATGTACCAGGCTCTCGACGAGGCGCAGGTGCCGGTCGAGGACCGCTACCGCGTGATCGTCTTCGCCTCGCTCGTGCAGCGGGAGGCGCGCATCGCCGACGACTTCCCGAAGGTGGCACGGGTGTTCCAGAACCGGCTCGACCAGGGCTGGCGCCTGCAGTCGGACGCGACCGTCGCCTACGGCACCGGAGCGACCGACCGGGTGACCACGACGGACGCCGAGCGCGGCGACGTGAACAACGTCTACAACACCTACCAGCGCGACGGCCTCCCGCCCGCCCCCATCTCGAACCCGGGCGACATCGCGATCGAGTCGGTGCTGCGGCCGGCCGAGGGCACGTGGATGTACTTCGTCACCGTCAACCTCGAGACCGGCGAGACCGTGTACTCGACGACCGACGCCGAGCACAACGCCGCGGTGGCGCAGTGGCAGGCCTGGATGCGGGACCACCCGGAGTACCAGTGACCGCGTCCGGGCGCCGCCTCGCGGTCCTCGGCTCGCCGATCGCCCACTCGAAGTCGCCGGCCCTGCACGCCGCCGCATACGGCGTGCTCGGTCTCGACTGGAGCTACACGGCACTCGAGACGACGGAGGAGACCCTCGCGGCCGTCCTCGAGGACCCGGTCGCACGCTGGCACGGCCTCTCGCTCACCATGCCGCTCAAGCACGCCGTCCGGCCGCTGCTCGACGAGGAGGACCTCGTCGCCCGCGCCACCGGGGCCGTCAACACGGTGCTGCTGGAGCGGGACGGCTCCTCGGTCCGCCGCCGCGGCTTCAACACCGACGTGGCGGGGATCGTCCGAGCGCTGGGCGACGCGGGCGTCACCCGCGTCGACCGCGTCGAGGTGCTCGGCGGGGGAGCGACGGCCGCGTCGGCGATCGCGGCCGCGGCCGAGCTCGGCGCGTCCAGCGTCACCGCGACCGTCCGCGCTCCGGCTCGGGCGGAGCCGCTGCGCGCGGTCGCCGAGACACTGGGCACCGTGCTCGAGATCCGGTCGTTCGACGAGTGGTCGGCGGGGGAGCCGCATCCGCTCGTGATCTCGACGCTGCCCGGGGCGGCCGCCGAGGAGCTCGCGGTGCCCGACGACGTCATCGCCGCCTCGACCCTCTTCGACGTGGCGTACGCCCCGTGGCCGAGCCCCCTCGCGATACGCTGGCGCGCCCGGCGGTCGTCCGTGGTCTCGGGGTTCGGGATGCTGCTGCACCAGGCGCTCGTCCAGGTGCGGATCTTCGCCGGCGGGGATCCGACGCGCACGCTGCCCCGGGAGGACGACGTGCTCGCCGCGATGCGCGCGGCCGTGCCCGACGGCTCCTGACCCCGCACCGCCGGGGCGGGGCCGCCCGGCGGTGCGGCCCCGCCCCGTGTGCGAGAATCTGTGGATGCTCCGTTGGCTCACGGCCGGGGAATCCCACGGCCCCGAACTCATCGCCGTCCTCGAAGGACTCCCCGCGGGGGTCCCCGTCTCCCTCGAGGACATCCGCACCGATCTCGCCCGGCGCAAGCTCGGCTACGGCCGCGGCGCACGGATGAACTTCGAACAGGACGAGCTCACCGTCTCGTCCGGGATCCGCCACGGCGCCAGCATGGGCAGCCCGATCGCGCTGCGCATCGGCAACACCGAGTGGCCCCGCTGGGTCGACGTGATGTCGGCCGAGCCGCGCGACCCCGAGACCCTGCCGAAGGGCCGCGGCGCCGCACTCACCCGGCCCCGGCCCGGGCACGCGGACCTCGTCGGCATGCAGAAGTACGGCTTCGCCGAGTCGCGCAACGTCCTCGAGCGGGCCTCCGCGCGCGAGACGGCGGCACGTGTGAGCCTGGGCGCCATCGCCCGGCGGTTCCTCGGCGAACTCGGCATCGAGCTCGTCAGCCACACCCTCGCCATCGGCCCGGTGCGCGTGCCGGAGGGATCCCCACTGCCCACGGCGGCCGACGTGGACTCGCTCGACGCCGATCCGCTGCGGTGCCACGACGCCGCGACCAGCGCGCTGATGGTGGCCGAGGTCGACCGGGCTCACGACGACGGCGACACGCTCGGCGGTGTCGTCGAGGTGCTCGCCTACGGTCTCCCGCCGGGACTGGGCTCCTACGTCCACTGGGACCGGCGGCTCGACTCCCAGCTCGCCGCGGCTCTCATGGGCATCCAGGCCATCAAGGGCGTCGAGGTCGGCGACGGGTTCCTCACCACGACCCGCCGCGGGTCCGAGGCGCACGACGAGCTGTTCCAGGACGCCGCGGGCATCTCGCGCTCCAGCGACCGCGCCGGGGGTACCGAGGGCGGCATGAGCACCGGCACCGTCCTGCGCGTGCGCGCGGGGATGAAGCCGATCGCGACCGTTCCCCACGCCCTGCGCACGGTCGACGTGGCGACGGGCGAGGCGGCCGGAGCCCACCACCAGCGCTCCGACGTCTGCGCCGTCCCCGCGTCGGGAGTCGTCGCGGAGGCGATGGTGGCCCTCGTCCTCGCGAACGCCGTGCTCGAGAAGTTCGGCGGCGACAGCGTCACCGAGACCCGCCGCAATCTGCGCGGCTACCTCGAGGCGATCCCGGCCGAGCTGCGGACGGCGAGCGCGAGCAACCCCGCCCTGGGCGTGTCGTGATCCGCGGGTCCGCCCTCGGGCGAGAGCGCTGATGGCCGGGCACGATACCGGCGCGGCCCGCGCCCGCGTCGTCTTCATCGGCCCCATGGGGGCGGGGAAGACGACCATCGGGAAGCGGGTCGCGAAGTCCCTCGCGGCGGCCTTCGTCGACTCCGATGCCGAGTTCGTCGCGGGCCACGGCCCGATCGCGGCGTACTTCGACACGCACGGCGAGGCCTCCTTCCGCCGCGAGGAGCGCCTCGTCGTCGAGAGCGCCGTCCGCCGCGACGTCGTGCTGGCCCTCGGCGGGGGAGCGGTGCTCGATCCGGACACGCAGGCCGATCTCGCCGAGGTCCCCGTGGTCCTGCTCACCACGACGGCCGAGGCCGTCAGGGACCGTCTCGGCTCCGGGAGCCGACCCCTCGTCCGCGGCGGCGTCGCCGACTGGACCCGTCTGCACGAGCAGCGGCGCCCGCTCTACGAGGCGCTCGCGGACGTCACCTTCGACACCTCCCGCCGGCCCATCACCGCGATCGCTGCGGAGATCGCCGACTGGGTGCGCGCCCGACCGGCCCGAGACCCCCGAACCCACGACGCGATCGCCGCCGGCGGCCGCGCAGCAGACCCGGCGGCCCCTTCCGGCCGCCCGAGCGGAAGACTTCCATGAACGACGGCTCCACCGCCATCACCGTGCCCGGCGCCGCCGGCTACGACATCACCGTCGGCCGCGGGCTGCTCGACGGGCTCGCCGACGCCATCGGCCCGCGCGCTGCGAAGGTGCTCATCGTGCACCCGCCCACGCTCGCGGTCCTCGCCGCGGAGATCCGCGAGAGCCTGCTCGAGAGCTACGAGGTGCTGCTGGCCGAGGTCCCCGACGCCGAGGCGGCCAAGCGCGTCGAGGTCGCGGCGTTCTGCTGGCAGGTCATGGGCCAGTCCGACTTCACCCGCACCGACGTCGTCGTCGGCTTCGGCGGGGGAGCGATCACCGACCTGGCCGGGTTCGTGGCCGCCACCTGGCTCCGGGGCGTCGGCCTCGTCCAGGTTCCCACGACCGTCCTCGGGATGGTCGACGCCGCCGTGGGCGGAAAGACGGGTATCAACACGGCCGAGGGGAAGAACCTCGTCGGCGCGTTCCACGCCCCGCGAGCGGTCGTCGCCGACCTCGACGTGCTCTCGAGCCTGCCGCGCAACGAGATCCTCGCCGGCTTCGGCGAGATCGTGAAGTACGGCTTCATCGCGGAACCGCAGATCCTGGACATCATCGAGTCGGACGTCGATCTGGCGACCGACCCCGGCTCGGAGGAGTTCCGCCGACTCGTCGAGCTCTCGATCGGCATCAAGGCCCGGGTCGTCGGCGAGGACTTCACGGAGCAGGGGCTGCGCGAGATCCTGAACTACGGGCACACCCTCGGGCACGCGATCGAGCACGCCGAGCGCTACCAGTGGCGTCACGGCGCCGCCGTCTCGGTCGGGATGGTGTTCGCCGCGGAGCTGTCGCGCCTCACCGGCTCGCTCAGCGACTCGGCGGTCGACCGCCACCGCAGCGTCCTCGAGTCGCTGACCCTGCCGACGAGCTACCCGCTCGGGCGGTGGGAGACGCTCCTCGCCGCGATGCAGCGCGACAAGAAGTCCCGAGCGGGGATCCTCCGGTTCGTGGTGCTGGACGACATCGCGCGGCCCAGCATCCTCCAGGGGCCCGAGACCTCCCTGCTGTTCGCGGCGTACCAGGAGATCGGCTCCTAGGAGCGGGCAGGCCTCAGGTGCGGCCCTCGAGCGCCGCCCGTCTCGCCGCGGCGTGCTCCTGCTCGGTGATCGTGCCCGCGGCCAGCAGCCCGTCGATCTCGGCGAGCCGCTCGCCGAGGGGGCGCTCGGCGCCGAATCCGCCGGTGGCGAGCTTCGAGGCGACGTCCGTCTGCAGGGTGAGCGGATGCACTCCGAGCGTCCTCGCGCGGCGGAGGTTCACGACGATCAGGACCGCGATCAAGACCACGACGGCGGCGATCACGATCGGGACCACGGCGAACGCGGCGTTCAGCGCGCCGGTGTCGATGGGGGTCGGGACGTCGTTCACGGCGGGTCTCCTCTCGCAACGCCCTCCCATCCTCTCCCGTGCGCACGCGGCGCGGGAGGATCGGGACCCCTCGTCCGGACTCCCTCGGCCCGGGCGGGGCGATCGACTACACTCGACGGGTCAGCCGTACCGGCCGATATCGCCGCGCCCGGAGCCGGGCCCACCGGCAGCAGACTTCCACCGAAACGGATCCCCCTTCGCATGGCCTCTACCACCGACATCAAGAACGGCACCGTCCTCAACATCGACGGTCAGCTCTGGAACGTCATCGACTTCCAGCACGTCAAGCCGGGCAAGGGCGGCGCGTTCGTCCGCACCAAGATGAAGAACGTCCTGACCGGCAAGGTCGTCGACAAGACGTTCAACGCCGGGGCCAAGATCGACACCGCCAACGTCGACCGGCGCGACTTCCAGTACCTCTACCGCGACGGCCAGGACTTCGTGTTCATGGACACCTCGGACTACGACCAGATCACGGTCCCCGAGGCCGTCGTCGGCGACGCCGCGAACTTCATGCTCGAGAACCAGAACGTCACTCTCGCGCTGCACGACGGCGACCCGCTCTACATCGACCTCCCCGCGTCCGTGGTGCTCGAGATCACCTACACCGAGCCGGGCCTCCAGGGCGACCGCTCGACCGGCGGCACCAAGCCCGCCACCGTCGAGACCGGCTACCAGATCCAGGTCCCGCTCTTCCTCGAGCAGGGCACGAAGGTCAAGGTCGACACCCGCACGGGCGACTACCTCGGCCGCGTCAGCTGAGCCGGGGCGTCCGTGAGTGCACGCACGAAGGCGCGCAAGCGCGCCCTCGACATCATCTACAACGCCGATGTCCGGCAGATCCCGTTCGCGGAGTCGCTGCGGGCCGAAGCGGAGCGGGCGGTCCACGAGCCCGCCCGCGAGGCCTCCTGGCTCTACGCCCGTGAGATCGTCGACGGCGTCATCGACCACTCCGCCGAGATCGACGGGCTGATCGAGCGGCTCTCGAAGGGCTGGACGCTCGCGCGGATGCCCCTCGTCGACCGCGCGATCCTGCGCATCGGCGTCTGGGAGATCCTGCACAACGACGAGGTCCCCGACGGCGTCGCGATCTCGGAGGCCGTCGAGGCCGCGACCGTCCTCTCGACGGACGACTCGGCGGGCTTCATCAACGGGCTGCTCGCCTCCGTCGCGGAGTCGCGCACGGCGGTCTGACCCCGGGCGCTCGACCCGATCGGGGGCGGGCACCTCCGGCTCGCCGGATCCGACTCGCACGATCGGGCGGGTCCGCGGGCCGGGCGTGCTCCTGCGAGCCGGGAGCGGGCCCGCGCACCCGAGGGACGCGGCCCGCGCCCCTATACTCATCGAGACATTTCCTTTAAGGCCGTCCGGAGAGACGGGGAAGGAGGTCGGTGTGACGGCACGAATCGTGCTGAACGGCGCTGACATCACGCGCGCTCTGACGCGCATCGCCCACGAGATCCTCGAGTCCAACCGGGGAGCGGAGTCGCTGGTGATCCTCGGGATCCCGACCCGCGGCGTGGTCCTCGCCCAGCGGATCGCCGAGACCATCGCCCGGATCGAGCCGGAGGCGGCTCCCGTCTTCGCAGGCTCCCTCGACGTGACGATGTACCGCGACGACCTCTCCCGGAACCCGGTGCGCACCCCGGCGAGGACCGCCGTGCCGGCGAGCATCGACGGACGCACCGTCGTGCTGGTGGACGACGTCCTCTTCTCGGGTCGCACCATCCGCGCCGCGCTCGACGCCCTGAGCGACATCGGCCGGCCCCGGGCGGTCCGCCTCGCCGCGCTGGTCGACCGCGGCCACCGCGAGCTCCCCATCCGGGCCGACTTCGTGGGCAAGAACCTGCCGAGCAGTCTCAGCGAGCGGATCAACGTCCGCCTCCTCGAGGTCGACGGCGAGGACCTGGTCGCGATCGAGTCGACGCGCCCGGCGGACGAGGCCGCCGGCGGAGGGGGCACCGCATGAAGCACCTGCTCTCGACCCGCGACCTCGACCGCTCCTCCGCGATCGGCCTCCTCGACATCGCCGAGGACATGGCCGACGTGCAGAACCGCGAGGTGAAGAAGCTGCCGACGCTGCGCGGGAAGACGGTCGTCAACCTCTTCTTCGAGGACTCGACCCGCACCCGCATCTCGTTCGAGGCGGCGGCCAAGCGGCTCTCGGCCGACGTGATCAACTTCAGCGCCAAGGGATCCAGCGTGTCGAAGGGCGAGAGCCTGAAGGACACGGCGCAGACCCTCGCCGCGATGGGCGCCGACGGCGTCGTGGTGCGTCACAGCGCGTCCGGAGCCCCGGCCGTGCTCGCGGCGAGCGGATGGATCGACGCGTCGATCCTGAACGCCGGCGACGGCACGCACGAGCACCCGACCCAGGCGCTGCTCGACGCCTTCACGATCCGCCGCCGGCTGCACGGCCCCACCGCCTCCCGGGGCAAGGGGCTCGACGGGGTGGCCGTCACGATCGTCGGCGACATCCTGCACTCGCGGGTCGCCCGCTCGAACGTCTGGCTGCTCACCGCGCTCGGCGCCGAGGTCACCCTGGTCGCGCCGCCCACGCTCGTCCCCGTCGACACGGTCGACTGGCCGGCGACCATCCGATTCGACCTCGACGAGGCGATCGACTCCGGGCTCCCCGACGTCGTGATGCTGCTGCGCATCCAGCTCGAGCGCATGTCGAGCGGCTTCTTCCCCAACGGCCGCGAGTACGCGCGCATCTGGGGTCTCGACGACGAGCGCCTGGCCCGCTTGGGCCCCGATACCATCGTCATGCACCCCGGACCCATGAACAGGGGCGTCGAGATCTCCTCGGCCGCCGCCGATTCGAGCCGCTCCACGGTGCTCGAACAGGTCACCAACGGGGTCTCGGTCCGGATGGCCGCGCTCTACCTGCTGCTGTCCGGCGAACGGGAGGTCCACTGATGAGCACCGAGAGCCCCCGGCGGATCCTGATCTCGGGAGCGACGCTCGCCGACGACAGCACCGCCGACGTCCTCGTCGACGGCGGAGTCGTCGTCGAGATCGGCACCGACCTCGACTCGCGCGGCGCCCGCGTGATCGACGCCGACGGCCTGCTGGCGCTGCCCGGCCTGGTCGATCTGCACACTCACCTCCGCGAGCCCGGCTTCGAGCAGAGCGAGACGGTCCTCACCGGATCGCGCGCGGCCGCTGCGGGAGGCTTCACCGCCGTCTTCGCGATGGCCAACACGTCGCCGGTGCAGGACACCGCGGGCGTCGTCGAGCAGGTGCAGAGCCTGGGCGAGGACGCCGGCTACGCGACCGTGCGGCCGATCGGCGCCGTGACCGTCGGCCTGGCGGGGGAGTCCCTCGCCGAGCTCGGCGCGATGGCGCGCAGCCGCGCGGCGGTCCGCGTCTTCTCGGACGACGGGAAGTGCGTCTCGGACGCTCTGCTGATGCGCCGCGCGCTCGAGTACGTGAAGGCGTTCGACGGCGTCGTCGCGCAGCACGCCCAGGAGCCGCGGCTCACGGTCGGCGCGCAGATGAACGAGGGAGCCGTCTCGAGCGCCCTCGGCCTCGCCGGCTGGCCCGCGGTCGCCGAGGAGGCGATCATCGCGCGTGACGTCCTCCTGGCCGAGCACGTGGGCTCCCGACTGCACGTCTGCCACGTCTCGACGGCCGGCTCGGTCGACGTGATCCGCTGGGCGAAGGCCCGCGGCATCGACGTCACCGCCGAGGTCACCCCGCACCACCTGCTTCTCACCGAGCAGCTGATCGCGGCGAACGGCGAGGGCGGCGGCGGCTACGACGCCCGGTTCAAGGTGAACCCGCCGCTGCGCCGCGACGAGGACGTGCTCGCCCTGCGCGAGGCCCTCGCCGACGGCACCATCGACATCGTCGCGACCGACCACGCCCCGCACCCGGTCGAGTCGAAGGACTGCGAGTGGGACGCCGCCGCGTTCGGCATGGTCGGCCTCGAGAGCGCCCTGTCGGTCGTGCACGCCGCCGTCGTCGCCGACGGTCGGATGACCTGGGCGGACGTCGCCCGCGTGCTGTCGCAGGCGCCCGCCCGCATCGGCCGGCTCGACGGCTACGACCGCGGCATCGCGGTCGGCGCACCGGGGAACATCGCGCTCTACGACCCGGAGGTGCGCCGCAGCTTCTCGACGTCCGACCTCCGCGGGCGCAGCACCAACTCCCCGTACCTCGGGCGGGAGCTTCCCGGTCGCGTCGTCGCGACGCTCCACGACGGCTACCCCACGGTCCTCGACGGCGAGCTCGTCGATGCCGCGGTGGTCGCAGCAGCCGCGAGGTCCGCCCGTGGATAGGACCGCGATCACGATCGTGATCGCCGCGGTCGTCGTCCTGGTCTTCGCCGGGATGATCCTCTCGTGGCGGGCGCGCCGCCGCCGCTCCGCCGACCTCGTCCCCGACGCCGTCCCCGCCGAGTCCCTCGGCGCGGAGCTTGAGTCGGTCGAGCTGCCCTACGTCGCGACGACACGCTTCGAGCAGCCGCTCGAGCGCGTCGTGCTGCCGGGCCTGGGCTTCCGCGGGAAGGCGACGCTGCGGCTGCACGAACGCGGAGTCGTCCTCGCGCCGGTCGGCGAGCGACCGACCGTCATCCCCGCGGCCCTGCTGCGCGGTGCGGGCGAGGGCAGCTACGCCATCGACCGCGCCGTCGAGGAGGGCGGCCTGCTCGTGCTCTCGTGGTCGCCGCGCGGTGCCGAGACGGTCGACTCCTATCTCCGCGTCGCCGAGCCGGCCCTGCGCCGGCACCTCGTCGCGGAGCTCCGCCGGCTCGCCGGCCCCGAATCCTCCCCCTCCACCCCGGGAGCCGCCGACGGCGGCTCCTCCCCGAACCAGAAGGGCTCCTAGTCCGTGCCAACGTCACGCCTCAGCACCGAACCCACCGCCGTCCTCGTCCTCGAGGACGGACGACGATTCCAGGGTCAGGCCTACGGCGCGCGCGGGCGCACCCTCGGCGAGATCGTCTTCGCGACCGGCATGACCGGCTACCAGGAGACGCTGACCGACCCGTCCTACGCCGGCCAGATCGTGGTGCAGACCGCACCGCACATCGGCAACACGGGCACGAACGACGAGGACAAGGAGTCGCGCCGCATCTGGGTCGCCGGCTACGTCGTCCGCGACCCCTCCCGCGTCGTGTCGAACTTCCGCGCTCAGCGCTCGCTCGACGACGACCTCGAGGCCGACGGCATCGTCGGCATCTCGGGGATCGACACCCGGGCGATCACGCGCCACATCCGCTCCGCGGGCTCGATGCGGGCCGGCGTCTTCTCGGGCGAGGACCTCGCCCTGGGGGAGGAGGAGCAGCTCGCACTGGTCCTCGGGGGCGCGCAGATGGAGGGGATGAACCTCTCCTCGGCCGTCTCGACGACCGAGCAGTACACGGTGCCCGCCCAGGGCGAGCGCGTGGGCTCCGTCGCCGTCATCGACCTCGGCGTGAAGACCTCGACCGTGCACTACCTGTCCGAGCGCGGCTTCGACGTGCACGTGCTGCCCGAGTCGGTCACCGCCGACGAGGTCCTGGCGCTGGACCCGTCCGCCCTGTTCTTCTCGAACGGACCGGGAGACCCGGAGGCCTCCGACCGCCACGTCGACCTGCTGCGCACGACGCTGCGCGCCGATCTGCCCTTCTTCGGCATCTGCTTCGGCAACCAGCTCCTGGGCCGCGCGCTCGGCTTCGGCACCTACAAGCTGCCCTTCGGCCACCGCGGCATCAACCAGCCGGTGCTCGACAAGCTCACCGGCCGCGTCGAGATCACCGCGCAGAACCACGGATTCGCGGTGGACGCGCCCATCGACGGCGAGCTCGACTCGCCCGAGGGCTTCGGCCGCGTCGAGGTCAGCCACTACAGCCTCAACGACTCGGTCGTGGAAGGCCTGCGCTGCCTCGACATCCCCGCCTTCTCGGTGCAGTACCACCCCGAGGCGGCCGCCGGACCGCACGACTCGAACTACCTGTTCGACCGCTTCCGCGCCATGGTCGTGCAGCGCACGGCCGAGCAGGGCGGCGCCGAGCCCGCGAACGACATCCTTTCGACCAGCACCACCGGAGAGCAGAAGTAATGCCGCGCAGGGAAGACATCAACAGCGTCCTCGTCATCGGCTCCGGCCCGATCGTCATCGGCCAGGCGGTCGAGTTCGACTACTCGGGCACCCAGGCCTGCCGCGTGCTGCGTGCCGAGGGGGTGCGCGTGATCCTCGTCAACTCCAACCCGGCGACGATCATGACCGACCCCGACTTCGCCGACGCCACCTACGTCGAGCCGATCACCCCGCAGGCGATCGAGGCGATCATCGCCAAGGAGAAGCCGGACGCGATCCTGCCCACCCTGGGCGGCCAGACCGCTCTGAACGCGGCCATCCAGCTGCACGACCTCGGAATCCTCGAGAAGTACGACGTCGAGCTCATCGGCGCGAGCTTCGAGGCGATCAACCGCGGCGAGGACCGCCAGATCTTCAAGCAGCTCGTGCTGGACGCGGGCGCCGACGTCGCGAAGTCCTACATCGCGCACACCGTCGAGGAGGCGATCGAGTACGCCGAGGACCTCGGCTACCCGCTCGTCATCCGCCCGTCCTTCACCATGGGCGGCCTCGGCTCCGGCTTCGCGTACACCCGCGAGGAGCTCGTGCGCATGGTCGGCGACGGACTGCACCAGAGCCCCACCACCGAGGTGCTCCTCGAGGAGTCGATCCTCGGCTGGAAGGAGTACGAGCTCGAGCTCATGCGCGACACGGCCGACAACACGGTCGTCGTCTGCTCGATCGAGAACGTGGACCCGGTGGGCGTGCACACGGGCGACTCCATCACGGTGGCCCCCGCGCTGACGCTCACCGACCGCGAATACCAGAAGCTGCGCGACATCGGCATCCGGATCATCCGCGACGTGGGTGTGGACACCGGAGGCTGCAACATCCAGTTCGCGGTCGACCCCGCCGACGGCCGCATCATCGTCATCGAGATGAACCCGCGCGTCTCCCGCTCCTCGGCCCTCGCCTCGAAGGCGACCGGCTTCCCGATCGCCAAGATCGCGGCGAAGCTCGCCATCGGCTACCGTCTCGACGAGATCCCCAACGACATCACGAAGGTCACCCCGGCGAGCTTCGAGCCGACGCTCGACTACGTCGTGGTCAAGGTCCCGCGCTTCGCGTTCGAGAAGTTCCCGGCCGCCGACAAGACGCTGACCACCACCATGAAGTCGGTGGGCGAGGCGATGGCGATCGGCCGCAACTACGCCCAGGCCCTGCAGAAGGCGCTCCGCTCGCTCGAGAAGCGCGGCTCCTCCTTCCACTGGGGCGAGCAGAAGCACTCGGTCGACGAGCTGCTCGAGATCGCGAAGACGCCGACCGACGGCCGCATCGTCACCGTCCAGCAGGCGCTGCGCCTCGGCGCGAGCGTCGAGCAGGCCTTCGAGTCGACGAAGATCGACCCCTGGTTCCTCGATCAGATCGTCCTCATCAACGAGATCGCCGACCTCGTGCGCGAGCACCCGGCGCTGGACGCGGGCCTGCTGCGCCTCGCGAAGGACCACGGATTCTCGGACATCCAGATCGCGGAGCTCCGCGGCCTGGAGGAGGCGGAGGTCCGTGCGACGCGCTACGAGCTGGCCGTCCGCCCCGTCTTCAAGACGGTCGACACCTGCGCGGGGGAGTTCCCGGCGCTCACGCCGTACCACTACTCCTCGTACGACGAGGAGACAGAGGTCGTGGCAGCCGACCGCCGCAAGGTCGTCATCCTCGGCTCCGGCCCGAACCGCATCGGCCAGGGCGTCGAGTTCGACTACTCCTGCGTGCACGCCTCGTTCGCCCTCTCGGCGGCCGGCTACGAGACGATCATGATCAACTGCAACCCCGAGACGGTCTCGACCGACTACGACACGTCGGACCGGCTCTACTTCGAGCCGCTGACCCTCGAGGACGTCCTCGAGGTCATCCACGCGGAGTCGCAGTCCGGCGAGCTCGTCGGCGTCGTCGTGCAGCTCGGCGGGCAGACCGCTCTGGGCCTGGCGAAGGGGCTGGAGGAGGCGGGCGTCCCGATCCTCGGCACGACCCCCGCCGCGATCGACCTGGCGGAGGAGCGCGGAGCGTTCTCCCGCATCCTCGACGAGGCGGGCCTGCTCGCTCCTCGCAACGGCACCGCGATCGACCTCGAGGGCGCCCTCGGCGTCGCGACCGGGATCGGCTTCCCGGTGCTGGTCCGGCCGTCCTTCGTGCTCGGCGGTCGCGGCATGGAGATCGTCTACGGCGCCGCGCAGCTCGAGGACTACTTCGAGCGGATGGCCGACCAGGGCATCATCGACGCGACGCACCCGCTGCTGGTGGACCGGTTCCTCGACGACGCGATCGAGATCGATGTCGACGCGCTGTACGACGGCGAGCAGCTCTACATCGGCGGAGTCATGGAGCACATCGAGGAGGCCGGGATCCACTCCGGCGACTCGGCGTGCACCCTCCCGCCCGTGACCCTCGGCCGTCGGCAGATCGACGAGGTGCGCGACGCGACCCTCGCCATCGCCCGGGGCGTCGGGGTCCGCGGGCTCCTCAACGTGCAGTTCGCGATCGGGCAGGGCGTGCTCTACGTCCTCGAGGCCAACCCCCGCGCCTCCCGGACCGTGCCCTTCGTCTCGAAGGCGCTCGGGATCCCGCTCGCGAAGGCGGCGTCGCGGCTGATGGTCGGCGAGACGATCGCCGAGCTCAAGGCCGAGGGCCTGCTGCCCGAGCGCGACGGCTCCGACGTGCCGATGGACTCGCCGATCGCGGTCAAGGAGGCGGTGCTGCCCTTCAAGCGCTTCCGCACCAAGGAGGGCCAGATCGTCGACTCCCTTCTCGGCCCCGAGATGCGCTCGACCGGAGAGGTCATGGGCATCGACCGCGACTTCCCGAGGGCCTTCAAGAAGAGCCAGGACGCGGCCTACGGCGGGATGCCCTCGAGCGGGACCGTCTTCATCTCGGTCGCCGACCGAGACAAGCGCGCCATCGTGCTCCCGGCGCTGCGCCTGCGCCAGCTCGGTTTCGAGATCCTCGCGACCGAGGGGACCGCCGAGGTGCTGAACCGCAACGGCATCCGGACGCGGGTCGTGCGCAAGTACAGCGAGGAGGCCGTCGGCGACTCGCCGTCGATCGTCGAGCTGGTCAGCCGCGACGAGGTCGACGTCGTGATCAACACGCCCAGCGGAGGAGCCTCCCGCGCCGACGGCTACGAGATCCGCGCCGCAGCGGTCGCCGCCGACAAGCCGCTGTTCACCACCATCGCGCAGCTCGCGGCCGCCGTCGCCTCGCTCGACGTGGCGGGCGAGCCCTTCGAGGTCACGAGCCTGCAGGACTACGCGCTGCGTCGGGCGGAGCGCCTGGCGTGACCGAGTCCTTCGGAGCGCGTCTCGAGCGCGCCTTCGACGCGCACGGGCAGCTCTGCGTCGGGATCGACCCCCACGCGTTCCTCCTGGACGCGTGGGGGCTCGACGACGACGCGGCCGGCCTGGAGTCGTTCGGCCGCCGGGTCGTCGAAGCCGCGGCCGGACGCGTGGGCGTGGTCAAGCCGCAGGTCGCGTTCTTCGAGCGCCACGGCTCGGCGGGCTACCTCGCGCTCGAGCGCGTCCTCGCCGACGCGCGCGCAGCCGGGCTCCTGGTGATCGCCGACGTCAAGCGCGGCGACATCGGCACGAGCGTCACCGCCTACGCCGAGGCGTGGCTGCGCCCGGGCTCGCCCCTCGAGGCCGACGCGATGACCGCCTCCGCCTATCAGGGGCTCGGCTCCCTCGACGGCATGCTCGAGCTCGCGGAGGAGGCGGGGAAGGGCGTCTTCGTCCTCGCCGCCACCTCCAATCCGGAGGCGGGCGCCGTTCAGCGGGCCCTCGTGCAGGACGGCGAGCACGCCGGGTCGCCGCTGGCCAGCGCCGTGCTGGCGGACGTGGCATCCTGGAACGCGGGACACGCGCGCTCGCCGATCGGCTCGGTCGGCGTCGTGCTCGGAGCCACGGTCGCGCTCGGCGACTACGGCATCCGGACCGACGACGTGCTCACCCCCGGGCTCCCCGTGCTGGCACCGGGCTTCGGTCACCAGGGCGCGTCTCTCGCGGACGCGCCCCGGCTGTTCGGGGCCCTCGCGGCCACGACGCTCGTGAGCGAGTCGCGCAGTGTCCTCGGCGCCGGTCCCGAGGGGATCGCCGCCGAGATCGACCGCCGCGCCCGAGACATCCAGGAGACCCTTGTCCGCTGAAGCCGTGAGCCCCGCCGAGACCGGACCGGTCACGACCGGCAGCCGCCGTCCGTCGCCCCCCGAGGTCGACCGTCTCGCCGCGTCCGCCGCCGCGATCGCCGCCCGGCGCGCCCGGGCGAGCGTGAAGAAGGACGTCGCCTCGGGTGAGCGTCCCGCCACCGCCGTCCTGGCCGCGGCGCAGACCGACCCCACCGGAGTGGAGGGACGGATGCGCGTGAGCGAGCTGCTGCGCGCGGTCCCGGCTCTCGGGGTCGTGAAGACGCCGCGGGTGATGGAGCAGCTGCAGATCGCTCCGTCCAAGCGCCTCGGCGGTCTCGGCCGCCGCCAGGTGGAGGGACTGAACTCCTTCCTCGAGCAGCGCGAGGCGCGCCAGCGCCGCGGTGAGCGGACCCGCCTCGTCGTCCTCGCCGGACCCACCGCCGTCGGCAAGGGCACCGTCTCCACCTACATCCGCGAGAACTACCCCGAGGTCCTGCTCTCGGTGTCGGCGACGACCCGGGCGCCGCGTCCAGGGGAGGTCGACGGCGTCAGCTACTACTTCATCGACGACGCCGAGTTCGACCGCATGGTCGAGGCGGGGGAGTTCCTCGAGTACGCCACCGTGCACAACGCCTACCGCTACGGCACTCCGCGCGGCCCGATCGACGCCGCGCTCGCGCAGGGCCGGCAGGTCATGCTCGAGATCGACATCCAGGGGGCCCGGCAGGTCCGCGAGCGGATGCCGGACGCCCGACTGGTCTTCCTCCTGCCGCCCAGCTGGGACGAGCTCGTGCGCCGCCTGGTCGGCCGGGGCACCGAGAGCCCCGAGGAGCAGCAGCGCCGGCTGGCCACGGCACGGGTCGAACTGGCCGCGCAGGACGAGTTCGATTTCGCGGTCGTGAACAGCACAGTGCCCGAAGCGGCCCGCGAGGTCGTAGAATTGATGTCGCCTCGTTCCGACGGCGCGCCCGCCGACCCGGGCCGCTGACGTCCGGGCCACCGACCACCTCCGGGCCGACGCCCCGACCGCCGACAGGGCCCAGCCCCGAGGCGCCGCCGCGTCGCGCGCCTCCGGAGCCGCAGATCGGCGCTCACGCGCCCCGCAGTGCTGACAAGCCAACAAGCTGACAAGCCAACAAGGAGACACCATGGCCAACAACCTCGGCATCATCGACCCGCCCATCGACGAGCTCCTCTCGAAGGTCGACTCGAAGTACGCGCTGGTGATCTTCGCCTCCAAGCGCGCGCGCCAGATCAACGACTACTACGCCGACCTCCACGAGGGCAGCCTGTTCGACAACGTCGGCCCGCTGGTCGACTCGACCATCGACGACAAGCCGCTCTCGGTCGCTCTCCACGAGATCAACGAGGACAAGCTCGTCGCCCAGCCCCTCGCCGAGTAGCACGGCCCCCCGCGGGTGCGCTCGTCCCGGAAGGCCGCTCGGCGGTTGAACGTCGTCGTCGGCATCACCGGCGGCATCGCCGCCTACAAGGCGGTCGGAGTCGTGCGCGCCCTGGTCCTCGAGGGCCACGACGTCCACGTGGTGGCCACCGAGGCCGCCCTGCGCTTCGTGGGCAAGCCGACGCTCGAGGCGATCTCGAGGAACGCCGTGCACACGGAGCTCTACGAGGGCGTCGCGGAGGTGCGGCACGTGGCGATCGGCCAGGCGGCCGACCTGATCGTGATCGCTCCCGCCACGGCGCACACCCTCGCGAAGCTCGCGACCGGCCTCGCCGACGACCTGCTCGGCAACACGGTGCTCGCGAGCACCGCGCCGCTCGTCGTCGCTCCCGCCATGCACACCGAGATGTGGGCGAACCCCGCCACCGTCGCGAACGTCGAGACGCTCCGCTCGCGCGGCGTGCACCTCGTCGGACCGGCCGTCGGGCAGCTGACGGGTACCGACTCCGGTGCCGGACGCATGGAGGAGCCGGCGACGATCGTCGCCGAGGCCCTCGCCGTCCACCGCCGCACGACCGGCGCGAAGCGCGACCTGGAGGGCCTGCGGGTCCTCGTCACCGCGGGCGGCACCCGCGAGCCGCTCGACCCGGTCCGCTTCGTCGGGAACCGCTCGAGCGGCCGGCAGGGCGTCGCCCTCGCCCTCGCGGCGGCGGCCAGAGGAGCGAGCGTGACCCTTCTGGCGGCGAACCTCGACATCGAGGCGCCGCGCGGAGTGACGGTCGTCGCCGTCGGCACCGCCCTCGAACTCCGCGAGGCGGCGCTCTCCGCCTCGGCCGACGCGGACATCGTCGTCATGGCGGCGGCCGTGGCCGACTACCGGCCCGCGGACGTCTCGGAGTCGAAGATCAAGAAGGAGCAGCAGGGCGACCGCCTGGTCCTCGAGCTCGTGAAGAACCCCGACATCCTCGCCGAGATCGCGGCCGCCCGGTCGGGGAACCAGCTCGTCGTCGGGTTCGCCGCCGAGACCGAGCCCGACCGCGAGGCGATGCTCGCCCTGGGCCGCGCGAAGATCGCGCGCAAGGGCTGCGACCTGCTCGTCCTCAACAGGGTCGGCTGGACCGAGGGGTTCCAGAGCGACAGCAACTCCGTCGTGGTCCTCGATCGGGCCGGGGATATAGTGATCGAGGCTTCCGGCACCAAGGCGTCGGTGGCCGACCGCGTCCTCGACGTGGTCGCGCGCTAGCCGACGGCGGCTGCTCTCAGGCGGTCCCGCGCGTGCGCGGACCAGATCCGAGCGCGGCCCCTCCGCCGGTCGGACGCGGAACACCCCGAGCCCGACGATCCGTGTCCGCACGACGCCGCGCCCCGCTGCCGTCGTCGGTGGTCCTCGCTCCCCGTGGGCCGACCGCGCTCGACGCCCCGGCCGAACAGTCCCCGGAACGAAATGAGACCCGCCGCATGACCTCCTCCGGACCCCTGCGCCTCTTCACCTCCGAGTCCGTGACCGAGGGGCACCCCGACAAGATCTGCGACCAGATCTCGGACCGCATCCTCGACGCCCTGCTCCGCGAGGACCCCAAGAGCCGCGTCGCCGTCGAGACCCTCGTCACCACCGGCCTCGTGCACGTCGCCGGTGAGGTCTCGACCTCCGGCTACGTCGAGATCCCCAAGATCGTCCGCGACACGATCGTCGAGATCGGCTACGACTCCTCCGAGAAGGGCTTCGACGGCCGCTCCTGCGGCGTCTCGGTCTCGATCGGCCAGCAGTCGCCCGAGATCGCCGCCGGCGTCGACACCGCCCTCGAGGTCCGCACCGACTCGTCCGACGACGACGCCTTCGACCGCCAGGGAGCGGGCGACCAGGGGCTCATGTTCGGCTTCGCCACTGACGAGACCCCCGAGTACATGCCGCTGCCGAGCTGGCTCTCGCACCGTCTCGCCGAGCGCCTCGCCGCCGTCCGCAAGTCGGGCGAGCTCGAGTACCTCCGTCCCGACGGCAAGACCCAGGTCACCATCGGCTACGACGGCACGACGCCCCGCTCCATCGACACGGTGGTCCTCTCGACGCAGCACGCCGAGCACGTGAGCACTGAGACGATCCACGCCGACATCGAGGCGCACGTGATCCGACCCGTCCTCGAGACCGTCGACCTCGACTCCTCCGCGGTGCGGCTGCTGATCAACCCCACCGGGCGCTTCGAGATCGGCGGCCCGCAGGGCGACGCCGGGCTCACCGGCCGCAAGATCATCGTCGACACCTACGGCGGCGCCTCGCGGCACGGCGGCGGCGCCTTCTCGGGCAAGGACCCGTCGAAGGTCGACCGCTCGGCCGCCTACGCGATGCGCTGGGTCGCCAAGAACGCCGTCGCGGCCGGGCTCGCCCGCCGCCTCGAGGTGCAGGTCGCCTACGCGATCGGCAAGGCCGCTCCCGTCGGCCTCTACGTCGAGTCCTTCGGCACCGGCACCGTTCCCGACGAGCAGATCACCGAGGCGATCCGGTCCGTCTTCGACCTGCGCCCCGCTGCGATCATCCACGCGCTCGACCTGCTGCGCCCCATCTACTCGCAGACCTCGGTCTACGGGCACTTCGGCCGCGAGCTCCCCGACTTCACCTGGGAGCGCCTGGACCGCGTCGACGACCTCCGCTCCGCCGCGGGCCTCTCGTAGCGGGCCCGGCGCAGGCGGTGGAGAGCCCCTCCGGCGCGTCGGCCGTCGTCGCGCGCGTCCTCCTGGACTCGCCGCTGCCCCAGCTCGACCGGCTCCTGGACTACACGGTCCCGCCGCCGCTGCAGGCGCAGGTGCGCCCGGGTGTCCGCGTGCGCGTCCCGTTGCGCACCGGCGGCCGCATCGCCGACGCCTTCGTGGTCGAGGTCGGCGAGGGATCCGAGCACGCGGGCGCGCTCAGCGAGCTCGAGGAGCTCGTCTCGCCGGTGGTGGTCCTCACCCCCGAGGTGTGGGCGCTGGCCCGCCGCGTCGCCGATCGTGCGGCCGGGGGAGCGAGCGACGTCCTGCGCCTCGCGGTGCCGCGCCGGCACGTGCGGGTCGAGAAGGCGCACCTCGCGGCGGAGCGGGCGGTCGTCCCGGTCCCGGTGGCGTCCGCACCGGTCGCCGGGTACGCCGACGGCGCCTTCGACGCGCTGCCCCTCGGCGGGCGGCTCGCCGTCGGAGCCGTGCCCGCCCCCGTCCAGCTCTCCACCGGGACCTGGATCGGCGGCTGGGCGCTGACCCTCGCCGAGCTCGCGCGCAACGCGGTCGTCGCGGGCGGCGACGCGATCCTCGCCGTGCCGGACTACCGGGACCAGGAGCAGCTCGAGCTCGCCCTGGCCGACCTGCTGCCGGCGGAGCTCGTGGTGCGGCTCGACGCGCGGCAGAAGGGCGCCGAGCGGTACGCCGCGTTCCTGCGCTGCCTCGGTCCCGGACCGCGCGTGATCGTGGGCAACCGCTCGGTCCTCTACGCACCCTCGACGTCGCCCGGGCTGATCGCCCTCTGGGACGACGGGGATCCGCTCTTCGCCGAGCCCCTCGCCCCCTACGCCCATGCCCGCGACGTGGCCCTCGTCCGCCAGGAGCAGAGCGGGGCCGGCCTCGTCCTGCTCGGCCACACCCGCACCGTGGAGGTCGAGCGCCTCGTCGAGATCGGCTTCGCCGCCGAGGTCGAGCCGCGTCCCGCGCGCCGCCCCCACGTCGTGCCCACCGCGCAGCAGTCCGCGGCCGACGAGCACGACGCCGCCGCCCGCATCCCGTCCTCCGCCTGGCGGCAGGCGCGCATCGGCCTCGACTCCGGTCCCGTGCTGGTGCAGGTCGCGCGCCCCGGGTACGCGCCCGTCGTCGCCTGCGCCCGCTGCCGCACGGTCGCGCGCTGCAACCGCTGCCAGGGACCGCTGGCCGTGCACTCGGCGGGTGCGCGGCCCAGCTGCGGCTGGTGCGGGCTGATCGCGGCGGAGTGGAGCTGCTCCGTCTGCGAGGCCACCTCGCTCCGTCTCGTGACGCTCGGCGCCGGCCGCACCGCGGAGGAGCTCGGGCGCGCCTTCCCCGGTGCCAAGGTCGTCGTCGCCGACGGTCAGCGGCCGGTGCTCACCCTCACCGACGAGCCGGCGCTCGTCGTCGCGACCCGGGGCGCCGAACCGCGGGCCGACGGCGGCTACCACGCCGTCCTCCTCCTCGACGGCGAGCGGATGCTGGCGCGCGAGAGCCTGCGGGTCGCCGACGACGCCCTGCGCACGTGGTCGAACGCGGCCGCGCTGGCCAGGCCCGGGGCCCCGGTGCTGCTCGTCGGGGTGGGCGGGCGGATCGCCACCGCCCTCGCCACCTGGCGGCAGGCCGAGTACCTCCGCGCCGAGCTGCTCGAGCGCCGGGCCCTGCGCTTCCCGCCCGCGGTGCGCCTGGCCACCGTGAGCGGCGACGCGCACGCGGTCGAGGAGGCGCTCGAGGCGCTGGACGAGAGCGACCGGCACGAGGTCCTCGGACCGGTCGGGCTCGAGGACGGCTCCGTCCGGGCCATCGTGCGCTTCGACTACGCTCGCGGTGCGGAGGTGGCCGCCCGGCTCCGGTCCGCCGTCGTCCGCAACGCCACCCGCCGCCGTCGGCCGCCGACCACTCCGGGCCGCTTCCGACCGGCCCCGAAGCTGCGGGTCCGCCTCGACGATCCCGACATCCTCTAGATCCGCCCGCACCACCGCCACTCAGGAGCCCACCCCGTGCGCCTCGTCTTCGCCGGCACGCCGGCCCCCGCCGTCCCGACCCTGCGCGCGCTCGCCGCCTCCGACCACGAGGTGGTCGCCGTCGTCACCCGCGAGGACGCCCCCGTGGGCCGCAAGCGCGTGCTCACGCCCTCTCCCGTCGCCGTCGTCGCGGAGGAGCTCGGACTGCCCGTCCTCAAGGCGAACCGCCTCGACGAGGCCGTCACCGACCGGATCGAGGCCCTCTCGCCCGATCTCGGCGTCATCGTCGCGTACGGCGGGCTGGTGCGCGCGCGCCTGCTCGCGGTGCCGGCTCGCGGCTGGATCAACCTGCACTTCTCCCTCCTCCCGCGCTGGCGGGGAGCGGCTCCCGTGCAGCGTGCCCTGATGGCGGGGGAGGAGACGATCGGCGCGAGCGTGTTCCAGCTCGTGGCCGAGCTCGACGCCGGTGACGTGTTCGCCGAGCTGGCGGAGGAGGTGCGCGGGCGCACAGCGGGAGAGCTCCTCGAGGTCCTCGCGGCGTCGGGTGCCGCTCTCACGACCGAGGTCGTCGACGCGATCGCCGCGGGGACCGCCGTGTCCGTGCCGCAGTCCGGCGAGGTGACGCTCGCCCCCAAGCTCGACGTGTCCGACGGGCGCCTGGACTGGAGCGCGTCGAGCGGTCGCGTCCTCGCCCTGATCCGCGGGACGACGCCGGAGCCGGGCGCCTCCACCGCCCTCGGCGACTCCCGCCTGAAGGTGCTGGCGGCTCGCGCGGTCGAGGAGGCGCCGGCGCTCGAGCCGGGCGCGGTCCTCGTCGAGCAGGGCCGTGCGCTCGTGGGCACCGGCGACGGAGCCGTCGAGCTCGTCACCGTGCAGCCGGCGGGCAAGAAGCCGATGGCCGCCGCCGACTGGGCCAGGGGCCTGCGCGAGAGCACGGTGCTGCGATGAGCGCCCGTCGCGAGGTCGCCCCCGCCCGCCGGGTCGCGTACGACGTCCTGCGCGCCGTCAGCGGGTCGGACGCCTACGCCAACCTCGTCCTCCCCGGCCGGATCCGCGCCGCAGGACTCTCGCCGGCCGACGCCGGACTCGCGACCGAGCTCTGCTACGGGACGCTGCGCATGTCCGGCTACTACGACCGCGTGATCGTGCTCGCGGCCGGGCGGGCGATCGAGTCGATCGACGAGCCCGTCCTCGACGCCCTCCGCCTCGGCGTGCACCAGCTCCTCGGCACCCGCGTCGCTCCGCACGCGGCGGTGAACGAGAGCGTCGCCCTCGTGGCCGCCGATGCGTCCCGGGGGGCGGTCTCCTTCGCCAACGCCGTGCTCCGCAGCGTCTCGCGGGGCTCGGCCGAGGAGTGGCGCGAGCGCGTCTCAGCCGCGGCGGTCTCGGCCGATGACCGCATCGCGGCCCTCAGCTCCCACCCGCTCTGGATCGTCAAGGCGCTGCGCCGCGCTCTGGCGGCGGAGGGCCGCGCCGACGAGCTGGACGCTCTTCTCGCGGCCGACAACGCGGCTCCGCGGGTGAACCTCGTCGCGCTCCCCGGTCTCGCCGACGCCGCGGACGTGCCCGATGCCGCCGCCGACCGCTGGTCCCCGGTCGGACTCGTGAGCACGGGAGGCAACCCCGAGGCCGTCGACGCCGTGCGCGAGGGGCGCGTGCGGGTGCAGGACGAGGGCTCGCAGCTCGCGGCGCTGGCGCTGTCGCGAGCACTCCCGGTCCGCGAGGGGGAGCGCTGGCTCGACCTCTGCGCCGGCCCCGGCGGCAAGGCGGCCCTCCTCGCGGCCGAGGCGCGCCTGGGCGGCGCGTCGCTCCTCGCGAACGAGGTCGTGCCCGGCCGCGCGGGTCTCGTCCGCCAGGCCCTCGCCGCAGTGGACCCGGACGTCCAGGTGCGCACGGGCGACGGCCGTGATCTCGGCGTCGAGCAGCCCGGTGCCTTCGATCGGATCCTCCTCGATGCCCCCTGCACCGGGCTGGGAGCCCTGCGCCGACGACCGGAGGCGCGCTGGCGCAAGACGGCGGCCGACGTGGAGCCGCTCGCGTCCCTTCAGGGCGAGCTGCTCGACTCGGCGCTCCAGGCGCTCGCCCCGGGCGGCGTTCTCGCCTACGTCACGTGCTCGCCGCACCTCGGCGAGACGCGACGGGTCCTCGCTCTGGCCCAGGAGCGCTACGGGGACGGCCTCGAGCTGATGGACACCCCGGAGGTCCTCCGGCGCGTGACGCTCGACGAGCTCGATCTGCCGGAGGGGGCGCGCCACGTGCAGCTCTGGCCGCACCGCCACGGCACCGACGCCATGTTCATCCAGCTGCTGCGGCGCGCGGATCCGGCCGGGGCGATCTCCTAGGCTGGTCGGCATGCCCGCACGGATCAACCCCAGCATCCTCTCCGCCGACTTCGTCAACTTCGAGGCCGAGCTGCAGCGGATCGCGTCGGCCGATCTCGTGCACGTCGACGTGATGGACAACCACTTCGTCCCGAACCTCACGTTCGGGCTGCCCATGGTGCAGCGCCTCCAGGAGGTCACGCCGCGCCCGCTCGACGTGCACCTGATGATCGAGGACCCGGACCGCTGGGCGCCCGGGTACGCCGAGACGGGCGCCTACTCCGTCACCTTCCACGCCGAGGCGGTGCGCGACGCCGTGGCCCTGGCGCGCCGGCTCCGCGACATCGGCTCGCGCGCGGGGATCGCCCTCAAGCCCGGGACGGCCGTCGAGGAGTACCTCGAGCTGCTGCCCGAGTTCGACCAGGTGCTCGTGATGACGGTCGAGCCCGGCTTCGGCGGCCAGTCCTTCATGGAGGAGACGATGCCCAAGCTGCACGCGCTCCGCCGCGCCGTCCGCGACTCCGGGCTCGACGTCTGGCTCCAGGTCGACGGAGGGATCGCCCCCGGCACCATCGAGATCGCCGCCGAGGCGGGCGCCGACACGTTCGTCGCCGGTTCGGCCGTCTTCGGCGCCGACGACCCCGAGAAGGCGATCGCCGCCCTCCGCGACACCGCGTCCTCGATCCTGCACCGCCACTGATCCTGCCCCGGGGCGCCGCGCGTATAGACTTCCCCGGTGAAAACTTTCGACGACCTCTTCGCTGAGCTGGGCGAGAAGGCCGCCGCGCGCCCCGAGGGGTCGGGCACGGTCCGCGAGCTCGACGCCGGTGTGCACTTCATCGGCAAGAAGATCGTCGAGGAGGCCGCCGAGGTCTGGATGGCCGCCGAGTACGAGGGCGACGAGCGCACCGCCGAGGAGATCTCGCAGCTGCTGTACCACCTCCAGGTGCTGATGCTGGCGAAGGGCCTGACGACGGCCGACGTCTACCGACATCTGTGAGCCTCCCTCCGATCGCCGGAGTGCGCCGACGCTCCGTCGCCGCGCGCTCCCACGCACATCGAGGCGCGTCCGCGACCGCCGTGTCGACGACGAGACCGCCGCTCACCGAATCACCCTCGAGCTCCAGAGGACGTCCTGCCGTGACCACCACCCCGCCCGCGCTCCTGCGCGTCGCCGTTCCCAACAAGGGTTCGCTCTCCGAGACCGCCGGCCAGATGCTGGCCGAGGCCGGCTACACCGGCCGCCGCGACCCCAAGGAGCTGCACGTCGTCGACGAGCGCAACGGCGTCGAGTTCTTCTACCTCCGGCCGCGCGACATCGCGACCTACGTCGGCTCGGGCGCCCTCGACGTCGGAGTGACGGGCCGCGACCTGCTCATCGACTCGGGCTCCGAGGCCCGTGAGATCGCGAGCCTGGGCTTCGCGAACTCGACCTTCCGCTTCGCCGGCCCCGCGGGCCGCTACACGGACCTCTCCGAGATCGACGGCCTGCGCGTCGCCACGAGCTACCCCGGGCTCGTCGGGTCCTTCCTCCGCGAGCACGGAGTCGAGGTGTCGCTCATCCGCCTGGACGGAGCGGTCGAGTCCGCGATCCAGCTCGGAGTGGCCGACGTGATCGCCGACGTCGTCGAGACCGGCACCACGCTCCGCAAGGCCGGACTCGAGATCTTCGGCCCGGTCATCCTCGACTCCACCGCCGTGCTCGTCTCGGCCGCGGGGGAGCCCGAGGGCATCCCCGTCCTGCTGCGCCGCCTCCAGGGCGTGCTGGTCGCCCGCGAGTACGTGCTGCTCGACTACGACTGCCCCGTCGCCCTCCTCGAGGCCGCGACGGACATCGCACCGGGCTTCGAGTCGCCGACCGTCTCGCCGCTGCACGACGCCGACTGGGTCGCCGTCCGCGTGATGGTGCCGCGCGCCGACATGAACCAGGTGATGGACCGCCTGTACGACCTGGGCGCCCGCGCCATCCTGGTCACGTCGATCCACGCCGCGCGCCTCTAGGACGGCAGCGATGAGCCTCGCCGTCCGCGTCATCCCGTGCCTCGACGTCGCCGCCGGGCGCGTCGTCAAGGGCGTCAACTTCCAGAACCTCCGCGATGCCGGCGGCCCGGTCGAGCTCGCCCGCCTCTACTTCGAGCAGGGCGCCGACGAGCTGACCTTCCTCGACGTGACCGCGACGGTCGACGACCGCTCCACCACCTACGACGTGGTCCGCGCGACGGCCGAGCAGGTCTTCATCCCGCTGACGGTCGGCGGCGGCGTGCGCGGCGTCGACGACGTGTCGCGCCTGCTCGCGCACGGCGCCGACAAGGTGGGCGTCAACTCCGCCGCCCTCGCCCGCCCGGCGCTCGTCGGCGAGATCGCCGACGTCTTCGGGGCGCAGGTGCTCGTCCTCTCGCTCGACGTCAAGCGGAGCGACGCCACGCCGTCCGGGTTCGTCGTCACGACCCACGGCGGTCGCCGCGAGACCACCGTCGACGCCCTCGCGTGGGCGGCCGAAGCCGTCGAGCGCGGGGCCGGCGAGCTGCTCGTCAACTCGATCGACGCCGACGGCACCAAGCAGGGCTTCGACCTGGAGCTGGTCGCCGCGATGCGCGAGGTCAGCTCGGTGCCGGTCATCGCCTCCGGAGGCGCCGGCGCCGTCGAGCACTTCGCGCCCGCGATCGAGGCGGGCGCCGACGCCGTGCTGGCGGCCTCGGTCTTCCACAACCGCGAGATGACCATCGACGACGTGAAGCGCGCCCTCGACGGCGCAGGCCTGGAGATCCGACGATGACCGATCCCGAGCTCGACGCCGTCCTCGACCGCGCGACCTTCGACGCCGCCGGGCTGCTGCCCGCGATCATCCAGCAGCACGACACCCGCGAGGTCCTGATGATGGGCTGGATGGACCGCGAGGCCCTGCGCCGCACGCTCACCGAGGGTCGCGTCACCTTCTGGTCGCGCTCACGACAGGAGTACTGGCGCAAGGGCGACACGTCCGGCCACGCCCAGCACGTGCGCGGAGCGGCCCTCGACTGCGACGCCGACGCGCTCCTCGTGCAGGTCGAGCAGATCGGCGCCGCCTGCCACACGGGGGAGCACTCCTGCTTCGACGTGGACCCGCTCGACGCCGTCACCTCCGAGGAGCCGTGAGCGCTCGGCGGCTCAAGTACGGGGCGATCCTCGGGATCGTCCTGCTGGCCGCGCTCGAGCTGACCTCCTCGACGCAGACGTGGTTCGTGCTGACGCTCGCCGGTGCGACCGACGGTCTGGACGTCGCGGGCACGGTGGCGGCTCCCGCGCTCTCGGCGCTCGCGCTGGCGGGTCTCGCGCTCGCTGCGGCCCTGGCCATCGCCGGTCCGGCGTTCCGCATCGTGCTCGGCCTCCTGCAGGTCGTGCTCGGCGCCTCCGTGGTCCTGGCGGCGTCGACGGCCCTCAGCGACCCGGTGCGCGCCGGTTCCTCCGTCGTCACGGAGGCGACGGCCATCGCCGGCGAGCAGTCGGTGGCCGCCCTCGTGGGATCGTCGACCGCGACCGCGTGGCCCGTCGTCGCCCTCGTCGCGGGCGCCCTGACGGCCGTGCTGGGCGTCGGAGTGCTCGCAACCGTCCGCCGCTGGCCGGACGCGCGGAAGAAGAAGCGCGTCTCCCGCTTCGAGCCCGCCGACGGCTACGGGCACGGCGCCTCGACCGTCGAGACGGACGACGGCACGATCGATCCCGTCGTCTCCTGGGACGAGCTCTCCCGGGGCGACGACCCCACATCGGGACGCTGACGACCCGCCCCGAGCGCGGGGGAGCCCTCGGGCGCGAACCGCTAGACTCGTGGGGTCCCGATGCACGTCCAGGAGGAGAACCATGAGCACCGAGCACGACGAAGACAGCCACGGCCACTCGCCGGCCGCGTGGACGGCCGTCGTCATCATGCTGGTCGGGTTCACGATCGGCACGATCGCCTTCTGGTTCGACGTCCCGCTCGTCGTGTGGCTCTCCGCCGGTCTCGTGATCGTCGGCCTCCTCGTCGGCATGGGCATGGCCAAGGCCGGCTACGGAGTGAACGGCTCCAAGGCCAACCCGAAGGCGCGCGCCTAGGTGCTCACCGATCTGACCGCCGGCGCTCTGGCCGACGCGGCGACGCGCCGCGAGACCGTCCCGCTCGCCGAGGTCGAGCGGCGAGCCGCTCTGCGCGCTCCCGCGATCGACGCCCTCGCCGCGCTGGCTCCGGGCGAGCGCGTCCGGATCATCGCCGAGGTGAAGCGGTCGAGCCCGTCCCGCGGCGCCCTCGCCGAGATCCCCGACCCCGCAGCCCTGGCGTCGCAGTACGAGCAGGGCGGAGCGAGTGCGATCAGCGTCCTCACCGAGGAGCGCCGCTTCAAGGGGTCGCTCGCCGATCTCGAGTCGGTCCGCGCGCAGGTGTCGATCCCCGTCCTGCGCAAGGACTTCATCGCCGAGCCCTACCAGGTGCTCGAGGCCCGTGCGGCGGGAGCCGATCTCGTGCTCCTCATCGTCGCGGCGCTCGAGCAGAGCGTCCTGAGCGAGCTCCACGCCCTGATCCTCGACCTCGGCATGACCCCGCTGGTCGAGACCCACTCGGCCGACGAGCTGGAGCGCGCCTCGGACCTCGGCGCCCGTCTCATCGGCGTGAACGCCCGCGACCTGTCCACCTTCGAGCTCGACCGCGACCTCTTCGGCCGCCTCTCCGAGCGCTTCCCCGCCGACGCGGTGAAGGTCGCCGAATCGGCGGTCCTCTCCGCCGACGACGTGGCCCACTACAGGCGCTCCGGCGCCGACGTCGTCCTCGTCGGGGAGGCCCTCGTCACCGGCGGCGACCCCGTTTCCACCCTCGCCAGCTTCCTGGCGCACTGACACCGACTGGCGGTACTGCCATGGCCCTCCGAGACGAACTCGGCCCCTACTTCGGCGACTTCGGCGGTCGCTACGTCCCCGAATCCCTCGTCGAGGCGCTCGATGAGCTGAGCGCCGAGTACGAGCGCACGAAGGTCGACCCCGAGTTCCACGCGGAGCTCATGGAGCTGCACCGCAGCTACACGGGCCGGCCCTCGATCATCACCGAGGTGCCCCGCTTCGCGGCGCACGCCGGCGGTGCGCGCATCATCCTCAAGCGCGAGGACCTCAACCACACCGGCTCGCACAAGATCAACAACGTGCTCGGCCAGGCGCTCCTGACCAAGCGCATCGGCAAGACCCGCGTGATCGCCGAGACCGGAGCGGGCCAGCACGGCGTCGCCACGGCCACGGCCGCGGCCCTGTTCGGCCTCGAGTGCGTCGTCTACATGGGCGAGGTCGACACCGAGCGCCAGGCGCTCAACGTCGCCCGCATGCGACTGCTCGGCGCCGAGGTCGTCTCGGTGACGACCGGATCGCGCACCCTCAAGGACGCGATCAACGACGCCATGCGCGACTGGGTGACGAACGTCGAATCGACCAACTACATCTTCGGCACGGTCGCGGGTCCGCACCCGTTCCCCGCCCTCGTGCGCGACTTCCAGAAGATCATCGGCGAGGAGGCGCGCGAGCAGGTCCTCGAGCTCACCGGATCGCTCCCCACGGCCGTCACGGCCTGCGTGGGCGGCGGCTCGAACGCCATGGGCATCTTCCACGCGTTCCTCGACGACCCCGAGGTCCGACTCGTCGGCTTCGAGGCCGGCGGCGACGGCATCGACACCCCGCGCCACGCGGCGACGATCAGCAAGGGCCGCCCCGGCGTCCTGCACGGCGCGCGCAGCTTCCTCCTCCAGGACGAGGACGGGCAGACCGTCGAGTCGCACTCCATCTCGGCGGGCCTGGACTACCCCGGTGTCGGACCCGAGCACGCGTGGCTCGCGAGCATCGGCCGCGCCGACTACCGCGCCGTGACCGACGGCGAGGCCATGGACGCGCTCAAGCTCCTCAGCCGCACCGAGGGCATCATCCCCGCGATCGAGTCCGCGCACGCCCTCGCCGGCACGCTGGTGCTCGGGCGCGAGCTGGGTCCGGAGGCGACCATCCTCGTCAACCTGTCCGGACGCGGCGACAAGGACATGACGACGGCCGCGCACTACTTCGGCCTGATGGACCAGGGAGCGGTGCAGTCGTGAGCGGAGTGGGGCCCAGCGTCGCCGAGACCGTCCGCCGGCGCAACACCGAGGCCGCAGGGGCCCTCATCGGGTACCTCCCCGTGGGCTTCCCCGACCTCGCGACGAGCATCGACGCCGCGGTCGCCATGGCCGAGAACGGCGTCGACGCGATCGAGCTCGGACTGCCCTACTCCGACCCCGTCATGGACGGTCCGGTGATCCAGCAGGCGACGCAGACCGCGATCGCCGGCGGCTTCAAGCTGCGTCACGGCTTCGAGGCCGTGCGCGAGATCCGCTCCCGCGTCGACGTGCCCGTGCTTGTCATGACCTACTACAACCCCGTGCTGCAGTACGGGGTGGAGCGCTTCGCGACCGACCTCGCCGAGGCGGGCGGGTCGGGTCTCATCACCCCCGACCTCATCCCCGACGAGGGCGCGGAGTGGATCGCCGTCTCCGAGCGCCTGGGCCTGGACCGGGTGTTCCTGGCCGCACCGTCCTCGACCGACGAGCGCCTGCGCCAGGCCGTCTCCTCGAGCCGGGGCTTCGTCTACGCGGTGTCCACCATGGGCATCACGGGAGCGCGCACCGACGTCGACACCGCCGCTCGGACGCTCGTCGACCGCCTCCGCTCCGCCGGGTCCGAGAGCGCCTGCGTCGGCCTGGGCATCTCGACGGGGGAGCAGGTCGCCGAGATCCTCGCCTACGCCGACGGCGCCATCGTCGGCTCCGCCCTGGTGCGCGCTCTCGCGTCCGGAGGAGTCGACGCCGTGGCAGAGACGGCACGCGGTCTGGCCGACGGCACGCGCCTGCGCGCCTGACGGCTCCCACTACAATCGCAGTGCCCGTCGGGGCGCGACGTCGTCGTGCCCGGGGAACCCCTCCGTTCGAAAGGTCGACGTACCGGTGTCCGTACCGCTGAGCATCCCGAGCCCGCCCGAGGCGTGGAGTCAGTACGACTTCACGCTCTTCGACCGGACCTTCTCGATCCACACCTACGCGCTGTGCATCCTCGCCGGCATCGTCGTCGCGACGATCATGACGAACGCACGACTGAAGCGCCGCGGCGCCGAGCCGTGGGTCGTGCTCGACATCATCATCTGGGCGGTCCCGCTGGGCATCGTGGGGGCGCGGATCTACCACGTGCTCACCCACCCGGGCGACTACTTCTACGACGGCGCGGATCTGCTGCGCACGCTCTACATCTGGGAGGGCGGAAACGCCATCTTCGGCGGGCTGATCGGCGGTGCCGTCGGCGCCTGGATCGGCTGCCGGTGGACCGGGGTCCGCTTCTGGACCTTCGCGGACGCGCTCGCGCCCGGCATGCTCGCCGCCCAGGCCCTCGGCCGCCTCGGCAACTGGTTCAACGTGGAGCTCTACGGACTGCCCACGACGCTGCCCTGGGGCCTCGAGGTCCCGACCTCGAACCCCGCGTACCCGGTCGGGCTGCCCGAGGGCACGCTGTTCCACCCGACCTTCCTCTACGAGATCCTCTGGAACGTCGTCGGCATCGCGGTGATCCTGCTGCTCGAGCGCCGCCTGAAGCTGCAGTGGGGCACCGTCTTCGCCGCCTACCTCATCTGGTACGGCGTCGGCCGCGTCTGGTTCGAGTCGATCCGCGTCGACCCGAGCGAGGTCTTCTGGGGCATCCGGACGAACGTCTGGGCCGCGCTGCTCGCCGTCGTGATCGGCCTCGTCCTCGTGATCGTGCAGAAGCGCGAGCACACCGGCGCGGAACCGTCCGCCTACCGCCCCGGCAAGGAGTGGAAGCCGGCCGAGGCTGCGGTAGAATTCGAGGACGTCGAGTCCGACTCGCACGCACCCACCACTGCTGCTTCCGGCGCCGGCGCCGAGAAGCCGACGGTCTCCCGCACCTGACGGAGGCCGCGGGACTCCCGCGGCCGATGATCCGGTGCCCGACAACCGCACGATCGCACTCCACGGCTCAGCCACAAGCGCTGCCGCGTGTCGTCCGTGCGGTCACGCCGACGGCGCGTGACCCCCACGACACGGCCCTCCCGATCGGGGAGCCGACCCTCCATCACCACCCTGCGGGCCAGCGACGTCCCCATCCGCCACAACTCTCGTGAGGACGGTTCCTGACATGGCACCCGCCCAGCCCTCGCCCCGCGTCCCCGTCGTGCCGTTCCTCGGCACTCCGCCCGCCCAGGGCATGTACGACCCTGCGGCCGAGAAGGACGCCTGCGGTCTCGCGATGGTCGCCACCATGCGCGGCACCGCCGGGCACGACATCATCGACGCGGCCCTCGACGCCCTGCGCAACCTCGAGCACCGAGGCGCGGTCGGCTCCGATGCGGGCACCGGGGACGGCGCCGGCATCATCACGCAGATCCCGGACGACTTCCTCCGTGCGGTCGCGGCCTTCGAGCTGCCGCCGCTCGGCCAGTACGCCGTCGGCAACGCGTTCCTCCCGGTCGACGTCTTCGAGCGCGAGCGCGTCAAGTCGACGATCGCCGACATCGCCCGCGAGGAGAGCCTCACCGTCGTGGGGTGGCGGTCCGTCCCGGTGCAGCCGGACGAGATCGGCACGCTCGCGCGCGCGGCGATGCCCGCGATCGAGCAGCTCTACGTCCGCAGCGACCTCACCGACGAGTCCGGGACCCCGCTCTCCTCGGTGCGCCTGGACCGGCTGACCTTCCGCCTGCGCAAGCGCGTCGAGCGCGAGCTCGAGGTGTATTTCATGTCGCTCTCGAGCCGCACGCTCGTCTACAAGGGCATGGTGACGACGCTCCAGCTCGAGCCGTTCTACCCGGACCTCCAGGACGAGCGCTTCACCTCGAAGCTCGCGCTCGTGCACTCGCGCTACTCGACCAACACCTTCCCGTCGTGGCCGCTCGCGCAGCCGTTCCGGATGATCGCGCACAACGGCGAGATCAACACGGTGCAGGGCAACCGCAACTGGATGCGCGCACGCCAGTCCCAGCTGAAGAGCAAGGAGCTCGGCGACCTCTCGCCGCTGTTCCCGATCGTCTCTCCCGGGCGCAGCGACTCCGCCTCGTTCGACGAGACCGTGGAGCTGCTGAACCTCGCCGGCCGCTCGCTGCCGCACGCGATCATGATGATGGTGCCGGAGGCGTGGGAGAACCAGGCCGCCGCGATCGACCAGAAGCGCCGCGCGTTCTACGAGTACCACTCGATGCTCATGGAGCCGTGGGACGGCCCCGCCGCCATCGTCTTCACCGACGGCGAGCTCGTCGGCGCCACCCTCGACCGCAACGGACTCCGTCCGGGACGCTACGTCGTGACCGATGACGGCCTCGTCGTGCTCGCGAGCGAGATCGGCGTGCTCGACATCGACCCCGCGAAGGTGGTCCGCAAAGGCCGCCTCCAGCCCGGACGCATGTTCCTGGTCGACACCGAGCAGGGCCGCATCGTCGAGGACGAGGAGATCAAGGGGCAGCTCGCCGAGTCCGGTCCCTTCGAGGAGTGGCTCGACAAGGGCCGGATCAACCTCAAGGACCTGCCCGAGCGCGAGCACATCGTGCACACGCCGGCGTCCGTCAACCGCCGTCAGCGCACGTTCGGCTACACGGAGGAGGAGGTCCGCCTCCTCCTGCTGCCGATGGCGAAGGCCGGCGCCGAGCCGCTCGGAGCGATGGGCTCCGACACGCCCGTCGCCGTGCTGTCCAAGCGCCCCCGTCTGCTGTTCGACTACTTCACCCAGGCGTTCGCGCAGGTCACCAACCCGCCACTCGACTCCATCCGCGAGGAGGTCGTCACGTCGCTGCGCCTCGGGCTCGGCCCGGAGCGCAACCTGCTGTCGGCCGGGGCCGAGCACGCCCGTCAGGTCGTCCTCGACTTCCCGGTGATCGACAACGACGAGCTGGCCAAGATCCAGCACATCGCTCCGCGTCCGCTCAGCCACATCACCACGACGATCCGCGGCCTCTACCGCGTCGACGCCGGTCCCCGCGCCATGCAGGACCGCATCGACGAGATGTGCAGCGAGGCCGACGAGGCGATCGCGGCCGGTGCGCAGTTCCTCGTGCTGTCGGACCGCGACTCCACGAAGGACCTCGCTCCGATCCCGTCCCTGCTGATGCTCGCGGCCGTGCACCACCACCTGATCCGCACCGAGAACCGGATGCGCGTCGGGCTGGTCGTCGAGGCCGGCGACGTCCGCGAGGTGCACCACGTCGCGACCCTGATCGGCTACGGTGCGTCCGCCGTCAACCCGTACCTCGCCATGGAGACCTGCGAGCAGCTCGTGCGCAGCGGCATGCTCTCGGACATCTCGCCCGAGAAGGCCGTCAAGAACGTGATCAAGGCGCTCGGCAAGGGCGTGCTGAAGATCATGTCCAAGATGGGCATCTCGACGGTGTCGAGCTACGCGGGAGCGCAGACCTTCGAGGCCGTCGGCCTCAGCCAGGCCTTCGTCGACCAGTACTTCACGGGCACCGTCTCGAAGCTCGGCGGCATCGGGATCGACGTCGTCGCCGAGGAGAACGCCGCGCGCCACCGCGCCGCGTACCCCGAGGACGGCGCGGTCGTCGCGCACGAGCGCCTGGCCGTCGGCGGCGAGTACCAGTGGCGCCGCGACGGCGCCCCGCACCTCTTCAACCCCGACACCGTCTTCCGGCTGCAGCACTCCACGCGCAACCGGCGCTACGACGTGTTCCGCGAGTACACGAAGATGGTCGACGACCAGGCGAGCTCGCTCATGACCCTCCGCGGCATGTTCACCCTCGACACCGAGGGGCGGACGCCCGTGCCGATCGACGAGGTCGAGCCGGTCGAGTCGATCGTCAAGCGCTTCTCGACCGGTGCGATGAGCTACGGCTCCATCTCGCCGGAAGCGCACGAGACGCTCGCCATCGCGATGAACCGCCTCGGCGCCAAGTCGAACACCGGCGAGGGCGGCGAGGACACGGAGCGACTGCTCGACCCCGAGCGCCGTTCCGCGATCAAGCAGGTCGCCTCGGGCCGCTTCGGCGTCACGAGCATGTACCTCACCCACGCCGACGACATCCAGATCAAGCTCGCCCAGGGCGCGAAGCCCGGCGAGGGCGGTCAGCTGCCGCCGACCAAGGTGTACCCGTGGATCGCGCGCACCCGTCACGCGACCGCCGGCGTCGGCCTCATCTCGCCGCCCCCGCACCACGACATCTACTCGATCGAGGACCTCAAGCAGCTGATCTTCGACCTCAAGCGCGCGAACCCCTCCGCCCGCATCCACGCCAAGCTGGTCAGCCAGTCCGGCATCGGCGCGGTCGCGGCGGGAACGGCGAAGGCCCTGGCCGACGTCATCCTCGTCTCGGGCCACGACGGCGGCACGGGCGCGAGCCCGGTCAACTCGCTCAAGCACGCGGGCACGCCGTGGGAGCTCGGTCTCGCCGAGACGCAGCAGACGCTCATGCTCAACGGCATGCGCGACCGCGTCGTGGTGCAGGTCGACGGTCAGATGAAGACCGGCCGCGACGTCGTGATCGGCGCGCTGCTCGGAGCCGAGGAGTTCGGCTTCGCGACCGCTCCGCTGATCGTCGAGGGCTGCATCATGATGCGCGTCTGCCACCTCGACACCTGCCCCGTCGGCGTCGCCACGCAGAACCCGGAGCTGCGCAAGCGCTTCTCGGGCAAGCCGGAGTTCGTCGTCAACTTCTTCGAGTTCATCGCCCAGGAGGTGCGCGAGTACCTCTCGCAGCTCGGCTTCCGCAGCATCGACGAGATCGTCGGCCACCGCGAGCTGCTCGACGTCAACCAGGCGATCGAGCACTGGAAGGCGAGCGGCCTGGACCTCACGCCGATCCTCGTCGGCCCCGTCTTCACGGCCGAGGAGCCGCGCCGCCACGGCCGCGCCCAGGAGCACGAGCTCGAGAAGCACTTCGACAACGAGCTCATCCGCCTCGCGGCGAACGTGCTCGATCACCGAGGCACCGTCAGGATCGAGCGCGAGATCAAGAACACCGAGCGCGCGGTCGGAACCATGCTCGGTCACGAGGTCACGGTGCGCTACGGCGAGAACGGCCTGCCGGCCGACTCCATCGTCGTGTCGCTGCGCGGCTCCGCCGGGCAGTCTCTCGGCGCCTTCCTCCCCGCGGGCATCACCCTGCGGCTCGAGGGCGACTCGAACGACTACGTCGGCAAGGGCCTCTCGGGCGGCCAGATCGTGGTGCGGCCCGACCGCCGCAGCACCTTCGACGCCTCGACCAACGTGATCGCGGGCAACGTCATCGGCTACGGGGCGACCCAGGGCACGATGTTCATCCGCGGCATGGTCGGCGAGCGGTTCCTCGTCCGCAACTCCGGGGCGACGGCGGTCGTCGAGGGCGTGGGCGACCACGCGCTCGAGTACATGACCGGCGGCCTGGCCGTGATCCTCGGCGACACGGGTCGGAACCTCGGCGCGGGCATGTCCGGTGGCACGGCCTACGTGCACGGGCTCCAGCGCGAGCTCGTCAACCGCGACGCCCTCGCCTCCGGGGAGCTCACGCTCTCGGCGCTCGACAGCGCCGATGTCGAGATGCTCCGCGACCTTCTCGAGCGCCACGTCGCCGAGACCGAGTCCACCCTGGCCCAGGGCATGCTCGACGATTTCGACGGAACCGTCTCGCGTTTCGTCAAGGTACTGCCCCGCGACTTCGCCGCGGTGCTCGCGACGCGTGCATCCGCTGTCGAAGAGGGGCTCGACCCCGACGGCGACGTCGTCTGGGGACGGATTCTGGAGGTGACCGGTGGCTGATCCCAAGGGGTTCCTGAAGGTGCAGGACCGGGAGCTGCCCAAGCGGCGCCCGGTGTCCGTGCGGCTGATGGACTGGAAAGAGGTGTACGAGCAGGGCGATCCCGCCGTGCTGCGACGCCAGGCCGGACGCTGCATGGACTGCGGCATCCCGTTCTGCCACAAGGGCTGCCCGCTCGGGAACCTGATCCCGGAGTGGAACGACCTGATGTGGCGCGGCGAGGGCCGCCAGGCCATCGAGCGCCTGCACGCGACGAACAACTTCCCGGAGTTCACGGGCCGGCTCTGCCCGGCTCCGTGCGAGTCGTCGTGCGTGCTCGGCATCAACCAGCCCGCGGTCACGATCAAGCAGATCGAGGTCTCGATCATCGACCAGGCCTTCGGCAACGACTGGGTGCAGCCGCACCCGCCCGAGCGCCTCACCGGCAAGACCGTCGCGGTCGTCGGTTCCGGCCCCGCCGGCCTCGCCGCTGCTCAGCAGCTGACCCGCGCGGGCCACACCGTCGCCGTGTACGAGCGCGACGACCGCATCGGCGGACTCCTGCGCTACGGCATCCCGGACTTCAAGATGGAGAAGAAGCACCTCGAGCTGCGGCTGAACCAGATGAAGGCCGAGGGCACCCGCTTCCGCGCGGGCGTCGACATCGGTCAGGACATCACCTGGGACGATCTCCGCGCGCGTTACGACGCAGTCGTGGTCGCGACCGGTGCCCTCGTGCCGCGCGACCTGCCGATCCCGGGCCGCGACCTCTCGGGCGTGCACTTCGCCATGGAGTACCTCGTGCAGTCCAACCGCGTGCTCGCGGGCGACACCGTCTTCGAGCAGATCAGCGCGGAGGGCAAGCACGTCGTGGTCCTCGGCGGCGGCGACACCGGAGCCGACTGCATCGGCACCGCGCACCGCCAGAAGGCCGCGTCCGTCACCAACCTGGCGATCGGCAAGCAGCCGCCGTCGGAGCGACCGGACAGCCAGCCCTGGCCGATGGACCCGACCGTGTTCGAGGTCTCGAGCGCCCACGAGGAGGGCGGCGAGCGGATGTTCCTGGCCTCCACCGTGGAGTTCCTCTCGAACGAGGTCGGCGAGGTGCGCGCGGTGCGCGTCGCCGAGACCGAGTACCTCGACGGGCGCCGCGTCCCCAAGAGCGGCACCGAGCGCGAGATCCCGGCCGACCTGGTCCTGCTGGCCCTGGGCTTCACCGGCCCGGAGTCGGACCGCCTGGCAGGTCAGCTCGCCGTGCCGTTCACGGACCGCGGCAACGTCGACCGCGGCGCCAACTTCGAGACGACCGCCCCCGGCGTGTTCGTCGCCGGAGACGCGGGCCGCGGCCAGTCCCTCATCGTGTGGGCGATCGCCGAGGGCCGCTCCGTCGCGGCCGAGGTCGACCGCTACCTCGAGGGCACCACGCAGCTCCCCGCGCCCGTCGGCCCGAACGACCGCGGCTTCACCCTCTAGTCGCGCCGAGGCGATAGTCTCGCGCTGGCAATCCCTGCTCACCCTCCCCGCTAACGACGCGCCTCCGGGCGCAGAACAACGGAGCACCCCCTCAATGAGACGAGCGAAAATCGTCGCCACCCTCGGCCCGGCAACGTCGTCGTACGAGACCATTCGTGCGATCATCGACGCCGGCGTGGACGTGGCCCGCATGAACCTCAGCCACGGCAGCTACGACGTCCACGAGGGCATCTACCGCATCGTCCGCAAGGCGGCCGACGACGCCGGACGCGCGGTCGCGATCCTGGTCGACCTCCAGGGCCCGAAGATCCGCCTCGGCAAGTTCGAGGGCGGCCCGTACGCCCTCGCCGAGGGTGACGTCTTCACCATCACGACCGAGGACGTCGTGGGCACCAAGGAGCTCTCGGGCACCACGTTCAAGGGCCTGCCCGACGACGTGAACCCGGGCGACATGCTCCTCATCGACGACGGCAAGGTCGCGGTCCGCGTCACGGCCGTCGAGGGCCCCCGCGTCGTCACCGAGGTCGTCGTCCCCGGCAACGTCTCGAACAACAAGGGCATCAACCTGCCCGGCGTCGCGGTGAACGTCCCCGCGCTGTCGCAGAAGGACGAGGACGACCTCCGCTGGGCGATCCGCCTGGGAGCCGACATCATCGCGCTGTCCTTCGTCCGCAACGCCAGCGACATCACCCGCGTGCACGAGATCATGGCGGAGGAGGGCCGCAAGGCTCCCGTCATCGCCAAGATCGAGAAGCCGCAGGCGGTCGACAACCTGCAGGAGATCATCGACGTCTTCGACGGCATCATGGTCGCGCGCGGCGACCTGGGCGTCGAGCTGCCCCTCGAGGCGGTCCCGATCGTGCAGAAGCACGCCGTCGAGCTCGCGCGCCGCTGGGCCAAGCCGGTCATCGTCGCGACCCAGATGCTCGAGTCGATGATCGAGAGCCCGCGCCCCACCCGCGCCGAGGCCTCGGACGTCGCGAACGCGATCCTCGACGGTGCCGACGCGGTCATGCTCTCGGGCGAGACCAGCGTCGGAGCCTGGCCGGTCGTCACCGTCCAGACCATGGCGCGCATCGTCGAGTCGACCGAGGAGCACGGCCTGGAGCGGATCCCCCCGCTCGGCAGCAAGCCGCGCACCCAGGGCGGATCCGTCACGCTGGCCGCCGCCGAGGTCGCCGAGTTCGTCGAGGCGAAGTTCCTCTGCGTGTTCACCGAGTCGGGCGACTCCGTGCGCCGCATGACCCGCCTGCGCCACGGCATCCCCATCATCGGCTTCACGCCGGAGCCGGCGGTGCGACGCCGCATGGCGCTGAACTGGGGCGTCCAGTCCTTCGTGACCCCGCGCGTGAACCACACCGACGCGATGTTCGCGCAGGTCGACGCCGTGCTCCTCAACAAGGGCCTCGCCAAGCCGGGCGAGACGGTCGTCGTCGTCTCCGGATCGCCCCCCGGGCGCGCCGGCACCACGAACGACATGCGCGTGCACGTCGTCGGCTCCTCCAGCTCGGTGGAGCCCGTGGAGAACTGGGACCACTGAGTTCCTGAAGGGCCCGGTCGCTTCGCGACCGGGCCCTTCGACGTTCTCCTCGTTCCTCGTCGATCGTCGCGCGGTCGGCTACCGCGCATGGGCGCCGGGGGAGGAGCGGGTCGCGTTCCGGGTACGACGATCCGCTCGCACGCGGATCGCCGGTGACCCTGCGAGGGGCGAGGACGGTCGTCCGCCGCACTTCGGGAGCAGGAGCTGAGGTCGCCACCCCGGCTGGTCGGGAGGCGCGCGGCGCCTGGACCCGGAGTCCGCGGTGCCTCTGCTGGTCGAGGAGGCGCGCAGCGCCGTATCGAGGCCCGCGTCCGCCCGGGTGTCGGATTCCGCTGGCGCGGGCGTGCTGGTGGCCGCTCCGCCCGAGGGAGGCGGGAGGGCGCGGGTCGGCGTTGCTCGCTCGTGCTCCGTCGCGTTCGGGACCGAGGGCGGGAACGGCTCTCGAGGCCGCAACGGACCCCGCGGGCTCTCTCGACCTCGGTTGCGGACGACACCGTGGGTGCCGAACGGTCGCAGAGCGGCGGCAGCCGTGGCCCTCCGGCGCGTCAGGCGGGCGTCCGGGGCGTGGCCGCGTGTCCGGAGCGCTGTCGCCGCCGCGCTACCGTGGGCGCATGCGACTCGGCGTGCTCGACATCGGCTCCAACACGGTCCACCTGCTCCTCGTCGACGCTCATCCCGGAGCCCGCCCCGTCCCGTACCGCTCGCACAAGCGCAGCCTCGCGCTGGTCGCCTACCTCGACGCCGCAGGAGACATCACTGAAGAGGGTCAGCGCGAGCTGATCTCGTTCGTCGCGGAGGCGCGCGACGTCGCTCGCGAGCACCGCGCCGAGGACGTCCTCGCGTTCGCGACCTCGGCGATCCGCGAGGCGGGCAACGGCGCGGAGGTCCTCGCCCGTGTCCGCGAGGAGACCGGCGTGCACCTCCAGGAGCTCGGCGGAGAAGCGGAGGCATCCGCCACCTTCCTGGCCGTTCGACGCTGGTTCGGCTGGGGCGCCGGCTCGATCCTCGATCTCGACATCGGCGGCGGCTCGTTCGAGCTGTCGATGGGCGTGGACGAGGTGCCGGAGCTGGCCGTCTCGGTGCCGCTGGGCGCGGGACGCGTGACGCGCGACCTGCTGCAGGGCGACCCTCCGTCGGCCGTGAGCGTCAAGGCCGCACGACGGCACGCCCGTGATCTGCTCGCCGACCCCGCCCGCGCGTTCCTCGCGCTGGGCCGTCCCGATCTGGTGGCCGGCACGTCGAAGACGTTCCGCTCGCTCGCGCGCATCACCGGCGCCGCTCCGAGCGCCGCGGGCCCCCTGGTGCGCCGCGAGCTGCACCTCGTCGACCTGCGGCTCTGGAGCTCGCGACTGGCGGCGATCAGCGCGGCCGACCGCTCCGCGCTGCCCGGGGTCTCCTCCCTCCGCGCGCCGCAGTTGCTCGCCGGCGCCCTGGTGGCCGAGGCCGCCATGGACGCGCTCGGCGTCGAGAAGCTCGTGATCTGCCCGTGGGCCACCCGCGAGGGGCTGATCATCCGCCGTTTCGAGCTCCTCGACGCGCAGCTGCAGCGCGAGGACCTTCAGCTGAGCGCGATGCTGTAGGAGAAGGCCCGCTGCTCGCCCGGTGCCAGCACGAACTGCCCGGGCTTGTCGACGATGTCGCCGTCCCAGCCCGCCGGGGTGGGGATGCTGCGCCAGGGCTCGATGCAGACGAACGGGGCGCCGACCGGCTTCCAGACGCCGACGACGTCGAAGTCACCCGCGTCGACGGTGATCGAGCGGGCTCCGTCGGCCTCGAGGGTCATCACGCGGCGCTTCGGCGTGTCGAAGATCACCGCGTCCTGCTCGAACCAGGCGTCGTCGACGACGAGAGCGCCGTCCTCGAGCGGCGAGGGGAAGCGCGGGTCCGCGAGCAGGTTCCCCGGCGCGCGGCGGAAGCCCTCGGGCTCCTCCTCGGCGAAGCGGATGCGGTGCTCGCCGCTCCCGCCCGGGAGCGGCAGCGCGAACGCCGGGTGGTTGCCCACTGACGCGCCCAGCGGCCCGGTTCCGCGGTTCTCGACGGTCTGCGTGATGCGCAGCGTCGATCCGGTGACGGCGTAGGCGACGAGCAGAGTCCAGTCGAACGGGAAGACCTCGCGGGTCGCGGCGTCACTGCGCAGTCGGAACACGGCCTCGTCGCCCGAGCCGCCCGCGAGCTCGAACACCCGATCGCGGGCGAAGCCGTGCTGACCCATCGGGTAGGAGACGCCGTCGTGGTGGAGGGTGTCGTCGGGCAGGCGGCCGATGATCGGGAACAGGACGGGCGCGTGCCGCCGCCACTCCGGGCCCGCCTGCCAGAGGTACTCGAGCCCGGCGGCGTCGCGCAGCGAGGTGAGCTCGGCTCCGGCCGTGGTGACGGAGACGCGGAGCTCGTCGCTCCCGATCTCGAGGCGGACGGGGCTGGGGGAGTCGCTCGTGGTCATGCGACGATTCTCCTCGCCGCCGCCGTCCTGCGGGGGACCGGCGAGCGTGTCGGAGGGCCGTGGGAGCATGGGGCCGTGCCTCCCGAACCGCTCCCGTCCGCCTGGCGCGCCCGTCTCGGCGAGCTCAGCGGCTCGGAGCAGCGGCCCGAGGCCGTCGCCGGGCCGCTCACTCCGATCGGGCTGCAGTTCGAGCTGCGTCGTCTCGTGCGTCGCGCCGACGATCCGTGGCGCGCGCCGACGAGCGAGCGGGTCGGACCGAAGGACTACGACACCGCCGCCCGCGACGACCACCGGCTCGCCACGCGTCCCGTCGTCCCGGGGCGCGGCGGAGCCTGGAACCGCTCGACGCTCACCTGGAAGTCGCTGAACTTCCAGACGCACCGCCTCTCGCTCGATCCGGCCCACCAGCGCTGGTTCGCGGAGTTCGCCGCTCTGCACCGTGCGACGCGGACCGTGCACCTCGGGCAGGACCCCGACTGGATCCACCTCGACGACTACGAGAGCCCGCTGCTCTGGCGCCTGCTCGAGCAGGCTCCCTCCCTCGGGATCCCCCTCCTCGCGCCGGATCGCCGAGCCGTGCGCCTCGGCCCCGCGGCGCACGTCGCGCTCCTCGCGACCGACCGGTCCGGAGCGCTCGAGCTGCGACCGGTCCTCCGCTTCGGCGAGGAGGACCGGCCGCTCGACGAGGCGCGCCCGCTCGCCCGCCACGGCGTCTACGTCGTCGAGGGCGGGGATCCGTCCGCACTGCTCCTCGCGCCGGCCGCGGCAGCACTGGAGGACGAGGAGCTGCGTCTGCTCCGCCATCCGGAGGCGACGAGCGTGCCAGCAGAGGACGTCGACGAGTTCCTCCGCGACCACCTCCCCGCCCTGAGGGGCAGGGTCGCCGTCCGACCGAGCGGGCCGGGCGTCGCGATCGACGAGCCGGAGCCGCCGAGGCTGGTCTGCGCGGTGTCGTTCGAGCCCCGCCGCGCGGTGCGGGTGGGCTGGCGCTGGCGGCGCAGCGCGGATCGCTCGAGCGAGATCGACGGAGCGGGCACGGGGTTCCTCGAGGCGGCGATCCTTCGGCGCGCCACCGCCGTGCTCGCCGACGCCGGATCCCCGCTCGTCCCCGACCTCGCCGCCGGGGTGCTCCTGCGCGGAGCGGACGCCGCGGTGTTCGTCGTCGAGCACCTCCCGCGTCTCGAGGAGGTCGGCGGGGTCCGGGTGGAGCGCGAGGGCGTCCCGCCCGACTACCGGCTCCTGAACGGCGACCTCACCCTCACGGTGACCGCCGTCGACACCGCGGACGCCGACTGGTTCGACCTCGCCGTCATCGTCAGGATCGGCGACGTCAGCGTGCCGTTCCTCCCGCTGTTCCGCGCTCTCTCGGCCGGAGGCGACCGCGTGCGGCTCGTCGACCACTCCTACCTCTCGCTCGCCCATCCGGGTCTCGACCGCCTGCGCGAGCTGCTGAACCGCGCCGACCAGCTCGACGAGTGGGAGACGGGGCCGCGGCTCGGTCGGCACCAGACGGCGCTGTGGGAGGAGCTGGAGGAGCTCGCCGACGAGAGCGTCGCCTCGGACGCGTGGCGGCGGGTCCTGCAGCAGGCGCTGGCCGCCGGGGTGCCGGCAGACGTCGCCGCTCCCGAGAGCCTGCGCGCCGAGCTCCGTCCCTACCAGCAGGAGGGGTACTCGTGGCTCGTCCACCGCCGACGGCACGGCCTCGGCGGGATCCTCGCGGACGACATGGGCCTCGGCAAGACGCTGCAGGCCCTCGCGATGATGCTGGAAGCCGGCGAGCAGGCGCGCTCGGCGGGGGAGCGGTGCGCGCCGTTCCTGGTGGTCGCCCCGACCTCGGTAGTGCCCGGCTGGGCCTCCGAGGCGGCGCGCTTCGCTCCGGGGCTGCGCGTGCACACGGTCTCGAGCACGCGGACCGGAGTCTCGGGCGTCCCCGACGACGCCGATCTCGTGCTGACCAGCTACGCCGTCCTGCGCCTGGCAGCTCAGGAGTGGGCGGCGCGGACGTGGTCCGCCCTGGTCCTCGACGAGGCCCAGTTCGTCAAGAACCCCGCGTCGCAGACCCACCGGGCGGCTCGCTCGCTCGGCGCGCCCACCGTCCTCGCGCTGACCGGCACTCCGCTCGAGAACTCGCTCGACGAGCTCTGGGCGATCCTCGCTCTGACAGCGCCAGGCCTCCTGCCCCCGCTGCGCCGGTTCCAGGAGGAGTACACCCGGCCGATCCAGCACGCGGACGCGCCTCTCGGCATCGCGTCGCCCGACCTGTCCGAGGGCAGGACCGTCTCGCAGGAGGAGGGGGCTCGCCGCCGGCTCGAGCGCCTGCGCCGACGCGTGCGCCCGTTCCTCCTGCGCCGGACGAAGGAGGCGGTCGCACCCGAGCTGCCCGAGAAGCAGGAGCAGACGATCGAGGTGACCCTCGCGCCGGCCCACCGCGTGCTGTACGACGGCTACCTCCAGCGCGAGCGGCGCAAGCTGCTGGGCCTGGTCGAGGACCTCGACCGGCAGCGGTTCACCGTCTTCCGCTCGCTCACCCTGCTGCGGATGCTGGCGCTGGACGCCTCCCTGGTCGACTCCTCCTACCGGCACGTCCCCTCGGCCAAGCTCGACGCTCTGCTGGAGCAGCTCGACGACGTGCTGGCCGAGGGTCGGCGCGCGCTCGTGTTCAGCACCTTCACGTCGTACCTCGAGCGGGCGGCGGAGCGGCTGCGGGCGCGCGGGGTGCCGTTCGTGCAGCTCGACGGGTCGACGCGCGACCGGGCGGGAGTCGTCGAGTCGTTCCGCTCGGGCGACGCGCCGGTGTTCCTCATCAGTCTCAAGGCGGGAGGCACCGGCCTCACCCTCACGGAGGCGGACCACGTCTTCATCCTGGACCCCTGGTGGAACCCGGCGGCCGAGGCCCAGGCCGTCGATCGGGCGCACCGCATCGGGCAGCAGCGCCGGGTCAACGTCTACCGGCTGGTCGCCCTCGACACGATCGAGGAGAAGATCGTGCGGCTGAAGGAGCGCAAGGCCCGTCTCGGCGCGGCCGTCCTGGACGACGGCGAGCTGTTCGCGCAGGCGCTGACGGCCGAGGATCTGCGCGAGCTGCTGGCCGAGTAGCGAGGCGCGTTCGGCCGGAAGGGTGACAGACAGCCGCGGCACAGGGGGCGAGCGCACACTGGCCGGATGAGCTCCCGCCGACCCCGTCCCCGCCCCGACTGGGTCGTCGCACTTGAGCAGGGCGAAGGTCCCGGGCTCTTCGGTCCCGGGAGCGCGGTGTGGGCGGTCAACGGCGCGATGCCGACGATGATCGCCGGCGTCAGGGCGCTGCTGATGCAGACGCTGCACGCGGGCGCCATGGCGGGGGTTCACGACCACTCGACGTACCGCGAGGACCCGATGGGGCGGCTGGACAACACCGTCCGCTGGGTGCTGACGACGAGTTTCGGTGACCGCGCCGCCGCCACCGGGGCCGCTCGCTGGGTGACCGGCGTGCACGAGCGGATCACGGGCACCTACGAGGACGCGGCCGGCGCGGAGCGCCCCTACTCGGCTCAGGACCCGCGCCTGCTGCTCTGGGTGCACGACGCCTTCACCGACGCCTTCCTCAGCACCCACGAGATCTGGGGACGTCCGATCCCCGGCGGCCCCGACGCCTACGTGCGCGAGTGGGCCGAGTCCGGCCGTCTGCTCGGCGTGCCGAACCCGCCCGAGAGCGTCGCCGAGCTCCGGCAGCAGCTCACGGGCTTCGCGGCCGAGCTGAAGCCGGACGAGCGGGTCCGCGAGGCCGTCGGGTTCCTCCGGGACATCCGCCTCCCGGGCGAGGCCGGCGTCGTCTACCCGCTGCTCTTCGCCGGTGCCGTCGCCTCCCTCCGCCCGGAGGTCCGTCGGCTGCTCGGGCTCCGCCGCCCCTGGTGGCCGGCGATCACGGCCAACCGGCTCCTGATGCGGGGACTGGAGCTCCACCTCGGTCGCCTCTCGCCCAGTGAGCGCGCGGCGAGGACGCGCCTCGGTCGACTCGAGGAGGCGCACCGCGGCTGACGGCAGGACCCTCTGCTCCCGACTCCCGAACACCTGTCCGGGAAGTGGTAGACTGATGTCGATGACTTCCGCTCGCGTCGCCTCCCTGCACGGAGCGGGTCCCTCCTCGATGCCCACCTCGGCCGATCCTCGGGCGCGACGCACCCGCCGCCGCGTCTTCGACGCCGTCGAGCGCCTCGTGATGCACGACGCAGAGGAGCGCACCGAGGGCATCGCCGTCAGCGACATCGTCCGCGAGGCCGGGATCAGCCGCAGCTCTTTCTACGCGCACTTCGAGGACGCGGCCGCCGTCGCCTCCGCACTGCTGCGCGAGGACCTCGTCGTCGCCGAGGTCGCCGAGGGCGACGCCGAGGACCGCACCGGAGCGACGGCTCTGCGCCGCGGCTACGCGCGCCTCGTCGAGCGGCTCGTCGACCGCCACGCCTTCCACGCACGGCTGCGCGCCCGCGCCTCGGCACGCGTCGCCTCCGACGACGCCGTGCTCGACACCGTCCTGGCCCTGCACCGCGAGGTGCTCGGCCGCGTGGACGTCCCCGCGAGCGTCGACCCGGAGCTCACCGCGACCTTCGCGGCCGGCGGCGTGCTCGCCGTCGTCGGAGCGTGGCTCGCCGGCTCCCTCGACGGCACCGACGAGGAGCTCGTCGAGCAGCTCGTCGCCCTCCTTCCCCCGTGGCTGGCCGATGCGCCGCTCGGATCCCCTGTTCCTCCCACTGAAGGCCCCACGATGAAAGGCACGACATGATGACATTCGAGGTCGGCGAGACCCTGGTCTACCCGCACCACGGAGCGGTGACGATCACCGGGCTCGAGAAGCGCTCGGTCAAGGGCGTCGAGAAGACGTTCATGACGATGAACGTGCACACCAGCGAGCTCACGATCACCTTGCCCGTCGAGAACGCCGAGCTCGTCGGCGTCCGCGAGATCATCGACGACGCCGGTGTCCAGGCCGTCTACGACGTCCTGCGCAGCGACGTCGCGGAGGAGGCCAGCAACTGGTCCCGCCGCTTCAAGGCCAACCAGGAGAAGATGGCCAGCGGGAGCGTCTACCGCGTCAGCGAGGTCGTCCGCGACCTGTGGCGCCGCGAGCAGGCCGGCGGAGTCTCGGCCGGCGAGAAGCGCATGCTGCTGAAGGCCCGTCAGATCCTGGTGTCCGAGCTGTCGCTCGCGCTCAAGGGCACCGACGAGGAGGCCTCGGCCAAGCTCGACGAGGTCCTCGCCTCGGCGATCTGAGCCGTCGCCGCGGCGTGACCGGTCATTCCGTCCGGCACGCCGCGGCCACCCGCCGGGCGACCTCGTCCTGGTCAGCGCTCCCGTCGACCCGCACGAGCAGTCCCGCGTCGGCGTAGACCTCTTCGAGCGGTGCCGTCTCCTGCTCGTAGACCGAGATCCGGTGACGGATCACCTCGGCGTCGTCGTCGGCCCTCTTCTGCTGGGCGGCGCGCGAGAGCAGCCGGCCCACCACCGTGTCGGTGGCGGCGGTCAGCAGCACCACCCGCGCCAGTTCCGCACCGCGCTCTTCGAGCATCCGGTCCAGCTCGCCGACCTGGGCGAGGGTGCGGGGATAGCCGTCGAGGATGAAGCCGTCGTGCGCGTCGGCCTCGTCCAGCCGTTCGGCGACCAGAGCGTTCGTGATCTCGTCCGGCACGTACTGCCCGGCTTCGACGATCGTCCGCAGACGCCTGCCGAGGTCGGTCCCATCGGCGACGTGCGCGCGGAACAGCTCTCCTGTCGAGATCGCCGGCACGCCGAGCGAGCCGGCCAGGATCGCCGCCTGAGTGCCCTTGCCCACGCCGGGCGGCCCCATCATGATGACGCGCATCGCTCGTCCTCCCTCGCTGTCGTCAGGCGATCGTAGCCGGGCGCGCGGACCGGGCTGTGCGATTCGGAGCGCGCGTGCCACCCGTTCTAGGCTGGTGACGACGCACGGAGGAGGCGCATGACGGACGCGACGCAGGCGATCAGGGCCGCCGCCCGGCTCGCCGAGGTGCTGGTCTCGGCGGTCGCCGAGCTCGAGGCTCGCGGAGCCGAGGACCAGGCTCTGGCCGAGCTGCGGCGCCCGAGGGCGATCCTCGGCTTCCGCCGCGCACCGGTGATGGCCCCGGTGACGCGCGCCTGGCGGGTCGGCGTCCTGCTGCTCGCTCGCTCCGGCGCACTCTTCGCCACCGGCTCGGTGACGCGTGCGGTCGCACCGCTGCACGCCAACAACCAGTCGGAGTCGCAGGAGGCGCGCCGCGAGATCCGTCGCGCCGCCTTCGACGGCCCGTTCCGCGAGGGGGAGATCGTCAACTACGGCTGGCGGAGGCTGGCGCTGGACGCGGACGGGCTGCTCGCGGACCCGGAGCCGCTGGCGGTGCGCGGTGACGAGGTCATGGTGCGCTGGGCACCGGGACTCGGCGAGCAGGGGCTGATGCCGATCGAGCGCTACCTCTCGGAGCGCATCGACCTGCAGTCCGGCGCCTGAGGGGTCACTCCTCCTCGGCCACCGGGTGGAACCACGGCGGGTAGACCGCGACCCGGGGCGAGGCGGAGCTGCCCTCGAAGAGCGCCTTGACCTTGTTGCGCGTCGTCACCGACGGGACTCCGACGACCGCGATCTCCTCGAGCGGGAACCGCTCGGGCACGAGCGCCTCGGCGCTGCGGAGAGCGGGCTCGTCGACGAGCAGGCGCGCGAAGGTGCGCACCAGGGCGTCGCCCTCGGTGAAGCGGGTGAGGACGTGCGAGGCATCGCCGTCGCTGAGCACCGGAGCCGAGGCCAGCGACCCGACGAGGACGACGTACTGCGACGCGGTCGTGTCGTGCGCGCGGGGCGACCAGTGCGGAGCGACGCGCTCCCCGCGCAGATCGGCCCAGAGCGCGGCGTCGGGGGAGAGGAAGAAGGGGACGAACCCGGCGACGCTCGCTCCGTCGCGCACCTGCACGGCGCGGCGGTGCTCGCGCGTGGTCTCGGCGCTGACGTCCATCGCGGGGCGCTCGGGCAGCTGCTCGTCGGCGATGATGGCGCCCGCGGCCACGATCGCGGCCAGGTTGTCGATGTGCGTGACGTGGTAGATGCGCTGCGCGGCGATGTCGACCTTGGGCAGCGGCTTCTCGCGGGCCGTGCCCCGTGCCGCCGCTCGCGCGGTGGCCGCGCGGGAGGTCCCGGGAACGCGCGCAGGGGTGCGCGTGCGCCCGGCCGCGGGGTCGGGGGCCTTGGCGGGGGAGCAGACGTCGCAGAGCGCGATGTCGAGGCCGTGGATGCATTCGGTGGGCACGCTGGATCCTTCTGCGCACGGTCTCGGGGGGTCCGGCGCAAGGACGACGTTACGCGACCGAGGGCCCCGCGTGCCGCCCCGGCGGTGATCCGCGGTCGCCGGACGCGGACCCGCCGGGCGTTCGCCGGGTACTCGGCGACCTCGGGCGGACGGCGCGTAGCGTGGAGGGATGAAGCGCGTACCGCCCGCTGAGGGCCAGGAATCCGTCTGGGACTACCCGAGGCCCCCGCGGGTCGAGCCCACCTCCGAGCACGTGATCGTCCGCCTCGGCGGCGTGGTCGTCGCCGAGAGCCGCGAGGCGCTCCGCGTCCTCGAGACCAGCCATCCGCCCGTCTACTACCTCCCGCGAGAGGCGTTCGTCGACGGGGCGCTCGAGCCCGCGCCGGGCCGCAGCGTCTGCGAGTTCAAGGGCGCTGCGTCCTACTTGAGCGTGCGAGGGGGCTCGGCGGTGGCCGAGAGCGCCGGCTGGACCTACCCGGAGCCGAGGGCGGGCTTCGAGGAGCTGCGCGGCACGGTCGCGCTCTACCCGGGTCGGATGGACTCCTGCACGGTCGACGGCGAGACCGTCCAGCCGCAGCCGGGCGACTTCTACGGCGGCTGGATCACCTCCCGCGTCGTCGGTCCCTTCAAGGGGGCCCCGGGCACGATGTTCTGGTGATCCGCCCCGTGCGTCGTCAGCGGCGGCTGCGCACCACGTCCACCGCCGCCGCGGCGAGCGCGACCAGCGAGCCCGCGCCGAGCCAGGTGCCGACGGTCGCGGCGTCGAGCACTCCGCCGCCCGCACCGGGGGACGTCAGGTAGCCCAGTGCGGTGACTCCGCCGACGGCGCCGACCGCGACGAGCAGCGTCTGGCGGACCGCCGCCGCCACCAGGCGTCGCGTCCTGTCATCGGCGAGGACGCGGATGTTGACCGTGAGCTCCCCGTCCTCGACGGCGGCGCCGATCCGCTCGAGTCGGCGCGGGAGGCGCCGCAGGCCCGGCAGCAGCCCCAGCGCCTCGCTCGCGAGCGTGTCGCGCAGGGCGGTCGGAGCCAGGCGGTCGCGGATCTGCTCGGCGGCGAGCGCCTTCGCCTCGTCGAGCAGGTCGATCTGCGGGACGGTCGATCGGAGGGTGCCCTCGAGGACCGCTGCTCCGCGTCCCGCAGCGACGACCTCCGCGGGAACCGCCAGCCCGTACGCGGTGACGACCTTCACGAGGGCGTCCACGGTCGCGACGTCGATGCGCGCTCCTGGCCCGAGCTCGAGGGTCAGGAAGGCGCTCAGCTCCCGCCGGAACGCGTCCTCGTCCGCGCCCTCCTCGAGCGAGGCCACACCGAGCAGCGCATCCGCGAACGCGCGGTTGTCGGACTGCAGGTAGGCGATCAGCAGATCCTGGGCGCGCTCGCGCAGCTCGCGGTCCAGCCGCCCGACGGATCCGAAGTCGACGAGGGCGGCGCGGCCGTCCGGCAGCAGCAGGATGTTCCCGGGGTGCAGATCGGAGTGGTAGACGCCGTCGAGCACGACCTGCCGCACGAAGGCGCGAAGGACCGACCGCAGGGCGGGTTCGAGGACCAGGGGCGACTCCCCGCCCCTGGCGGTCACCGACGTGAGCGTCTCGCCCTCGATGAAGTCCATCACCAGCACGCGGTGGTCGGAGAGCTCCTCGACGAGCTCGGGCAGGACCAGCTCGTCGGAGCGCGGCGACCGCGCCTGCACCGCGCGCAGGGCCTGCAGGTTCAGCGCCTCCAGGCGGAAGTCGAGCTGGCGGATCAGGTCGGCGCCGTACTGCTCGGCGATCGCGCGCATCCCGAGCTGCCGAGCCTGCGGTGACGCGCGCTCGATCACCCGCACGGCGCGCAGCGCGACGTCGACGTCGCGGCGCACCTCCGGGGCGATCCCGGGGCGGAGCACCTTCACCGCGACGAGCCGTCCGCCGTGCAGGCGGGCGCGATGGACCTGGCCGATCGAGGCCGCCGCCACCGGCACCTCCTCGAACGAGGAGAAGACGCGCTCGAGCGGACCGGAGAACGCCGCCTCGAGCTCCGCCCGCACCGCGGGCCACGGGGCCGGCTCCACATCGCGCTGCAGAGCGGAGAGGGCGCTCACCCACTCCTCGGGCAGCAGATCCGATCGGGTGGAGAGCAGCTGGCCGAGCTTGACGAAGGCACCGCCCGCCTCCTCGAGAGCACTGCGGAGACCCTCCGCCTGCTCGCGGCGCAGCGCCGAGCGGGACGGCTCGGTGCCGAAGTCCAGATCCGTCCAGGGGAGCAGGCCGTTGCGCCGCGCGAGCCGCACCAGGTCGACGAAGCGCCGGCCTCGACCGACGGCCGGTCTCCCGGGCTCTCTGCCCCGCTCCGAGGCCAGCCCGAGAGTGGGGACGGTGATCCCGCGTGCGCCTGCCATGTGTCCGCCCTCCGGTGCCGACGGCACCGCCGACAGCCTGGCGCAGAGCGGTGGGCCGGTGCTGTGAGCGTCATGCCGGGTAACCTCCGCGACCCGCGGAGCACCCCCATGTCATCGTGGGGCACCCCGAGGGACGGGGCGGGAGGCGGAACGGGATGAGCGAGCGGACGGACGCCTGGGGGTTCTCGACCCGCCAGCTGCACGCGGGCACGGCCGAGGACGCGCTCCACGCCCGGCGCACCCCGATCTACCTCACGGCGGGCTTCAGCTTCGACTCGTTCGACGACGCGCGCGACCGCTTCGCCGGCGCGGACGGCTACACCTACACCAGGATCGGCAACCCGACGACGGATGCGGTCGAGCGCCGTCTCGCCGCGCTCGAGGGCGGATCCGGGGCGCTCCTCGTCGGCAGCGGCCAGGCGGCGCTCTCCGTCGCCCTGCTCGCCCTCGTCTCGGCCGGCGAGCACGTCGTCGCCGCGGCGAGCCTCTACGAGGGCACCCGGAACCTGCTCCTCGAGAACCTGGCACGCCTGGGCATCACCACGACCTTCGTCGAGGACGCCGACGACCCGCTGGCCTGGGAGGACGCGATCACCCCGCGGACCCGGGCGGTGCTCGTCGAGTCGATCCCGAATCCGCGGAACGACGTGGTGGACCTGCGGCTCGTCGCCGACGTCGCGCACCTCCACCGCGTGCCCCTCGTCGTCGACAACACCTTCGCCACCCCGTACCTGCTCCGTCCGATCGAGCACGGGGCGGACGTCGTGGTGCACTCCGCCAGCAAGTTCCTGGCGGGCCACGGCGCGGTCATCGCAGGTGCCGTCGTCGATGCGGGCCGCTTCGACTGGCGCGCCGAGGCCGCCCGGTTCCCGCACCTCGCTGTCGCCGGAACCGGCCCCGAGCGGGCGTTCCTCGACTACGCCCGCGACGTCGTCGCCGGACGGATGGGTCCGACCGTCTCCCCGCTCACCGCGTTCCTCCTCGAGCAGGGGCTCGAGACGCTGTCGCTGCGCGTACGGCACCAGTCGCGCAGCGCGCTGCGGATCGCCCAGTGGCTCGAGGCGCGGCCCGAGGTCGAGAGCGTCGACTACAGCGGACTCGCGTCCAGCCCGTCGCACGAGGTCGCCCGTCGGTACCTGCCGCGCGGACAGGGCTCGGTCTTCTCCTTCACTGTGCGAGGGGGAGAGGAGGCGGCGCGCCGCTTCACCGATGCCCTCGGTCTGTTCACGCGGATGACGCACCTCGGCGACGTGCGCTCGCTCGTCCTGCACCCCGCCAGCACGACCCACACCCAGCGCACAGTCCAGGAGCGCGAGGCGGCCGGCATCGGACCGGGCCTGCTGCGGCTCTCCATCGGCATCGAGGACGTCGAGGACCTGATCGACGACCTGGAGGCAGGTCTCCTCGCCTCGGCCGTTCCGCTCGTGCTGGCGGCGGCGTCGTGAGCCGCCTGCAGCACTTCGCGTGGTTCCTCTCCCGCGGCTTCGGACCGCAGGCGTGGGGGCGGCCGGACTGGGACTGGGACCGCCGCTGGACGGAGCCGGAGCTCTACCGGCAGAGCGCGCGCGAGCTCGAGCAGGCCGGCTTCGACCTCGTGATCATCGAGGACGCGCTGTCGCTGGGCAGTGCCGACACCCTCGACCTGCGGGTGCGCCGCGCCTACGGCGGGCCCAAGCACGATCCGCTCCTGCTCGCGCCGTACCTGTTCGAGGCGACGCGGCACCTGGGCGTCGCGCCGACCGTCAATCCGATGGCGTGGAGCCCCTATCAGGCGGCGCGCCAGTTCTCGACACTGCAGCACCTCAGCGGGGGGCGCCTCGGCATCAACGTCGTGACCGATGTGGGCAGCAGCCGCCACTTCGGCCTCGAGCCGCTGCCGCACGACCGCGCCTACGACCGGGCGCACGAGTGGCTCGACTCGATCCGCGAGCTGTGGCGCAGCTGGGACGACGGCGCGCTCCTCCAGGACGCCGCGACCGGGCTCTTCGCGGACGGCACGCGCCTGCGCCCGGTCCGCCACCGCGGGGAGCACTACTCCTTCGACGGCCCGCTGAACGCGCTGCCGTTAGAGACCGGCGAGCCCGTCGTCGTCTCCCCGGGAGGATCGCCCCGCGGCATCGACTTCGCCGGCGCGCAGTCCGACGTCCAGCTGGCGCTGGCCTCGCTGGACGTCGGAACCGTGCGCGCGTACCGGGAGCGGGCGCGCGCCGCAGCGGCCTCGCACGGGCGCGACCCCGACGATCTGACCGTCCTCTTCGTCGTGAAGCCGGTCGTCGTCTCGAGCCGGGAGGAGGCGGAGCGGCTCGTCGCCGCGTCCGCTCATCCGGACGAGTCCGCTCTGCTCGCCCTCGCCTCCGCGTACTCGAGCGACCTCGAGACAGACCTCACCGCGCTCGACCTGGATCGGCCGATCGATCCGGCCGTCTTCGGCGGGCACGTCTCGCGGGGGAGCATCTCGGGCCTCTACGGCTCGGCCGGCCCCGACGCGCCGCTGCGCGAGCTGCTGACCGCGAAGGCCAGGCTGGGGCTCGTCGCCGACCGGCGGGGTCTCGTCGGCACCGCGGAGGAGATCGCCGACTTCATCGAGGAGCTGGGCGAGGACGCCGACAACGACGGAATCGCGTTCTCGGGGGACTTCCACCCGGTGACGCTGCACCGGATGCTCGACGAGCTCGTCCCGATCCTGCGGCGCCGCGGGATCCTGCGGCGCGGGCACCCGGGCGGCGGGCTGCGGAGGAGCCTGACCCGCGTCTAATCGGCTGCGGAGCCGAGCAGACACCTGCGTGCGGCCTCGACGCCCTCGACGTCGAGAACCCATGCGGGTCGGACGAAGGTCCGAGGAGTGACGCGGAACCGCGTCTCCTCGACGCCCGCCCCGTCGGCGCCGACCGTGCGGCTGCTGCCGTTGCGCTCGTAGCCGAGCGCCGTCGACACGCGGATCGAGGCGGTGTTCCACGCCAGTGCACTGCTCTCGGCGACCTCCGCCCCGAGGTGGTCGAACGCCAGCATCAGCACGGCCGCCCGCATCTCCCGGCCGAGACCCCGGCCGTGAGCCGACAGGGTGAGCCACGAGCCGGAGGCGACGGAGCGCGTGGCCGCGAACCGGTCGGCCAGGAGGTCCTGGCAGCCGATCACGACCCCGTCCTCGATGACGGCGAACGCGACCCTCCAGGTGTCCGGCGTGGTCTCTGCGCGGAGCGACCAGTGGTAGCGGGCGAGGTTCGCGGGCAGCTCATCGGCGGGCGCCTCGGCCCACGGAGCCGGAAACGGCGAGCGCCCCGGTTCGTGGATCCCGGCGAGCGCCGCGGCCGCGAGACCGGGGAGATCCTCGTCCCGCACCGGACGCAACTCCAGCCTGGGAGTGCGCAGCACCAGATCGAACAGGGGCCAGAGAGGAGCCGCGGCGGTCATCCGACGACGCTAGCGGACCCCGATGAGGCCCGCGATCGGGCGGTACCGGTGGTGGGACTCGAACCCACAAGCCCTCTCGGACAGAGCATTTTGAGTGCCCCGCGTCTGCCATTCCGCCACACCGGCTCATCACGAGCCCGTCGAGAATACCGTAGGCTCATCGGCGTGACAGACCAGGAAACCGCGCCGACCGCACCCCGTCGGGTCGTCGTCGCCGAAGACGAATCGCTCATCCGCCTCGACATCGTGGAGATCCTCCGCGACAACGGCTTCGAGGTCGTGGGCGAGGCGGGCGACGGCGAGACCGCCGTGGCCCTCGCCACCGAGCTCCGGCCCGACCTGGTGATCATGGACGTGAAGATGCCCCAGCTGGACGGCATCTCGGCCGCCGAGCGCCTCTCGAAGGCGCACATCGCGCCGGTCGTCCTCCTCACGGCGTTCAGCCAGAAGGAGCTCGTCGAGCGGGCGAGCGAGGCGGGCGCGCTGGCCTACGTGGTCAAGCCGTTCACCCCGAACGACCTGCTGCCCGCGATCGAGATCGCCCTCTCGCGCTACGCCCAGATCCTGACCCTCGAGGCCGAGGTGGCCGACATGGTCGAGCGCTTCGAGACCCGCAAGCTCGTCGACCGGGCCAAGGGCCTGCTCAACGAGAAGATGGGCCTCACCGAGCCCGAGGCGTTCCGCTGGATCCAGAAGGCGTCGATGGACCGCCGTCTCACCATGCACGACGTCGCCCAGGCGATCATCGAGCAGCTCAGTCCGAAGAAGTAGCCGCCGGGGCGGCAGCCCCGATTACGGCCAGAGGCGGGTGCGCTCCCACGGGGAGCCGCCCGCCTCCGTCGTTCCCGGGCGGTACTCGAGGCGGACGTGGTCCTGCTCGGGCGCGGAGGAGCCCTGCCAGAACTCGATCCGCTCCGGCACGACGCGGTAGACGGCCCACTCGCGGTCGATCGTCGCCGGGGAGCAGCCGACGGCGACGCTGGTCTGCAGCGTGACGAGGCCGAAGTCGGCGGCGGTCGCCATCGGCTCGCTCTGCCGTCCGACGAGCAGCGCGGTGCGGCCCGCCTCCGATCGGCGGCGGAAGTCCTCGGCCGATTCGGCCGCGGAGCCGCGCACGATCCGTCCCTCGACGCGGACCTGACGCCCCTGCACGGGCCAGAAGAAGGTCAGTGCGGCGTGCGGGTTCTCCTCCATCTCCCGCCCCTTGGGGCTCGTGGCATGGGTGGAGAAGGCCCAGCCCTGCTCGTCGACGTTCCTCAGGACGAGCACCCGGGCGCCGACCCGGCCGTCGGCGCCGGCCGTCGAGAGGGTGGCGCCGTGGGGGAGCAGCTGGCCGGCCGTCGCGGCCTCCTGCAGCCACCGGCCGAACAGGTCGAGCGGGTCGTCCGGTGCGGCGTCGGCGTCGAAGGACGGCAGCTCGGAGGGCATGGACGGGAGGCTCTTGAGGAGGTCGCGGAAGGTCACGCAGCGAGCCTAGGCTCCGGACTGCGACACGACCGGGGCTTGCGGACGGAGCCGCGGCCGGTCGGGTCAGCGCAGGATGTTGGTGATCCGCACCGTCGAGAGGCGGCGCCCGGCCTCGTCGCGCACCACGATCTCGTGGGTCGCCAGCGTTCCCCCGAGGTGGATCGCGTCGCAGGTGGCGATGACGAAGCCGGAGCGGACCGAGCGGCTGTGGCTCGCGTTCAGCTCGATCCCCATCGCGATCCGGCCCTCGCCCGCGTGGATGTTCGCGGCGATCGAGCCCATCGACTCGGCCAGCACGACGTGCGCCCCGCCGTGCAGGATCCCGACGGGCTGGCGATTGCCCTCCACCGGCATGGAGGCGACGGAGTGCTGCGGCGAGAGCTCGTGCCAGACGATGCCCATCCGCTCGGCGAGCTCGCCCATCCCGCGGCCGATCCCGGCCACGAGGTCGATCGCGGGGGGCCGGACCCAGGAGGTGTCGAGGGGGGATGAGTCGGTCACGGATCTCCTCGTCGTCGCGTCCTGCGAGGCCCTCGACCAGCGGCTCGGAACCGTCCGGATCCGGTGTCGGAGGCGCTGTGTAGTCTTGCCGTGTGTCAGATCCGGAACAGCCTACCCTCCTGCTCGTCGACGGCCATTCCCTGGCGTTCCGGGCGTTCTACGCGCTCCCGGTCGACAGTTTCCAGACCCGCGACGGCCAGCACACAAACGCCATCCACGGCTTCCTGTCGATGCTGATCCTGCTGCTGAAGAACGAGAAGCCGACCCACCTCGGCGTCGCGTTCGACATCTCGCGCTACTCGTTCCGCACCCGCGAGTACCCCGAGTACAAGGGCACTCGCGGAGAGACCCCGCCCGAGTTCAAGGGGCAGGTCCCGCTCCTCGAGCAGGCGCTGCACGCGATGAACATCCGCACCGTCTCGAAGGAGGACTTCGAGGCCGACGACATCCTCGCCACTCTCGCGAAGCAGGGCGCGGAGGCCGGCTACCGGGTGCTCGTCGTCTCGGGTGATCGCGACACGATCCAGCTCGTCACGCCCGACGTCACCCTCCTCTACCCGTCGACGCAGGGCGTCTCGCAGCTCACCCGCTACGACCGCGACAAGGTGTTCGAGAAGTACGGCGTCGAGCCCCACCAGTACCCCGAGATCGCGGCTCTGGTCGGCGAGACGAGCGACAACCTGCCCGGGGTCGACAAGGTCGGGCCGAAGACCGCGGCGAAGTGGGTCAACCAGTACGGCACGGTCGCCGACATCATCGCCCACGCCGACGAGATCAAGGGCGTCGTCGGAGAGAAGCTGCGCGAGCAGAAGGAGAACGCCCTCCGCAACCGCAGGCTGAACCGCCTCGTCACCGACGTCGAGCTGCCGCTGGGCCCGACCGACCTCGCCCGGCAGCCCATCGATCCGGACGCGGTGCGCGAGATCTTCTCGCGCCTGGAGTTCAAGACCCTCCAGGAGCGCGTCCTCACGATCGCCGCCGACGAGGGCGTCGAGGGAGCGGCCGCCGCGCTCGCCGGCGACACCGTCACGACCGCGGCGCCCGCGGTGCGGACGATGGTCGACGAGGAGCTCGCCCACTGGCTCGACACCGTCTCCGCGAAGGGCACGACCCCCGTCGCCGTCCAGGCGCAGGTCGGCCCCGACGGCCTCGAGGGCATCGGCCTGTCGGTCGAGAAGGAGTCGGCGTTCGTCCCCTGGGCGGCCGACCGCCCCGACTACACGGGCCTCGAGCAGTGGCTGGCGAGCGACGCGCCCAAGTACTTCGCCGACGCGAAGCCGCAGGTGAAGGCGCTGCGCACCGCCGGCCTCCCGGTCGCAGGCCTGGCGTTCGACACCCGCATCGCGGCGTGGCTCCTGCAGCCCACGGGCCACGCGGCGACGCTGCCCGCGCAGGTCTCGCAGTACCTCGACGAGACGATGGCGCAGGGCGATCCGAACCAGCTCGTGCCGACCGTCGAGCCGATGAGCTCCGCGACCGAGGCGTGGTACGCGTTCCGCCTCGTCGGCGTCCTCACCGAGATGCTCGGCGAGGGCATGCTGTCGGTCCTCGTCGACATCGAGCTGCCGATCGTGCAGGTCCTCGCGACCGTCGAGCTGACCGGCGTGGCGATCGATCCCGAGGTGCTCGCGCGGCTCCGCGGAGAGCTGACCACGACGTCCGCCGACCTCGCGAGCCGCGCGTTCGCCGAGATCGGCCACGAGATGAACCTCGGCTCGCCGAAGCAGCTCCAGCAGGTCCTCTTCGAGGAGCTCGCGATGCCGAAGACCCGGGCGACGAAGACGGGCTACACGACCGACGCCTCCGCTCTCGCCGACCTGCAGGAGTCGCACCCGCACCCGTTCCTCGGCCTCCTGCTCGAGCACCGGGACGCGACCAAGCTCAAGCAGATCATCGAGACCCTCGAGAAGTCGGTGACGCCCGACCGGCGGATCCACACCAGCTACGACCAGACAGGGACGGCCACCGGCCGCATCTCCTCGAACGACCCCAACCTGCAGAACATCCCGGTGCGCAGCGAGGTCGGGCGCCGGATCCGCACCGCGTTCGTGCACAGCGACGACGCGAGCACCCTGCTCACCGCCGACTACTCGCAGATCGAGATGCGGATCATGGCGCACCTCTCGGGCGACGCCGGGCTCATCGAGGCGTTCCACAGCGGCGAGGACCTGCACCGCTTCGTCGGGTCGCGGATCTTCGGCGTCGAGCCCGGCGACGTCACCTCGGCGATGCGCAACAAGGTCAAGGCGATGTCCTACGGTCTGGCCTACGGACTCAGCGCCTTCGGCCTGTCGAAGCAGCTCCGGATCTCGAGCGCCGAGGCCAAGCAGCTGATGACCGACTACTTCGTCCGCTTCGGCGCGGTGCGCGACTACCTGCGCAGCGTCGTCGAGCAGGCGCGCGAGACGGGCTACACCGAGACGATCTTCGGCCGCCGCCGGCCGTTCCCGGACCTGCAGAGCGCCAACCGCGTGCTGCGCGACAACGCCGAGCGCGCGGCCCTGAACTCGCCGATCCAGGGCTCCGCCGCCGACATCATGAAGATCGCGATGATCGGCGTGCAGTCCGATCTCGACGAGCAGGGCCTGGGCTCGCGGATGCTCCTCCAGGTGCACGACGAGCTGATCTTCGATGTCGCCCCCGGCGAGGAGGAGGCCCTCGAGGCGGTCGTGAGGAACCGGATGGCGCACGCCGCGGATCTGTCGGTCCCGCTCGAGGTCCAGGTCGGGCACGGGGCGAACTGGGACGCCGCCGCGCACTGACGGCTCGCGACGGGCGCCCGCGCGTCCTGGCTAGGCTCGGAGCATGACTGCGAATCCCCGTGAGCCCTCCGCCGTCGACCAGGTCGCCGAGCGCTGGGTCGACACCCTCGTCGAGCTCGACCCCGCGGTGGGGACCTGGCTCGGACGGCCGGGGGGAGGCCTCGCCGATCTGTCGCCGGACGGACTCGAGCGCTCCCGTGCCGCGACGGCGGCCGCGCTGGCGGAGCTGGAGGCCGCAGCCCCCGTCGACGCCGTCGACCGCGTCACCGTCGCCGATCTCGGTGCGGAGCTCCGGCTGGCGCTCGAGGCGCACGAGGCGGGTCTGCCGCTGCGCGATCTCAACGTCATCGCCTCACCGGCGCAGGAGCTGCGCGATGTCTTCGATCTCATGCCCACCGCCGAGGTGAGCGACTGGGAGGACGTCGCCGAGCGCCTCCACGCCCTGCCCTCCGCGCTCACCGGGTACGCCGAGACCCTGCGCGAAGGCATCCGCAGGGGAGTGGTCCCCGCACGTCGCCAGGTCGGCCTCGTCGCCGAGCAGGCCGCGAAGGTCGCGGCGCCCCGCGGCTTCTTCGCCGAGCTCGCCGCCGACGCGGCGCCGGCCGAGGGATCCCTGCCCGCCTCGCTCGCCGGTCGGCTCGAGGAGGGCGCGAGGCGCGCCGCCGCCGCCTACGGCGAGCTCGAGCGATTCCTCCGCAGCGAGCTCGATCCCGCCGCGAGCGAGCAGGACGCCGTCGGCCGCGAGCACTACGCACTCCAGTCCCGCCGCTTCCTCGGAGCGGTCGTCGACCTCGACGAGACCTACGAGTGGGGGATCGAGGAGCTCGCCCGCATGACGGCCGAGCAGGAGGCGATCGCCCGGGAGATCCTGCCCGGCGCCTCGGTCGCCGAGGCCATCGCCCACCTCGACGCCGACCCGTCCCGCACGCTGCACGGCGTCGACGCCCTGCAGCGCTGGATGCAGGAGACGAGCGACCGCGCCGTCCGCGAGCTCGCGGAGACGGCGTTCGACATCCCCGAGGAGCTTCTGCGGCTCGAGTGCCTCATCGCGCCGACGCACGAGGGCGGGATCTACTACACCGGCCCGAGCGACGACTTCGCGCGCCCGGGACGGATGTGGTGGTCGGTGCCCGAGGGCGTCACCGAGTTCGCCACCTGGCGGGAGCTGACGACCGTCTACCACGAGGGCGTCCCCGGTCACCACCTGCAGGTGGGTCAGGCCGTGTACAACCGGGCGAGCCTGAACACCTGGCGGCGGCAGCTCGCCGGGAGCTCGGGTCACGCCGAGGGCTGGGCGCTCTACGCCGAGAGGCTCATGGAGGGCTTCGGCTACCTCGACGACCCGGCCGACCGCCTCGGCATGCTCGACGGCCAGCGGATGCGCGCCGCGCGCGTGGTCCTGGACATCGGCGTGCACCTGGGCAAGCGGATGCCGGGGACGGACGAGATCTGGACCGCGGAGTCGGCCCTCGCCTTCATGAGGCGGAACGTGAACATGGACGACGCGTTCATCCGCTTCGAGGTGAACCGCTACCTGGGCTGGCCGGGACAGGCGCCGTCCTACAAGGTCGGCCAGCGGATCTGGGAGCAGCTGCGCGACGACGCCGCGGCCCGCGAGGGGGACGCGTTCTCGCTCGCGGCGTTCCACCGCCGCGCCCTCGATCTCGGCGGGGTCGGCCTCGACACTCTGCGCGCGAGTCTCGCGTCCTGATCCTGTCCGGGAGTGCCGCTCCCGGATCGCTCCGAGCGGAACCGCGGGCGATTGCCACTGCGCTCCCGGGTTCGATAGGCTTGACCGTCACGTTTGTGGCGCCGCCGTGCCACGGCGTGCGAAGAGGCTCCGGGTCACGGCCCGGTCGCGTCGGAGCCGCCGCCGGACGACGGCACATCCCCTCATACACCGCGGTGGTCACCACTCGGTCGCGTCGAGAGCCGCGCCGGTGCCCGCCGCCCGATACCCATCCATCCTGGAGCATCCCTTAATGACAACCGCAACGACCGAAAAGGCAGCCAAGCAGGTCGCGATCAACGACATCGGGTCTGCTGAAGACTTTCTTGCCGCGGTCGAAAAGACTCTGAAGTTCTTCAACGACGGAGACCTCATCGAAGGCACCGTCGTGAAGATCGACCGCGACGAGGTCCTCCTCGACGTCGGCTACAAGACCGAGGGCGTCATCCCCTCGCGCGAACTCTCCATCAAGCACGACGTCGACCCCTCCGAGGTCGTCAACGTGGGCGACAGCGTCGAAGCCCTCGTCCTGCAGAAGGAGGACAAGGAGGGTCGCCTGATCCTCTCGAAGAAGCGTGCGCAGTACGAGCGCGCATGGGGCGACGTCGAGAAGATCAAGGAGTCCGACGGTGTCGTCACCGGTTCGGTCATCGAGGTCGTCAAGGGCGGGCTCATCGTCGACATCGGCCTCCGCGGCTTCCTCCCGGCCTCGCTCATCGAGCTGCGCCGCGTCCGCGACCTCACGCCGTACCTCGGCCAGGAGATCGAGGCGAAGATCCTCGAGCTCGACAAGAACCGCAACAACGTGGTCCTGTCGCGCCGTGCGCTCCTCGAGCAGACGCAGTCCGAGAGCCGCACCACGTTCCTGAACAACCTGCACAAGGGTCAGGTCCGCAAGGGCGTCGTGTCCTCGATCGTCAACTTCGGTGCGTTCGTCGACCTCGGCGGCGTCGACGGTCTCGTCCACGTCTCCGAGCTCTCCTGGAAGCACATCGAGCACGCCTCCGAGGTCGTCGAGGTGGGCCAGGAGGTCACCGTCGAGATCCTCGAGGTCGACCTCGACCGCGAGCGCGTGTCGCTCTCGCTCAAGGCGACCCAGGAGGACCCGTGGCAGGTCTTCGCCCGCACCCACGCGATCGGTCAGGTCGCCCCGGGCAAGGTCACGAAGCTGGTCCCGTTCGGTGCGTTCGTCCGCGTCGCGGACGGCATCGAGGGCCTCGTCCACATCTCCGAGCTGTCGGGCAAGCACGTCGAGCTCGCCGAGCAGGTCGTGTCGGTCGGCGAAGAGGTGTTCGTCAAGGTCATCGACATCGACCTCGACCGCCGTCGCATCTCGCTCTCGCTCAAGCAGGCGAACGAGAACGTCGACCCCGAGGGCACCGAGTTCGACCCGGCGCTCTACGGCATGGCCACCGAGTACGACGACCAGGGGAACTACAAGTACCCCGAGGGCTTCGACCCGGAGACCAACGAGTGGCGCGAGGGCTTCGAGTCGCAGCGCGAGGCCTGGGAGCTCGAGTACGCAGCGGCGCAGGCCCGCTGGGAGGCCCACAAGGCTCAGGTCGCCAAGTCGCAGGAGGAGGCGGCCACCGTCTCCGAGGGCGTCTCGGTCGGCGGCGGCTTCACCAACGAGTCGACCACCGGCGGCACCCTCGCCGACGACGAGTCGCTCGCCGCACTGCGCGAGAAGCTGTCCTCGAACAACTGATCGAGTGCACTCCACGAACGGCCGGTCCCCTCGGGGGCCGGCCGTTCGGCGTTCCCGGGGGCGCTGGGTAGGGTGGCCGCGTGCATCTCGTAGCCCTGACCGGAGGCATCGCCTCGGGGAAGTCGACCGTCGCCCGCCGCCTCGCCGAGCACGGAGCCGTGGTGGTCGACGCCGATCGTCTCGCCCGCGAGGTCGTCGAACCGGGGGAGCCCGCTCTCGAGGCCATCGCCGAGCGGTTCGGGGCACCGATGATCCGTGAGGACGGCACGCTCGACCGCGCGGCCCTCGGAGCGGTGATCTTCTCGGACGCCGCTGCGCGCGCCGATCTGAACGCGATCACCCATCCCGCGGTGACGGAGCGGTCGCAGCGGCTCTTCGCCGAGGCGGGTGCGGCGGACCCGGCGGCGGTCGTCGTCTACGACGTCCCCCTGCTCGCCGAGGGCAGGGGCTCGGCCGAGTTCGACGAGGTCGTCGTCGTGCACGCGCCGCAGCAGACGCGCATCGAGAGGCTGATCGCCCTCAGAGGCCTCAGCGAGACGGAGGCGCGCTCCCGCGTCACCGCTCAGGCGAGCGACGAGGAGCGGCTCGCGCTGGCCGACCGCGTCCTCGACTCGAGCGGATCGCTGGAGCAGACGCTCGCCCGCGCCGACGAGCTGTGGGCGGAGCTGAGCCGGACGCGGTGAGCGTGTCGGCGGGGGAGGCGTTCGCCCGGAGCGCACGCCGCGTCGGGTGTCGGTGGTCGCGGCTACGCTTCGACTCATGGAGCCAACCCGTGCCGTGCACCCGTTCGAGGTCGTCAGCGAATACAAGCCGAGCGGTGACCAGCCCCGCGCCATCGCCGATCTGAGCGCGCGCATCACCGCCGGCGAGACCGACGTGGTCCTCCTCGGCGCCACCGGCACCGGCAAGTCCGCGACCACCGCCTGGCTCGTCGAGGCCGTGCAGCGGCCCACGCTCGTCCTGGCGCACAACAAGACCCTCGCCGCGCAGCTCGCGAACGAGTTCCGCGAGCTCTTCCCGAACAACGCCGTCGAGTACTTCGTGTCGTACTACGACTACTACCAGCCCGAGGCGTACGTCCCGCAGACCGACACCTTCATCGAGAAGGACAGCTCGGTCAACGCCGAGGTCGAGCGCCTGCGCCATTCGACGACGAACTCCCTGCTCAGCCGCCGCGACGTCATCGTCGTCTCCACGGTCTCGTGCATCTACGGCCTCGGTCAGCCCGAGCAGTACCTCGAGGCGATGGTGGCCCTGCAGGTCGGGCAGCGGGTCGACCGCGATCGACTCATCCGCAAGTTCGTGTCGATGCAGTACGCGCGCAACGACGTCGACTTCGCCCGCGGCACCTTCCGCGTCCGCGGCGACACGATCGAGATCATCCCGATGTACGAGGAGCTCGCGATCCGCATCGAGATGTTCGGCGACGAGATCGAGGCGCTCTACACGCTGCACCCGCTGACCGGCGACATCGTGCGCAAGCTCGACTCCGTCTCGGTGTTCCCCGGCTCGCACTACGTCGCCAGCCAGGACGTCATGCACCGGGCGATCGACACCATCCAGCAGGAGCTCGAGGTGCGCCTGTCCGACCTCGAGAAGCAGAACAAGCTCCTCGAGGCGCAGCGCCTGCGGATGCGCACCACCTTCGACCTCGAGATGATGCAGCAGATCGGCTTCTGCTCCGGCATCGAGAACTACTCCCGCCACATCGACGGCCGCCAGTCGGGCGAGGCCCCCCACTGCCTGCTCGACTACTTCCCGGACGACTTCCTCGTCGTCATCGACGAGTCGCACGTCACCGTGCCGCAGATCGGTGCGATGTACGAGGGCGACGCGTCCCGCAAGCGCACGCTCGTCGAGCACGGCTTCCGTCTTCCCTCCGCGATGGACAACCGCCCGCTGAAGTGGGAGGAGTTCAAGGACCGCGTAGGTCAGACCGTCTACCTCTCCGCGACCCCGGGCCGCTACGAGATGGGCATCGCCGACGGCATCGTCGAGCAGATCATCCGCCCCACCGGCCTCATCGATCCCGAGATCGTCGTCAAGCCGACCAAGGGCCAGATCGACGATCTCCTCGAGGAGATCAAGCGCCGCACCGAGCGCGACGAGCGGATCCTGGTCACGACCCTGACCAAGCGGATGGCCGAGGAGCTCACCGACTTCCTCACGGAGGCGGGCGTCCGCGTGCGCTACCTCCACTCCGACGTCGACACGCTCCGTCGAGTCGAGCTGCTGTCCGAGCTCCGCGCCGGCGTCTACGACGTCCTCGTCGGCATCAACCTGCTGCGCGAGGGACTCGACCTCCCCGAGGTCTCGCTGGTCGCGATCCTCGACGCCGACAAGGAGGGCTTCCTCCGCTCGTCCACCTCGCTCATCCAGACCATCGGCCGCGCCGCCCGCAACGTCTCTGGCGAGGTGCACATGTACGCCGACAAGGTGACTGACTCGATGCGGCTCGCGATCGACGAGACCGATCGACGGCGCGAGAAGCAGGTGGCGTACAACCTCGAGCACGGGATCGACCCGACCCCGCTGCGCAAGAAGATCGCCGACATCACCGAGGTCCTCGCCCGCGAGGGCGCCGACACGGCGAAGCTGCTCGCGGGCCGCGACGCGAAGAAGAAGAGCCCCACCCCCAACCTGCGCCGCCAGGGTCTCGCCGCCAACGGCGGCAACGACCTCGAGGCGATCATCGGCGACCTCAACGGTCAGATGCTGCAGGCGGCGGGCGAGCTGAAGTTCGAGCTCGCGGCGCGCCTGCGCGACGAGGTGTCGGAGCTCAAGCGCGAGCTGCGGCAGATGGAGAAGGCCGGTCACCTGACCTGATCCGCAAGCTCGGAGGGGGCGGATCAGCGCCCAGCGAACGCCAGCCGGCGATGTCGGTGGCTCCGCATACACTTTCGAGGTGTCGATCTCGAACGCTGTCAAAGACCCTGCTCCCGCTCCCTCCGAGCACTCCCACCACCCCCACCGGTTCGTCTCCCAGCTGGACGACTCCGTCTCGAAGCTGGTGGTCAGCGGCGCCCGGGTGCACAACCTGCAGGACGTCGACCTCGAGATCCCACGCGATTCGATGGTGGTCTTCACGGGCCTGTCCGGGTCCGGCAAGTCCTCGCTCGCGTTCGACACGATCTTCGCGGAGGGGCAGCGCCGCTACGTCGAGTCGCTCTCCGCGTACGCGCGTCAGTTCCTGGGTCAGGTCGACCGACCGGACGTCGACTTCATCGAGGGCCTCAGCCCGGCGGTGTCGATCGACCAGAAGTCGACGAACCGCAACCCGCGCTCGACGGTCGGCACGATCACCGAGATCTTCGACTACATGCGCTTGCTCTGGGCGCGCATCGGAGTTCCGCACTGCCCCGTCTGCGGCGAGAAGATCTCGGCGCAGACCGTCCAGCAGATCGCCGATCAGCTCATGGAGCTCGACGAGGGCACGCGGTACCAGATCCTGAGTCCCGTCGTCTCGCAGAAGAAGGGCGAGTTCGTCGACCTCTTCAAGGAGCTCACCGCGGGCGGCTACTCGCGCGCCATGGTCGACGGCACGCTGATCCAGCTCAGCGATCCGCCGACGCTCAAGAAGCAGTTCAAGCACGACATCTCGGTCGTGGTCGACCGCCTCGTCGCCGGCCCCGACATCCTCGGGCGCCTCACCGACTCGCTCGAGACCGCGCTGCGCCTCACCGACGGCATCGTGCAGATCAACTTCGTCGACGGCGAGGGCGACGGCGCGTGGACCACCTACTCCGAGAAGCTGTCCTGCCCCAACAACCACCCGATCTCGCTCACCGAGATCGAGCCGCGCACCTTCTCGTTCAACGCGCCCTTCGGCGCCTGCCCCGAGTGCTCCGGCCTCGGCACCCGCATGTCCGTCGACGACGAGCTCCTGCTCGGCGACCCCGACCTCAGCATCGCCGAGGGCGTCATCATCCCCTGGACCACGCAGGGCAAGGGCCTCTTCCAGTACTACGAGAAGTTGCTCGACGGCCTCTCGCGCGATCTCGGGTTCTCGCTGTCCACCCCGTGGAAGCGACTGAGCTCCGAGGTGCAGCAGGCCGTCCTGCACGGCGACAACTTCGAGGTCAAGGTCAAGTGGAAGAACCGCTACGGCCGTGAGATGAGCTACACGTCGGGCTTCGAGGGCGTGGTGCCCTACATCGAGCGGCAGTACGTGCAGGCCGAGACCGACGTCCAGCGCTCGCGCTGGGCCGAGTTCCTCCGCGAGGTCGCGTGCCCGGTCTGCAAGGGCACGCGCCTGAAGCCCGAGGTCCTCGCGGTCCTCGTGCACGGAGCGAGCATCGCCGATGTCGCCGACCTGAGCCTCGGCGACGCCCAGGAGTTCATGGGCCGGCTCGAGCTGACCGACCGCGAGGCGCACATCGCCGCACAGGTGCTCCGCGAGATCAAGGCCCGCCTCGACTTCCTGATCGAGGTCGGTCTGAACTACCTCAACCTCTCGCGAGCCGCGGGATCGCTCTCGGGCGGTGAGGCGCAGCGCATCCGCCTGGCCACGCAGATCGGGTCCGGACTCACAGGAGTGCTCTACGTGCTCGACGAGCCGAGCATCGGCCTGCACCAGCGCGACAACCGCCGCCTCATCGACACCCTCATCAAGCTGCGCGACCTGGGCAACACGCTCATCGTCGTCGAGCACGACGAGGACACCATCCGCACCGCCGACTGGATCGTCGACATCGGACCGGGCGCGGGCGTCAACGGCGGCAAGGTCGTGCACTCGGGCTCCTACGCCGAGCTGCTCCAGAACACGCACTCCCTCACGGGCGACTACGTCTCCGGACGCAAGTCGATCGAGGTGCCGGAGAAGCGCCGGAAGATCGACCGCAAGCGCGTCATCAAGGTGGTCGGGGCGTCGGCGAACAATCTGCAGAAGGTCGACGTCGAGTTCCCCCTCGGCGCGTTCGTCGCGGTCACGGGAGTCTCGGGCTCCGGCAAGAGCACGCTCGTGAACGACATCCTCTACCGGGTGCTCGCCAACCAGCTCAACGGCGCCCGCAAGGTTCCGGGCAAGCACACCCGCGTCACCGGTCTCGAGAACCTCGACAAGGTGGTGCACGTCGACCAGAACCCGATCGGCCGCACCCCGCGTTCCAACCCGGCGACCTACACGGGCGTCTTCGACCGCATCCGCAACCTCTTCGCCGAGACGACCGAGGCGAAGGCCCGCGGATACCTGCCGGGCCGGTTCAGCTTCAACGTCAAGGGCGGCCGCTGCGAGGCGTGCTCGGGAGACGGCACGATCAAGATCGAGATGAACTTCCTGCCCGACGTCTACGTCTCCTGCGAGGTGTGCGGGGGAGCGCGGTACAACCGCGACACCCTCACGGTGCACTACAAGGGCAAGAGCATCGCCGAGGTCCTCGACATGCCGATCGCCGAGGCGGCCGAGTTCTTCGAGCCGATCACGGCGATCCACCGCTTCCTGAAGACCCTCGTCGACGTCGGCCTCGGCTACGTCCGGCTCGGGCAGAGCGCCACCACGCTCTCGGGCGGGGAGGCGCAGCGCGTCAAGCTCGCCACCGAGCTGCAGCGCCGCTCCAACGGGCGGAGCGTCTACGTGCTCGACGAGCCGACCACCGGTCTGCACTTCGAGGACGTCCGCAAGCTCCTGCTCGTGCTCAACGGCCTGGTCGACAAGGGCAACACGGTCATCACCATCGAGCACAACCTCGACGTCATCAAGTCGGCCGACTGGCTGATCGACATGGGACCCGAGGGCGGTGCCGGCGGCGGCCAGGTCGTCGCGATCGGCACCCCCGAGAAGGTCGCGAAGGTGCCCGAGAGCCACACCGGCTCGTTCCTCGCCGAGATCCTCGAGTGACCGGCGCGGACGGACAGACCGAGGCATGACGCAGACCGTCGACTACCGGCCCAAGGCCGGCGAGATCCCGACCCTCCCGGGCGTCTACCGCTTCAAGGACGCCCGGGGCCGGGTCCTCTACGTGGGCAAGGCCAAGAACCTCCGAGCCCGGCTGAGCAACTACTTCGCCCCCCTGCCGAGCCTGCACGAGCGCACCCGGCGGATGGTGCTCTCGGCGTCCGGGGTCGAGTGGACCGTCGTCGGCACCGACGTCGAGGCCCTGCAGCTCGAGTTCACCTGGATCAACGAGTTCGACCCGCCCTTCAACGTCAAGTTCCGGGACGACAAGTCGTACCCCTACATGGCGGTGACCCTGGGCGACGAGGCGCCGCGGGTGATGGTGACCCGCAACTCCAAGATCCGCGGGGCGCGCTACTTCGGCCCGTACCCCAAGATCTGGGCGATCCACGAGACCATCGATCTGATGATCAAGGCCTTCCCGATCAGGACCTGCAACGACTCGAACTACAAGCGCGCGATGCAGAGCGGCAAGCCCTGCTTCGCCTCGCAGATCGGGCGCTGCGGCGGACCCTGCTCGCACCGGGTCACGTTCGCCGAGCACCGCGCGATGGTCGACCGCTTCGTGGCGTTCATGGGCAGCCACGACCGCCGGATGATCGGCGAGCTCGAGAAGGAGATGCGCGAGGCGGCCGCCGACTTCCAGTACGAGCGTGCGGCGAAGCTCCGCGACCAGGCGTCTGCACTGGACGCCGTGCTCGCGAAGAGCGCGGTCGTCCTCAAGGACAACGTCGACGTCGACCTCTACGCGATCGTCCACGACGAGCTCGCCGCCTCGGTGCAGCAGTTCCGAGTCCGCGGAGGCCGCATCCGCGGCGAGCGCGGCTGGGTCGTCGACAAGGAGCTCGACATGACGACCGCGGAGCTCGTCGACACGGCGCTCCAGGCCGCGTACGAGACGGGCGACATCCCACCGCGGGAGGTCGTCGTGCCCGAGCTGCCCGAGGACTCGGAGGCGCTCGAGGAGTGGCTGAGCGGGCTGCGCGGCGCGAACGTGCGCCTGCGCGCAGCCCAGCGCGGAGACAAGGCCGCGCTGCTCGAGACCGCCACCCAGAACGCCGGCCACTCGCTCATGCTCTACAAGACCCGCCGCTCCGCCGACTTCACCGCGCGCACGCAGGCCCTGGAGGACATCCGCGACGCGCTCGGCATGGAGGAGGCGCCGCTGCGGATGGAGTGCTACGACGTCTCCCACCTCAGCGGCACGAACATCGTCGCGTCGATGGTCGTCTTCGAGGACGGCCTGGCGCGCAAGGACCAGTACCGCCGGTTCTCCATCGCCGACTCCACCGACGACACCGAGTCGCTGCACCAGGTGCTGACCCGCCGGCTCGCCTATCTGAAGGAGCCGGTGGAGGCCGCGGCGGTCGATCCTGAGACGGGGGAGGCCAAGCGCCGCAAGTTCTCCTACCCGCCGAACCTCCTGATCGTCGACGGCGGCCAGCCGCAGGTCGCCGCGGCGCAGCGGGCGCTCGACGAATCCGGAGTCACCGGCATCACGCTCTGCGGCATCGCGAAGCGGCTCGAGGAGATCTGGCTGCCCGACTCGGACTTCCCGGTGATCCTGCCGCGCAACAGCGATGCGCTGTTCCTCTTCCAGAGGATCCGCGACGAGGCGCACAGGTTCGCCATCACGCACCAGCGGCAGCGCCGCAAGCGCGACATCTCCTCCCAGCTGAGCGAGGTCCCCGGCCTCGGCGGCACCCGCGTCCGCGACCTGCTGAAGCACTTCGGCTCGGTCGCGCGGCTGCGTGAGGCGAGCGACGCCGAGATCGCCGAGGTGAAGGGCATCGGCCCGACCCTGGCGGCGGCGATCCACACCCACCTGCACCCCTGACGGGCGGCCTCGCAGGAGGCACGCCCTAGGCTGGAGACCAGGGCGCGCCCCGATCGAGGGCCCGAGATTCCACACACGAGCACGGAGACCGCATGAGCACGGAGAGCGAGCAGCAGGACGTGCTGATCGTCACGGGGATGTCCGGCGCAGGCCGGTCGACCGCCGCGAACGCCCTGGAGGACCTGGGCTGGTACGTCGTCGACAATCTCCCGCCGCAGATGCTGCGGCCGCTCGTCGATCTGGCGCAGCGCGCGGGGGACACCCTGCCCAAGATCGCCGCCGTCGTGGACGTCCGCGGTCGCGACTTCTTCGCCGACCTCGGCGAGATCGTCCGCGAGCTGCGCGCGGGGGTCGACCTCCGGGTCGTCTTCCTCGAGGCCACCGACGCAGCCCTCGTGCGCCGGTTCGAGCAGGTGCGGCGCCCCCACCCCCTCCAGGGTCGCGGGACCCTCCTCGACGGCATCACGGCCGAGCGGACCCGCCTTGCTCAGCTGCGTGAATCGGCCGACATCGTCATCGACACCTCGGACCTCAACATCCACCAGCTGGCGACCTCGATCACCGAGCGCTTCGCGGAGGCGGGTCGCGCGGGGCTGCAGGTCACCGTCATGAGCTTCGGCTTCAAGTACGGCCTGCCGACCGATGCCGACATGGTCGCCGACGCGCGCTTCCTCCCCAATCCCTACTGGATCCCCGAGCTCCGCCCGCACACCGGCCTCGACGAAGAGGTGAGAGAATACGTGCTGGCCCAGCAGGGTGCGGAGGAGTTCATCGACTCCTACTCGCGAGCACTCCGCCCGGTGCTCGACGGCTACCAGCGCGAGAACAAGCGCCACGCGACCATCGCCGTCGGATGCACGGGAGGGAAGCACCGCTCGGTCGCCGTCGCCGGCCGCATCGCGGCCCGGCTGGCCGAGCTCCCGGGAGTCGCCGTCAACGTGGCGCACCGCGACCTCGGCCGAGAATGATCCCCGCGCGCTCCGCCGCGCACCCGACGTAAGGAAGACTCCGTGGCCCTCACCGCAGACGTCAAGGGCGAACTGGTCGCGATCGTCTCGCGCAAGAACACCGTCCGCGCCGCTGAACTGGCGACCGTCCTCCGCTTCTCCGGCGGACTGCACATCATCTCGAACCGGCTCGCCGTGGAGGTCGAGCTCGACTCGGCTCCGCTCGCGACCCGGGTCCGCCGCGACCTCGCCGAGCTCTACGGCGTCCGCAGCGAGGGGAGCATCGTCTCGGCGGGCGGCTCCCGCCGCACGACCAGCTGGCTCGTCCGCGTGGTCGAGGGCGGCGACACCCTCGCGCGCCAGACCGGCCTCCTCGACCAGCGCGGCCGTCCCGTCCGCGGCCTGCCCAACCGCCTGACCACCGGCTCCCGAGAGGAGCTGGCGGCCGTCTGGCGCGGGGCCTTCCTGGCGCAGGGTTCGCTGACCGACCCCGGCCGCTCGGCGGCGCTCGAGATCATCTGCCCCGGGAACGAGGCGGCGATGGCGATCGTCGGAGCGGCGGGCCGCCTCGGGGTGCAGGCCAAGTCGCGCGAGGTGCGCGGCGTCCACCGGGTCGTCGTCCGCGACGGCGAGAGCATCAGCGCCATGCTCACGCTCATGGGCGCGACGGCGACCGTCGCGAGCTGGGAGGAGCTGCGCCAGCGCCGCGAGGTCCGGGCGACGGCGAACCGCCTCGTCAACTTCGACGACGCGAACCTCCGCCGCTCCGCTCAGGCCGCCGTCGCCGCCTGCGCCCGGGTCGAGCGCGCAATGGAGATCCTCGGCGACGACATCCCCGAGCACCTGCGCTACGCGGGTCGGCTGCGCTTGTCCCACCGCGACGCGAGCCTCGACGAGCTGGGGCACCACGCCGACCCGCCGATGACGAAGGACGCCGTGGCGGGACGCATCCGCCGTCTGCTCGCGATGGCCGACAAGCGCGCCTCCGAGCTCGACATCCCGGGCACCGACGCCAACCTCCCGCCGGAACTCCAGGACCTCTGACCCGCGGATCCGCGGTCCTCCCGGTCGTGCGAACGCTGAGTGTCTGCTGGTTGAACGGCGGAGGGACTCCGAGTGCCAAGGGGCCCCCTCACTAGACTGGGCACGTCGCTCAGGTCGCCTCCGGCGCCCGTTCTCCCCCTCGCGGGAAGGCGGATCGAGGCCGGTCGACCCCTCGAGATCGACGATCACGAACAGGAGATTGCGAATGGCTGACTACACGCTCGCCGAACTGCCCTACGACTACTCGGCTCTCGAGCCGAACATCAGTGGGCGGATCATGGAGCTCCACCACGACAAGCACCACGCCACCTACGTGACGGGCGCCAACACCGCCCTCGCCGCGCTCCAGGAGGCTCGCGACAGCGACAACCTCGCGAACGTGAACAAGCTGCAGAAGGACCTCGCGTTCAACCTCGCCGGTCACGTGAACCACACGGTCTTCTGGAACAACCTCTCGCCCGACGGAGGCGACAAGCCCGTCGGAGAGCTCGCTGCGGCGATCGACGACTCCTTCGGGTCGTTCGACAAGTTCCGCGCGCACTTCACCGCGTCCGCCCTCGGCATCCAGGGCTCCGGCTGGTCGATCCTCGCCTGGGACAGCCTCGGCGAGAAGCTCATCATCGAGCAGCTCTACGACCACCAGGGCAACCTGGCCGCGGCGACCGTTCCGGTGCTGCTGCTCGACATGTGGGAGCACGCCTTCTACCTCGACTACGTCAATGTGAAGGCCGACTACGTGAAGGCGTTCTGGAACATCGTGAACTGGGCGGACGTCTCCGCGCGCTTCGAGAAGGCCCGCGAGAAGACTTCGGGCCTGCTGCTACTGTCGTAGCGATGTCGGCGTCCCGGGCCCGGCCCGGGACGCCCTCACTGCGTCACCACCCTCCACTGCACCGTCCGGGTGCCCTTCCTCACCAGGAGAAATCTGTGTCCGTAAAGATCGGCATCAACGGCTTCGGCCGTATCGGCCGTAACTTCTTCCGCGCGGCCCTCGCCAAGGGCAGCGACCTCGAGATCGTCGCGGTCAACGACCTCACCGACAACAAGGCGCTCGCGCACCTCCTGAAGTACGACTCCATCACCGGCCGTCTGGACGCCACGGTGGAGCTCGACGGCGACAAGATCGTCGTCAACGGCAAGCCCATCATCGTGCTCGAGGAGCGCGACCCCGCGAACCTCCCCTGGGGCGAGCTGGGAGTCGACGTCGTCATCGAGTCGACCGGCCGCTTCACCAAGTCGGAGGACGCGCGCAAGCACATCACCGCCGGCGCCAAGAAGGTCATCGTCTCCGCTCCCGCCACCGGCAGCGACGTCGCGACCCTGGTCCTGGGCGTGAACGAGGGCACCTACGACCCCGCCACCCACGACATCATCTCGAACGCGTCCTGCACGACGAACTGCCTCGCGCCGCTCGCCAAGGTGCTGCTCGACAACTTCGGCATCGAGCGCGGCCTCATGACGACGGTCCACGCGTACACCGCCGACCAGAACCTGCAGGACGGCCCGCACAGCGACCTCCGCCGCGCGCGCGCCGCCGCCGTGAACATCATCCCGACGTCGACCGGTGCCGCCAAGGCCCTCGGCCTCGTCATCCCCGAGCTCGTCGGCAAGCTCGACGGCTACGCCCTGCGCGTCCCGGTCCCGACCGGCTCGATCACCGACCTCACCGTCGAGCTCTCGAAGCCCGCCACGGTCGAGGAGATCAACGCGGCCTACAAGGCCGCCGCCGAGGGCGACCTGAAGGGCATCCTCAAGTACACCGAGGACCCGATCGTCTCGAGCGACATCGTGACCGACCCGCACTCCTCGATCTTCGACGCGGGCCTCACGAAGGTCATCGGCAGCCAGGTCAAGGTCGCCTCCTGGTACGACAACGAGTGGGGCTACTCCAACCGCCTCGTCGACGTCACCGAGTTCGTCGCCGGCAAGCTCTAAGGCCCCGAACCAGTGACGTTCCGCACTCTGGACTCGCTGGGCTCCCTCGCAGGCAAGCGCGTCGTCGTCCGCTGCGATCTGAACGTCCCCCTGAAGGACGGAACGATCACGGACGACGGCCGCGTGCGCGCGTCGGTGCCCACCCTCCAGCGGCTCGTCTCCGAGGGTGCCCGAGTCGTGGTCGTGAGCCACCTCGGGCGCCCCGACGGGGAGCCGAACCCGAAGTACAGCCTGGCTCCGGTCGCCGAGCGGCTCGGCGAGCTGCTCGACGCCCCGGTCTCGTTCGCCGAGGACACCGTCGGCGAGTCCGCGTCCGCGGCCGTCGAGGGTCTCGCCGCGGGCGAGGTCGTCGTGCTCGAGAACCTCCGCTTCAACGCGGGGGAGACGAGCAAGGACGAGGCCGAGCGCCGCGCCTTCGCCGAGGAGCTGGCCGCCTTCGGCGACGCCTTCGTCTCGGACGGATTCGGCGTCGTCCACCGCAAGCAGGCCAGTGTGTACGAGCTCGCTCAGCTGCTCCCGAGCGCTGCCGGCACGCTCATCGCAGCCGAGCTCGAGGTGCTCGACCGGCTCACCGAGAAGCCCGAGCGCCCCTACACGGTCGTGCTCGGCGGCTCGAAGGTGTCGGACAAGCTCGGCGTCATCGATCACCTGCTCCCGCGGGTCGACTCGATCCTCATCGGCGGCGGCATGCTGTTCACCTTCCTCAAGGCCCAGGGCCACGAGGTCGGATCCAGCCTGCTCGAGGCCGACCAGATCGACACCGTGCTCGGCTACCTCTCGAAGGCCCAGGAGCTGGGCGTCGAGATCGTGCTGCCGACCGACGTCGTCGTGGCGTCGAAGTTCGGTGCCGACGCGGAGTACGAGACCGCTGCAGCGGACGCGATCGAGGGCACCCCGTGGGGTTCCTCCGGTCTCGGCCTCGACATCGGCCCGGACACCGCGAAGCGGTTCGCCGAGATCGTGGCAGCGTCCAAGACGGTGTTCTGGAACGGCCCCATGGGCGTCTTCGAGATCGAGCCGTTCGCGGCCGGCACGAAGGCCGTCGCCCAGGCCCTCACCGAGGTCGACGGACTCAGCGTCGTCGGCGGCGGTGACTCGGCCGCTGCAGTGCGCGCCCTCGGCTTCGAGGACGGGCAGTTCGGTCACATCTCGACGGGAGGCGGAGCGAGCCTCGAATTCCTCGAGGGCAAGCGCCTCCCCGGACTGGAGGTCCTCGGATGGCAGTAGACACCCGCACCCCGCTCATCGCCGGCAACTGGAAGATGAACCTGGACCACCTCCAGGCCATCGCGTTCGTCCAGAAGCTCGCGTGGAGCCTGAAGGACGCGGATCACGACTTCGACGGCGTCGAGGTCGCGGTGTTCCCGCCCTTCACCGACTTGCGTCCGGTGCAGATCCTCGTCGACTCCGACAAGCTGCCGCTCAAGTACGGCGCGCAGGACCTGTCGAAGTTCGACAGCGGGGCCTACACCGGCGAGATCTCGGGGCAGTTCCTGAAGCAGCTCGACTGCGACTACGTGATCGTCGGCCACTCGGAGCGCCGCACGCTCCACGGCGAGACGGACGCGGACATCGCTGCGAAGACGGCTGCGGCTGTCAAGCACGGCGTTCCACCGATCGTCTGCGTCGGAGAGACCGCCGAGGACCTCGAGAAGCACGGGCCGTCCGCGGTCCCCGTCGCGCAGCTGAAGGAGGCCCTCACCGGTCTCCCGGCCGACGCCGACCTGGTCGTGGCGTACGAGCCCGTCTGGGCCATCGGCTCCGGCCAGGCCGCGACGCCCGAGCAGGCCCAGCAGGTCTGCAAGGCGCTTCGCGGCGTGGTCTCCGACATCCTCGGAGCCGACACCGCGGCGAAGACCCGGATCCTCTACGGCGGTTCGGTGAAGTCGGGCAACATCGCCGGCTTCATGCGCGAGCCCGACGTCGACGGCGCCCTCGTCGGAGGAGCGAGCCTCCAGGTCGACGAGTTCGCCGCGATCGCGAGGTTCCGGAACCACGTCGGGGTCTGAGCTTCTGCGACGAGAAGGGGGCGGGCCCGATGGGCCCGCCCCCTTCTCGTCGTCCACGCCGCTCCTTGCGCGGCGTGGCGCAGTCGGCTGTTCGAGGTGGGTGCGTTCTGCAGAGCGTCCTGCGTCCGGCCACGACGATTCGCTGGCACGCGAATCGCCGGTTGGCCTCGCTACGCGAGAGCCGTTGCTCGATCGGCCCTCCGGAAGGGGCCCCTCCTCTCGACCTTCGTCTCCAGGTCCTTCGACGCAACGGCTGATGGAGGGACTCGCGGTACGCGGGCGGAGGGGATGGTCTCGTCGCGGTGACCGGCTCGGGTCCGGCGGGCGCCCGAAGGGCGCGGGAAGGCACCGCGATGAGGCCATCCCCTCTGCCCCGATCCAGTAGTCATCCCTTCGCGCACTCCAGCAGTCGCGTCTCTCAGCCGTATACAGCGGAGGGAACACGGGCGGACGCATTCCGCGGAGATTCGCAGGCGCCGTTATACTCGACGGGGCGCGCAACGCGCCGGAACTTCGAAAGGTACCGCGTGGACATCCTCCAGGTCGTGCTCCAGGTCGTCCTGGGCATCACGAGCCTCCTGCTCACCATGCTGATCCTGCTCCACAAGGGGCGCGGCGGCGGACTGTCCGACATGTTCGGCGGTGGAGTCACCTCCAACCTCGGCGCCTCGGGCGTCGCAGAGCGCAACCTGAACCGCATCACCGTGATCCTCGGCCTCGTCTGGCTGGCGTGCATCGTGGTGCTCGGTCTCATCACCAAGTTCGACACCGGAGCATAGGGGTACACGGAATGGCATCAGGCGGCAGTGCAATCCGCGGTTCGCGCGTCGGCGCGGGACCCATGGGCGAGCAGGACCGGGGCTTCCACGCGGAGCGCGTGGCGGTGTCCTACTGGGACGCCCTCGGCAACGAGACGGTGCGCCACTTCTCGGCGGCCCTCCCCGAGGACGAGATCCCCGAGGTCATCGACTCCCCGCAGTCGGGTCTCCCCGCGGGGCGCGATCGAGACAACCCCCCGCAGGTCGCGAAGACCGAGCCCTACAAGACGCACCTCGCGTACGTGAAGGAGCGACGCACCGAGGCGGAAGCGGCGCAGCTCCTCGAGGAGGCGCTGCAGCAGCTGCGCGCCCGTCGCGGCACCGCGACCCCCTCCTGATCCGGATCCGTCCGGAACGACGAAGGGCCCGATCCAGCGGATCGGGCCCTTCGTCGTTCCACGGTGCAGGGCGTGCAGCCCGCTCCGCTCAGTAGCTCGGTGCGATGAGCGACTCCGGGACCTCGGCCGCAGCCTCCTGGTCGACGAAGAAGACGGTGCGCTTGCGGCCGAAGGCGCCGGCGACCGGCACCTCGTTCGTGTTCGCGCCCGCGAGCGCGAGACCGAGCGCCGAGGCCTTGTCGGCGCCGGCGAGCACCATCCAGATCCGGTCCGACTGGTTGATCAGCGGCAGGGTCAGGGTGAGGCGCTCCGGCGGAGGCTTGGGGGAGTTGCGCACGGGGAGCACCCCCGGCTCCGCGAACCGGATCGCGGAGCGCTCGGGGAAGAGCGACGCGATGTGGCCGTCGGGCCCGACTCCGAGGAACGTGATGTCGAACCGCGGGTAGTCGCGGCCCTCGGTCGCGTGAGCGCGCAGCTCCGCGTCGTACAGGGCCGCCGCCGCGTCGAGATCGATGCCGTCGTCCGAGGCGGGCAGCGAGTGCACGTTCTCGGCGGGGACGTCGAGCCGGGTGAACAGGTCGCCCGCCTGGACGTCGTTGCGGTCCTCGTGGCCACGGGGAACCCAGCGCTCGTCCCCCCACCAGAAGTGGACCCTCGACCAGTCGACGTTGCCGGAGGCGGACGACGTCGCGATCTCGGCGAGCGTCGCCGCCCCCATCGTCCCACCGGTCAGGATCACATTGGCGGACCCGAGATCGTCGAGGATGTCGATCGTCTTCGTGATGAAGCGGGCGGCGACCGACCCGGCGAGGGTCTGCTTGTCGCGGTGGACGAGCACTCGACGTTCGGTGGTCATGAGAGGTCTCCTTCGGGTTCGAATGCCGATCGGCGGATGGTCGGCTCCGTGTCAGGAAGCGCTGCGGGCGCCGGTCTGCTCCGTGAGCATGTCGACACCGCGCGAGATGACTTCACCGTACAGGTCATCCGGGTCGAGCCTGCGCAGCTCCTCGGCCAGGCAGTCGCGCAGGCTCCGGCGGGGGAGGGAGATGTCGTGGACGGGCTGGTCCGGCTGGGTCAGCGTCGCCACGTTGGGGACCGAGCGCTCCAGCTCGATGGTCCCCGAGGCGCGGAGCAGCTTCACGCCGTGGATGCCGCTGGAGCCGGTCGCGCTGATCGTGAGCTCGTGGTCGACGGGGATGTCGAGCTCGAGCTGGAGCCACGCGGCGAGCAGGATCGTCGACGGCGAGTCGGGCGCTCCGGACACCTCCACCGCCGTGATGGGCTCGTAGGGCGGCTGGTCGAGGACGGCGGCGAGCTGGGCGCGCCACAGCGTGAGCCGCGTCCACGCGAAGTCGGTGTCGCCGGGGGCGTAGGTGGAGGCGAGGTGGTGCAGCGCCTCCGCCGGGTTCGACTGGGCCGAGGCATCGGTGATGCGCCGCTGGGCGATGCGGCCGATCGGCGACTTCGACGCGCTCTCGGGCGCGCTGTTCGGCCACCAGGCGACGACGGGCGCGTCCGGGAGCAGGAGACCCGTCACGAGGCTCTCCTCGTCGTTCGCGGCGTCGCCGAACGGACGGAGCACGACGACCTCGCTCGCGCCGGCGTCCCCGCCGACCCGGATCTGGGCGTCGACCCGCGGTGCGGCGTTGACGGGGACGGTGGTCAGACCGTCGTCCTTCGAGACGACGATGACGCGCATGGGGTGCTCGCGCGAAGCGTCGTTCGCGGCGTCGATCGCCTCCTCCTCGTGCCCGCGGGAGGTCGCGATGATGAGGGTGAGCACACGGCCGAGGGCGACGGCGCCGCCCTCCTCGCGGATCTTGACGAGGGTCTTGGAGACCTCGCTGGTCGTGGTGTCGGGCAGATCGACGATCATGGACGCCTCCAGGTACGGCCGTCGCGAGCGAGGAGCTCGTCGGCGGATTCGGGGCCCCAGGTTCCGGGGCGGTACTGCTCGGGCTGGCCCTGGGTCTCCCAGAACTCCTCGATCGGATCGAGGATCTTCCACGAGAGCTCGACCTCCTCGTGGCGGGGGAACAGCGGCGGCTCGCCCAGGAGGACGTCGAGGATCAGACGCTCGTAGGCCTCCGGGCTCGCCTCGGTGAAGGCGTGGCCGTAGCCGAAGTCCATCGTGACGTCGCGCACCTGCATCCCGGCGCCGGGCACCTTGGAGCCGAAGCGCATCGTGACGCCCTCGTCGGGCTGGACGCGGATGACGAGCGCGTTCTGACCGAGCGAGGTGGTCTGGCTCTCGGCGAACAGCTGCTGGGGCGCGCGCTTGAAGACGACCGCGATCTCCGTGACACGGCGGCCGAGGCGCTTGCCGGCACGGAGGTAGAACGGGACGCCGGCCCAGCGGCGGGTGCCGATGTCCAGGCGCATCGCGGCGAAGGTCTCGGTCGTCGACGTCGGGCTCATGCCGTCCTCCTCGAGGAAGCCGAGCACTTTCTCACCGCCCTGCCAGCCGCCGGCGTACTGTCCGCGAGCGGTGGCGGTGGACAGGTCCTTGGGCAGACGGACCGCCGCGAGGACCTTCTCCTTCTCGGCGCGCAGGTCGGCGGCGTCGAACGAGATCGGCTCCTCCATCGCCGTGAGGGCAAGGAGCTGGAGGAGGTGGTTCTGGATCACGTCGCGCGCGGCGCCGATGCCGTCGTAGTAGCCGGCACGGCCGCCCACTCCGATGTCCTCGGCCATGGTGATCTGCACGTGGTCGACGTAGTTCGAGTTCCAGAGGGGCTCGTACATCATGTTGGCGAAGCGGAGAGCCAGGATGTTCTGGACGGTCTCCTTGCCGAGGTAGTGGTCGATGCGGAAGACCGAGTCGGGCGGGAAGACCGACTCGACGACGGCGTTCAGCTCACGGGCGGTGGTGAGGTCGCTGCCGAAGGGCTTCTCGATGACGACGCGGCGCCACTGGCCCTCCTTCTGCTCCGCCAGGCCCGAGCTGCGCAGCTGCTCGGTGACCTGCGGGAAGGACTTCGGCGGGATCGAGAGGTAGAACGCGAAGTTGCCCATTGTGCCGCGTTCGCGGTCGAGCTCGTCGACAACGGTCTTGAGGCGGGTGAACGCCTCGGGGTCGTCGAACTCGCCCTGCACGAAGCGGATGCCCTGAGCCAGCTGGGCCCAGACGTCCTCGTGGAACTCGGTGCGCGCGTACTTCTTGACGGAGTCGTGCACGACCTGCTCGAAGTCCTGGTCGTCCCAGTCGCGACGGGCGAAGCCGACGAGCGCGAATCCAGGGGGCAGGAGGCCGCGGTTGGCGAGGTCGTAGACCGCCGGCATCAGCTTCTTGCGCGAGAGATCGCCGGTGACGCCGAAGATCACGAGGCCGCTGGGGCCCGCGATCCGGTTCAACCGCCGGTCGAAGCTCAACCGCAGGGGGTTGAACTCGGGGGTGATGTCCACAGACATGTGCAGTGTCCTTCTGTGTGCCGGATGCTCCGGCGCACTGCTCTCGGTGACGAGGTGGGTGGGGTGCGATCACGCGCGCGCCGCCCCGCCCCCCTGCGGGGACGGAGCGGCGCGCGCGGTGGATCAGGTGTTGAGCGCCTCGAAGAGCGCCACGAGGTCGGCGTCCGGATCCGTCAGCGTGAGCGTCAGCACCGGACGGCCGTGCTCGGCGAGCACGCTCGCGTCGCCTGCCGCCTGAGCGAGGATCAGCTGGCCGAACGTGAACGGGCTGTCCGGGATCGCGAGATCCGTGCTCGCGCGCTCGGTGATCTGCAGGAAGACGCCGGTCGGGGCGCCGCCCTTGTGGTACTGACCGGTCGAGTGCAGGAACCGGGGTCCCCAGCCGAAGGTGACGGGACGCTGCGCCTGCGCGGCGAGGAGGTCGCGGACGCCCTCCAGCTGCGGGAGGGCGAGGCGGTCGACGTAGGCCTGGATCGCGACGTAGCCGCCCTCGCCCAGCTGGGCGAGGAGACGGTCGACGGCCTCGGCGACGGTGGAGACGCCCTCGGTGACGACGGGGCTGCCCGTGACCTCGATGCCGGAGTCGGTGAACGCCGGGGCCTCGGGCTCGGGGCGCTTCTCGAGCAGTGCCCGGGTCGCGATCTTCGCCGACTCGACGTCGGGCTGGTCGAACGGGTTGATGCCGAGCAGGCGCCCCGCCACGGCGACCGCGTACTCCCACGTCAGCATCTGCGCGCCGAGCGAGCCGGAGAGCAGGATCTCGCCCTCGTGGCGGTCGCGCGGGAACAGGTGCAGCGCGGAGGCGTCGTCGACCAGCCGGACGACCTGCACGTCGGCGAGGTCCTCCGAGAGCTCGGGGGCGAGGGTCCCGAGGACGACGGGGAGGATGCCCGTGCCGTCCTTGCCGGTCGACTCGGCGATGAGCTGCTCCGCCCAGTCGGCGAAGCCCACGATGTGGGTCCCGTCGGCGACGATCGCGAGCTTGTCGCGACGCGGGCTGGTCGCCGCGATCGCCGCGCCGAGCACGAGTCCGGGGTTCTCCGGGGAGTCGACCGCGAGGCCGAGCGACGCCTCCGCCGCCTCGTCGAGGAGGGCCTCGATGTCGGCGCCGGCGAGGCCGGACGGGACGAGTCCGAACGCGGAGAGCGCCGAGAAGCGCCCGCCGATGTTCGGGTCGGCGTTGAAGACCCGGTAGCCCGCCTCGCGGGACGACCGGTCCAGCGGCGAACCGGGGTCGGTCACGATCACGATGCGCTCGAGCGGGTCGATGCCCGCCTCGGTGAAGGCCTTCTCGTAGGCCTTCTTCTGGCTCGCGGTCTCGACGGTCGAGCCGGACTTCGACGAGATCACGACGGCGGTCGAGGCGAGGCGGTCGTTCAGCGCCGCGAGCACCTGACCGGGGGCGGTCGAGTCGAGGACGGTCAGCTCGACGCCGGCCGTCCGCGTGATCACCTCGGGGGCGAGGGACGAGCCGCCCATGCCGCCCAGGACGATGTGGTCGATGCCCTTCGCCGAGAGCTCTTCGCGCAGCGCGAGGATCTCGGGGACCAGCGGACGGGACACGGTGGTCGACTCGGTCCAGCCGAGGCGCTTGGCCGACTCCTCCTCCGCGGCTGCTCCCCAGAACGTGGGGACCTGTGCGGTGATGCCCGAGGCGACCTCGTCGGCGACGAGGTCGGGCACGACGCGGTCGACGGCCTTCTCGGCGTCTCCGCTGACGTGGATCTGGATCGACATGATCAGGCCTGCGCCTTCGCGCCCTCGAGGGCGGTGGTGACGGTGTCGAGCAGCTCGTTCCAGGACACGATGAACTTCTCGACGCCCTCCTTCTCGAGCAGCTCCGTGACCTCGGCGTAGGAGACGCCCTGGGCGGCGACGGCGTCGAGGACGGCGTTCGCGTCGGCGTAGGAGCCGGTGACGGTGTCTCCGGTGATCACGCCGTGGTCGAAGGTCGCCTCGAGGGTCTTCTCGGGCATCGTGTTGACGACCCCGGCCGCGACGAGCTCGGTCACGTAGAGGGTGTCGGGGAGCTCGGTCGACTTCACGCCGGTCGAGGCCCACAGCGGCCGCTGGCGGTTCGCGCCGGACTCCTGGAGCAGGAGCGCGCGCTCCGTGGCGAAGGCCTCGACGAAGACCTCGTAGGCGAGCTGGGCGTTCGCGACGCCCGACTTGCTCTTGAGGGCCTTCGCCTCGTCGGTGCCGACCGCGTCGAGGCGCTTGTCGATCTCGGTGTCGACGCGCGACACGAAGAACGAGGCGACGGAGTGGATCGTCGACAGGTCGATGCCGGCGTCCTTGGCCTTCTCGAGGCCGGCGAGGTACGCGTTGATGACCGCGCGGTAGCGGGCGAGGGAGAAGATCAGGGTGACGTTCACGGAGATGCCGGAGCCGATGACCTCGGTGATCGCCTCGAGGCCCTCGACCGTCGCGGGGATCTTGATCATCGCGTTCGGGCGGTCGACCTTGGCCCAGAGGGCCTTGGCCTGCTCGATGGTGCCCTGGGCGTCGTGGGCGAGGCCCGGCTCGACCTCGATCGAGACGCGGCCGTCGTAGCCGTTGGACGCGTCGTAGATCGGGCGGAAGACGTCGGACGCGGCGGCCACGTCGTCGGTGGTGATCTCGAAGACGGCGTCGGTCACGGAGGTGCCGGAGGCGGCCAGCTCGCGCACCTGCGCGTCGTAGGACTCGCCGTTCGCGAGGGCGGCGGCGAAGATCGTGGGGTTCGTCGTCACTCCGACGACGTTCTTCTCGTCGATGAGCTTCTGGAGCCCGCCGGAGGAGATCCGGGTGCGGGAGAGGTCGTCGAGCCAGATGCTGACGCCGGCGGCGGAGAGGTCTGCGGTGGGGGTGTTCTCGGTCATGTCTCTTCTTCTCTTCTTCGTTCGGAGGTGATGCGGGGGAGGAGCCGGAGCCCCGACGGCGAAGGCCGCGTCCGTGGGGACGCGGCCTTCGGCTCAGGAGGCTGCGAGCGACTCCTTGGCGGCGGCGAGGGCCGCCTCCGTGGTGATCCCGAACTCGCGGAACAGGGTCTTGTAGTCGGCCGAGGCGCCGAAGTGCTCGATCGAGACCGAGCGGCCGGCGTCGCCGACGTACTTCTGCCAGCCCAGGCTCAGGCCGGCCTCGATGGAGACGCGGGCCTTCACCGATGCGGGGAGGACCTTCTCGCGGTACTCGGCGTCCTGCTCCTCGAACCACTCGAGCGACGGAGCCGAGACGACGCGGGCGTTGACGCCGTCGGCCTTCAGCTTCTCGCGCGTCTCGACGGCGATCTGGAGCTCGGAGCCGGTCGCGATGAGGATGACGTCCGGCGTGCCGCCGGGCGCCTCGGCGAGCACGTAGGCACCCTTGGCGACGTTCGAGGCGTGGGCGAAGGTCTCACCCTCGGCCTCGCCCTCGCCGCGCTCGAACACCGGGATGTTCTGACGGGTCAGAGCGAGGCCCGCGGGACCCTCGCGGCGCTCGAGGATCGTCTTCCAGGCGTAGGCCACCTCGTTGGCGTCACCGGGGCGGACGATGTCCAGTCCCGGGATCGCGCGGAGCGAGGCCAGCTGCTCGACCGGCTGGTGCGTCGGGCCGTCCTCGCCCAGAGCCACGGAGTCGTGGGTCCAGACGTAGATCGCCGGCGCCTTCATGAGCGCGGCGAGACGGACCGCCGGACGCATGTAGTCGGAGAAGATCAGGAAGGTGCCGCCGAAGGGGCGCGTGTTGCCGTGCAGCACGATGCCGTTGAGGATCGAGCCCATGGCGTGCTCGCGGATGCCGAAGTGCAGCACGCGGCCGCCCTTCTTGCCGGTCCACTCGTGCGTCGAGAACTCGGACGGCACGAAGGAGCCCGCTCCCTCGATGGTGGTGTTGTTCGACTCCGCGAGGTCGGCGGACCCGCCCCACAGCTCGGGGACGACGCCGGCGAGGGCGTTGATGACCTTGCCCGACGCGGCGCGGGTCGAGACCTCCTTGCCGGGCTCGAACACGGGCAGCGCGTCCTCGACGCCCTCGGGGAGGTCGCCGCTGAGCACGCGGTCGAGCAGGACCTTCTTCTCGGGGTTGGCCGTGGCCCACGCGTCGAACTGCTCGGTCCACTCGGCGTGCTGCGCCTGACCCCGCTCGACGGCCTTTCGGGTGTGCTCGATGACCTCGTCGGCCACGTCGAAGGTCTTCTCGGGGTCGAAGCCGAGCACCTCCTTGAGGCCGCGGAGCTCGTCGGCGCCGAGGGCGGAGCCGTGGATCTTGCCGGTGTTCTGCTTCTTCGGCGAGGGCCAGCCGATGATCGTGCGCAGGATGATGAGCGACGGCTTGTCGGTCTCGCCCTTCGCGGCCTCGATCGCGGCGTGGAGCTCGGCGACGTCCTCGTGGTACTCGCCGGTCTTCTTCCAGTCGACGACCTGGACGTGCCAGTCGTACGCCTCGTAGCGCGCCTTGACGTCCTCGGTGAAGGCGATGTTGGTGTCGTCCTCGATCGAGATCTGGTTGGAGTCGTAGATCACGACGAGGTTGCCGAGCTGCTGGTGGCCGGCCAGCGAGGAGGCCTCGCTGGTGACGCCCTCCTGCAGGTCGCCGTCGCCGGCGATGACGTAGACGAAGTGGTCGAACGGCGAGGTGCCCGCGGCGGCCTCGGGGTCGAACAGATCGCGCTCGAAGCGCGAGGCGTAGGCGAAGCCGACGGCCGAGGCGAGGCCCTGGCCCAGCGGCCCGGTGGTGATCTCGACGCCGTCGGTGTGGCCGTACTCGGGGTGGCCGGGGGTCTTCGATCCCCAGGTGCGCAGCGCCTTGAGGTCGTCGAGCTCGAGACCGTAGCCGCCCAGGTAGAACTGGACGTACTGGGTCAGCGACGAGTGTCCGACCGACAGGATGAAGCGGTCGCGGCCGATCCAGGTGCTGTCGGACGGGTCGCGGCGCATGACCTTCTGGAAGAGGAGGTACGCGGCCGGAGCGAGGCTCATGGCGGTTCCGGGATGGCCGTTGCCGACCTTCTCCACGGCATCCGCGGCGAGGACCCTCGCCGTGTCGACTGCCTTCTCGTCAATGGATTCCCATTGCAGTTCTGACACTTGGTACTGACCCTTCTCGAGACGTGGGGCAGACGCAGACCGTCCGTCCTCTCGCATGGTGGAGCACGCCGCGCGACGACTTCGGCACGATGCCCCGGCGACGACCCTCTGGGCCTCGACACGACCGATCGGTCGGGCGGGCTCGGGTGCGTACCGGGCGCTCTGGCGAGCAGTCCCGAGTATACGGAGGGGGGTGTCCTCACGACCGGGGGTTGCGGGGTCGCATATGTAGGGAGTCGTTTGGGCAAGCGTGCATGCGCGGGGAGCGCTGTGACGGACTCGACGAACGGGGCCCGTGCCCAGGCCGGGCGCATTACACTCGTTCGGGATTGTCGAACGTTAGAGGAGCAATGGACGTAGCCGTAGAGACCACCGCGATCGAGCGGGGCGAGCCGTCCAGAGCGGCCCTCGCGCGCAAGGTGAGGGCCTTCGTGGCGCTGACGAAGCCTCGCGTGATCGAGCTCCTCCTCGTGGTGACGGCGCCGACGATGATCCTCGCCCAGGGCGGGATCCCGGATCTCCGGCTCGTGCTCAACGTCCTGATCGGCGGCGCCCTGAGCGCCGGCTCGGCGGGTGCGTTCAACTGCTACTTCGATCGCGACATCGACCGCATCATGAACCGGACGAAGAACCGTCCGCTCGTGACGGGGGAGATCTCGGACCGCGCGGCGCTCGTCTTCGCGACCACGATCGGCGTGCTCTCGATCGTCTGGCTCGGTCTGACCGCCAACTGGCTCGCGGCGGGACTCTCCCTCGCGGCGATCCTCATCTACGTCGTCTTCTACACGCTGTTCCTCAAGCGCCGCACGCCGCAGAACATCGTCTGGGGCGGGATCGCGGGCTGCATGCCCGTGCTCATCGGGTGGGCCGCCGTCACGAACTCGCTCGACTGGGCGCCGGTGATCCTCTTCACGGTCATCTTCCTGTGGACCCCGCCGCACTACTGGCCCCTGTCGATGAAGTACCGCGACGACTACCAGGCGGCCGGAGTGCCGATGCTGGCCGTGGTGCGCGGCCGCACCATCGTCGGACTGCAGGTGATCCTGTACGCCTGGGCGACCGTGGCGTGCTCCCTGCTGCTGATCCCCGTGGCCGGCATGGGCCTCGTCTACACGGTCGTCGCCCTCGCGAGCGGTGTCTGGTTCATCGCCGAGACGCACCGCCTGTACAGCCTCGCGATCCGTCACGAGCACGTCTCTCCGATGCGGGTCTTCCACGGCTCGATCGGGTACCTCACGCTGCTGTTCCTCGCCGTCGGCGTCGATCCCCTGCTGCCGTTCTGATGGTGACGCCCTTCTCATTCCTCGCCGAGCGGGTCACGCTGTCGCCCCGCGCGCTGCGCTGGGGGACCACCGCCGCACTCGTGGCGAGCATCCTGATCATCTTCTTCGGGGGAGTGGTGCGCCTCACGGGCTCCGGACTCGGCTGCCCGACCTGGCCCGCCTGCGACGCGGGTTCGCTCACGTCGACGCCCGAGCTCGGGATCCACGGCTTCATCGAGTTCACCAACAGGGCGTTCACGGGAGTACTGATCGTGGCGGTCGGCTGGGCCATCACGGCCGCACGCCTGCAGAAGCCCCGGGACCGCACGATGACGCGACTGGCCTGGTCGCAGTTCTGGCTGGTGGTCGCCAACGCTCTCGCGGGGGGCGCCACGGTGCACTCGGGGCTCAACCCCTACATCGTCGCCGGGCACTTCGCGCTCGCGATCGCCCTGCTCACGACGACCTCGCTCACCTGGCACCGGGCGCACCGCTCGCAGTCCACCGCCTTCGAGCCCGATGCCCTCACCCGGTCGGTGAGCATCGCGCTGGTCGCGGTCACCCTCCTCGTGATCCTGGTGGGCACACTCGTCACCGGGACAGGCCCGCACGCCGGCGACTCCGCCGAGGTGCCGCGCATGCGGTTCCACTGGGAGAGCGTGACGCTCGTGCACGGTGTCCTCGGAACCGCCTCGCTCGTCCTCGGCATCGCGCTGCTGGCGCTCCTGCGCCGTTCGCCGGGCTCGGAGCTCGCGCGCCGTCGGGTGACGACCTACATCGTGGTCGTGGTGCTGCAGGCCCTCGTCGGGGTCGCGCAGTCGCTCCTCGCGCTCCCCGAGGCCCTCGTCGCCGTCCACCTGCTCGGGTCGGCCCTGGTCTGGGTCGGCACGGTCCGGGTGCTCCTGGACGTGAACCCCCGTCTCTTCACCGTGCGCGCGCAGCGCCGCCGTGCCGCGGAGGAGCTCCAGCCCGTCGGCTGAGAAGCCGGCCGGCGCGGTCATCGTCCGGGCCGATCGCCGCGCACGTGCCGCCGGAGCCGGAGCAGTGCGATCGGCAGTGCCATCGGCGCGAGCTCGAGCGCGAGCACGGCCCCGAGTCGGGCGAGGACGTCGGCCTGCGCGGGTGGGAGTCCTCTCCGGGCGACGGCCAGGAGCAGGCGGGCGGGGAGCGGGAGCGGATCGTCGTTCGACATGCCGCGACCTCATCACGGACCACCGACACCCGTATGGTCATCACCGTCTGGTGGCGCGGGACGTCGTACCCGGCCGACACCCAGGTGCGCGGGTTCCCATCCCGGCGCTCCTCTGTAGAATGAGTAGTTGGTTCAGGCACGACGTGAGACCCCCGCATCCACGCGGACACGGCGCCGTGCGGGACCACCGGCCCGATGACGCGCCGCAGCACTTCCTTAGGACATCTCAGGCACGCACATCAACCGCCCCCGCGCATCACCACGATCGCGACCAGCCGGAATGTGCTCCGGGTCGCCCCACGGGGAATGACTCCGGAACCCGACCGGTTAGCAGTGGGTAGGAAACGAGGTACACATGTCAGACATCCTGATCGACCGCCCCGAGCTCGAGAGCCTCGGCGTCTACGAGTTCGGCTGGGCCGACTCCGACTCCGCGGGCGCGTCCGCGCGCCGCGGGATCTCGCCCGAGGTCGTCTCCGACATCTCCGCGCTCAAGAACGAGCCCGCCTGGATGCGCGATCGCCGCATGAAGGCGCTGAAGCTCTTCGAGCGCAAGCCCATGCCGACGTGGGGTGCCGACCTGTCGGACATCGACTTCGACAACATCAAGTACTTCGTCCGCTCCACGGAGAAGCAGGCGCAGACCTGGGACGACCTCCCCGACGACATCAAGAACACGTACGAGAAGCTCGGCATCCCGGAGGCGGAGCGCCAGCGCCTCGTCGGCGGCGTCGCGGCCCAGTACGAGTCCGAGGTCGTCTACCACCAGATCCGCGAGGACCTGGAGGAGCAGGGTGTCATCTTCATGGACACCGACACCGCCCTGCGCGAGCACCCCGAGATCTTCGAGGAGTACTTCGGCACGGTCATCCCCGCGGGAGACAACAAGTTCGCGGCGCTGAACACCGCGGTCTGGTCCGGCGGCTCGTTCGTCTACGTCCCCAAGGGCGTCCACGTCGACATCCCGCTGCAGGCCTACTTCCGGATCAACACCGAGAACATGGGCCAGTTCGAGCGGACGCTGATCATCGCGGACGAGGACAGCTACGTCCACTACATCGAGGGCTGCACGGCTCCGATCTACAAGTCGGACTCGCTGCACTCGGCCGTCGTCGAGATCATCGTCAAGAAGAACGCCCGAGTGCGGTACACGACCATCCAGAACTGGTCGAACAATGTCTACAACCTCGTCACCAAGCGCGCGATCGCGCACGAGGGGGCGACCATGGAGTGGATCGACGGCAACATCGGCTCGAAGGTCACCATGAAGTACCCGTCGATCTTCCTGGTCGGCGAGCACGCCAAGGGCGAGACCCTCTCCGTCGCGTTCGCGGGCCCCGGCCAGCACCAGGACGCCGGCGCGAAGATGGTCCACATGGCGCCGTACACGCAGTCGTCCATCGTCTCGAAGTCCATCGCCCGCGGCGGCGGACGCGCGGGCTACCGGGGCGAGGTGCGGGTGGACGCCAACGCGCACCACTCCGCCAACACCGTGCGCTGCGACGCCCTGCTGGTCGACACCATCTCGCGGTCGGACACGTACCCGGCGATCGACATCCGCGTGGACGACGTCCAGCTCGGCCACGAGGCCACCGTGTCGAAGGTCAGCGAGGAGCAGCTCTTCTACCTGATGTCGCGCGGCCTGCCCGAGGACGAGGCCATGGCCATGATCGTCCGCGGGTTCATCGAGCCGATCGCGCGCGAGCTGCCCATGGAGTACGCCCTCGAGCTGAACAAGCTCATCGAGATGGGGATGGAGGGCAGCGTCGGTTGACGCCCGCCTCCCCCCTCGAAGGGGCGCCCGAACGGGGCGCCCCGCACCCATCGAAAGGAACCACCGCCTGATGACGGTCCCCACGAGCGCCGCGACCCCCGAGATCGACGGCGCGGCCGCTGCCGAGCGCCTGGGCATCCGCGCCCACTCCGACGGGGCCTTCACGCCCGTGCAGACGCGGTCGGAGCGCTTCGCATCGGCCGACATCGACGCCTTCGAGGCCGTCACCGGACGCGAGATCGCCTGGAAGCTCACGCCCGTCGCTCGGCTCGCCGACCTCATCGACGGAGCCCTCGACGGCTCCCCGACCGCGTTCGAGCACACCGCGGTGGACGGCGTGGAGGTCTCGTGGGTCGGCCGCGACGACCAGCGGATCGGCACCGCCGGCCTCCCCGAGGACCGCGCCGCGGCCAACGCGTGGTCGAGCTTCGAGCAGGCCCTCGTCGTGCGCGTCACGGGCGAGGACGAGAAGGTCGCGACCCTGGTCCGCTCGGGTCTCGGCTCCGCCCCCCGCGCTGCGCACACGATCATCGAGGCGGCACCGTACGCCCGTGCGGTCGTCGTCCTGCAGAACGAGGGCGCCGCGACGCTCGCCGAGAACGTCGAGATCCTGGTCGGCGAGGGTGCCCAGCTCACCGTCGTCACGGTCCAGGAGTGGGACGACGAGGCGCGCCACCTGGCGAACCACTTCATCCGCGTCGGTCGCGATGCGAAGGTCAAGCACATCGTCGTCACCCTCGGCGGCTCGATCGTCCGGGTCAACCCGTCCGCGCACCTCGTCGAGCGCGGGGCCGACGGCGAGCTCTTCGGGCTCTACTTCGCCGACGGCGGCCAGCATCTCGAGCAGCAGGTGTACGTCGACCACGACGCGCCCGACACCCGCAGCCGCGTGACCTACAAGGGCGCGCTGCAGGGCCAGGGCGCCCGCACGGTCTGGATCGGCGACGTCCTGATCCGCAACAGCGCGACCGGCACCGACAGCTACGAGCAGAACCGCAACCTGGTCCTCTCCGACGGCACCCGTGCCGACTCCATCCCGAACCTCGAGATCGAGACCGGCGACATCGCCGGAGCGGGCCACGCCTCGGCGACCGGCCGCTTCGACGACGAGCAGCTCTTCTACCTGCAGTCCCGCGGCATCCGCGAGGACGAGGCGCGGCGCCTCGTCGTCCGCGGCTTCCTGAGCGAGATCGTCCAGCAGATCAAGGTCGCCGAGCTCGAGGACCGCCTCCAGCTCGCGATCGAGGCCGAGCTCGCCGGCAGCGCCGGCCAGACGGGCTCCGCGCACCAGGCGGCGGTGACCGCATGAGCAACGCCGCGATGATCTGCTCCGTCTCGGAGCTGATCCCGAACCAGGCCATGCGCGTCGAGGTCGACGGGGTCGCGATCGCCGTCGTCCAGGACTCGGCCGGCGAGATCCACGCCATCGGCGACACCTGCACGCACGGCGAGATCTCGCTGTCCGAGGGTTTCGTCGAGGGCGACAGCCTCGAGTGCTGGGCGCACGGGTCCCAGTTCTCGCTCCGCACCGGGACGCCTCTGAACCTGCCGGCCTACGAGCCGGTCCCCGTCTTCGTCGTCGAGATCATCGACGGCGACGTCTACATCGACCCGACCGTCACGAAGGAAGTCTGAATGTCCGTTCTCCAGATCAGCGATCTCCACGTCAGTGTCGAGACCGAGCAGGGGACCAAGCAGATCCTCCGCGGTGTCGACCTCACCATCAACCAGGGTGAGATCCACGCGATCATGGGCCCGAACGGGTCCGGCAAGTCCACCCTCGCGTACACGATCGCAGGGCACCCCAAGTACCACGTCGACGGCGGCTCCATCACGCTCGACGGCGTCGAGGTCCTCGACATGTCCGTCGACGAGCGCGCCCGCGCCGGCCTCTTCCTCGCGATGCAGTACCCGGTCGAGATCCCGGGAGTGACCAACACGAACTTCCTCCGCACCGCCAAGACCGCGATCGCGGGCGAGGCGCCGGCGATCCGCACCTGGACCAAGGACGTCAAGGCGGCCATGGGCAACCTGCGGATGGACCCGTCCTTCGCGGCGCGCAACGTCAACGAGGGCTTCTCGGGCGGCGAGAAGAAGCGCAACGAGATCCTCCAGCTCGAGCTGCTCGCCCCGCAGTTCGCGGTCCTCGACGAGACCGACTCCGGTCTCGACGTCGACGCGCTCAAGATCGTCTCGGAGGGTGTGAACCGCGCTCACGCGAACACAGGCCTCGGCGTGCTCCTGATCACGCACTACACGCGGATCCTCCGCTACATCCAGCCCGACTTCGTGCACGTCTTCGTCGCCGGCCGCGTCGCCGAGCAGGGCGGCAAGGAGCTCGCCACGCGACTCGAGGACGAGGGCTACGACCGCTTCCTCACGACGGCGACGGCCTGACCATGGCCGTCACGACGCTCGAGCCGAAGCTCTTCGACCAGGTCGAGGAGGCCCTCAAGGACGTCATGGATCCCGAGCTCGGGATCAACGTCGTCGACCTGGGCCTGATCTACGACCTCGGCTGGGACGACGAGAACGACGCCCTGGTCATCCACATGACGCTCACGTCGGCGGGCTGCCCGCTGACCGATGTGCTCGAGGAGCAGACCGCCGAGTCGCTCGACGGCATCGTCGAGGCGTTCCGGATCAACTGGGTCTGGATGCCGCCGTGGGGTCCCGAGCGGATCACGGACGACGGCCGCGACATGATGCGCGCGCTCGGCTTCTCGATCTGAGGCGGTACGGCGAAGGGCCGGGAGGATGATCCTCCCGGCCCTTCGCCGTACCCGCCGAGCGCTCAGCTCGAGCGGCGGCGCAGCAGCGCCCAGGTGGTCGGCAGCAGGGCCGCGGCGACGAGGATCTTGAGGGCGTCGCCCACCAGGAACGGCACGAGCCCGGCGTTCAGCACCGAGCCGAGATCGGCCGGGTAGCCGAGCGAGCCCAGCGCGGTCGCCAGCCAGGGGAGACCGACGAGGTAGATGGTCGCCGTTCCGGCGAGGAAGGTGACGAGCGTGCCGACCACGCGGCGGTCCCACTGCCGCTGCGCGAGCCACCCGGTCACGATCGCGGCGAGGACGAAACCGACGATGTACCCGCCCGTCGGGCCGGCGAGGACGGCCCAGCCGCTCGAGCCCTCCGTGAAGACCGGGACTCCGAGAGCGCCGACGAGGGCGTAGACGCCCATCGAGAGGGCGCCGCGGACGGCGCCGAGCGTGGTGCCCACGAGCAGCACGGCGAACGTCTGCCCCGTGATCGGCACGGGCCACATCGGGATGTAGAGCTGCGCCATCCCGGCGGTGAGCGCCGCCGCGGCGACGACGAGGACGAGATCGGTGACGATCGAGCGCGCGAACAGGCGGTCGGCGAGGACCGGTCGCGACGGAGCGAGCGAATAGCTGGACATGGGTGTCTCCAAAGGCCGTGTCGCGCAGGAGCGGGGAACGAGAGCGGCCGAGGACGGGGCCGCCGTCCGCGCTGAGCGGACGTGAACCCGCTCCGCGGCTCAGGAAATATACTAGGGGGCTGCCGCATCGCGGCCCTTTGCCCCAGACCTCCCGAAGCGACCGCCAATTCTTGGCGAGAACGGACAGCACTGTGCTGAGCGTGCACGATCTCGAACTCCGAGTCGGCGCCCGACTCCTGATGGAGAACGTCTCCTTCCGGGTGGGCGACGGCGACAAGGTGGGCCTCGTCGGCCGCAACGGAGCGGGGAAGACGACGCTGACGAAGGTCCTCGCGGGCGATCTGATCGCCGCGAAGGGCACGGTCGACCGCGGCGGCGAGATCGGGTACCTCCCGCAGGACCCGCGCTCCGGTGACCCGGAGGAGCTGGCCCGCACGCGCATCCTCGACGCCCGCGGCCTCGGGTCGCTGGTGGTCGGCATGACGGAGGCGACCGAGGCGATGTCGAGCAGCGACCCGGCCGTGAGCGCGGCGGGCATGAAGAAGTACGGCAACCTCACCGACCGCTTCCTCGCATTGGGCGGGTATGCGGCCGAGGCGGAGGCCGCCTCCATCGCGAGCAACCTCAACCTGCCCGACCGGATCCTCGACCAGCCGTTGAAGACGCTGTCGGGCGGACAGCGCCGGCGCATCGAGCTCGCGCGCATCCTCTTCTCGGACGCCAGCACCCTGATCCTCGACGAGCCGACCAACCACCTCGATGCGGACTCCGTCGTCTGGCTGCGGGAGTTCCTCAAGAACTACCGCGGCGGATTCATCGTCATCAGCCACGACATCGAGCTCGTCGGCGAGACGGTCAACCGCGTGTTCTACCTCGACGCCAACCGCCAGGTCATCGACGTCTACAACATGAACTGGAAGAACTACCAGCGCCAGCGCGCCGCCGACGAGGAGCGCCGCAAGAAGGAGCGCGCCAACGTCGAGAAGAAGGCCGGTGCACTGCAGCTCCAGGCGGCCCGCTTCGGGGCGAAGGCGTCGAAGGCCGCCGCTGCGCACCAGATGGTGGCGCGCGCCGAGAAGATGATGAGCGGCCTCGAGGAGGTGCGCGCCGTCGATCGTGTCGCGAAGCTGCGCTTCCCGACTCCGATGCCCTGCGGCCGCACCCCGCTGCAGGCGGAGAACCTCTCGAAGAGCTACGGCTCGCTCGAGATCTTCACCGCTGTCGATCTGGCGATCGACCGCGGCTCGAAGGTCGTGATCCTGGGTCTGAACGGCGCGGGCAAGACCACCCTGCTCCGGATCCTCGGAGGCGTGGACGCCCCGGACACCGGAGTCATCGAGGCGGGCCACGGGCTGCGCATCGGGTACTACGCGCAGGAGCACGAGACCATCGATGTGAAGCGCTCGGTGCTCGAGAACATGGTGTCGAGCAGCCCGAACCTCACCGAGACCGAGGCGCGCCGCGTGCTCGGCTCGTTCCTGTTCACGGGCGACGACTCCCACAAGCCGGCGGGCGTGCTCTCGGGCGGGGAGAAGACCCGGCTCGCGCTCGCGATGATCGTCGTCTCGGGCGCCAACGTGCTGCTGCTGGACGAGCCGACCAACAACCTCGACCCTGCGAGTCGCGACGAGATCCTCGACGCACTGGCGCACTACGAGGGAGCGGTCGTCCTGGTCAGCCACGACGAGGGCGCCGTCGAGGCGCTGAACCCCGAGCGGGTGCTCATCATGCCCGAGGGCACCGAGGACCACTGGACCTCGGACTACCTCGACCTGATCATGCTGGCCTGAGAACGGCCCGCGCCCGCCGGTCCCGCCGAGCGGACGGGGTCAGCGGCGCGCGTCGAGGAGCTCGTCCTCGATCTCGGCGTCGCTGCGGCCGCGCTTGAGGCGCCGTTGCTCCCGCCGCTGCTCCGCGGCGACGACCTCGGGATCGTCGGCGTTGCGCAGTCGGTACTCGTGCCGCACCGCCCAGCCGAGACCGCCGAAGCCCATGAGGGCGAACAGCACCCACTGGATGGCGTAGCTGATGTGCAGTCCCTCGTCGGCGACCGGCTTCAGCTCGGCGAGCGGCGGAGTGTCGATCGGTTGCGGAACCTCCGCGACGAGCAGGCCGAACGCACTTGTGCGGACGGGCTCGTCCAGCTGGGCGCCGAGGTCCTCGAGCTGGATGGTCGCGATCTGCCCCGCGGGAGCCGAGCGGCCCTCGATGCGGCCCTCGCTCGGCTTGAGCCGCGCAGTGACCGTCACCTCGCCCTCCGGCGGAGCGGGCACCGCATCCGGAGAGTCCTGCTCCTGGCCGACCGGGACCCAGCCCCGATCAACGACGAAGACGCTGCCGTCGACCAGCCGCAGCGGCGTGAGCACCTCGAAGCCGGGGTTGCCGTTGTACGGGCGGTTGCGGACGAGGGTCTCGTCCTGCGTCTCGTACACCCCCGTCACCTCGACGGGCCGGTATTCGAGGGCGTCGTCCCACGGATCGCCGCGGCCGATCAGGCCGTCCAGCGGAACCGGATCGGCCGTCCAGTTCTCGGTGACCAGGCGGTTCGTCGTCGCGGCCTCGTCCAGTCGGGCGACCTGCCAGCGCGAGAGCAGCACGCAGGCGACGGCGAACACCACGGCGAGAGCGAGGTAGCCGAACCAGCGGCGGGAGAGGACGAACCTCCAGGAGGGCCTCGGCGCGGAAGCGGTCAACGCGTCGTCCCCCGGTCGGTCGTGTAGAGCGGTCTCACCTCGAGCGGGAACTCCCGTGCGGCGAGGAACTCGCGGAGGAACTCGAGGTGCTCACCGCAGGCGAGCCAGGTCTTGCGCCGGTCCTCCGCGTGGATCCGCGGATTCCGCCACTCTACGGCCCAGGTCGCCGTCGTGGTGCAGCCTGCTCGCGAGCAGGTGTGCCGATCGGGCGTCGTGCCGAGCGGGATCACGGCCTGTCCGCCGGCGGCTCGCCGCCCTCGGCGCTCGGGCTGCTCTCGGGCACGGGCGCGGGGGGCGGCACGGGGCGGGAGAGGACGATCGCCCCGGGCCGCTGGACGTTCCCGCTCTCGCCGATCCCGCCCACGTTGGCGAGCACCACGGCGAAATAGGGGAGGACGATGGCGCCGATCGCGAAGAAGGCGAGCCACCAGCCCTGGGCGAAGATGAGGCAGATCACGCAGACCATGCGGATGCCCATCGCGATGGAGTACTTGATCGCGCGCGCGCGGCGCTCCGCGGTCGGCGACGGCGGGAGGGAGGTGAGCGATTCGCGAGGTTTCACAGCTGTACAAGCCTACGTCGCGCGCGCGGGAGCCGAGCGGTGAGGGCGGGATCTCCGGATGTGTTGCGCAGGTCGCCCCTAGGATGTACGGGTCGTCCGGCGTCACCTGCGCGTCGGCAGGAGGGACATCATGACCACGCCCCGCACCGTCCTCGTCACCGGAGGCAACCGAGGGATCGGCTACGCGATCGCCGAGGAGTTCGTCGCCGCGGGGCACCGGGTCGCGGTCACCGCCCGCTCCGGCTCGGGACCGGCCGGCTCGCTCACCGTCGTGGCCGACGTCACCGACTCCGCCTCCGTCGACGCCGCGTTCACCCAGGTGGAGGCGGAGCTGGGCCCGGTCGAGGTCGTCGTCGCGAATGCGGGCATCACCCGCGACACGCTCCTGCTGCGCATGAGCGAGGAGGACTTCACCTCGGTCCTCGACACGAATCTCACCGGCGCGTTCCGGGTCGTCAAGCGCGCGTCGAAGGGCATGCTCAAGCAGAGGTTCGGCCGTGTCGTGCTGATCTCGAGCGTCGTGGGCCTCTACGGCTCGCCCGGGCAGATCAACTACTCGTCGTCGAAGGCGGCCCTCGTAGGATTCGCGCGGTCGCTCACCCGCGAGCTGGGTGCCCGGAACATCACGGCGAACGTCGTCGCGCCCGGGTTCATCGAGACCGATATGACGGCGGAGCTGCCGGCCGAGCAGCAGGCCGAGTACCGGAAGAACATCCCGCTCGGCCGCTACGGGACCGCGGGCGAGGTGGCGAAGGTCACCCGCTGGCTCGCAGGGGACGAGGCGGCGTACATCTCCGGAGCCGTCATCCCCGTCGACGGCGGTCTCGGGATGGGCCACTGACACATCAGTTCAGGGCTTATATCCGTCCGATATCAGCCCTAAGCTGATGCAATGAGCGCAGCCGAGGTCATCGCGGTCCTGGTCGACCTGGTCGATTCACGCCGCATCGAGGACCGCGAGGCCGTCCAGCGGGACGTCGAGCGGGGATTCGCCGAAGTGGATCGGGCCGTCCCCCCGCTCGAGCCGCTGCACCCGACGGTGGGCGACGAGTTCCAGGCCGTCTACCCGACCCTTCCGTCGGCGTTGGCGGCGACCCTCCTGGCGCGGCTCTCGCTGCCGGCGGGAATCGACTGCCGTATCGGTCTGGGTCGAGGCGAGGTCCGCGTCATCGGGACCGGGGTCGCGGGAGGGCTGCAGGACGGTTCGGGCTGGTGGCGGGCGAGAGAGGCGATCGACCGTGCGCACCGGCTCGAGGACGGCGCCGTCCCCACCGCCCGCGGATGGTTCGTCGGCTCCGACTCACCGGGTCCGGAGGAGGCCGCTGTCAACGCGTACCTGCTCGCGCGCGACGCGCTCGTCGCCCCCCTGAGCCCGCGGGACCGTCGGCTCGTCCTCGGGACCGCGCGTGCGGTCCCGCAGAGGGTCCTTGCGGAGCAGGAGTCGATCTCGCAGTCCGCGGTGTCGCAGGCCCTGCGCCGGGCCGGTGCGCAGGCTCTGCTCACCGGGTCGAGGCTGCTGGAGGACGCGTGCTGACCGCCCTGCTGCTCGTCCTGGTCGGCGGGTCGGATGTGCTGCGCACCCACCTCGGCCGCACGGCGGCGACGGTCGCGATCGTCGTCCTCGGCACGGCGGCGGTGGTCGCCTCGGTGGCGGGCCTGGGTGCTCCGGTCGTCGGAGCGGCGGTCGTCGTGGTCCTCGCCGCCCTCTGGCTCCTCGTCTCCACCACCGAGGCCGGGCGCCGCCCGCCGGGAGGGGTGCGAGCCGTCGTCGGCCTGGCGGTCGCAGTCCTCACGCTCACCGTCGTCGACCGCGCCGCGCCCGGCCTCGAGGGTCCCCTCGTCGACGCCTGGACCGCTCTCGATCCTCCCGCTCGCGGTCGGTCGCTCGAGCAGGTCCTCCTCGCCGTCGGCGCCGCACTGCTCCTGCTCGAGACCGGGAACGTGATCGTGCGGGCCGCCCTCCACCGCGAGACCGTGCCGGGCACCGAGCGCGCGACCGTCCGCCGCGGCTTCTCGCTCCGGGCCCGCTTCTCGCGTCCAGCGGAGCAGGAGGTGCCGCAGCCCGATCTCCGGGGCGGGCGCGCGATCGGTCCTCTCGAGCGGATCCTGGTCGCCGGACTCACGCTGTCCGGTGCGATCGGGCTCGCCGGCGCCGTCTTCGCAGCCAAGGGGATCGTGCGCTTCCCCGAGATCTCCCGGGACGGCGATCGCGGCTCGAAGGCCGAGTACTTCCTGGTCGGCTCGCTCGTCAGCTGGACGCTCGCCCTCGGATGCGCCGCGCTCGTCGCGCTCGCGGGAGCGTGACGCCCGCCCTCAGCCCCGCAGGCCCAGGACCGGCAGCAGCTGGCTGAGATCGATGCCGTCCACCACCAGGTCGGCGCGCTCGCGCACCAGCGGCTTGGCGTTGAAGGCGACGGCGAGGGCGGCGGTCGCCATCATCTCGAGGTCGTTCGCTCCGTCGCCGATCGCGATGGTCCGCCCGACGGGGACGCCGGCGTCCGCCGCCCACTCGAGGAGGGCCGCGGCTTTCGCGTGGGCGTCGACGACCGGCCCGTCGACCGTTCCGGTCAGCACGCCGTCGCGCTGGGCGAGGCGGTTCGCCCGGGCGTAGTCGAGCCCGAGCTCCTCGGCGACGGGATCGAGCACCTCGTGGAACCCGCCGGAGACGACGCCGATCCGGCCGCCCGCCGCGTGCACTCCTGCGATCAGCTCCTGCACCCCGGGCGTGACCCGCAGTCCGGCCCGCACGCTCGCGCAGACGCTCTCGGGGACGCCCGCCAGCGTCGCGACGCGCTCGCGCAGGCTCTCGCCGAAGTCGATCTCGCCGCGCATGGCGCGCTCGGTGACCTCGGCGACCTGCTCCTCGGATCCCGCGTGAGCGGCGAGGAGCTCGATCACCTCGTCCTGCAGCAGAGTGGAATCGGCGTCCAGGACGACGAGGAAGCGGGCAGGCGTCGCGGGACGCTCACTCATGAGGGGCCAATCGGTCGGCCGCGTGCCGGTCTCGCCGGTCGCGCGGAGGCGCAGTGCTCTCGGCCCGCTGGGGTGCTACGGGCGGACGACGACGCCCTTGCCGACGACGGTGATCCCCGAGTCGGTGACGGTGAACCCGCGCTCGCGGTCGTGGCCGTGATCGACGCCGACACGCGCGCCGGGCTCGACGACGACGTCCTTGTCGAGGATAGCGCGCACCACCAGCGCGTCCGGGCCGATGCGGACCTTGTCGAAGACCACGGAGTCGCTCACTGTCGCGTTCGACTCGATCACGGTCCACGGGCCCACGACGCTGCGCTCGATGTGCGCTCCGGAGATCACGGTGCCGAGCGAGACGACGGAGTCGACGGTCGATCCCATGTTGCCCTTGCCGTCGCGGACGATCTTCGCCGGCGGCGAGTTCAGCTGCGACGAGAAGATGGGCCACTGCTGGTTGTAGAGGTTGAAGACGGGCAGGGCCGAGATGAGGTCCTGGTGCGCTTCGAAGAAGGAGTCGATGGTCCCCACGTCGCGCCAGTAGTAGCGGTCGCGATCGGTGGACCCGGGGACCTCGTTGAGCTTGAGGTCGTAGACGCCCGCCTCGCCGCGTGCGACGAAGTCGGGGATGATGTCGCCGCCCATGTCGTGCGCGGAGGTCGGGAGCTCGCCGTCGCGGATGACCGCGTCGATGAGGGCGTCGGCGTCGAAGACGTAGTTGCCCATCGAGGCCAGGACCTCGTGCGGGGAGTCGGCCAGACCGACCGGGTCCTTGGGCTTCTCGAGGAACTCGGCGATCTTCGTGGGGACGATCCCGTCGCCCGCCTCGTCTCCCGCGAGCTGGATGACGCCGAACTGGTCGGCGAGCTCGATCGGCTGGCGGATGGCGGCGACCGTGGCCTTCGCCCCCGACGCGATGTGCGCGGCGATCATCTGCGAGAAGTCCATGCGGTACACGTGATCGGCGCCGACCACGACCACGATGTCGGGCTTCTCGTCGCGGATGAGGTTGAGGCTCTGCAGGATCGCGTCGGCCGAGCCGCTGAACCACCGCTTGCCCAGACGCTGCTGCGCCGGCACGGAGGCGACGTAGGAGTTGAGGAGGCCGGACAGGCGCCAGGTCTGCGAGACGTGGCGGTCGAGCGAGTGCGACTTGTACTGCGTCAGCACGACGATCTGCGTGAGCCCCGAGTTGATCAGGTTCGACAGCGCGAAGTCGATCAGACGGTACTGGCCGCCGAACGGGACCGCGGGCTTCGCCCGGTCGGCCGTCAGGGGCATGAGCCGCTTGCCCTCGCCGCCGGCGAGGACGATGCCGAAGATCTTCTTTGACTGCATGGCTCAACAGTAGGGGGTGGGGCAGTGCGCGGGACCACGGCTGTCGCGAGGGAATCCGCTGTACTACGGTTCGGGTGTGCGAGTCGATCTGCTGACCAAGGAATATCCGCCCGAGGTGTACGGGGGAGCGGGCGTCCATGTCGCCGAGCTCACCAAGGCGCTGCGCAGCGACCTCGAGGTCGTGGTCCGCTGCTTCGGTGCCCCGCGGGACGAGCCGGGTGCGTTCGCCTACCCGGTGCCGGCGGAGCTCGCGCAGGCCAACGGAGCTCTGCAGACCCTGGGCGTCGATCTGCAGATCGCGCAGGACGCGGCGGGCGCCGACCTCGTCCACTCCCACACCTGGTACGCGAACGCGGCCGGCCGCCTGGCGCAGCTGCTCCACGGCATCCCGCACGTCGTCTCGGCCCACAGCCTCGAGCCGCTGCGACCCTGGAAGGCCGAGCAGCTCGGCGGCGGGTACCGCGTCTCGAGCTGGATCGAGCGCGAGGCGTACGAGAACGCGGACGCCGTGATCGCCGTCTCGGGCGGGATGCGCGCGGACATCCTCCGCTCCTACCCCGCGCTGGACCCGGCGAAGGTGCACGTGGTCTACAACGGCATCGACCTCGACGCCTGGCACCCCGTCGACGACACGACCGTGCTCGAGGGACTCGGGATCGACCCGTCGCGCCCCTCCGTGGTCTTCGTCGGCCGCATCACGCGGCAGAAGGGGCTGCCCTACCTCTTGCGCGCGGCGGCGACCCTGCCTCCCGAGGTGCAGCTCGTGCTGTGCGCGGGAGCCCCCGACACCCCCGAGATCATGGCGGAGGTCACGGCCCTGGTGCGCGGACTCCAGGAGGAGCGGACCGGCGTCGTCTGGATCGACCGCCACCTGCCCCGCCACGAGCTCTCCGCTGTGCTGACCGCGGCGACGACGTTCGTCTGCCCCTCCATCTACGAGCCGCTGGGCATCGTGAATCTCGAGGCGATGGCGTGCGGAGCGGCCGTCGTGGGCACCGCGACCGGAGGCATCCCGGAGGTCGTCGTCGACGGCGTCACCGGGCGCCTGGTCCCGATCGAGCAGGTCACCGACGGGACCGGCACGCCGGTGGACCCCGACACGTACGTCGCCGACCTCGCGGCGGTCCTCGCCGAGGTCGTGGCGGACCCGGAAGCGGCCAAGCGGATGGGCGCGGCGGGTCGCGAGCGCGCGCAGAGCGACTTCAGCTGGACGCAGATCGCGCGCGACACCCGGGCGATCTACGAGTCGCTCGTCTGATCCCTCGGCCGGCTCCCTTTAGGATTGGACGCATGCCCAGCGTCGTCTCGTTCTCCGATGTCTCCTTCGTCCGGAACGGCAAGCGGATCCTCGATCACATCGAGTGGGCCGTGGCCGAGGAGGACCGCTGGGTCGTCCTCGGACCCAACGGTGCAGGCAAGACGTCGATCCTCCAGGTCGCCGCGGCGCAGAACTACCCCTCCAGCGGCACGGCGCAGATCCTCGACGAGACCCTCGGCCGCGTCGACGTCTTCGAGCTGCGCCCCCGGATCGGCTACGCGTCGACCGCGATGGCGCGTCGCCTGCCGGCCGACGAGTCGGTGCTCGACGTCGTGATGACCGCCGCCTACTCGGTCACCGGACGCTGGAACGAGTCGTACGACGCGGTGGACGAGCGACGGGCGCGTCGGGTCCTGGCCGAGTGGAAGCTCGACCACCTCGCCGAGCGCACCTTCGGCACCCTCTCGGACGGTGAGCAGAAGCGCGTGCAGATCGCGCGCGCCATCATGACCGACCCCGAGCTCCTCCTGCTCGACGAGCCCGCTGCGAGTCTCGACCTCGGCGCCCGCGAGGAGCTCGTGCAGCTGCTCGGAGGCTTCGCGAAGGACCCTGCCTCCCCGGCGATCGTCATGGTGACGCACCACGTGGAGGAGATCCCCGAGGGCTTCACCCACGCACTGCTGCTGCGCGACGGCGCGGTCGTCGCGTCCGGTCCGCTCGCCGAGGCTCTGACCGAGCAGACCCTGTCGGACACCTTCGGCCTCGACATCGCCCTCACCCGCGAGGACGGCCGCTACTCCGCTCGCGCCCGCAGCTGAGCGACTCGCCGAGATCGGGTCGGGCGCTCCTTCTGGGGACCCCTCAGATCTGCTATTCTCGGTAGCTGGTTCGGGCCCGTTCTCGTGCGCCCACCACCTCTTCCACCCGTTCCCGTCGACGACAGGTGCGGTTCAGGACCAACGAGCGACAGGACACGACCATGAAGACCGACATCCACCCCGAGTACTCCGCGATCGTCTTCCGCGACCTCGCCTCCGGTGAGACCTTCCTCACCCGCTCGACCGCGAAGAGCAGCAAGACCATCGAGCTCGACGGCGTCACCTACCCGGTGATCGACGTCGAGATCTCGTCGGCCTCGCACCCGTTCTACACGGGCAAGCAGCGCATCATGGACTCGGCCGGCCGCGTCGAGAAGTTCAACAGCCGCTACAAGAATTTCGGCAAGTAGCACGTCCTCCGAAGGGCCCTCGACCTCGCGGTCGGGGGCCCTTCGTCGTCCCGTCGGGCGGTGGTAGCGTCCGGGCATGGTGTCCTTCGCCGACAAGCCGATCCTGCCCTTCGTCACCGCAGCCCAGTGGGACGGGTACCTCGCGGACGCGCCCGACCCCGGCGGCGTGCGGCTGAAGCTGCGGAAGAAGGCTGCCGTCGACCCCGGTCTGACCTACGCAGAGGCGCTCGACGTCGCGCTCTGCCACGGCTGGATCGACGGGCAGGCGGGAGCCTTCGACGAGCAGTTCAAGCTCCAGGCGTTCACTCCTCGACGGCGGGCGAGCCCCTGGTCGCAGGTGAACCGCGAGCACGTCGCGCGACTGCTCGAGGAGGGGCGCATCCGGCCCGCCGGTCTCGCCGAGATCGAGCGGGCGAAGACCGACGGGCGCTGGGACGCGGCGTACCGGCAGAAGGGCGCGGAGGTGCCTCCCGACCTGCTCGCGGCGCTCGAGTCGGATCCGACGGCCGGCGCCTTCTTCGACACCGTCGGCGGGCAGAAGCGCTTCGCGTTCCTCTTCCGACTGCAGCAGCTCAAGCGCCCGGAGTCGCGTGAGCGCAGGATCAGGGAGTACGTCGAGCTGCTGCACGACGGCCGCACCCTCACCTGAGCGGGACGCGTCAGTGGCGGACGGGCCACGCTCCGTCGGCGACGAACGCCTCGTCGCGCACGCGGCGCATGTACTCCTGGAACGACTCGGCCTGGTCTCGGCACCAGTCGACCTGCAGGGCGTGCAGGGCGTCGGCACCGACTCCGAGCTCGTCGGCGAACGCGCGACCCAGCGCCTGGGCGACCCGGCCGGCGGCGACGGCGTCGGCTCCGGCGTCGTGCGCCTCGGTGAGGCTCACTCCGTAGTGCTCGGCGGCGAGGGTGAGGGTGCGCTTGCCCCTGCGGTAGCGGTCGACCGCCTTGTCGATGACGAGCGGGTCGATGACGGGGCTCGGATCGATCAGCACCGGCACGCCCCACCGGCGCGCTTCGTGAGCCAGGAGCGAGAGATCGTAGGGAGCGTTGTAGACGACGACCGGGACGCCCCGCGCGAGCAGGGAGCGCAGGGCCTCCGACACCTCGGCGACGACCTCGCCGGCGGGACGGCCGTGGGCGCGGGCGTGCTCGGTGCTGATGCCGTGGACCGCGCTGGCGCCTGCGGGGATCTCGACGCCGGGATCGGCGAGCCAGGTGGTGCCCTCGATCGGCTCGCCGTCGGCTCCGATCACACCCACGTGCGCGGTGACGATGCGACTCGTGCGCACGTCGATGCCGGTGGTCTCGAGGTCGAAGACGGCCAGCAGATCGAACCAGGGCGCATCCTCCGCGGGAGCGAGCTCCGCGCCGCCGCGGAGGGGCACCCCGTCATGCCCGACGACGCGGTCGGCGAACGGGGCGTCATCGAACGCGTCGTCATCGAACAGGGTCGGCTCGGTCGCTGCGGTGATGCTCACGCGGACAGCCTAGGCGGGGCCTCCGACATCGGCCGGAAGCCCCGCGGGCGTGCGTCAGCGCTCGTGACCCGCCTTGGCGACGTGCAGCCAGAAGAAGCCCTGTGTGCCCAGCGTCATGGTCAGAGTGCCGTCCTCGGAGAAGCCGGGGAAGCGGCCGCCGCCGAAGAGGTCGCTGAGCGTCGATCCCGGGTTCTCGGGGTCCGTGATGGTGACCGAGACCGGGTTGTGGTTGAAGCTGAAGACGCAGAGCACCTCCTCCGGCTGGTCGCCCATTGCGGAGCCGGAGCCGGCGTAGTCGCGGACGAAGGCGAGCACCGACTCGTGGTCGGTCTCGAGCACGCGCATGGAGCCCAGGCCGAAGGCCGGGTGCCCGCGGCGCACGTGCAGCACGTTCCGCATCCAGTGCAGGAGTGAGCGGGACTGGGCGAGCTGCGCCTCCACGTTCACCTGGTTGTAGTGGTAGACGAGCGACTGCACGATCGGCTGCACGAGCTTGCCGGGGTCGGCGGCCGAGAAGCCGGCGTTGCGGTCGGGCGTCCACTGCATCGGCGTGCGGGAGGCGTCGCGGTCGTTGAGCCAGATGTTGTCGCCCATCCCGATCTCGTCGCCGTAGTAGAGGAACGGGCTGCCCGCGAGCGAGAACAGGAGCGCGTTGATCAGCTCGAGCTCGGCGCGGGAATTGTCGAGCAGCGGTGCGAGGCGGCGCCGGATGCCGATGTTGGAGCGCATCCGCGGGTCGTAGGCGTACCAGCCGTACATCGCCTGGCGGTACTCCTCGGAGACCATCTCGAGCGTGAGCTCGTCGTGGTTGCGCAGGAACACGCCCCACGCGGCTCCGGTGGGGATGTCGAAGGTCTCGGACAGGACCTTCTTCAACTCGTTGGCCGTCTGCGCGCGGAGCGAGTAGAAGATGCGGGGCATGACCGGGAAATCGAAGGCCATGTGGCACTCCGGCTCCTCCTCGGTGCCGAAGAACGCGGCGACCTCGCGAGGCCACTGGTTCGCCTCCGCGATCAGGATGCGGCCCGGGTAGTCGCGGTCGACCATCTGGCGGAGGTTCTTGATGAAGTCGTGCGTCGGCGGCTCGCCCTCGCCGTTGCCCTCGTCGGACTCGTAGAGATAGGGGATCGCGTCCAGGCGGATGCCGTCGACACCGAGGTCGAGCCAGAACTTGACCACGTCGTGGATCGCCTCGTGGACTGCCGGGTTCTCGAAGTTGAGGTCCGGCTGGTGCGAGAAGAAGCGGTGGAAGTAGAACTGCCGGCGCTCGGAGTCGAACGCCCAGTTCGAGTCCTCGGTGTCGACGAAGATGATGCGGATGTCGGGGTAGCGGTCGTCGGTGTCGTTCCAGACGTAGAAGTCGCCGTAGGGCCCCTCGGGGTCGGATCGCGACTGCTGGAACCACTCGTGCTGGTCGCTGGTGTGGTTCAGCGGGAAGTCCATGACGATGCGCATGTTGCGCTCGTGCGCCTTGCGCACCAGATCGCGGAAGTCCTCCATCGTGCCGAACTCGGGGAGGATCGCCTTGAAGTCCGAGACGTCGTAGCCGCCGTCGCGCAGCGGCGACATGTAGAAGGGCGGGAGCCAGAGCGCGTCGATGCCGAGCCACTGCAGGTAGTCGAGCTTGGACGCCAGTCCGTTGATGTCGCCGGCGCCGTCCCCGTTCGAGTCGTAGTACGACCGGATCATGACCTCGTAGAACACCGCACGGCGGTACCACTGGGGATCGAGGGCGAGTCCGGGGAGTTGGATCGGCGACGTGAAGCTCACGGTGCTCCTTCTGCTGCTGCCTGAGCGGATGACCGTCACGAGGACGGGGCGGTGCGTCGCGATGCGAGCGCGTGTTCATGCTCCCGGCTCGGATCGCGGCCACGCAAGGCGTTGCGGCGAGAAGTTCGGGGAGCTTTGCCTACGATGGGGTACCGAGATGACCGTCGCTTCGCCCTACGCCGCCGACCTCGGACGACTCCCGATCCGGGAGGCCTCCGCGGCCGTCTCCGGGGTGTCCACCGCCTACTGGACCTACGGTTCCGACGACGCTGCGACGGTGATCGTCCTGGTGCACGGCTTCCGCGGCGAGCACCACGGCCTCGAGCCCGTGATCGCCCGGCTGCTGGCCGGCGGAGCGGACGTCCGGGTGATCGCCCCGGACCTGCCCGGCTTCGGCGCCTCGCCGCCGATGACGGCCCACGCGCACGACGTCGACGGCTACGCGGTCTGGCTCGGGGAGTTCCTCGACGCGCTGGGGCTGCGCGGCGAGGCGGTCGTGCTCGGTCACTCCTTCGGCTCGATCGTCGCGGCCGCCGCCGTCGCGGGCGGGCTGCCGACCCCCTTGCTCGTGCTGGTGAACCCGATCTCCGCCCCCGCGCTCGCGGGGCCCCGCGGGGTGCTCACCCGGCTCGCCGTCCTCTACTACCGACTCGGCGCCGTGCTCCCGCGGGCGCTGGGCTACCGGCTCCTGCGCGATCCTCTCGTCGTGCGGATCATGAGCCTCTCGATGGTGAAGACGAAGGAGCCGGCTCTGCGGCGCTTCGTGCACGATCAGCACGACCGCTACTTCAGCGCGTTCGCGTCGCGCGACACGGTGCTCGAGGCGTTCCGCGCCTCCGTCTCGCACGATGTGAGCGAGTACGCCGCCCGGATCACGGTGCCGACGCAGCTCATCGCCGCCGCACAGGACGACATCACGCCGATCGCCGCGCAGCACCGGCTCCTCGAGGCGCTGCCCCATGCGCGGCTGCACGTGATCGACGGCGTCGGCCACCTCATCCACTACGAGGCCCCCGACGAGGCCGCCGCCGTCGTCCGCCGTGCCCTCGAGGAGGGGATCGACCGATGAGGATCGTCGTCGACTGCCGGTACACCCGCCTCGAGCGCCACGACGGCATCAGCCGTTACACGGCCGAGCTCGTGCGCGAGCTGTCGGCTCTGCACGACGTGACGATGCTGATCAGCGATCGCCGGCAGCTCGCGATGCTGCCCGATCTGCCGTGGGAGAGGGTGACCTCGCCGACGGGCCCGTTCGAGCCGTTCGTCGCGCTGCTCGTGAACCGGCTGAAGCCCGACGTGGTCTTCTCGCCGATGCAGACCATGGGGTCGCTCGGTCGCCGCTACCGGCTCGTGCTCACCGTCCACGACCTCATCTACTACCGCCACCGCACGCCTCCGCGCGATCTGCCGCTGCCCGTGCGGGGACTGTGGCGGCTGTACCACCTCGCCTGGTGGCCGCAGCGCCGGCTACTGCAGCGCGCGGACGCCGTCGTGACGGTGTCGGAGACGACCCGCACCCTGATCCGGGAGCACCGCCTGACCACGCGACCTGTCGTCGTCGTTCCCAACGCCGCGTCGGCCCCGGACGAGGCCAGCGCGGCCCTCGCCGCCTCGCTGCCCGACCGCTCCGGAGCGCGCTCGCTCGTCTACATGGGCTCGTACATGCCCTACAAGAACGTCGAGACGCTGGCCCGCGCCATGCGGCTCCTGCCCGACTACGAACTGCACCTGATGAGCCGGGCGAGCGAGGAGACCGTCGAGACGCTTCGCTCGCTCGCTCCGACCGCGAAGCTGGTGTTCCACCAGGGGGCGGACGACGTCACCTACCGGTCGGTGCTCGCCCGCGCGAGCGCCCTCGTGAGCGCGAGCCGGGACGAGGGCTTCGGGATCCCTCTGGTCGAGGCCATGGCGCTCGGCACACCGGTCGTGGTGAGCGACATCCCGATCTTCCGCGAGATCGCCGGAGACGCCGCGGTGCTGGTCGATCCCACGAGCGCCGAGGACGTCGCGCGGGGCGTGCGGACGCTCGAGGACCCGGTGCTCTGGCGGGAGCGGTCCGCCCGCTCGCGCGAGCGCGCCGCGGCGTACTCGTGGCGGGACTCCGCCCGCACGCTCTTCGAGCTGCTGAGGGACCTCGGCCGCCGCTGAGAGCCGGGGTCCTCAGCCCGCGGTCGGGCTGAGGACGTCCTCGAGATCGGCGTCCACCACGACCACGTCGCCGGAATCGTCGAACGCGACGATCCGCAGCGCGCCGTCGACGATCGCGAAGTCGTGCCGCGAGCCGTTGCCGACGGTGATGCCCTGGGGTGGCAGAGCGTCCTCGCTGAGCGAGCGGAGGAGGCTGCCGATCACGGCTCCGTGCGTCGCGACGATCACCCGCTGGTCGGGGAAGCGCTCGGCGACCTCGAGCAGAGCCTCCGTGGCCCGGGCGACCACCTCGGACCGCGTCTCGCAGCCGGGGATCCGCGCTCCCTCGATGCCGCCCGGGAAGAGCGCCCGGAGGTCGTCGCCGGTCATCCCCTCCGCCTCGCCGTAGGCGCGCTCGGCGAGGCCGGGCACCACGACCGGCTCGGGCAGTCCGAGTCCGCGGGCGATGATCGCGCCGGTCTCGTGGGCGCGCTGCAGCGGGCTCGAGACGACCGCGTCCCAGGAGCGCTCGCCCAGGATCCGCGCGGCGGCGCGGGCCTGGGACCGGCCGATGTCGTTCAAGGGGATGTCGCTGGCGCCCTGGATGCGGCGGGCGGCGTTCCAGTCGGTCTGACCGTGGCGGACGAGGGTGAGCTGGGTCACGGGGAGCCTCTCGAGGAGCGGGGAGGGCGACGCCCTCGTCAGCGGGCGGGCAGGCGGTCGGCGAGGGCGCGGAGGACCTCGCTCGTGCCGCCGTCGATCTTGATCGCGGCGCGGGAGTCGCCCTTGGTGGTGCCGCGGTTGACGATGACGATCGGCATCTTGCCGCGACGGGCGATCTCGAGGAAGCGGATGCCGGAGTTGACGACCAGGGACGAGCCGGCCACCAGGAGGGCGTCGGCGCCGGCGACGATGGCGCGCGCCTCCTGGAAACGCTCCGTCGGGATGAACTCGCCGAAGAAGACGATGTCCGGCTTGAGGATCCCGCCGCAGACGGTGCACGCGGGCACGGTCATGGCCGAGACGTCGTGGACCTCGGCGTCGCCGTCGGGGTTGAGGGAGGACACTCCGGGGTCGTCGAGCCAGGGGTTCGCCTCGGCGATGCGGTCGGCCACGGCGTCTCGGGCGAAGTACTGCCCGCAGGTCATGCAGCGCACCCGGTCGGCGGAGCCGTGGAGATCGACCACGCGACGCGACCCGGCGCGCACGTGCAGACCGTCGACGTTCTGCGTGACGACCCCGGTGAGCACGCCGTTCTCCTCCAGGCGCGCCAGCGCGCGGTGCCCGTCGTTGGGCAGGGTGCTCGTGAAGCGCCGCCAGCCGATCTGGCTGCCCGCCCAGTAGCGCTTGCGGTACTCCGGGTCGGCGACGAACTGCGAGTAGGTCATCGGAGTGCGCACGGGCGCTCCCGCCCCGCGGTAGTCCGGGATGCCGGAGTCGGTGCTGACGCCCGCCCCCGTGACGGCGGCGATGCGGCGTCCGCTGAGGAGTTCGACGGCCTGCTCGATCGCCTCGGCACGCGTGCCGTCGGCGTCCGGTGTCGGACTCGACTCCATCCGCGCCTCCCGTCAGCGGGCCCCGCGAGTGCGAGGGGCCCGTCTCGAAGTCTAGAGCGCCCCGGTGCCCTAGGGTGCCGGGATGCCGATCGTGCACATCGCGGACCTCGACCACCCCCTCCTCGCCGACTACCACCGGCTGACCGATGTCGCCCTGCGGCGGGTGCTGGAGCCGGAGGGCGGCCTCTACATCGCGGAGTCGTCGAAGGTGATCGGACGCTCGCTCGACGCAGGGCACCGTCCGCGGTCGGTCCTGGTCCAGGAGAAGCGGCTGCCGGACGCCGCGGAGGTGCTCGAGCGCTTCCCCGAGGTCCCCGTCTTCGTCGCACCGGACGCGATGATCGAGGAGCTCACGGGCTTCCACCTGCACCGCGGGGCGCTGGCCTCGATGCACCGGCCGGTGCTCCCCTCCGTGACCGAGCTGCTCGCGGACGCGCGGCTCGTGGTGATCCTGGAGGACCTCGTCGACCACACGAACGTCGGCGCCGTGTTCCGCGCCGCCGCGGGGATGGGGGCCGACGCGGTCCTCGTGACGCCGCGCTGCGCCGATCCGCTCTACCGCCGGAGCGTCCGGGTCAGCATGGGGACCGTGCTGCAGGTGCCGTGGACCAGGACGCCCGAGTGGGGACCGGCGCGCGAGGAGCTGCTGGCGGCGGGGTTCTCGATCGCGGCGCTCGCGCTCGCCCCCGACGCGGTGCCGTTGGACGTGTACGCGGCCGGGCGGCCCGAGCGGGTGGCCGTCGTGCTCGGAGCCGAGGGCGACGGGCTGAGCCGCGCGGCGCTCGACGCGGCGGACACCGTCGTCACGATCCCGATGCTGCACGGGGTCGACTCGCTCAACGTGGCCTCCGCGGGCGCGGTGGCGCTCTGGGCGCTGACGCGACCGGGCGGACGCTGAGTCGCGACCGCCCCGGCGGGGTCCCCGGCAGCGCGGCGCGCCCCGCCTACGATGACGGGGTGAGCTCCCCGACGCGACCCGACAACTCGCCGCTCGACGTCTTCGGAGCAGTGGAGGCGGAGAACCCGGCGCCTCCCGCCCCCGCGCCTCGCCGCCGGATGCGCCCGGGCGCGATCGTGGGCGCCGTGCTCGCAGCGGTCCTCGTCGGCGGTGGCGGGGCCTACGCGGCCACGGCGGCGAGCGCCGATCTGCCCGAGGCCACCGCACTGGTGGCCCGGACGTCCCCGGCGGTGCTCGATGCTCCCGCCCTCGCCTGGCCGTCGTACGGCTCGGGAGCGATCACCGCGCTCGGCTTCGACGGTGCGGAGGAGGACGGCGTCCTCGCGCGCTACGGCTCCACCGAACCCGTGCCGACGGGCAGCATCGCCAAGGTCGTCACGGCGCTCGTGATCCTCGCGGCGAAGCCGATCGCCGAGGGGACCGACGGGGAGACGATCACCTTCACCGACGCGGACGTCGGCTACTACGCCGAGTCCCTGGCCGAGAACGGCTCGGTCGCACCGGTGTCGGCGGGCCTCGAGCTGACGCAGCGCGAGGCTCTGACGGTGCTGATGCTCCCCTCCGCCAACAACTACTCGAAGTCGCTGGCGATCTGGGCGTTCGGATCGGAGGAGGCGTACCTCGCCGCCGCGCGCACCTGGCTCGACGGGCAGGGCCTCACCCGCACCGTTGTCACCGACACGAGCGGGCTCTCCCCGGACACGGTGAGCACGACCGCCGACATGGTGCGGCTGGGCGAGCTGCTGGTCGCCGATCCGGTGCTGGCGCCGATCGTCGCCCTGCCCACCGCGGACATCCCGGGAGTGGGCACGATCGAGAACACGAACACCCTGCTCGGCCGCGGGGGAGTGGACGGGATCAAGACCGGGACGACGGACGAGGCGGGGTCCTGCCTGCTGTTCTCGGTCGACACGACGGTCGAGGGTCAGCCGGTCACCCTCGTCGGGGTGGTCGTGGGTGCGCGCACCCATCCTCAGCTCGCCGCCGACGTCCTGACGCTGCTCCCGAGCGTCGAGGCGGGTTTCCGCACGGTGCCGCTGACGACGGAGGGGCAGGACTTCGGCTCGTACACGAGCCTCTGGGGCGACTCCGCCGTCGCCGAGACCGCCGAGGCGCGGTCCGTCCTGACCTGGGGCGCCGCGACGACGAGCACGACCGTCGCCCTCGATCCGCTCGACACCGTCGAGGACGGATCGAGCGTGGGGACCGTCACCGTCGAGGTCGACGGCACGCCGTACGAGCTGCCCCTCGTGGCCGACGGCGCGATCGAGGACCCCGGATTCGGCTGGCGCCTGACGCACCCGGCCGAGCTGCTCGGCTAGTCGACTCCGTCGACGACGATGCGGACACCGGCGGTCGCGATGTCGGCGGCGACCTGCTCGGGCGTCGCGTTGCCGGGGGCGGCGGTGCCCGGGGCCGAGGGAGCCGGCTGCGCCCGGTCGGCACCGGCGCGGTAGGGCTCGGCCGACGGCCGCTTGGCCGTGATGAAGTCTCCCGAGGACTGGTGCCGCACCCGGCGCAGCACCCACGGGACGAGGTACTCCCTCGCCCACTTGACGTCCTCCGTCCGTGCGGCGCGCCAGGTGGGCGTCGGCAGCGGCTCGGGCGCGAGGGGCCTCAGGGAGTTCTCGACGGCGAGCGCGTCGAGGACCATCCGCGCGACCTCGTGGTGACCGTGCGGATTGAGGTGCAGGCGGTCGGGCGCCCACATCCGCACGTCCTGGATCTCCTGGAGCGACCACTGGTCGGCGACGATGCAGTCGTAGCGCTTCGCGAGAGCGCGCAGGTTCTCGTTGTAGATCGCCACTTTGCCGCGGATCCGCCCGAAGACGGGGGAGAAGCCGACGTCGACGCCCGTGAAGAGCACCACGGTGGCGTCGTCCGAGCGCAGGCGGGCGAGCCCCGACTCGAAGCGCGACGCGATGTCGTCAGGGTCGGTCCCCGGGCGGATGACGTCGTTGCCGCCTGCGGAGATGGTGATCAGGTCGGGGCGCAACTCCAGCGCCGGCTCGATCTGCTCGTCGAGGATCTGCTGCAGCAGCTTCCCCCGGACGGCGAGGTTGGCGTAGGCGAAGTCGTCGACCTGGCTGCCGAGGACCTCGGCCACCCGGTCGGCCCAGCCGCGGTGCCCGCCGGGGCTCGCGGGTTCGGGATCGCCGATCCCCTCGGTGAAGGAGTCGCCGAGGGCGACGTAGCGGGACCACGGATGACGCTGCTCGACCATCCCTCCATTCTGCTCCGGCGCCACTGCGGCGGGATCCGTCGTGCGGACGATCACGACACGCCCGCCGACTGCGCCGTGCTGCGCTCGATCGCGCGGTCGGGGAGCCGGTGTCGGTGCCGTCGGCTAGCGTTGGCGCACGTGAACAGTCCCTCGAGCTTCGGTCATCAGGTCGGCACCTCCGCTGCGGAGCACCTGTCCCCGTCGTTCCCCGGACGCGCTCCGTGGGGCACGGCGAACAAGCTCCGCGCGTGGCAGGCGGAGGCCCTCGAGGCCTACTTCCAGACCGAGCCGCGCGATTTCCTCGCCGCGGCGACGCCGGGCGCCGGCAAGACGACCTTCGCGCTCCGCCTCGCGGCCGAACTCCTGCACAACCGCACGGTCGACCGCATCACGGTCGTCGCGCCGACCGAGCACCTCAAGCGCCAGTGGGCCGAGGCCGCGCACCGGGTCGGCATCCGGCTCGACCCCACCTTCACGAACAGGATGGGGCGCCACGCCCGGCACTACCACGGCGTCGCCGTGACGTACGCCCAGATCGCGGTCCGCCCCGAGCTGCATCGCGAACTCACGCTCTCGGGTCGCTCCCTCGTGATCCTCGACGAGGTCCACCACGGCGGAGACGCGCTCAGCTGGGGCGACGCGATCCGCGAGGCCTTCGAGCCCGCGGTGCGCCGGCTCTCCCTGACGGGCACGCCGTTCCGCTCCGACACCGCGCCGATCCCCTTCGTCAGCTACCTCCCCGACGAGGAGGGCATCCGCACCTCCCTGACGGACTACGCCTACGGCTACGGCCGCGCGCTCGCCGACGGAGTCGTCCGTCCCGTCCTGTTCATGGTCTACGCCGGGCAGATGCGCTGGAAGTCGAAGGCGGGCGACGAGATGGAGGCGCGGCTGGGCGAGGGCAACACGAAGGACATCACCTCGCAGGCCTGGCGGACGGCGCTGGACCCCAAGGGCGACTGGATCCCCTCGGTGCTGCGGGCCGCCAATACGCGGCTGAGCGAGGTGCGCCGGGCGATCCCCGACGCCGGCGGACTGGTCATCGCGACCGATCACTACGCGGCCCGCGCCTACGCCGCGATGCTCCGCGAGATCAGCGGCGAGCCCGTGACCGTCGTCCTGTCGGACGAGAAGGAGGCGAGCGACCGGATCGAGGAGTTCTCGAAGGGCACGAGCCGGTGGATGGTCGCCGTGCGCATGGTGTCGGAGGGCGTCGACGTGCCGCGACTCGCGGTCGGCGTGTACGCGACGTCGGCCTCGACTCCGCTGTTCTTCGCCCAGGCGATCGGCCGGTTCGTGCGCGCCCGCCGCCGCGGCGAGACCGCGTCGATCTTCCTCCCCAACGTGCCGGGCCTGCTGGCGCTGGCGAGCTCGATGGAGCAGCAGCGCGACCACGCGCTGGACCGCAAGAGCTCGGACGACGAGGAGTACCCCGAGGCCGACCTGATGGCCGACGCCGAGCGGCAGGAGAAGGCGTCCTCCGAGCTCCTCGAGGAGGGGCGCTTCGAGTCGCTCGGTTCCGCCGCGACCTTCGACCGCGTCGTCTACGAGGGCGCCGAGTTCGGCATGGAGGTCGAGGTCGAGAGCGAGGAGGAGCTCGACTTCATCGGCCTGCCGGGGCTCCTCGAGCCGGATCAGGTGCGCGAGCTCCTGCAGCACCGCCAGCAGCGCCAGGCGAAGCGCGCAGGAACGCGGCCGGGAGCGGCCGCTGCCGCACCGGAGGCGAAGGAGAGCGAGATCCCGGCCCCGCTCTACCGCACGCTCAAGGAGCAGCGGAGCCTCCTCAACTCGCTGGTGGGGCTGTGGGCCCGCAACACGGGGGAGACCCACGGGCAGGTCCACACCGAGCTGCGACGGCTCTGCGGCGGCCCGGCGGTCGCGCAGGCCAGCGTGACGCAGCTGCAGGCCCGCATCGACCTCCTGCGGCGCAGGATCGGCTCGCACTGATCCGGAGCGCCTCGCTAGCCGATCATCCGGGCGCGGCGCCAGCCCCTCCGGCAGGATCGGTGCCGCCCGTACTGTTCCAAGCGTGACCTCGCCGCTGCTCCCGATCCGACCGTCGAGCCCGCGCTCCGCGGCGCAGAACGTGAGCCGGGACGGCGACCTGTGAACCCCTCCGACCCGGGCCTCCCGGCTGAGTCGGAGGAGGCCCTCGCTAAGGTGGGCAGTCGGTCCGTCGCGAAGGTGATGGACCATCACCCCCGACGTCGGGCATCCGCGGACCGAACGACGGCCTCATCCGGATCGCCCGAGACCACACCCCAGAGGAGTCTCGTGGAGACCTGGCCCGGAACCGCCTACCCCTTGGGCGCCACTTTCGACGGAAGCGGCACGAACTTCGCTCTCTTCAGCGAGATCGCCGATCGCGTCGAGCTCTGCCTGTTCGACGACGACGGCACCGAGACGCGAGTCGACGTGCTCGAGTCGGACGCCTACGTCTGGCACTGCTACCTGCCGCAGGTGCAGCCCGGCCAGAAGTACGGCTACCGCATCCACGGTCCGTACGACCCGGCCGCCGGCCAGCGCTGCAACCCCAACAAGCTGCTGCTCGACCCCTACGCGAAGGCCGTCGCGGGCGAGATCGACTGGGACCAGTCGCTCTTCTCGTACACCTTCGGCGACCCCGACTCGACGAACGACGAGGACTCGGCGCCGCACATGATGATGGGCGTCGTCATCAACCCGTTCTTCGACTGGGCAGGCGACCGCCGTCCCCGCATCTCGTACGACCGCACGGTCATCTACGAGGCGCACGTGAAGGGGCTCACGAAGAGCCACCCCGACATCCCGGAGGAGCTGCGCGGCACGTACGCGGGCGTCGCGCACCCCGCGGTCATCGCGCACCTCAAGCACCTGGGCATCACGGCGATCGAGCTGATGCCCGTGCACCAGTTCGTCAACGACTCGACGCTGATCGAGAAGGGGCTGTCGAACTACTGGGGCTACAACACCATCGGCTTCTTCGCGCCGCAGAACACCTACTCCTCCACGGGCGACCAGGGCCAGCAGGTCCAGGAGTTCAAGAGCATGGTGCGCGCGCTGCACGCGGCCGGCATCGAGGTCATCCTCGACGTGGTGTACAACCACACCGCCGAGGGCAACCACCTCGGTCCGTCGCTGTCCTTCCGCGGGATCGACAACGAGGCGTACTACCGCCTCGTCGACGACGACAAGCGCTACTACATGGACTACACCGGCACGGGGAACACCCTGAACGTCCGGCACCCGCACTCGCTGCAGCTGATCATGGACTCGCTTCGCTACTGGGTGACCGAGATGCGCGTCGACGGGTTCCGCTTCGACCTCGCCTCGGCGCTCGCGCGGGAGTTCTACGATGTCGACCGCCTCTCCACCTTCTTCGAGCTCGTGCAGCAGGACCCGGTGGTCTCGCAGGTGAAGCTCATCGCCGAGCCCTGGGACGTCGGCCCCGGCGGGTACCAGGTGGGCAACTTCCCCCCGCAGTGGACGGAGTGGAACGGAAAGTACCGCGACACCGTGCGCGACTTCTGGCGCGGGGAGCCCTCCACGATGGGCGAGTTCGCCTCGCGCCTCACAGGCTCGGCCGACCTCTACGCCCGCTCGGGCCGCTACCCGGTCGCGTCGATCAACTTCGTCACCGCTCACGACGGCTTCACCCTGCGTGACCTGGTCTCGTACAACGAGAAGCACAACGAGGCGAACGGGGAGGACGGCAACGACGGCGAGTCCCACAACCGCTCGTGGAACCACGGCGTCGAGGGCCCCACCGACGACCCGACCGTGCTCGGCCTGCGCGCTCGGCAGCAGCGCAACTTCCTGGCGACCATGCTCATCTCCCAGGGCGTCCCGATGATCCTGCACGGCGACGAGCTCGGGCGCACTCAGAACGGCAACAACAACACCTACGCCCAGGACAGCGAGCTGACCTGGATCGACTGGTCGACCGCCGACCGCCCGCTGCTGGAGTTCACGGCGGCGCTGATCCGCCTCCGCGCCGAGCACCCGACCTTCCGACGCGGCCGCTTCTTCGACGGGCGCCCCGTGCTGCGCGGCTCCGAGGAGCCGCTGCCCGACATCGTCTGGTTCAAGTCGGACGGCACCGAGATGAGCCCGTCGGACTGGGACTCCGGTCTGGACCGCTCGGTGGGCATCTACCTCAACGGCAACGGCATCCGCGAGCGCGACGAGCGCGGCCAGCCCGTGACCGACGACAGCTTCCTCCTCTACTTCAACGCCGATGACGTCGACGTCGAGTTCAGGGTCCCGAGCGACGAGTACGCGCTGGCGTGGGCGGTGCTCGTCGACACGGCGGGCGCCGAGGCCGACTCCGTGCCGCGTCCGGCGGGGGCGATGCTGACCGTCCAGGCGAAGTCGCTCGTGATCCTCCAGGAGCACAGCGCACCCGAGCCCGAGGTCGACCACTCCGTCGCCGCCTCCCTCGCCTCGCTCGCCGCCACCTCGGCGATCCCGATCGTCGGGACCACCAGCCCCCACGCGGAGTCGACCGACTCCGCGACCGCCTCTTCGACAGGAGCCTGACGTGCGACTGCCCGCTTCGACCTACCGACTCCAGATCCGCTCCGGCTTCGATCTCGACGAGGCGGCGCAGATCGCCGATTACGTGCGCTCGCTCGGCGCCGACTGGCTCTACTTCTCCCCGCTGCTGACGGCCGAGCCCGGCTCCGACCACGGCTACGACGTCGTCGACCACTCGCAGGTCGACCCGGCGCGCGGCGGAGGCGAGGGCCTGGCCCGCGCCGCGGCCGCCGCCAAGGCCGAGGGTCTCGGCGTCCTGATCGACATCGTGCCGAACCACATGGGCGTCGCGACGCCGAGCAAGAACTCCTGGTGGTGGGACCTCCTGAAGAACGGGAAGTCGTCCCGCTACGCGACCGCGTTCGACATCGACTGGGAGGCAGGCGGGGGCAGGCTGCGCGTCCCGATCCTGGGTGACGGCGCGAGCGAGGGCGACAGCGACAGCGAGCTCGACGCCCTCGAGGTCGTCGGCGACGAGCTGCACTACTACGAGAACCGCCTGCCGATCGCGCCCGGCACCGCCGAGCCCGGCGACTCCGGTCGCGTGGTGCACGAGCGTCAGAGCTACGAGCTGGTGAACTGGCGCCGAGCGGACGCGGAGCTCAACTACCGCCGCTTCTTCGCGGTGAACACCCTCGCCGCCATCACCGTCGAACGACCCGAGGTGTTCGACGCCTCGCACCGCGAGATCGTCCGCTGGTTCACCGAGGGACTGGCCGACGGCCTCCGGGTCGATCACCCGGACGGCCTCGCCGACCCGGGCGGGTACCTCGACGACCTCGCTCGCGCCATCGGCGGAGCGCCGGTGTGGGTCGAGAAGATCCTCGAGGGCGACGAGACCCTTCCGGCGCACTGGGCGACGGTGGGCACGACCGGTTACGACGCCCTCGCCGACATCGATCGGATCCTCGTCGACGCCGACTCGCGGCACGTGCTGGAGGGTCTGGACGCGGAGCTCGGCGGCGGCGGCTCGCCCGTCGTCTGGGCCGATCTGATCCACGACACCAAGCGCGGCATCGCGGACGGGATCCTCCGCTCCGAGGTCCTGCGGCTCGCCCGACTGATCCCCGAGGTCGACGGGGCGGACGACGCGATCGCCGAGCTGCTCGCGACGTTCCCGGTGTACCGCAGCTACCTGCCGTACGGAGCGGAGCACCTCGAGCACGCCCGAGTCGACGCCGTGCACCGGCGCCCGGAGATCGCCCGCACGATCGATCGAGTCGCGGAGCTGCTCGGCGAGACCGGCACTCCCGTCTCCGTGCGCTTCCAGCAGACCTCCGGCATGGTGATGGCCAAGGGCGTCGAGGACACGGCCTTCTACCGGTACAGCCGGCTCACGTCGCTGAACGAGGTCGGAGCGGACCCCGACGAGTTCTCCATCGAGCTCGAGGAGTTCCACCGCCGTCAGGGCGTGCGCCAGGCCTCGTTCCCGGCGTCGCTCACCACCCTCTCGACGCACGACACGAAGCGGGGCGAGGACACGAGGGCGCGCATCACGGCCCTCGCGGAGGAGCCCGAGGTCTGGGCCGGGACCCTGCGATCGCTGCACTCGCTGGTCGGATTCGGCGACGGACCCGTCGAGCACCTCCTCTGGGAGGCGGTCGTCGGGTCGTGGCCCGCGTCGCGCGAGCGGCTGCACGCGTACGCCGAGAAGGCCTCCCGCGAGGCGGGCAGCTCGACGAAGTGGACCGCTCCCGACGAGGCGTTCGAGAAGCGGATGCACGCGGCGGTCGACGCCGCGTTCGACGACGCCGAGGTCCGCCGTCTGATCGAGGAGACCGTCGCCCGCGTGCAGGCGACGGGCTGGTCGAACAGCCTCTCGGCCAAGCTCGTGCAGCTGACGGCGCCCGGGATCCCGGACGTCTACCAGGGCAGCGAGCTCTGGGAGACCTCCCTCGTCGATCCGGACAACCGCCGTCCGGTCGACTTCGCCGAGCGGCGCTCCCTGCTCGAGCGGATCGACGGAGGGTGGGTCCCCGGGATCGACCAGGAGGGCGCGGCGAAGCTGCTCGTCACCTCTCGCGCGCTGCGGCTGCGCCGCGACCGTCCGGAGCTGTTCACGCGCTACGCCCCGGTCTTCGCCATCGGAGAGGCACGGGAGAACGTCATCGCCTTCGATCGCGGAGGCGCCCTGACCGTCGCCACGCGGCTCCCGCACGGCCTCGAGCAGGCCGGCGGCTGGGGCGGGACCGTGCTCGTGCTGCCGGGGCACCCCGTGCAGGACCTGCTCACCGGGCGCACCTTCGCGGGAGGCACCACTCCCGTCGCCGAGATCCTCGGCGGCGGACTCCCGGTCGCGCTGCTCGTCCCGGTCGCCTGACCCTCCGGCCGGGGCTCTCCGCCCCGGCCGGCGCCCCACCTCCCGTCTGCCCGACCCGCTCAGGAGCTCCCCGTGATCAGTACGACCCCCTACCGCTACGCCCTCGCCACCGCCGGGCCGGACCGCTTCGACGTCTGGGCCCCCGAGGCCTCGACCGTCGAGCTCGTGATCGAGGGCGGCGACCCCGTCGCGATGACGAGGAGGGGTCAGGAGGGCTGGTGGCGCGTCTCCGGCTCCGCTCCCGCCGGTGAGGTCGACTACGGCTACCGCGTCGACGGTTCCGGCCCGTTCCCGGACCCGCGCTCGCGTCGCCAGCCCGGCGGGGTGCACGAGCTGTCGCGCACCTACGACCCCGCCGTGCACGCGTGGCAGGACGGCGCCTGGACGGGCCGCCAGCTGGCCGGAGCGGTGATCTACGAGCTGCACATCGGCACGTTCACCCCCGAGGGGACGCTGGACGCCGCGGCGGGCAGGCTCGACCACCTGCGCTCGCTGGGCGTGGACTTCATCGAGATCCTGCCCGTCAACGCGGTGAACGGCACGCACAACTGGGGCTACGACGGTGTGCTCTGGTACGCCGTCCACGAGCCGTACGGGGGACCGGAGGCGTACCAGCGCTTCGTCGACGCGGCGCACCGCGCCGGCATGGGCGTGATCCAGGACGTGGTCTACAACCACCTCGGCCCCAGTGGCAACTACCTCCCCGAGTTCGGCCCCTACCTCAAGAACGAGAAGGCCAACACGTGGGGCAGCTCCGTCAACCTCGACGGTGAGGGCTCGGACGTCGTCCGCGGCTACATCATCGACAACGCGCTGATGTGGCTGCGCGACTACCACGTCGACGCGCTGCGGCTGGACGCGGTCCACGCGCTCGTGGACGAGCGGGCGGTGCACGTGCTCGAGGAGATGGCGTCCGAGGTGGCGGTCCTCTCGGCGCACGTGGGACGCCCGCTCACCCTGATCGCCGAGTCCGACCTCAACGATCCGACGCTGATCACCCCGCGCGAGGCGGGCGGCTACGGTCTCGACGCGCAGTGGAGCGACGACTTCCACCACGCGGTGCACGTCGCCCTGACCGGCGAGACCACCGGCTACTACGAGGACTTCGCCCCGCTCGGATCCCTCGAGAAGGTGCTGACCCGCGGGTTCTTCCACGACGGCACCCTCTCGACCTTCCGAGGCCGTCACCACGGTCGGCCGATCGACACGGAGCGGATGCCCGCGTGGCGCCTCGTGGTCTGCAGCCAGAACCACGACCAGATCGGCAATCGGGCGATCGGCGACCGCCTCACGGCGACCCTCGACGAGGGCCGGCTCGCGATCGCTGCGGCGCTCACCCTGCTGGGCCCGTTCACTCCGATGCTCTTCATGGGCGAGGAGTGGGCCGCATCGACTCCCTGGCAGTTCTTCACCTCGCACCCCGAGAAGGACCTGGGCGAGGCGACGGCGAAGGGCCGCATCGCGGAGTTTGCGAAGATGGGCTGGGATCCCGAGGTCGTTCCCGACCCGCAGGACCCCGAGACCTTCACCCGATCCCGGCTCGACTGGTCCGAGGCCCAGGAGGGGCGCCACGCCCGGATCCTCGGTGTGTACCGCGAGCTCGGCGCTCTGCGCCGTCGGTTCCCCGAGCTGACCGACCCGCGGTTCGGCTCGCTCGTCGTCGACTTCGATGAGGAGCAGCGCTGGCTGACTCTGGGCCGCGGCCGGGTGACGATCGCGATCAACGTCGGCGACGCGGCGACCCGCGTGCCGCTGCCCGAGGTCGCCGAGTCGCTCCTGGGCGTCGGCGAGTACGCGGCGCAGCCGGGCGACACCGAGGTCGATCTGGGCGCCTCGTCGCTGCTGATCACCCTCACGACCGCGGACTGATCCGGGGTTCCTCGAACCGTCGGGCTCCCGGAGGGACGGCTCGCCTCGCGGCGGGTCGTCCCTCCGCCGTCGTGCGCTCAGCGCAGCGGTGCCGCGTACTCGGCGGCGGCGACGACGCGCACGCCGTCGTCGTGCACGAGCAGCAGCGCTCGGAGCGGGATGGCGCGGCGGTGGCACGCGGCGGCCAGGTAGCGGGCGAGCACCCGATCGGTCTCGCCGAGGAAGGCCCGACCCGGCCGTTCGAGCGCGAAGGCGAGCGAGCCGACCTCCTGATGGGCGACCGCCTTGGCGAGCGTCGCCACGATCCTCTCGGTGCGCGCCTCGTCGGGGTGCACGGGGAGCCCGTCGACGGGGTAGAGGATCGGCAGCTGGAAGCCCTCGCGGTCGAGGAGGATCGGCCAGAGGGCTCGGCGGTAGGCCGGGCCGATCAGCGAGGAGACCCGCTCGCGCAGATCCCTGTCGTCGAGCAGCGGCGCGTCCAGGTGCGGGAGCGGGCCGGCGGAGTGGGTGGTCGTCATGGGATCGCTTTCTCGTGGAGCGTGCGATCGCGGGAGCGGTCGTCGCCGGTTGCCGGTGGTCATCGGAAGTTGCGGGAGGTCGTTCGAGCGCCGACCGAGAGGGGTTCGAAGCGGTCGGCGATCAGGTTGGTGACGCCTTCCCGGGAGCGCTCGAGGATTCCGCGGACGAGCAGGGCGGGCGCTTCCCGGGCGATGCGCCGGTAGCGGTTCCATACTCCGACGGAGCAGATCACGTTGAGGATCCCGTGCTCGTCCTCGAGGTTCATGAAGGTCACTCCGCCGGCTGTGGAGGGACGTTGGCGGTGGATCACCACCCCGGCGACCTCGATCCGCGTCCCGGAGGAGGTGCCGGGCAGGTCGGCCGTCGAGCGGGCTCCACGAGCCTGCAGATCGGTGCGGAGGTGGCGGAGCGGATGGTCGTCGGGCGAGACGCCGGTGGCCCAGAAGTCGAAGACGACACGCTCCTGCGCCGAGAGCATCGGCAGCAGCGGCGGCTGGACCGCGACCACCGATCCCGCGAGGAACTCCTCGCGGTCCGAGGCGGCCGTCCCGGCCTCCCAGAGGGCCTGGCGACGATCGAGCCCGAGGGAGTCGAACGCCCCCGCGGCGCCGAGCGCCTCGAGCTGGGTCGCGTTCGCCCCCACCCTCCGCGAGAGGTCGGACATGCTCGCGTACGCGCCTCCCCGCTCGCGCTCGGCCACGATGCGCTCGGCGAGGGCGTCCCCGATGCCCTTCACACCGGCCAGCCCGAGGCGGATGACGAAGTGCGCGTCGCGGCGGTGGTCGTCGGTGTCGAAGTGCTCCGACCCGTCGAAGAGGCCGGTCGGCGGCTGGTGGGGCGAGAGGCACTCCTCACGGCCGTACGCCGCCCCGCGACGTCGGGGGCGCGGTGCCTCCTCCGCCGCCTCGAGCCCGGGGTGCGGGAGCGACCGGTTCACGTCGGGGGACTCGACGCGCACCCCGTGCCGCCGGGCGTCGGCGACGAGGGTGTGCGGAGCGTAGAACCCCATCGGCTGCGCGCGGAGCAGAGCCGCCGTGAACGCCGCCGGGTAGTGGAGCCGCAGCCATGCGCTCGCGTAGACGAGCAGGGCGAAGCTGATCGCGTGGCTCTCGGCGAAGCCGAAGTTCGCGAACGCCTGGATCCGGGTGTAGATGTCGTCGGCCACCTCGCCGGTGATGCCGTTGCGCTCCATGCCCTGGTAGAGCCGCTCGCGCAGGGTCTCGATCTTCTCCGTGCCCCTCTTGGACCCCATGGCCCGCCTCAGGAGGTCGGCGTCCTCGGCGTTGCAGTCGCCCACCGCGACGGCCACCTGCATGAGCTGCTCCTGGAAGAGCGGGACGCCCAGGGTGCGCTTGAGAGGGGTGACGAGAAGGGGGTGCTGGTACGTCACCGGCTCCTCGCCGAGTTTGCGCCGGATGTAGGGGTGCACCGCTCCGCCCTGGATGGGTCCGGGACGGATCAGGGCGACCTCGATCACCAGATCGTAGAAGCGGCGCGGCTGCAGCCGGGGCAGGGTGCCCATCTGGGCGCGGCTCTCGACCTGGAACACCCCGATCGAGTCGGCGCGGCAGAGCTGGTCGTAGACGCCCTTCTCCTCCCGAGGGATGGTGGAGAGGTCCCACTTCTCGCCGACGTGCTCGGCGACGAGGTCGAAGGTGTACTGCAGGGCGGCGAGCATCCCGAGACCGAGCAGGTCGAACTTGACGAGGCCCATCCAGGCGCAGTCGTCCTTGTCCCACTGCAGCACGGTCCGCTTCTCCATCCGCGCAGGCTCGATCGGGCACACCTCGCCCACCGGGCGGTCGGTGAGGACCATGCCTCCTGAGTGGATCCCGAGGTGCCGCGGCGCGCCGAGGACGCGGGTGGCGAGGGCGACGACGTCGTCGGGGATGTCGTGGTCGGTGCTCTCGACGATCGCGCCCCAGGACTCGACCTGCTTCGACCAGCCGTCCTGCTGGCCCGGGCTGTAGCCCAGGGCCTTCGCCATGTCGCGGACGGCGAACTTGGGCCGGTAGGTGATGACGTTGGCCACCTGTGCGGCGTTCAGCCGGCCGTACTTCTCGTAGACGTGCTGGATGACCTCCTCGCGCCGTTCCGAGTCGAAGTCGACGTCGATGTCGGGCTCCTCGTCGCGGATGCTCGAGAGGAAGCGCTCGAACGGGAGGTCGTAGAAGATCGAGTCCACCGCCGTGATGCCCAGGACGTAGCAGACCGCGGAGTTCGCGGCCGAACCGCGGCCCTGGCAGAGGATCCCCTTCCCCTTGGCGAAGTGCACGATGTCGTGGACGATCAGGAAGTAGCCGGGGAAGTCCTTGGCCTCGATGACCGCCAGCTCCTTCTCGAGCCGGTCGAGCACGTCGGAGTCGGCCTGCGGGTACTTGTCGGGCACGGCCCGGCGCACGAGCTCGCGCAGCCAGCTCATCGGCGTGTGCCCGTCCCCGACCTCCTGGCGGGGGAGCCGGGGTCTGACCCGGCCCAGCTCGAAGGCGATCTCGTCGGCCACGAGGACCGTGGTCTCGACGGAGCCCGGGTAGCGCGCGAACCGCTCGGCCATCTCGGCTCCGGAGCGCAGGTGCGCTCCTGCGGCGGCGGGCAGCCAGCCGTCCATCTCGTCGAGGCTGCGCCGTGCTCGGACTGCCGCCAGCGCTGTCTGCAGCGGACGGTCCTCGGGGCGGGCGTAGTGGACGTTCCCGGTCGCCACCCGCCGCACTCCGAGACGCTCCGCGATGCCGGCGAGCTGGTCGTTGTGCAGCGAGGCGAGCGGATCGCCGTGGTCGTACAGCTCGACGATCACGTTGGCGGCTCCGAAGAGGCGCACGAGCTCGCGCACCTCCTCCTCGGCCGCCGATTCCCCGCTCGCGACCAGCGCCTGGCGCACAGCGCCCTTCCGGCATCCCGTGAGGACGATCCAGTGGCCCCCTGCCGCCTGTGCGAGCTCCTCGAGGTCGTAGCTGGGCTTGCCCTTCTCGGCGCCGGCGAGCTGGGCGGTCGTCAGGGCGCGGGCGAGCCGGTGGTAGCCCTCCTCGCGGCGCGCGAGCACCAGCAGGTGGGAGCCCTCGGGATCCGCGACGCCGTTCTGGGGAGCGCGCAGTCCGAGCGAGAGCTCGGCGCCGAAGGCGGTCCGGACGGGGTGGCCCTGCGCCGCCTCGGCCATCCGGACGATCCCGTACAGGCCGTCGTGATCGGTCAGGGCGAGGGTGTCGATGCCGAGACGGACCGCCTCCTCCACCAGCTGCTCGGGTCGGTTCGCTCCGTCGAGGAAGCTGAAGTTGGAGTGGGCGTGCAGCTCGGCGTAGGGCACCTTCCGATCGGGGGAGCGGACGTCGTCGCCCGCCGTGTAGGCCGGCCGCTTGTGCGACCACGCGGGGCTGTCCCCGCCGTCCCCCTGGACGGGGCTGCCATCGGCCCTGCGCCCCGAGGAGAGGCGTCGTTCGAACTCCGACCAGGGGATCGGCGGGTTGTTCCAGCCCATGGGGCTCCTTCTGAGAGGTGGGGTCGAGCGCGGATCGAGGAGAGGAGGGGTCAGTCGTACCGGGCCTCCGCGGCCCACTCCCCGTCGCGGCAGAGCAGGAGCCAGGCGGTGCCGGCCGCGTCGACGACCTGGAACCGGTCGTAGCGCGTGGCCGTCCTCGCGTCCCACCACCGCTCGTCCACGGGCCAGGGGCCGGCCCAGCCGCTGATGGGTTCGAGCCGTGCCTGCGAGGTCCCGAGCGCGAAGTAGACGGGGACGGAGACGAGCGCGCCGCGATCGTCCACCGACACGGGCTCGCCCCGCGGGCCGCGCACCAGGGCCGCGGAGGGCTCGGTGAACACCGTGGGAGGCAGGGGCGGCGGGAGCGAGCCCGGCCAGGGCAGCTCCTTGGGCCGGGCGTCCCCGGGCTCCCGATCGCCCCAGGGCACGAGGTGCTGCCGGTCGCGGAGCGCCCGGCCGCCCCCGATCGACGCGGTCACGACCGCCTCGTGCCCGAGCATGCTCTGCACCCGACTCAGGCCGTGGTGGACCCGCTCCTCGGGTGCGGTGCCCCAGAGTCCCTGCTCGTGGTTGCCGATCGCATCGACGGCCTCGGGCTCGACTCCGATGCGGGCGATCGGGGAGCGCAGGCCGGTGTCGATCGCTCCGCTGCCCTGCAGCTGCCAGCGCACCCGGTCGAGGACGTCTCCCGGGGTGAACCAGCGCGGGTGCAGCCAGGTGCGGGACGAGAGCTCGCCGCGATCACTGGTGACGTCGATGCGGATCGCCGTGGCCACCAGCTGCGATCGGGTGAGGCCCGCGACGAACTCCTCCGCCGCGATGCGGAAGGCGAAGGCGGCCTGGTCGATGCGGTCGAGCGGGGGCTCGAACTCGAGGAACCTGTCGAGCCTCTCGGGGGGCAGCCGCGGGACGACGGCCTCCGTCTCGGCTCCTCGGGCGAGGAGGTGGGAGCGCGCGCCCTCGGGACCGAACCTGGCCGCGACGTCCTCGGCCGGCAGCGCGGCGAAGGCTCCGAGGGTGCGCACCCCGAGCCGGCGCAGGAGCGTCACCAGATCCTCGCCCCGCACCGGCTTCGCACGGACGACGGCTGCTCCGACGGCCTCCGTGCCGAGCGCCTCCAGGGGCAGCGGTGCGAGGAACTCCGCGGTGGCTCCGGCCGCCACGATCGCGACCGGCTCACCCGAGTGCTTGGCGGCGAGCTCCGAGGCGAAGAGCCCGTCGGCGATGCCGATGCGGGCGCGCTCGACCCCGAGCCCGGCCAGGCGGCGGAGGATCGCCTCGGCGGCGGACTGCTCGCTCCCGTAGTAGCGGCGGGGGCCTCGAGCGCGGATCGCGCACAGCCCGGGGCGGATCAGCTGGACACCGGGCGTGATCTCCTCCAGAGCCTGCACGAGCGGTTCGAAGGCGCGGTGATCGAGGACCGGGTCGTAGGGCAGGACGGTCAGGCCCGTGCAGCGCGACTGCGCCTCGCGGATCCGCATGCCCCGTCGCACGCCCTCGGAGCGTGCCGCCGGGGAGCAGGCGAAGACGCGGCTCTTCTCGGTGAGCGCCAGCGGCGCCTCGGGCGGCAGGCCTGCGTCTCCCGCTGCGGCGAGCAGCGGCCAGTCCGGGCACCACACGAGGATCGTGCGGCGCAGCTCGGGTGCGGTCGCCATCTAGACCGCCTGCTCTCGCAGGCGCGAGCGCTCGTCGAGCACTCCGAAGGCCGGATCCGCTCCCGGCATGCTCATCCGGACCGTGCGGACCCGGGTGCCGGCTCGACCGACCACATCGACCAGGGCCTCCCGGGAGCGCAAATAGCCGTGGCCGGCCCCGAGCCCCTCCCACCGGTTGCTGCGGATGCTGAGCCGGGCCTCGGCCTGGGGCCATTCGCCGAGGACGACGAGAGCGGCACCCCGCTGGCGCAGCCGGGCGCCGAGTCGGGAGACGTCGGCCGAGGAGACCGAGGCGGGCGGGCGGGTCAGGACGACCGTGAGGACGTCGACGAGAGCCGCCGTGACGGTGAGCCAGTGCTCGGCCGGCGACGGCACGAGCACCAGCCGCTCGAGATCGATGCCGATGCCCGCCGCGGCCTCGGCTCCGAACTCGGGCACGCCGACGACCCCGCACCAGGCGCCCTCCGCCGAGGGGCCGGCGAGCAGCCCCATCGCCAGGCTCAGCGACCCGTCGACGGAGTACGCGGCTCCCTGCTTCAGGGTTCCGCCGGGCAGCGCCGCGGCGAAGGCGGGCAGGGTGGCCAGGCTCTTCGTCTCGAGCGTCGTCGCCTGCATGTCGCGGATGCGCGACTGCAGCTCCTTCACCGAGGCGAGCTGTCGCAGCAGCGGCTCCGCAGCCTCGGCCGTCCCCTCGGAGAGGGTGGAGGAGGAGGCTGTCATCTGCCCATGTTCGAACATGTGTTCGAGTATGTCAATCGCCACCGACATCCGCGGCGGGGTCCTCGAAGACTACGTCCGAGCACCGTCATCGGCACCTGTGGAGGACCGGCGGAGGCCTCGGGGACCGGCGGGAAGACCACCCGCTCTACCATGGGGGCCATGCCCGACGCACTGCCCGATCCCGACACCGCCGCCGCCTCCGCTACCGAGCAGGCCGCCCCGCCGCGCAGGCGCACCCTGGTGGTCAAGATGGGCTCCAGCTCGGTGACCAAGCAGTCCGGACCCGATCCCGTCCTGCTCGCGAACGCGCTCGAGAGCGCCTTCACCGCGCGCGGTCTCGGCTGGGACGTCGTGCTCGTCTCCTCCGGCGCCGTGTCCTCGGGCCGCGCCCTCTTCGCCCGCTCCCAGGACGAGCCGATCAGCTCCCGGCTGGCCGCCGCCGTCGGCCAGACCGTGCTCATGGGCTTCTACCGCTCGGTCGCCGAGCTCTCCGGCGCTCTCGTCGCCCAGATCCTGATCGGCGAGTCCGACCTCGCGTCGCCCCGCCAGATGTCCCACGTCGCGGAAGCGATCCGCCACGCCCTCGACGCCGGCGTCGTCCCCATCGTGAACGGCAACGACACCATCGACTCCGCGGGGTCCGACAACGACGGGGTGGCCGGCGGCCTGGCGATGCTCCTCGGAGCCGATCTCCTGCTCCTGCTCACCGACGTGCCCGGCGTCTTCGCCGGCAGCATCGCGGAGGGCGTCCACCTCGACGAGCTGGGCATCGCGGAGCTGCGCGGAATCGGCGTGCAGAAGGGCGGCACCGGCCGGGGCGGCATCCGCTCCAAGCTCAAGGCCGCCGAGCTCGCCGCCCACAACGGCGTCTCGACGCGCATCGCCGGCGCTCGGACCCCCGACGTGATCCTGGGCGCGATCGACGGGCCGGGCCCCGGCACCCTCGTCCGCGCGGTGCACGGGCACCCCGGTGTGGAGCAGCGCTGGATCTCGGGTGTGGCCACGGCGCGGGGGCGCGTCGAGATCAACCTCGAGGCCGAGCGGAGCATCGACTCGGGCTCCAGCCTCTTCGCCTCGGGCATCAAGCGGGTGTCGGGCGATTTCAGCGGGGGAGACGTCATCGAGGTGCGGGCCCTGAGCGGCGAGCTCCTCGCCCGCGGAGTGACCAGGGTCTCCTCCCGCCTGCTCACGCTGGTGCGGGCCCTGCGCGTCGACGAGATCGCCCGCGTCTTCGTCGCGGTCCTCGCCCACGCCGCAGCGGGAGGCGCGCAGGCGGCCGCCGTCGACGGCGAGCGCCCCCAGCTCGCCCGGGCTCTGGAGTACACCCGCGGGCTCTCCTCCGAGCACGCTCGCGCCGTCGCGATGGAGATCGTCGGACTGTTCCCGGCAGAGAGTATCTCGGCGCTCCTGGGGCTCGGAGCGGAGGAGGGCGAGCTGGTCGAGCGCTACACGCGCCTCGTGCGCACCCTCGCCATCGTCGAGAACCAGCACTTGTCGGTGTTCAAGGACTGAGCCTCGAGGCGACGCTTCACGCCAGGGCCGCAGGTCATTCCACGCCACGGCGTCATGATCGCGGCTCTCGCGTGTCTCTCTGGTGACGGCGCCGAATCCGGGTGCCCCGATCGATCGGACCACCATGAGCCCCACCTCCTCGCCCTTCCCCTACCCCTCCGACGAGCGGATCACCGTCGAGGGCTTCGAGACCGGGCGCCTGCTGCGGCGTCTCGACCTGCTCGAGGAGTCGATCGCCGCGAGCGAGCGGGCTCTGCGCGGATCGATCGACCCCGCCTCCGGCGAGTGCCGCCCGGCAGCCCGGGGCGGGCACCGCGAGCAGATCCTGAGCAACCTGGCGGTCGAGCGGGCCCTCGCCGAGACGATCCGGAGTGCGCTCGCGTCGCGCCGCTGAGGCGTCGCTCGCCCGGCGGATCGAGGCGGTGGGGAGGCGGATGGGGCACCATGGCCCCATGGTCACCCTCACCGTCGCCGGCACCGCGCAGCACTTCCATCCCGCAGAGCGGGGCACCGTCCGCCTCGAGATCCGCCGGGAGTCGCGTTCGCGCTCGGCCGTGCTCGCCGAGGTCGTCTCGCTGCACGCGACCGTGCGCGATCAGGCCCGATCGGAGCAGCAGTCCGGAGCGGCGACGTGGTGGTCGGCCGACCAGGTCTCGGTCTCGACCGTCCGCCGGTTCCTCAAGGACTCCGACGTCGCCGAGGTCTTCCACGTCGCGGCCGCGAGCGCGAGGGTGAAGTACCGCGACTTCGACGCCCTCGGCCGCTGGGTCTCGTCCGTGTCCGAGCTGCCCGGCGTGGTGATCTCGGGCGTGGAGTGGGCGCTGACCGCCGACCACCGTGCAGCCCTCGAGCGCGAGGTCCGCGTGGCGGCCGTGAAGGATGCGCAGGAGCGCGCGTCGGCCTATGCGTCGGCCCTCGGTCTCAGTGAGGTGCGCGTGCTCACGCTGTTCGAGCCGGGCCTCCGTCCGAACACCGCGAACTCAGGAGGGGGCCACGGTGCGATGAGCCGGATGGCCGCCTTCAGCTCCCAGGAGGAGCCGCTCGCCCTCAAGCCCGAGGACATCGAGGTCTCCGCCTCGATCTCCGCGGATTTCGAGGCGCTCTGACGGGAGCTCCCGGCGGCCGCAGGGAGTGACGACGGCGCCTCTGCGAGATGTGCAGCGGCTCGTCGGGAGGACCGGGTCATTCCCCAGGCGCCGACTGCTGGAGTTCCGCCCACGTACGGGCGGACAGGCCGAAGAGGTCGATGAAGCCGGTGGCGCTGGTCTGATCGAAGCGCGATCCGGAACCGTAGGTGACGAGCGCCTTCTGATACAGGGGCCGCGGTGCGCTGCGTCCGACGGTCACGGCCTTCCCTGCGAGCAGCTTCATCCGGATCGTCCCGGTGACCGCCTGCTGGGTGTGCTCCACGAAGGCGTCGAGCGCCGCACGGAGCGGCCCGTGCCAGAAGCCGTCGTACACCAGCCGGCCGTACACCGTATCCAGCTTCCGCTTCTCGGTCAGGACCTCGGGAGGCAGCACGAGCGTCTCCAGCTCGGCGTGAGCCGCGAGCAGCACCGTCATCGCCGGCGCCTCGTACAGTTCCCGCGAGAGGACGCCGACGACCCTGTTCTCGAGCATGTCGATGCGGCCGATCCCGTGTGCTCCAGCACGCTCGTTCAACCGCTGCACGAGGTCGAACGGGGACATCTCCCGGCCGTCGAGCGCCGTGGGCCGACCTCGTTCGAACCGGATGTCGACGTATTCGGCGATGTGGGGTGCGTTCTCCACCGCTGTCGTCAGGGCCCGGACATCCTCGGTCGGCTCCCAGTCGAGGTCTTCGAGAGGACCTGCCTCGACATTGCGACCGAGCACGTTGAGATCGATGGCCCACGGGCGCTCCTGAGAGACGTGGGGAGGTATGCCGTACGTCTCCGAGTAGGCGATCGTTTCCGCTCGCGTGAAGGGCCACACTCGTGCAGGCGCCAGGATGACGAGGTCGGGGTTCTTCAGTGCGATCCCCAGGTCCATCCGGACCTGATCGTTGCCTTTGCCGGTCGCGCCGTGCGCGACGGCATCGCAGCCGGTCCTCGCCGCGGTGTCGACGAGCAGCTCCGCAATGAGAGGTCTGCCCAGAGCCGAGGCGAGAGGGTAGTGCAGCTCGTGCACCGCGTTGGCCGCAAGCGCGCGGAAGCCGTACTCCTCGACGAACCTCTCCTTGACGTCGATGATGATCGAATCGTCAGCACCGGCGAGAAGGGCCTTGCGTCGGATCGGCTCGAGTTCGTCCCCCTGACCCAGATCCGCGGCCATGGCCACGATGTAGTCGCACCCCATCGCGTGTCGGAGGTAGGGGATGCACGCAGTGGTGTCGACTCCGCCCGAGTATGCGAGCACGACCCGCCGTCCGGCCGTCACGATCCGCTCCTCTCGCTCAGGGTGCTGCGATCGGGCCGGAGTGCGTCGGTCCGTCGTCGCAGATCCTGCACGGCTCGAGCAACGAGGGCGGGAGCGGTTCCCCCTGTCGAGGTGCGCCGCGAGAGAGCGTGCTGGAGGTCGAGGACGCTGGTCGGGATCCCTTCGAGCGCGGGTGAGTACGCGACGATCGATCCCGCGTCGATCTCATGCAGTTCGAGCCCCTCCTGCTCGAGTGCCGACACGAGGGAAGCGACGACTCCGTGCGCTTCCCGGAAGGAGAGGCGCCGTTGCTCCACGAGCCAATCGGCGATCTCGGTCGCAAGTGCTCCACCGCGTGCGGCATCCCGTCTCATCCGCTCTCGATCGAACTCGAGCCCCTCCACGAGTGCCGTCATCGTCCGCACGCAGAGATCGATCGTGTCGGCGGCGTCGAAGACCGGCTCCTTGTCCTCCTGCATGTCTCGGCTGTAGGCGAGCGGCAGGCCCTTCATCACCACGAGAAGCGTCACGAGGTCGCCGACCAATCGTCCGGATTTCGCTCGGATCAACTCGGCGGCGTCCGGATTCCGCTTCTGCGGCATGATCGACGAACCCGCCGAGAGCCCCTCGGGAAGTCGCACGTACGCGAACTGCGTGGAACTCCAGATCACGAGCTCCTCGCTCAGACGGGACAGATGCATTCCGAGCGTCGCAGCCGCCTGGAGGAAGTCGAGCATGAAGTCCCGATCCGAGACCGCGTCGATCGAATTCCGCATCGGGCCGGCGAATCCGAGCGCAGAGGCTGTCGCTGCCGGATCGATCGAGTAGCCGGAGCCCGCGAGCGCTGCAGCTCCCAGCGGTGATTCGTCCGCCCGCTCCTCGGCGGCGGCGAAGCGCTTCCTGTCGCGGTGCAGCATCTCCGCGTACGCGAGCAGATGGTGTCCGATCGTCACGGGTTGGGCGCTCTGCAGGTGAGTGAATCCTGGCATCGGTGAAGCCGCTTCCTTCTCAGCTCGGTCGAGGAGCGCGTGAAGGAGTCCTTTCAGGAGGTCGTCCATCGTGCGAGTGGCCTGGCGCACTCAGAGGCGCGAGTCGAGCGCCACCTGATCGTTCCTCGAGCGAGCGGTGTGGAGCTTTCCCGCCACCGGTCCGACGAGCCGGTGCAGTCGAGCTTCGATGTTCATGTGGATGTCCTCGAGTGCACGGTCCGGTCGGAAGATGCCGGAGGCGACCTCGGCTTCGATGGTCCGAAGACCGCGCCGGAGGATCTCGGACTCCTGAGCAGTGACGATGCCCCTGTCGCCGAGCATGCGAGCGTGCGCGATCGAGCCCTCGAGATCGATCAGGGCGAGCCGCTCATCCACATCGATCGAGGCGTTGATCTCGAGGAGGAGAGGGTGGACGGCGCCGGTGAATCGATGCGCGCGCAGCGGATCAGAAGTGTCGTTCGTCGTGGATGCTGTCATGAGAAGTCCTTCCGTGGTCGTTGGTCGGAGGAGGTCAGGCTGGAGAGGGTGAAGTCGAATGAGCAGCCGTACCGCGCCCGCTTGCGCCGTATCTCGCGGCGCCGGTAAGAATCCGCTTTCCACTGGAGGGGGTAGAGAACGGAGAGGAACAGTCGACGCAGGAGTGGACGTCCTGGAAGATCGTGAGGCGTTCGGTGCACGGTGAATCCGTGGCGGAGGACCATGCGACGCATCGTGTCCTCGCAGAAGAAGAGGAGAAGGCGTCGCCCGTGAAGCTGCTCGATGATCTCCGAGAGGAGCCGAGGGCCGATCCCGCGACCGCGGTGGGTCTCACGCACGAAGAGGACCGCCACTTCGCTCCAGCCTCCGAGGAAGGCGTGCACGAGCGCCGCACCGACCACGTCGCCTGATCGGCGATCGAGCGCGACGAAAGTCTCGCGACGGCCGCACCACTCCTCCAGGCTGTAGCCGGTGATCGTGGTCGACGACCGGATCTCCTCGACGACGAGATGAGCTTCCGACCTGGTGAGAGGGCGGTGCTCGACGACCACCGATTCCAGATCTGCGCCGATCCGCGCGCCGCTCATGACGCGACCGCGATCAGGGTCACAGCGCCTGCTGCCAGAACGAAGCCCGCAGCCTGCCCGATGCCGATCCGCTCTCGGATCACCACGACGGCGAGTGCGACGGTGACGGCGGGATAGAGCGCGATCAGCACGCTCACGATCGACAGCATCCCTCCTCGGAAGGCCGAGAGCATCGTCACGTTCGCGACGACGTCGAGGAGGCCGATGCCGACGACGAGGAGCAGCATCCGGCCGCGCAGGACGCCGGTCGGCCGGACGAGCACTGCGCCGGCCAGGACGAGGGCGGATGCGGTCACCCGCGCGGCGACGAGGGGCCACAGACCAGAAGCGCTGTCGATGCGGTCCGTGAAAACGAAGCTGAGGGCGAAGCACGTGCCGGCGCCGAGAGTCAGGAGGGCGACGCGCCGAGTGAATCGGCGGCCGTCCCGCGCCGGAGCGGACTCGCGACTCACGAGGACGATCGCGACGATCGCCAGCAGAACGCCGACGCCCGAGACCATCGACGGCCGTTCGCCGAGAGCGAGTCCGACAGCGACAGGCACGCCGGCCACCAGGACCGCGGTCAGCGGGGAGACGATGCTCATGGGTCCCTCTGCGAGGGCGAGGTAGAACCACCACATCGCGACCGCCATGACGGCTCCGGAGGCGGCTCCCCACAGGAGCGAGGAGCCGCTGGGCGACCCTCCTGCAAGGGGAGCGATCACCGCGATGACGACGGCCGAGACCGGATACGACACCAGGATGACGCGCAGAGCGGCGACGCCGCGAGAGGCGAACCCGCCGAGGAAGTCGCTGACGCGGTAGGCCACGGCGGAGGTGAGGGCGAGGAGAAGGGAGGTCAACCTGTGTTCCTGTCGGTCGATGCGACGAGTGATGAGCATGGCTCACATCAAAGGAGACCATACCGGGATGGTGGTCGTCCGAGCGGCTCGTGCCAGCGACTGTAGGAAGCCTCGCGAGCGGTCGGGAAGCGCGGGAGTGGAACTGTGGAGAATCCGGGGATGGCCGCGGGTGTGAGGGCGGTAGTGACCGGTCGGCGGAGGTCTGAGGAATACCCCGGCCCTCTCCGACGCTGAAGCACGCATGGTCTCGCGCATCGGCTTCCTCTCCTTCGGTCACTACCAGTCGGTTCCGGGGTCGATGACGCACACCGCGCGCGACGTCCTGCTGCAGACCATCGAGCTCGCCGAGGCGGCCGAGGAGATCGGGCTGGACGGTGCCTATGTCCGGGTGCACCACTTCGCGCCGCAGCTCGCCTCGCCCTTCCCGCTCCTGGCGGCCATCGCCGCGCGGACCCGCCGGATCGAGATCGGCACCGGCGTCATCGACATGCGCTACGAGAACCCGCTCTACATGGCGGAGGAGGCGGCGGCGACCGACCTCATCTCGGGCGGCAGGCTCGAGCTCGGCGTGAGCCGGGGATCGCCCGAGACCGCTCTGCGCGGCTCGGAGGCCTTCGGGTTCGTGCCGCCCGAGGGCATGACCGACGCCGATCTGGCCCGGCACAAGGTCCAGCTCTTCCGCGAGGCGCTCGCCGGCGCGCCCGTCGCCCAGTCCGATCCGGCGATGACGCGTCAGTCGATCCCGCTGTCGATCGAGCCGCGCTCGCCGGGGCTCGAGGACCGCATCTGGTGGGGAGCGGGCAGCTTCGCCACCGCGCGCTGGGCGGCAGAGCAGGGGATGAACCTGCAGTCCTCGACGCTCCTCCTCGAAGAGGAGGGGATCCCCTTCGACGAGCTGCAGGCCCGGCAGATCCGCGAGTACCGCTCCGCCTGGGCCGACGCCGGCTGGCAGCGCGAGCCGCGCGTCTCCGTCTCGCGCAGCGTCCTGCCGATCACCAGCGAGCTCGACCGCCTCTACTTCGGCGGCCGCGGGGGAGAGGACCAGGTCGCGTCGCTCGAGGGGGTCGCGGCCCGCTTCGGCCGCAGCTACACGGGCGAGCCCGATCTGATCGCCGCGGAGCTGGCCGCCGACGTCGCGGTGCAGGAGGCGGACACGCTCCTCCTGACGGTCCCCAATCAGCTCGGCGTCGAGTACAACGCCCGGCTCCTGCAGACGATCGCGGAGTCCGTCGCCCCGGCGCTGGGCTGGACATCCGCTCGGGTGGTCACCGCGTCCTGACGCGGGGACGGAGGAGGCGATGAGACTCGCGGATACGGCGGCAGCGGTCGCGGCGACGGCGGCAGGGGCGGCCGCGCTCGGCGTCCTGCTCGCCCGCCGGGTGGTGCTCCCCGGCCGGCCGCGGTTCGTGCGCCTCCACTCGGCGACCGCGACCACGGTGGTGCTCGACGCCGACTCCTCGACCGTGCGCCCGGGGACCTTCGGACTCTGGTCCCCCGAGCGCGACGGACACCTGCGCGTGGGAGCGGTCCTCCGCCGCGATGAGACGCGGAACCGGGTGGAGCGGGAGGTCCTCACCTCCACGGGTCTACCGCTCCGAGCCGGTCCGGTGCGCTGGACGGGCCACGTCTTCGCCGGCCCCTCGGAGGTCGACCCGGGGGTCCTCACCGTCGAGCTCGCCGTGCCAGGAGGGGCTGCTCCGGCCTGGCTGCTCTCCGGTTCCGACGTCTGGTTCGTGCACGTGCACGGCATCCGGACGAGCAGGGTCACCGCCCTGCGATCGGTGCCGGTCGCCCAGCACCTCGGCGCCACGTCGATCGTCCCCTCGTTCCGGGGGGACGGCGACGGTCCGGATGTTCCCCGGGGCGCCTCCACCCTCGGGCAGACCGAGTGGAGGGACGTCGATGCAGCGCTGCAGTACGCCGTCGCGCACGGCGCACGGTCGCTCGTCCTCGTCGGCTGGTCTCTGGGAGCTCAGATCGCGCTGCTGCTCGCCGAGCGCTCCCCGCACCGGGGGCGCATCGCGGGTCTCGTGCTCGTCTCCCCGGCGACCGACTGGCGCGGAGCGATCCGCCACGGCGCCCGACGCGCGGGTCTGCCGGTCGTCGCGGCTCGTCTTGCGGAGTGGGCGCTCGGCGATCCGATCCTGCATCGTCTCGTCGGACTCGCGGAGCCGATCGATCTCGACGCTCTGGACTGGGTCTCGGGGCTGCGGGTCGAGGTGCCGACTCTCGTCCTGCACTCGGTCGGGGATCCGGAGGTGCCGTTCGCCCTCACCGAGCGGTTCGCCGCGGCGAACCCCGGCGTCGTCGAGGTGGTCGCCTTCCCTGATGCCGCACACGGCGGCGAGTACAACCTGGATCCCGAGAGGTTCGACCGCGCCGTGAGCGAGTGGGCGGTGCGCACGATCCCGACGGAGTGATGCCGCCGCCGGACGAACCGCCTCGCCGCCGCAGGAACCGCCTCGCCGCCGCACGGACCGCCTCATCCGGCCGACGAACCGCACCCGGGAACGACGAAATCCCCGCCTCTCCGAGGAGAGACGGGGATTTCCTTCTGTGTCCGAGGGGGGACTTGAACCCCCACGCCCTATACGGGCACTAGCACCTCAAGCTAGCGCGTCTGCCATTTCCGCCACCCGGACGAGTGTTGCTTTCCGACCTGCGTTTCCGCGGCCGAAGAAGACATTAGCACGGTTTCAGAGGGGTGGATGACACCGCGCAGGGAGGCCCCCGCCGGTAGCGTGGGGACATGACCAGCGCCTCCGCCTCCTCCGTCCCCGAGCAGGATCTCGACGAGACCGCGCTGATCGCGCGCGACCTCATCCGCTTCGACACGAGCAACTACGGCGAGGGCCGAGCGGAGCCCGAGCGGGAGGCCGCCGAGTACGTCGCCTCGCACCTGCGCGATCTCGGCCTCGAGCCGGTGCTCCTGGACTCCGACCCCGGCCGCACCAGCGTGGTCGCCCGGGTCGCGGGGGAGGACCGCGACCGCGGCGCGCTCGTCGTCCACGGCCACCTCGACGTCGTCCCGGCGATCGCCGAGGACTGGAGCGTCGATCCGTTCGGCGGAGTGATCAAGGACGGCATGCTCTGGGGTCGAGGCGCCGTCGACATGAAGAACATGGACGCGATGATCCTCGCCTCCCTCGGCGACGTGCTGCGCTCCGGTCGGCGCCCGTCGCGGGACCTCGTCATCGCGTTCTTCGCCGACGAGGAGGCGGGCGGTGTCCGCGGATCCGGTCACCTCGTGAAGACGCGCCCCGACCTGTTCGCCGGCGCCACCGAGGCGATCAGCGAGGTCGGCGGCTACTCCATCGACCTCGACGGGACGCGCGCCTACCTCGTGCAGACCGGCGAGAAGGCGCTCCTGTGGCTGAAGCTCCGGGCGCGCGGCACCGCCGGGCACGGCTCGCAGATCAACCGCGAGAACGCGGTGACCCGCCTCGCCGAGGCGATCGCGCGCATCGGCAGCGAGGAGTGGCCGACCCGCCTCACCGACACCACGCGGGAGCTCCTCGGCGAGGTCGCCCGCATCCTCGGCCGCGACCCCCAGCGCAGCACTCCGGAGGAGCTCGCGATCGCCACCGGAACCGCCTCGCGCTTCATCGCGGCGACGCTGCGCACCACCGCGAACCCCTCGATGCTGAGCGCCGGCTACAAGGCGAACGTGATCCCCGAGTTCGCGGAGGCGGTCGTCGACGTCCGCGTGCTGCCGGGCGAGGAGGACGCGGTGCTCGAGCGGATCCGCGAGCTCGCGGGCGAGCACATCGAGATCGAGGTGCAGCACCGCGACATCGGACTCGAGGTCCCCTTCGCCGGCCCTCTCGTCGAGAGCATGGCCGCGTCCCTCCGGCGCTTCGACCCCGACGCGGAGGTGCTGCCCTACCTGCTCTCCGGAGGGACCGACAACAAGGCCCTCTCGACGCTCGGCATCACCGGCTACGGCTTCGCTCCGCTGCAGCTGCCCGGGTCGCTCGACTTCCCGGCGCTGTTCCACGGGGTCGATGAGCGGGTTCCGCTCGACGCACTAGTCTTCGGGAGGAAGGTCCTGACCGATCTGCTCCTGCGATCCTGAGGTCAGCCTCCCGACCGCCACCGACCGCCTGCTGGCCGACGACGCCCCAGCCCTCCTCGAAAGTGACGCATGGGCCTGCTCGAAGCGCTGATCCTGGGACTCGTCCAGGGTCTGACCGAATTCCTCCCCATCTCCTCCAGCGCCCACCTGCGCATCGTCAGCGAACTGCTGCCGGGGCTCGACGGCCGGGACACCGGAGCGGCGTTCACCGCCATCACCCAGCTGGGCACCGAGACCGCGGTCATCATCTACTTCTGGCGCGACATCGTGAAGATCGTCGGCAACTGGTGCCGGTCGCTCGTCGGCCGGGTGCCCCGCTCCGACCCGAACGCCCGGATGGGCTGGCTGATCATCATCGGCAGCCTCCCGATCATCGTGCTCGGCCTGATCTTCCAGGACGCGATCGAGACGACGCTCCGCTCGCTCTGGGTGGTCGCGACGACGCTGATCCTCTTCGGCATCCTGCTCGGCATCGCGGACCACGTCGGAGCGAAGAAGCGCCGTCTGCGCGATCTCAACGGCCGCGACGGCCTCATCTACGGAGGCGCCCAGGCGCTCGCGCTCATCCCCGGCGTCTCCCGCTCGGGCGGCACCATCACGGCCGGCCTCTTCATGGGCTACGAGCGCAAGGCCGCGGCGCGGTACTCGTTCCTCCTGGCGATCCCGGCCGTCTTCGGCAGCGGTCTCTACCAGCTCTACAAGAGCATCAGCGATCCCGAGGTGCTGCCCAACCAGATCCAGGTGGGCGGCATGGAGACGCTGGTCGCGACCATCGTCGCCTTCGTGGTCGGCTTCGTCGTGATCGCGTTCTTCATGGGCTACATCTCCCGCCGCAGCTTCCTCCCGTTCGTGATCTACCGGATCCTGCTCGGCGGCGTCCTCATGGTCGCGCTCAGCACCGGACTCATCGCGGCCTAGATGCGCGCCTGGAACTCCCCGTCCGTCCCCGCTCTCCCCGGCACCGGACCCGTGCCCCGCGTCCGCGACACCGCCACCGGCGGTCTCGTCGAACTCGCGGCCGAGGAGGGCACGGCCCGCCTCTACGTCTGCGGCATCACGCCCTACGACGCCACCCACCTCGGCCACGCCTCCACGTACCTCGCCTTCGACATCGTCCAGCGGCTGTGGCTCGATGCGGGTATCACCGTGGAGTACGCGCAGAACATCACCGATGTCGACGACCCGCTGCTCGAGCGCGCCACGGCGACCGGCGTCGACTGGCGCGAGCTCGCCGAGGAGCAGGTGGAGCTGTTCCGCGGCGACATGGCGGCGCTGCGCATCCTGCCGCCCGCCCACTACGTCGGCGTGACCGAGACGATCGAGCCGATCGCCGAGGCCGTCGCCCGTCTCGAGCGCGACGGCGTCGCGTACCGCGTGCCGGCCCCCGAGGGCGCGGCCGACGGCGCCGACGACCTCTACTACGACATCTCGGCGGCCGAGGGCGAGGTGTGGCACCTGGGCAGCGAGAGCGGGCTCGATCCGGTGACGATGGCCGAGCTCTTCGCGGCCCGCGGCGGCGATCCCGATCGTTCCGGCAAGCGGCACCCGCTCGATCCGCTGCTGTGGCGGGCGGAGCGACCGGGGGAGCCGGCGTGGGATTCCGCCGTCGGGCGCGGACGGCCCGGCTGGCACATCGAGTGCTCGGTGATCGCCCTCGACCGCCTCGGTCCCGACTTCACGCTGCAGGGCGGGGGCAGCGACCTCGTCTTCCCCCACCACGAGTTCAGTGCCGGGCACGCCGCGTCGCTCTCGGGCCGCCCGCTCGCCCGCGCGTACGCGCACGCGGGCATGGTCGCCTACGAGGGCGAGAAGATGAGCAAGTCGCTGGGCAACCTGGTGCTGGTCTCGCGGCTGCGCGCAGAGGGCACGGATCCGCGCGCCGTCCGTCTCGCGCTCCTCGCGCACCACTACCGCTCCGACTGGGAGTGGCTGCCCGAGGACCTGCCCGCCGCGATCGAGCGCCTGGAGCGGTGGGAGGCGTCGCTCGCCGAGTCGGGGACGGCGTCGGCCGTCGAGGTCCTCGCGCGCCTGCGCGCCGTCCTCCGGGAGGACATGGACACCCCCGGGGCACTCGCCCTCCTGGACGCCGTGGCGGCGACCGGGGTGGACGACCCGGCGCTGCTGCGCGACGCGGTCGACGCCCTCCTGGGAGTCAGGCTCGGCTGATCCGCTCGCGGGAGCGGGTCAGCGGGTCACGGGCGCCAGGGCTCCTCGCCGGAGCGCCCGTCGCCTCGGCGGCGCAGGTAGCGCTCGAACTCCTGCGCGATGGCCTCGCCGCTCGCCTCGGGGGAGTCGACGGTGTCGCGCGCCTGCTCGAGCTGCGCGATGTAGGCGGCCATCTCCTCGTCGTCGTTCGCGAGAGCGTCGATCCCGCGCTCCCACTCCTCGGCATCCTCGACCAGGTCGCCGCGGGGGATCACCAGGCCCACGACCTCCTCGAGCTTCTCCAGCAGCGCCAGCATCGCCTTGGGAGAGGGGGCGTTGTGCACGTAGTGCGGAACGGATGCCCAGATCGAGACGGCGGGGATGCCGACCTTCTGCGCGGCCTCGCCGATCACGCTGAGGATCCCCACCGGACCCTCGTAGCTCGAGCGCTCCAGATCGAGCTCGGAGCGCAGCTCGGCGTTCTCGCTCGACGCGAAGATCGAGATCGGCCGGGTGTGCGGGACGTCGGCGAGCATCGCGCCGAGGAACACGACGGAGGAGATGTCGATCGCGAGCATGGCGTCGACCACCTCCGCGGCGAAGCTCTTCCAGCTCCGCGACGGCTCGGTGCCGATCATCACGTAGAGGGCGCTCTCGGCGTCGACCGAGGTGTCGGCGGGTCCGAAGATCTGCGTGCCGGGCCACGCGAGGGTGCGTCGTCCGTCCTCGCCGATCGAGAGCATCGGACGGGTGTACTGGAAGTCGTAGTACTGCTCGGCGTCGACCGCGAACAGGGGCACGTAGTCGCCGTCGTCCTTGACGAGCCGGACGGCTCCGCTCGCGGCGTCTCCCGCGTCGTTCCAGCCTTCGAAGGCCACGACGAGGACGTTTCCCTTGATCACGTTCATAGGCACGATCTCCGCGTTCGGCTCGAGGTCCGGTTCCCCGCGGTCCGCGGGCACCCGTTGCACAAGGATAGGACCCGGCCCACCCGGGGCTGCGCGGGCCAGACGCTTTCCGCTGTCCGCGTACGGGGCCCGCTCCCGGGCCTGCCGGTACGATGGTCGCTCGTGACTTCCGACACCTCCGCCCCCCGGGCGCACGCCGTCCCCGAGGCGCCGGCCGCCGTCCTCTGGGACATGGACGGCACCCTCGTCGACACCGAGCCCTACTGGATGGCCTCCGAGCACGCGCTCGTCGAGTCGTTCGGCGGCGTCTGGACCCACGAGGACGCGATGAGCCTCGTCGGCTCCGGACTCCCCGCCTCCGCGCGGATCCTGCAGGGCAAGGGCGTCGATCTGAGCGTCGACGCGATCATCGACCGCATGACCGACGAGGTCGTCGCGCAGCTCGCCGTCGAGATCCCGTGGCGTCCCGGCGCCCTGGAGCTGCTCTCGGCCGTCCGGGAGGCCGGTGTCCCGCAGGCGCTGGTCACCATGTCGATCGGGCGCATGGCGCGCGCCGTCGTCGACCGCCTGCCGTTCCCCGCCTTCGCCACGATCGTCAGCGGGGACATGGTCCAGCGCAGCAAGCCCGACCCCGAGGCGTACCTCCTCGCCGCGAGCACTCTGGGAGTCGAGGTGGGCGAGTGCGTCGCCATCGAGGACTCCCATGCCGGACTCGCCGCCGCCGTCGCCTCGGGCGCCGCCGCGATCGGCGTCCCGCACCAGCTCGAGCTCGACGCGCGCGCCCCCTACGCCCTCTGGCCCACCCTCGCGGGCCGCACTCTCGCGGACCTCGCGCTGGTGTCCTCCGAGCACCGCGGCGACCGGCCGCGCACGACCGAGACGGAGGCCCTCCGATGACCGGTGAGGCACTGCAGCATTCCGGACCCTTCCGCGCGGGCGACCGCGTCCAGCTGACCGGCCCCAAGGGGCGGATGAACACCATCACGCTGATCCCGGGCAAGGTCTTCCACACGCACCGGGGCGGCATCGAGCACGACACGATCATCGGCCTCCCCGACGGATCGGTGGTGGTGAACACCGTCGGTGTCGAGCACCTCGCGCTGCGGCCGCTGCTCGCCGACTTCGTGATGTCGATGCCCCGGGGCGCGGCGATCGTCTACCCGAAGGACGCTGCGCAGATCCTCGCTCTGGCGGACGTGTTCCCGGGAGCCCGCGTCGTCGAGGCGGGGGTGGGCTCCGGCGCCCTCTCCCTGTGGCTGCTGCGCGCGGTCGGCCCGACGGGGCGCTTGTCGTCCTTCGAGCGCCGCGACGAGTTCGCCGATGTCGCCCGCGCGAACGTCGAGACGTTCCTCGGGTACACCCCGGACAACTGGAGCGTCACCGTCGGCGATCTCGTCGACGAACTGCCCGGAGCGGTCGCGCCGGGAGAGGCCGACCGCGTCGTCCTCGACATGCTCGCCCCCTGGGAGTGCCTCGACGTCGCCGCCGACGCGCTCACCCCGGGCGGCGTCCTGCTCTGCTACGTCGCGACCGTCACGCAGCTCTCCCGTGTCGCGGAGGCGATCCGCGCCTCCGGGCTGTTCACCAACCCGTCGTCGAACGAGACGATGGTCCGCGGCTGGCACGTCGAGGGCCTGGCCGTCCGCCCGGATCACCGGATGATCGGGCACACCGGCTTCCTCATCACCGCGCGCCGGCTCGCCCCGGACACCGTGCTGCCCGAGCTCAAGCGCCGTCCGTCGAAGACGGACTTCAGCGACGAGGACGTCGAGGCGTGGACGCCCGGCGCCCTCGGCGAGCGCGCCGTGAGCCCCAAGAGCCTGCGCAAGCGCGTGCGCGAGTCGGCGACCAGCGCCGAGCTCTCCCGCGCCCGCGGCTTCGGCGCCGAGGAGTCCGACGAGGTCCCCGAGGGCGATGAGGGCATCGTCTAAGATGGATGCGGCCTCCGGGCCGCTGCCCGGTCCTCCCGCCGCCGGGCCCCTCCTGCTCCGCTCCACCCCGTCGAATAGAGGACCCGTGCGCCGCACCACCGCGCTCATCGCCAGCATCGGCATCGTCGTCGCCCTCGCGGGATGCTCCGCGTCCTCGCCGACCGCCGACTGCGACGCCCCCTTCACCGCCGGGGACTCCTCGTCGGCGGTCGAGGCCAGCGGCGACTTCGGTGCGCAGCCCGAGGTCTCGGTGCCCAGCCCGCTGAAGGCGACCACGTCGCAGGTCAGCACCCTGATCGAGGGGACGGGCGCCCCGCTCGAGAAGGGGCAGCTCGTCACGATCGACTACACCCTCGTCAACGGCGCCGACGGCAGCGTCCTCGAGGCCTCGCCCTACGACGGCGAGAGCACCGCGCGCTTCGCCGTGGGCGGCTCCGGGCTCGTCGGACTGAACGACGGGCTCCTCTGCACGCAGGTCGGCTCCCGCGTCGCGATCGCCATCGCTCCGGAGGACGGCTTCGGCGAGTCCTCCGCGCAGCTCGGCATCGCGCCCGACGACACGCTCGTGCTGGTGGCCGACGTGCAGAGCGCGTCCCTCGCTCGTGCGGACGGCGACCAGCAGCCCGCCCCCAACGGCTTCCCGACGGTCACCCTCGACGAGAACGGCACCCCGGGACTCGCCAAGCCCTCGGGCGACGCTCCGACCGAGCTGGAGATCGCGCAGCTCAAGAAGGGCGACGGGCAGGTCGTCGAGGAGGGCGACCAGGTCGTCGTCGCGTACACCGGCTGGCTCTGGAGCACCGGCGAGTCGTTCGACTCGAGCTGGGAGAAGGGCGCGCCCGTCGTCTTCACCGCGGCCGACGGATCGACCGCGCAGGGCGGCGTGATCCCCGGCTTCGCCGACGCGCTCATCGGCCAGCCCGTCGGCTCGCAGGTCATCGCGGTCATCCCGCCCGAGCAGGGCTACGGCGACACCGAGCAGTCGACGATCCCCGCCGGCTCGACGCTGGTCTTCGTCGCCGACGTGCTCGGGATCGCCTGAGTCGGCCGCGCCCTAGACTGGAGGGCGTGCCCGCCGACGCCTCTCCCTCGAGCCGCATCCCGGCCGAGGAGCGTCTGTTCAACCTCGTGCTCGCCCTCGTGGCGGCCGAGAACGGGCTGACGAAGTCGGACGTGCTCTCGACCGTGCAGGGCTACCGCCAGCGCTCCGACCGGGGGGACCGGTCCTCCCTCGAGCGCCAGTTCGAGCGCGACAAGGACGACCTCCGCGAGCTCGGGATCCCGATCGAGACGGTCGACGCCCCGGGCGACCCCGGGAACACCCAGACCGTGCGCTACCGGATCGCCAAGCGCAGCTACGACCTCCCCGCCGACATCGCGTTCGACCCGGAGGAGGTCGCGCTGCTCCGCCTCGCCGGTGCGGTGTGGCGCGAGGGGACCCTGTCGGCCGAGTCCCGTCGCGCGCTGATCAAGCTGCGCTCCATCGGCGTCGAGTCCGTGGACCCGGTCATCGGCATCAGCCCCTCGATCCGGGTGCGCGAGGCATCGTTCGAACCGCTGAGCACAGCGCTCGACCGCAACCAGGTCGTCCGGTTCCCCTACCTCAAGCCGGGCGGCGCCGAACCGCGGCTCCGCACCGTCCGGCCGCGGGCGCTGGTCAACCACCAGGGTCGCTGGCACCTACACGCCTGGGATGAGAGCGCCGAGGGGACCCGCACGTTCCTGCTCGCGCGCATCGTCGGACCGGTCTCCTCGACCGGACGGACGTTCGAGCCGGAGGAGGGGGACCAGGCCGTCCTGGCACTCGCCCAGCTGGACGAGGTGCTGAGCCGCACGAGCGCACTCCTGCGGGTCGCCGCCGACTCCGACGCGGCGCTGCGCCTCGGCCGCCGAGCAGAGACGTCGGGGGAGGGGGAGCACGTGCTCCGCCTGCACTACACCGACGCCGACATCCTCGCCGACGAGTTGGCGGGATACGGACCCGAGGTCGTCGTCCTCGAACCGGTCGAACTCCGCGATGCGGTGGTCCGGCGCCTCCGGCGCTCCCTGTCCGATCACGAGTCCGCGTCCGACTCCGGAGGGAGCCACGATGGCTAGGCCCCGCACGCTCCAGGCCCGCGATCGGCTCGCGGTCCTGCTCTCGCTCGTCCCCTACCTCCTCGACCGCGGCCGCGTCGCGGTCGAGGAGGTCGCCGAGCACTTCGACATCTCGCCGGAGGAGGTCCGCCGGGCGGTCCGCCTCATCGCCGTCTCCGGCATCCCCGGCGAGACGTCCCAGTACCAGGCCAACGACCTCTTCGACATCAGCTGGGACGACTTCGAGGAGAACGACCACGTCGAGCTCACCCAGCAGGTGGCCATCGACGACTCCCCGCGCTTCTCGGCGAGGGAGGCGGCCGCGCTGATCGCCGGGATGCAGTACCTCGCCGCGCTGCCCGAGAACCAGGGCAACGACCGCATCGCCACCCTGATGGGCAAGCTGTCGCGCGGAGCGTCATCGGCCCCGAGCGCCGTCGCCGTCGCGCGCGGCACCGGCGCGGACGCCGGGCTCGAGGTGATCCGGGCCGCAGTGGCGGCCGGCACGCAGCTCGCGTTCGACTACCGCAACGCGCGGGGCGAGACGGAGTCGCGCCTCGTCGATCCGTTCCTCCTCGAGTCGGTCGACCGGGACTGGTACCTCCGCGGCTGGTGCCACCTCCGGGAAGGGGTGAGGACCTTCCGCGTCGATCGGATGCGCTCGCTCACCGACACAGGAGCGCCGATCGTGCGCCGTCGGCACGAGGTGACGCTGCCCGAGAGGCTCTTCGAGGCGTCGGACAGCGATCTGCTCGTCGACCTGCGCGTGGCGCCGAGCTCGGTGGCGCTCCTGGGGGACTACGCCGTCGACGCCGAGTTCCCGCCCGTTCCCGCCGATGAGGCAGGGCGAGGGGTGCTCGTGCGGATCCGCGTCGCGCACCTCGAGGGGCTCACGCGCCTCGTCGCGTCCCTGCCCGGCCTCGTCACCGTCGTCGCTCCGCCGGCGGCGCGGGAGGCCGTGGCCCAGTGGACGCGCGCCGCGCTCCGGGCGAACGGGGAGGCCGGGTCATGACCTGGTGGTCCTGGATCCTGATCTGGACGCTGCTCGCGATCGGCGCCCTGACGGTGCTCGCGCTGTTCCTCGTCTCGTACTGGCGCAAGGGAAGGGTCCTCCTCCGGCAGCTCGAGGAGCTCACGGCGAAGCTCGACGAGATCCAGCCGGACGACGGTGCTCCGCAGGTGCAGCGGCCGCCGTCCTCCCTCTTCGCCGACCGCGATGCGGTGCGCAGGGCCCACGAGTCGCGTCGCGACTCCCGCCGTGACAGGTCCGAGGATCGACGGTCCGCGAGGGTCGAACGGGGTAAGCTCCTCGTACACCGCAACCGACAAGCAAAGTGAGTCTGCAATGTTCGCTGGCCTCCAGGGGTGGCACCTCCTCATCATCCTCGCTGTGATCCTCCTGCTCTTCGGTGCGCCCAAGCTTCCCCAGCTCGCGCGCAGCGTCGGACAGTCGATGCGCATCTTCAAGAGCGAGGTCAAGACCATGAAGGAGGAGGACGGCCCCGAGCGCCGCGACTCCACCGAGGGTCCCGCGTCGACGACCGGCACCACCTCCGGATCGACCACCGGCACCGGCACGACCACGCCGCCCGAGTCACCGCTCAAGTAATGACCTCCGTGGCAGCGAAGAAGCCACGGACGAAGCGAGCGGGGAAGGATCCCGAGGGGCGCATGTCACTCGGGGCTCACCTGATCGAGCTTCGCAACAGGCTCTTCAAGTCGGCAATCGCGATCGTCCTCGGCTGCATCGCCGGATGGTTCGTCTCGGAGTGGGTCTTCGAATCCCTCAAGGCGCCCATCCTCGAGGTGGCGTCCTCCCAGGGCAAAGAGGCGATCCTCAACTTCCCGACCATCGCCGGTGCCTTCGATCTGCGGCTGCAGATCGCCATGACCGTCGGCATCGTCATCGCGAGCCCGGTGTGGCTCTATCAGATCTGGGCGTTCCTCGTGCCCGGTCTCACCAAGAAGGAGATGCGGTACGGCCTCGGGTTCATCCTGACCGCGATCCCGCTCTTCTTCGCGGGCTGCGCCGCGGGCTGGTTGGTCTTCCCGCACATCGTGGAGCTGCTCACCGGGTTCACCGGTGACAACGCCGCGAGCTTCATCGATGCGAAGTACTACTACGACTTCGTCCTCAAGCTCGTCCTGATGGTCGGCATCGCCTTCGTGCTGCCGGTCTTCCTGGTGCTGCTGAACTTCCTCGGGATCCTGCCCGGGATGCTGATCCTGAAGTCGTGGCGCATCGCCATCATGGTCATCGTGGTCTTCACCGCCATCGCGACCCCGGCCGCCGACCCGATCTCGATGTTCCTCCTGGCCATCCCGATCATCTTCCTGTTCTTCCTCGCCTGCGGGATCGCGATCCTCCACGACCGGCGCGCGGCGAAGCGCATCCCGGTCTACGACGGCACCGCCTCCGACCTGCCCGCGTGAGCGAGCAGTCCCCCGCGGAGCGCTTCGCCGCCTTCCGCACCCGTCAGGGCCACGCGAGGGTCGAGTCGTTCCGCTCGACCCTCGCCTTCGATCTCGATCCGTTCCAGTACGAGGCGTGCAGCGCGCTCGACGACGGGCGCAGCGTGCTCGTCGCGGCGCCCACGGGCGCGGGCAAGACCGCGGTGGCGGAGTTCGCGATCCACCTCGCGATGCAGGACCCGACGGCGAAGGTCTTCTACACGACGCCGATGAAGGCGCTCAGCAACCAGAAGTTCCAGGAGTTCGTCGAGGACTACGGGGCCTCCGAGGTCGGACTCCTCACGGGGGACTCGAACATCAACGCGCGCGCCCGCGTGGTCGTCATGACGACAGAGGTGCTGCGCAACATGCTCTACGCCGATTCCGATCTGCTGCGCGACCTCGCCTACGTCGTCATGGACGAGGTGCACTACCTCGCCGACCGCTTCCGCGGGGCGGTATGGGAGGAGGTCATCATCCACCTCCCGCAGCGGGTGCGGCTGGTGTCGCTGAGCGCCACCGTCTCGAACGCGGAGGAGTTCGGCGACTGGCTGCAGACCGTGCGGGGTGAGACCGAGGTCATCGTGTCGGAGGAGCGGCCCGTGCCGCTCGACCAGCACGTGCTCGTCGGCGGCAAGCTGGTCGACCTCTTCGACTCGTCCGGGCGTGCAGCGACCAACCGGGTCAACCCCGAGCTGGCGAGGATGGCCCAGGGCGGCTCCCGCGTCGAGCGGGGCGGGCGCGGGGGCCCGCGCGGCCGCGGCCGCGGGCGGTTCGCCGACACCCGCCCGGCCGAGGAGCTCGTGCCGCGCTCCGAGGTGGTCGAGATCCTCGAGGGCAAGAACCTGCTCCCGGCCATCTTCTTCGTCTTCAGCCGGGCCGGCTGCGACCAGGCGGTCCGGCAGGTCCTCCGCTCCGGTGTCCGTCTCACCGAGCGGCACGAGCGCGATGAGATCCGCGCGATCGTCGAGGAGCGGTGCCGAACCATCCGCGACGAGGACCTCGCGGTGCTCGGGTACTGGGAGTGGCTCGACGGCCTGCAGCGCGGCGTCGCCGCCCACCACGCGGGCATGCTGCCCGCGTTCAAGGAGGTCGTGGAGGAGCTCTTCCTCCGCAAGCTCGTCCGGGTGGTCTTCGCGACCGAGACGCTCGCCCTCGGCATCAACATGCCGGCGCGCACGGTCGTGCTCGAGAAGCTCGAGAAGTTCAACGGCGAGGCGCGCGTCCCGATCACTCCGGGTGAGTACACGCAGCTGACCGGCCGCGCCGGTCGCCGCGGGATCGACGTCGAGGGGCACTCCGTCATCCAGTGGCGGGCCGGGATGAACCCGCAGGCGGTCGCCTCCCTCGCCTCCCGCCGCACCTACCCGCTCAACTCGAGCTTCCGTCCCAGCTACAACATGGCCTGCAACCTGATCGAGCAGTTCGGCCGCACGCGCACCCGCGAGATCCTCGAGTCGTCGTTCGCGCAGTTCCAGGCCGACCGCTCCGTCGTCGACCTCGCCCGCCGGGTGCGACAGCAGGAGGAGTCGCTCGCGGGGTACGTGACCGCGATGCAGTGCCACCTCGGCGACTTCGAGCAGTACGCGGCGATCCGCCGCGAGATCGGCGAGCTCGAGCGTCGGGGCGCCGTCCGCGGTGAATCGGCCTCGCACGCCGAGCGCGAGAAGCGTCAGGGCCAGCTGAACTCCCTGCGCCGCCGGATGAAGGCCCATCCGTGCCACGCCTGCTCCGATCGCGAGCAGCACGCCCGCTGGGCCGAGCGCTGGTGGAAGCTCCGCCGGGAGACGGACGAGATCGAGCGTCAGATCCGCTCGCGGACCGGTGCCGTCGCGAAGGTCTTCGACCGGATCACCGAGGTGCTCCTCGAGCTGGGGTACTTCCGCCGCGACGAGGCCGGCGAGCTCTCGCTGACTCCGAACGGGCGGACGCTGCGCCGGATCTACGGCGAGCGGGACCTCCTGGTCGCCGAGTGCCTCCGCAAGCAGGCCTGGACGGAGCTCGACCCCGCGGGGCTCGCCGCCATGGCCTGCTGCCTCGTCTTCGAGCCGCGACGCGAGGAGGGCACGCTCAACGAGAAGTTCCTGCCGCGCGGCGGGTTCCCCGAGGCGCTCGAGAAGACGCAGCTGCTGTGGGCGCACCTCGACGACGTCGAGCGCGACCACCGGCTGCCCGGCAGCAACCCGATCTCGACGAGTCTCGCGCTCGCCATGAACATGTGGGCCAGGGGGATGCCGCTGGACGCGGTGCTGCGCGAGGCCGACATGGCCGCCGGGGACTTCGTGCGCTGGGCCAAGCAGACCATCGACCTCCTCGACCAGCTCTCGGTCGTCGCCGACGGCAAGGTGGGCCGTGCCGCACGCACGGCGCTCGACTCCGTCCGCCGGGGCATCGTCGCCTACTCGACGGTCGCATGATCGCAGCGACTCCCGCGCCCCTCGGGCGCACGGCACCGCTGTGGCCGGCAGTGATCCTCGCCGGACTCGGGGGAGCGGTCCTGGATCGGGGCTTCCCGGACACCGACCTCTGGCCGCTCGCGATCCTCGGTGCCGCGGCGATCCTCTTCGCCCTGGCCGGCCGGGGCTTCTGGAGCGGAGCCCTGGTCGGCCTCGTCGGCGGCGGCGTCTTCTGGGGCGTGCACATAGAGTGGCTGACGCTCTACCTCGGCCCGGTCCCGTGGCTCGCTCTCGCCGGTCTTCAGGCGATCTTCTTCGCCCTGTCGGCGGGGCTCATGGCGATGCTCTCGACCCGCGGGCACCGGGTCTGGACCGGTCCGCTCGGGCGGATGGTCGGCATCCCCGCCCTGCTGGCCGCTCTCTGGGCGGGACGCGAGACGATCACGAGCGTCTGGCCGTACGGCGGCTTCGCCTGGGGGCGGCTCGCGCTCTCGCAGTCGACGGGTCCGCTCGCCGATCTCGCGGCGTGGGTGGGCTTCACCGGGCTGAGCTTCGTGGTCGCCTTCCTCGCGGCCGTGCTCGCGCAGGCGGTGCGCGAGATCACCGTGCCCGCGAGCGCGCGGGTCGCGACGGTGGCCGGTTTCGCGATCGCGGCGCTCGTCTTCCCGGCGTGGCCGGCGCCGACCGACGGCACGACGCGGATCGCCGCGATCCAGGGCGACTCCGACGCCGGGCTCTTCTCGGCGAGCTATCGGGGGCAGATCCTGGAGGATCACACCTCGGCCACCCTGCCGGTCCTCGACGAGGACGTCGACATGGTCGTCTGGCCCGAGAACGGGGTCGACATCGACCCGACCAGGAACGCCCAGTCCGCCGCCGTGCTCGACTACCTCAGCCGCACCATGGACGCGCCCTTCATCGTCGGGACCATCACGAATCCCGAGGAGGACGTCTTCTACAACAGCTCGCTGCTCTGGAAGGCGGGGGAGGGGGCGACCCAGGTCTACGACAAGGTGCACCCCGTGCCCTTCGCCGAGTACATGCCCGATCGGGCGTTCTGGCGGATGTTCGCGCCCGACCTCGTCGACCTGGTGAGCCGCGACTACTCGATCGGCACGAAGCCCAACGTCTTCGACATCGACGGTGTGCTCGCTGGCATCGCGATCTGCTTCGACATCTCGGACGACGCCCTGACCAACGCCATGATCGACGGCGACGCCGAGATCATCCTCGCGCAGACGAACAACGCCGACTTCGGCCGCACCGACGAGAGCGTGCAGCAACTGGCCATCGCCCGGCTGCGGGCGATCGAGACGGGCCGCAGCGTGGTCAACATCTCGACGGTGGGAACGAGCGCCATCATCGCGCCCGACGGCTCGACGCTCGACTCCCTGACATGGTTCGAGCCGGGTGCCATGGTGGACGAGGTCCCCCTCGCCTCCACCACGACCCCGGCTCTCGTGTGGTCCCGGAACCTGGGCTGGTACTTCCTCGCCGCAGGTCTCGCGGGTCTGGTCTCGTTCGTCCTGCGGACGCGCGATCCCCGACCCCGGGACGCAGGTCGGCGCTAAGCGCCGATCTTGTGCTCGCCTCGACGGGCACGGAGATAGGCGAGCCGCTCCTCGAGCAGCTCCTCCAGCTCCGCACGGGTCCGGCGCTCGAGCAGCATGTCCCAGTGGGTGCGGGGAGCCTTCTGCTCTCCGCGATCCACCACGACGGGCTTCGAGTCCACCAGGAGGGTGGCCTCGTGACCGCAGGAGCGGCACTCCCAGGTCTCCGGCGCTTCGGCGTCGGCCGAGAACACCATGTCGGTGTCGTGGCCGCAGTTGGTGCAGTGATAGGTGTGCGTCGACCGCGGTGAGAAGACGACGCCTTCCTCGCTCTGCAGGCTCTGAGAGCCCAACCTCATTCCGCGCAAGCTTCGATCTGCCATTGTGTGGTCTCCTCTCGCTGTGCTCCGACAAGTGTCGACCGCGTACCTGGAGGTGGTCTTGCGGTCCGGACCTTTGCCAGAGAACCTTCAGGTCATCGGGGTAGTTCCGGTTCCCGGCCGCGGAGGGAGTCGACGGCCGCGCGAGCGAGGTCGGTCCGGTCGGTGACCAGGCCGTCCACGCCGAGGGCGAGGAGGTGCCGCATCCGCTCCGGATCGTTGATCGTCCACAGGTGGATCTCGGCTCCGGAGGCGCGCAGACGGGCGAGGACCGGGGGAGTGGCGACGCGGAGCCCGAGGGCGGACTCCGGGACCTGCAGAGCGTCGATGCCCGCGAGGGCGAGGCGCACGGGGAGCGGCGCCCCCAGGTGCGCACCGAGGAGGGCCGCGACGAACCGGGGCGCCGAGGCCGACGTCGCGACTCCCGGCAGCAGCCGCACCGCGGCGGCGCGACGCCGCTCCGAGAACGAGGTCAGCAGGACGCGATCGGCGGCCGCGAGACGACCGACGGCGTCCGCCGTCGGGACGACGGCCTCGCGCGCTTTCACGTCGACGTTGAAGCGGGCCTGCGGTAGTCGTCGGAGCGCGTCCTCGAGGCTCACCAGGCGCTCTCCTCCCGGCAGGACCACGCGCGCCAGGTCCTCCCACCGCTCGTCGGCGATCCGGTGGACGATGCCGCTGCCGTCGAGGACCTCCGCGTCGTGCACGAGCACGGCGATGCCGTCGACAGTGGCGCGCACATCCGTCTCGAGCAGATCCGCCCCGGCGGCGATCGCGCGCTCGAAGGACTCGAGCGTGTTGCCGATCCGGTCGGGGCCGAAGCCGCGGTGGGCGATGACGCGCGGCCGCTGTCCCTCGAGGAACGGCGGCCGTCGATCGATCACGTGCGCGCTCTAGAAGCCCGGGGCCGGGGGAGCGGCCTCGCTGTCCTGCGGGCGGTCCGCGCGCTGGGCGTTCTGACCGAACGCGGTGCCGATGCCCTTGAGCGCCTCGGTGAGCTCGCTCGGCACGATCCAGAGCTTGTTCGCGGTTCCCTCGGCGATCTTCGGCAGCGTCTGCAGATACTGGTAGGCGAGCAGCTCCTTGTCGGGCCGACCCTGGTGGATCGCCTCGAACACGGTGGTGATGGCCTTCGCCTCGCCCTCGGCGCGGAGGACGGCGGCCTTGGCGTCACCCTCGGCGGCCAGGATCGCGGCCTGGCGGTGCCCCTCCGCGTTGAGGATCTGCGACTGCTTCGTGCCCTCCGCGGTGAGGATCACCGCGCGGCGATCGCGCTCGGCGCGCATCTGCTTCTCCATGGAGTCCTGGATGGAGAGCGGCGGGTCGATCGCCTTCAGCTCGACGCGACCGACGCGGATGCCCCATTTGCCGGTGGCCTCGTCGAGGACGATGCGCAGCTGGCCGTTGATGTTGTCGCGGGAGGTCAGCGCCTCCTCGAGGTTCAGCCCGCCCACGACGTTGCGCAGGGTGGTGGTCGTGAGCTGCTCGACCGCGCCGAGGTAGTTCGCGATCTCGTAGGTGGCGGCACGGGCGTCGGTCACCTGGAAGTAGACGACCGTGTCGATGGAGACGACCAGGTTGTCCTCGGTGATCACCGGCTGCGGCGGGAAAGACACGACCTGCTCACGCAGATCGACCGACGGACGCACCCGGTCGATGAACGGGATGACGAGGTTCAGACCGGGGAGCAGGGTGCGGTGGTACTTGCCGAGCCGTTCGACCACGCCGGCGGTCGCCTGCGGGACGATCCGGATCGCCTTGAAGAGGACGACGAGTGCGAGGACGACGATGACCGCGACGATCACCAGTGTCACTGCGGCGGAGGGATTCACGAGCGGCTCCTTTCGGCGGGGACGACGACAGCGGTCGCGCCGTCGATGGCGGTGACGACGACGCGTTCGCCGACACCCAGTGGACGCTCCTCGACGAGGGGGGACAGTCGCGCTGTCCACGTCTCGCCGTTCACGAGCTTCACCTGACCGGGCCCGGGCCCGGCGACCACCACGCTGCCGCCGAGGCCCAGCAGGGCGTCGGCGCCGGTCGGCGCGGGGTCGCCGCCGCGGGCGAGGAGGCGGAGCAGCGGAGGCCGGACCGTGAGCAGCAGCAGCACGGCGAGGACGGCCGCGACCGGCACCTGCACCCAGAAGGGTGCTCCGACCAGCGCGGCCACGAGGCCGCCGACGCTTCCGACGGCGAGCATCAGGAAGGTGAACTCGAGGGTGATCGTCTCGACGACCACGAAGATCAGGATCAGTGCGAGCCAGAGGATCCACGCGTACTGCATCACGGCGTCCATGCCGGGTGCTCCTTCCCC
>NZ_JADILJ010000019.1 GCF_017355185.1 Rathayibacter sp. SD072 | reverse complement strand
CCCCCAGCAGATCTCTAGCGCGCACGCCCCGGAGGCGCCGACGACGTCGACCGCCCAGCCCGTCTGGTGCTCGCTGTGACCCGGCCGCGCGCTCGTCGCATCCGCCCCGGCCTGCCCGCGGGTCGAGACCCAGCCGGCGTACACGCCGACCTGCGTCTCGTAGGAGCGGTACGCGCTCTGCACGGCGAGCGCGAGCCCCGCCTCCGCCGACGCCGCGGCGACGAGGGCGACGAGGGCGTCGGCCGTCGCCTGCCGCATCGGCTGGCGGTTGACGTAGCGGACGTCCGGGTACACGAGATCAGCCGGGATGTAGTCGACCGGGTTCAGCGTCCTGAGCTTGTTCACGACGACCCACACGCTCGCCGGGTCGTCGACGGAGTTCGCGGCGAGGTCGATCCCGGGGGTCTCGGTGGGCGTCGGCTCGGCCGGCGCGGTGGTCTCCGTCGCCGTGGGCTCCGGCGCGGCGGTGGCGGACGGGGTCGCGCTCGGCGTCCGCGTCGGCGGGAGTGACGGTGAGCCGGTCGGCGCCGGGCCGCCGCGGCCGGCTCCGATCGCCGCGCCCACGCCGAACGCGGTCGCTCCGGCGGCGGCCGCCACGGTGCCGATGACGAGTGCGCGCCGGCGCACCGGGCGCCCGCCCGGGGTCTCGTTCTCGCTCGAGGTCATCCTCCGAGCCTAGACGCGGGCCCCGCGGACCTCGCGGACACCGCCCGGTCGCCGCCCGGTCGCCGCCGCGTCCTCCACGCGGGACTCCCATATCCTCTAAGGATTCACATCAGCGACTCCCCTAGCTTGAGTGACAGCACCGTGACCCTCCGGATCCGCCCCCTCGGACCCGCATCGGCGGTCCCGGCGACGAAAGGACCCCATGCTCCGACCCCGCCTCGCTCCCGCGGTCCCTCTCGCGGCCCTCGCGCGCACCCTCGAGATCCCCGCCGACGATCTCCTCGAGGCCGACGTCACCGGCGTGACGCTCACCGCCTCCGATGTCGAGCCCGGCGATCTGTTCGTCGCACTGGCCGGTGTGAACCGCCACGGTGCCGAGTTCGTCGCCGAGGCCCGCGAGCGCGGCGCCTCCGCCGTGATGACGGACGGGGCCGGAGCAGAGCTCGCCCGCGCCACCGGACTGCCCGTGCTCGTCGTCGAGGACCCCCGCGCCCGCCTCGGAGCCGTCGCGGCCGCCGTCTACGGCACGGCCGAGCGCGCTCCCGTGCTGTTCGGCGTGACCGGCACGAACGGGAAGACCTCGACGGTCCACATGATCGAGGGCATCCTCCGCCAGCTGGGCGTGGTGCCCGGTCTCAGCTCGACGGCCGAGCGCCACATCGGCGACACCTCGATCACGAGCGGACTGACCACGCCCGAGGCGACCGAGCTGCACGCACTGCTCGCCCGGATGCACGAGGAGGGCGTCGGCGCCGCGGCCATCGAGGTCAGCGCCCAGGCCCTCACCCGCCACCGGGTGGACGGAGTCGTCTTCGACGTCGCCGGCTTCACGAACCTCAGCCACGACCACCTCGACGACTACGGCGACATGGAGACGTACTTCGCGCAGAAGGCGCAGCTCTTCCAGCCCGACCGCGCCCGTCGCGCCGTCGTCTCGCTCGACTCCCCCGCCGGCGCCCGCATCGCCGAGACGGCGGGTGTCCCGGTGTCGACGATCACCTCGCTGCCCGGCGTCGAGGCCGACTGGACGGTGACGATCCTCGAGCAGGAGTTCGGCCGCACCGGCTTCCGCATCCAGAACCGCGAATCGCGGGCGATCACCACGTCGGTGCCGATCATCGGCGCGCACATGGCGGCCAACGCGGCGCTGGCCATCGCGATGCTCGTCGAGTCGGGCCGACCGCTCGGCGAGATCCGCGCGGCGCTGCACCGTGACGGCGGGGTCGACGTCTCGCTCCCCGGCCGCACCGAGCGCGTCTCGGGCGAGCGCGGCCCGACCGTCTACGTCGACTTCGGCCACAGCGCCGACGCCTTCCAGCACACGCTCGAGGCGGTGCGGGGCGTGACCCGCGGCCGCGTGATCATGGTGTTCGGCGCCGACGGCGACCGCGACACCCTGAAGCGCCCCGCGATGGCCGAGGCCGCGGTCTCGGGCAGCGACGTCCTCGTCGTGACCGACCACCACCCGCGCTTCGAGGACCCCTCGTCCATCCGGCGCACGCTCGTCGACGCGGCCCGCGCGGCGAGGCCCGACGGCGAGATCCACGAGGTCGACGACCCCAAGCGCGCCATCCGCGTGGCCGTCTCGCTGGCCCAGGAGGGCGACTCCATCCTCTGGGCGGGCCCCGGCCACCAGAACTACCGCGACATCCAGGGGGTGCGCACGCCCTACTCGGCCCGGGCCGAGGCCCGTGCCGCGCTCCGCGAGGCCGGCTGGGCCGAGGAGCCCGCGGCCGACTCCGAGTGACGCGGGGACGCGCCTCCTGAGATCCCGTTCAGGCTCGCCGCCGGGGCCTGGAGGCGCGTCCTCGCGCGGTGTAACTTTGCGCAGCACGCAACGTTCGCGGCGGTCCGCCGTGCCCTGAGGGCGTCCGCCTCACGAGGGGACACCCATGGCCGACTCCGCCGCTCGACAGCCCGAACCCACGCCCTCCGGCGCGGTCATGACGCACCGGCAGATCCTCTTCGTGATCTTCGGGCTGATGGCGGGCATGTTCCTGTCCTCGCTCGATCAGACGATCGTCGGCACGTCGATGCGCACCATCGCCGACGACCTCGACGGGCTCTCGCAGCAGGCGTGGGTGACGACGGCGTACCTGATCGTCTCGACGATCGCGACTCCGATCTACGGGAAGCTCTCGGACATCTTCGGCCGCCGACCGCTCTACCTGATCGCGATCGTCCTGTTCCTGATCGGGTCGCTGCTCGCCGGGTTCGCGACCTCCATGCTCGGACTCGCGGGCTTCCGCGCGGTCCAGGGCCTGGGCGCCGGCGGCCTCATGTCGCTCGCCCTCACGGTGATGGGCGACATCCTCCCGCCGCGCGAGCGCGCCAAGTACCAGGGGTACTTCCTCGCCGTCTTCGGCGTCTCGAGCGTCGTCGGCCCGCTGATCGGCGGACTCCTCGCCGGCACCCCCGAGATCCTCTTCATCACCGGCTGGCGCTGGGTGTTCCTGATCAACCTGCCGATCGGCGCCGTGGCGCTGGTCATCGTGCTCCGCTTCCTGCACCTGCCCAGGCCCGCCGGCGTGCGCTCCGTCCGCATCGACTGGTGGGGCGCGGCGCTCGTCGTCCTCGCCGCCGGTCCGCTCCTGCTGATCGCCGAGCAGGGGCGCGAGTGGGGCTGGGGCTCCCCGATCGCCTGGGTCTGCTACATCGTCGGCGCGCTCGGCATCGTCGGCTTCATCGCGGCAGAGCGGATGATGGGCGACGACGCGCTGATCCCGCTCAAGCTCTTCCGCTCGCCGACCTTCTCGATGGCGACCGTGCTGGGCGTCCTCGTCGGCTTCGGGATGTTCGGCGGCATGATGACCATCCCGCTCTACCTGCAGCTGGTGAACGGAGCGACGCCCACGGAGTCGGGCTTCCTGATGCTGCCGATGATCCTCGGCCTCATGATCGCCTCGATCGTCTCGGGCCAGATCATCTCGCGCACCGGGCGCTACCGCGCGTTCCCCATTGTCGGGACCTTCCTGATGTCGGCCGCGTTCTTCTACTTCACCTTCGTCTCCATCGACAAGCCGGTCCTCTTCATGATGGGCGGCATGCTGCTGCTGGGGCTCGGCCTCGGCCAGATGATGCAGACGCTGACCCTCGCGTCGCAGAACTCGGTCGACGTGGCGAACATGGGAGTCGCGACGAGCGCCTCCACGTTCTTCCGTCAGATCGGCGGCACCCTGGGCACCGCGGTGATCTTCTCGGTGCTGTTCACCCGCATCCCGGACACGATCGGGGCCGCCTTCCGGAGGCCTGGGATCGCCGCCGACCTGCAGACCGCTCTCGCCGACCCGACCGTCCTCGCCGATCCCGCCAACGAGAAGATCCTCGGCCTCCTCCAGTCCCAGGACACCTCGGCGATCGGCTCGGCCCTCGACGGCGACACCTCGTTCCTGAACACCGCCGACCGCGCGCTGTCGGCGCCGTTCCTGACCGGCTTCAACGACGCCACCGTGACCGTCTTCTCGGTCGCCCTCGGCGTGGTCCTGCTCGCCTTCGTGCTGTCGTGGTTCCTCAAGACGCCGCCGCTGCGCGCGAAGTCGGCGATGCAGGAGGCGCACGACCTCGCCGCCGACGACGAGCGCGCCGAGGAGCTCCGTCGGACCGACCCGCAGCTCGCCGCCCGGGCGGGCGCGGATCTCGCCGCCGGCAGCATCGAGCCCGACGTGCGGACCGACCCCGTCCGCACGACTCCGACCGCGCCCGACGACCGGCGGAGCTGAACCGTACCGGCGCCGCCCCGAGATCACGGCGCTGCGCCGGTACGGCCGCGAGAGAGCGCTCCATCCGAAGCCGTAGGATGGCCGTACCAGCCGAAGGAGTCGCCCATGAGCGTTGCCCGCATCCCCGCCACCGAGTCGCCGAGCCTCGCTGAGCAGACCGCCCGGGCCGAGCGCCTCGCCGTGCGCGACTGGCCCGTGGGCTTCCTCTGGGGGTCCGCGACGGCCGCCGCCCAGATCGAGGGCGCGGGGCACGAGGGCGGCAAGGAGGACAGCATCTGGGACGCGTTCTCGCGCGTCCCCGGCGCCGTCGCGAAGGGCGACACCCCCGAGGTCGCCGTCGACCACTACCACCGCATGCCCGCCGACGTGCAGCTGATGAAGGAGCTGGGCCTGGGCTCGTACCGCTTCTCGGTCAGCTGGTCGCGGGTGAAGCCGGGCGACCGCTCCGTCAACGCCGAGGGACTCGACTTCTACTCGCGCCTCGTCGACGAGCTGCTCGGAGCGGGGATCCTGCCCTGGCTGACCCTCTACCACTGGGACCTCCCGCAGGCCGTGGAGGAGACCGGGGGCTGGACCAACCGCGACACCGCCGAGCGCTTCCGCGACTACGCCGAGACCGTCTACGAGAGCCTCGGCGACCGCGTCCAGCACTGGACGACCTTCAACGAGCCCTTCTGCTCGACCCTGCTCTCCTACGGCGCCGGAGTCCACGCCCCCGGAGTGATCTCGCAGCAGGCCGCGCTCGCCGCGGTCCACCACACGCACCTCGCCCACGGCCTCGCGGTCTCGACGCTGCGGCAGCTCGGCGCGCAGAACCTCGGCATCACGCTCAACCTCTCCAACGCCGTCCCCGACGACCCCGAGGACGAGGTCGACCTCGACGCCGCCCGCCGCTTCGACGCGCTGCAGAACCGCATCTTCCTCGACCCGCTGCTGCGCGGCGAGTACCCCGAGGACCTCCTCGAGGACGTCGCGGGCCTGGGCCTGGACGAGCTGATCGTCGACGGCGATCTCGACCTGATCTCGCTGCCGCTCGACTTCCTCGGCGTGAACCACTACCACGACGACAACGTCTCCGGTCACCCGCTCCCCGCCGGCGCCGAGGACTTCGCCGCCGCGACCGATCGCGAGACCGCGTCCCCGTTCGTCGGCTCGGAGTTCATCACCTTCCCCAGCCGCGGCCTGCCGCGCACGGCGATGGACTGGGAGGTGCACCCCGACGGGCTGCGCTACCTGCTGACCCGCCTGGGCCTGGAGTACGAGAACCTCCCCCCGCTGTACGTCACCGAGAACGGCGCCGCGTACGACGACGTCGTCGAGGACGGCCGCGTGCACGACGTCGACCGCACCCAGTACGTGCTCGACCACGTCGAGAAGGTCGCCGACGCGATCGACCAGGGCGCGGACGTCCGCGGCTACTTCGTCTGGTCGCTGCTCGACAACTACGAGTGGGCGTGGGGCTACGAGAAGCGCTTCGGCATCGTGCGCGTCGACTACGAGTCCCAGGAGCGCACGATCAAGGATTCCGGTCTCGTCTACTCCCGCCTGATCGGCGGCTCGTCCGCCTCGTTGCTGGACTGAGCCGTGGTCGACGGTTCGGCGGGACGGGAGCCGGGGCGCTCCCCCACCCTCGAGATGGTCGCGGCGCGCGCGGGAGTGTCGCGCGCGACTGTCTCGCGGGTCGTCAACGGCGCCCCGCAGGTCGCGGCCGACATCGTCGCCGCGGTCGAGAAGGCGATCGGCGAGCTCGACTACGTGCCCAACCGGGCGGCGCGCATGCTCGCCTCCCGCCGCACCCACTCGATCGCGCTGATCGTGCCGGAGTCGACGGCGCGCGTCTTCGCCGACCCGTTCTTCGCGTCGATCGTGCAGGGCGCCGCCATGCACCTCGCCGACACCGACTACACGCTGTCGATGCTCATCGCGTCGGAGTCCAACGGCGAGAAGACCCGCCGCTACCTCCTGGGCGGCAACGTCGACGGCGCCCTGGTGGTCTCGCACCACTCGGGCGACCACTCCTACGCGGCGCTCGCCAACTCCCTCCCGATCGTCTTCGGCGGCCGGCCGCTGTCTCCGGAGGAGCGCGGCTCGTACTTCGTCGACGTCGACAACGCGGAGGGGGCGGCCGACGCGACCGCGCACCTGATCGAGCGCGGTCGCCGCCGCCTCGCCACCATCGCCGGCCCGGCCGACATGCCCCCGGGTGTCGACCGCCTCGTGGGTTGGCGCCGCACCCTGGCCGACGCGGGCCTGGACGACTCCCTCGTCGAGTGGGGCGACTTCTCGCCCGACAGCGGCCGCGAGGCGATGCGCCGCCTGCTCGAGCGCGATCCCGGCATCGACGGGCTCTTCGCCGCCAACGACCAGATGGCCGTCGGCGCGTACGAGGCGCTGCGGGAGGCGGGCCGCCGCGTCCCCGAGGACGTCGCCGTGGTCGGCTTCGACGACGACATGTACGCGCGCACCGCGGTGCCCGCCCTCAGCACCGTCCGCCAGACGCCCGCCGAGCTCGGCGCGCGCATGGCCGAGCTGCTGGTCGCGCGCATCGAGGGACGCCCGGTCGAGCACCGGACGCTGATGCCCACCGAGCTGGTCGTCCGCGCCAGCTCGTGACGCCGCTCGTGCGGGATGACCGCACTCCGCTCGGTGCTCGTTCCGCTGCGCCGGGAAGTGCGCGCCGGGGTGGGCACCCTCGACTCCGCAGAAGTCGTCGTACTCGGCCTCCAGTACGACAACTTTTGAGGAGCCGATCCGGCCCACCACCCCGACTGCGCAGAAGTTGTCGTCTTCGACCCTCGAGTCCGACAACTTCTGAGGACTCGACGTCCGGCGGTTCGAGCTCAGGGATCCGACTGCCGGGGATGCGACTCCTGAGCACCCGATCTGCGCGGGGTCGAGCGTGACCTCGGCCGGTGCCGACGCGGTCATGGGCGCCAGCCGTGCGCGCGCAGTGCCGCATCGATCTCGGCGATGGTACGCGCCCGGCCCCGGCCGAGACCCTCGGCTCTGACCACGACCTGAATCCAGCCCGCGAGCTGCAGAGCGAGGCTCCGCTCCCGGTCGCGCGCGTACTGGGCGTCGTCGCTCTGATGGTGGCTGCCGTCGTACTCGGCCAGTACCTCCCAGCGCACGAAGCCCAGGTCGCCTATGGCGATCAGCCGGCCTCCGTGGACGATCTCCACATTCGTCTCGGCCGGTGGGAATCCCGCCTCGAGCGCCACCGAGCGCAGCCACGTCTCGCGCCGGGATGCCGATGCAGTGGAAGCCAGCCGCAGCGTCTCCTGCAGGAGCACCTTCCCCCGACCGGCGTACCGGTCGAGCCGCTCCTCCAGCTCTGCGATCGTGGCGTAGGGCCGCGGATCGGTCCTCGATTCGAACCGGGGGACGAACAGCAGGTGATCCGCTGCGGCGAGCAGGTCTCGCGGTGGCAGCAGCCCGGCGAGCAGGATCCAGGTCGTCGCGGGATCGGTGACCGGAAGACCACGACGTACCAGCACTCGTGTCCACTCCGGACGCAGGACGTGTCCGACCACTCCCCTGGTGCGCGGCGGCCGGCGAGGCGCTGGCGCCGATACGTGGATCGGGTCGTCGGCGAGGGCGAGCGAGGGCAGCGGAACACCCCAGATCCCCGCCGCCGTGAGGTGGGAGAAGTACTGTCCACGTCTCAACCGCGGAAGGTAGGCGCGAGCGCGCTCCTCGTGCGTGACCGGTGCAACACGCGTCCGCACGCCGTGGAACGGCTGCGCGAGGAGAGGTGAGCGCAGCTGCGCGTCGGTCGTGCCCTCAGCGAGCGCGGTGCGTCGGGTGAAGGCACCCAGGTCATTCGATCTCATGCCCCCGAGGATGGCGCCTGCCCGACCGTCCCACCGCCCGGCACCACCCCCCTGCGGACAACTCCGTTGTCGTCACACTGGGGAGGGCTGGTCGGCCTGCCGAGTCCTCAGAAGTTGTCGTACTCGAGCTCGAGTACGACAACTTTCGCGGACTCGGCGCCCGCGCCCCTCAGAGGAACAGCGGCGCCGGGTCCAGCGTCGCGAAGCGGCGGCGCATCACCGCGACCGCGTCCGCGTGCGAGTCGATCAGCACGAAGCGCCGCCCGAGGGCGTGCGCGACCGCCCCGGTCGTGCCCGAGCCGGCGAAGAAATCGAGCACCGCGTCGCCCTCGCGGCTCGACGCCTGCACGATGCGCCGGAGGATCCCCTCCGGCTTCTGCGTCGGGTAGCCGGTCTTCTCGCGGCCCGTCGGCGACACGATCGTGTGCCACCACACGTCGGTCGGCCGCTTGCCCCGCTCGGCCTTCTCGGGGGTCACCAGTCCGGGCGCCATGTAGGGCTCGCGGTCGACCGCGACGGAGTCGAAGTGGTAGCCGCGCGGATTCTTCACGTACACCAGGATCGTGTCGTGCTTGGTCGGCCAGCGCCGCGTCGCCTTGGCCCCGTAGTCGTAGGCCCAGATGATCTCGTTGAGGAAGCACTCGCGACCGAAGAGCGCGTCGAGAAGCACCTTGGCGTAGTGCGCCTCGCGGTAGTCGAGGTGGAGGTAGAGGGTGCCGTCGTCGGCGAGCAGGCGCCAGGCCTCGGCCAGCCGCGGCTCCAGGAACGACCAGTAGTCGTCGAAGCGGTCGTCGTAGCGGAGCAGGTCGCCGCGGATCCGCTCGTAGCTGCGGCCCTTGAATCCCGCGATCGTGCCCGTCGCCGAGCGCACCGAGGTCGTCGAGGTGCGCACCTGCGCGCGCCCGGTGTTGAAGGGCGGATCGAGGTAGACGACGGTGAACGCCCCGTCGGCCAGCTGCGGCAGCACCTCGAGGTTGTCGGCGTGGATCACCGCGCTCCGCGACTCCGGCACGCCGTCGGCGATCGGGAGGGTCGGGGGCATCCGGCAATTCTGCCAGGGCGAGGGAGCGCTCCCGACACGCCCGCCCGCCCGGGAGGACGCTGAACGGCCTCGACCGGTCCCCGGCGTAGAGTGCTGCGATGACTTCCGAGGTGCGTCACGACGAGGACGAGTCCAGGTACACGCTGTGGGTCGACGGCGAGAACGTCGGGGTCGCCGACTACGCGGTCCGAGGGGCCGACATCGTCTTCCTGCACACCGAGATCGCTCCCGAGCACCGCCACGAGGGGCTCGGCGACCGCCTGGTCGAGGCGGCGCTCGACGACGCGCACGAGCGCTTCGGCGCCCACATCGTGCCGACGTGCCCCTTCGTCGCCGAGTTCATCGCCGCGCACCCCGACTACCAGGAGCTGCTCGCGAGCTGAGCCCGCTCGATCCGCCCGCCCGCGTCAGCGGAGGCGGCGCGCCCCGCTCGTCCGCGTCAGCAGAGGCGTCGCGCCCCGCTCACGGGACCCGGCGCAGCCACTCCGGGGTCGAGTACTTCGTCCGCACCAGCTCCTCCGCCTCCGCGTACTCCGCGTCGGTGAGGTCTCCCGGCGTCCCGCCGTGCAGGCGCACGAAGGTGTCCTTCATCCGCTCGATGATCTCGGCGCGGCTGAGCCCGGTCTGGCTGCGCAGCGGGTCGACGCGCTTCACGGCGGAGGCGATGCCCTTGTCGGACAGCTTCTCGCGGCCGATGCGCAGCACCTGCACCATCTTCTCGGCGTCGATGTCGTAGCTCATGGTGACGTGGTGCAGCACTGCTCCGGAGCCCAGGCGCTTCTGCGCGGCTCCGCCGATCTTGCCCGAGGGCGAGGTGATGTCGTTGAGCGGCTGGTAGACCGCGTCGATGCCGAGCGACTGCAGCGCGCTGATCGTCCACTCGTCCAGGAACGCGTAGGAGTCGGCGAAGGTCAGGCCCTGCACCAGGTCGCCCGGCACGTAGATCGAGTAGGTGACGACGCTGCCCGCCTCCATGAACATCGCCCCGCCGCCCGAGATGCGCCGCACGACCTCGACGCCGTACTTCTCGGCGTTCTCGAGATCGACCTCGTTGCGCAGCGACTGGAAGCTGCCGATGACGACGGCCGGCTGGTCCCACTCCCAGATCCGCAGGGTCGGCTCGCGGCGGCCCTCGCCGACAGCGGCGGTCAGGACCTCGTCGAGCGCGAGGTGCATCGCCGGCGAGACGGCCTTCGCGTGCACGATCCGCCAGTCGTAGTCGCGCCAGCTCGTCGCCTTCTGCAGCGAGCGGCGGATCGCGACCGCCACCGCCTCGGGCGTGAAGCCCAGCAGCACGGCGTCCGAGGGCAGCGCCGCCCGGATCGCGGCGGCGATCGTCTTGGCGTCGCTCTCCTCCGGCAGTCCGACGACGGCGCGGTCGATGTCGTCGAGCGCGGTGTCGGGCTCGAGGAAGAAGTCGCCCGCGAGGCGGAAGTCGGCGAACCGGCCCTCGACCACCTCCAGGTCGACGACCACGAGCTTTCCGCCGGGGACCTTGTACTCGCCATGCATGGGGCCAGCCTAGGCGCGAGCGGCGGCGCCGGGTGGTGCGTCGAAGCGCTCGTCGAGCCAGGCGACCACATCCGCCGTGACCTCGACCCGGTTGAGCTCCTGGAACAGCTCGTGCCGGGCCTCCGGGTACACCCGGACCGACACGTCGGTGAAGCCGGAGCGCCGACGGTAGGCGCGGGCGAGGGCCTGCACGGACCGCTCCCCGCCCAGCGTGTCCTCGGCGCCGATGACGATGAGCAGCGGCAGCGGAGGAGTGATCCTCCGCGCGGGCCGGCCGACCAGCCGCAGGGTCTCGATCACCCCGACCCGCTTCGCCAGCGGATCGGTGAAGGTCAGCTGGTCTTCGTGGAACAGCTGCCAGACGGCCGGATCGCGCGAGAGCCACTCGAGGCCCAGGCCGCCGGGCTGCCGGTGCCGGCGGGTGAGGTCGCCGCCGTTCATGAAGCCGGGCAGCCGGTAGGCCGTGCCGCTGAGCACGAGGGCCGCGTAGTCGGAGGAGTGGTGGTCGACGATCCGCTGCGCCATCAGCGAGCCCCAGGAGTGGCCGAGCAGCACGATCGGCAGCCCGGCGTTCTCGGCGGCGAGCTCGCGCGTCAGGCGGTTGATCGCCTCCTCCGTCGCCCGCAGGCCGCCCGGACCCAGGCGCCCCAGCTGCGACGCGTCGCCGCCGTGCTGCTGCAGGCCCGTGCGCCCGTGCCCGCGGTGGTCGTCGGCGGCGACGGCGTAGCCCGCCGTCACCAGAGCCTGGGCGAGCTCGAGGTAGCGGCCCGAGTGCTCGCCGACGCCGTGCGCGATCTGCACGAGGGCGCGGGGCGCGGGGTGCGACCACCAGCGGTAGTGGATGGTCACGCCGTAGGCGTCGTCGAAGGTCCTGTCGACCGCGGTGTCCGGCATGGCACCAGTGTGGCCCACCGGCCGCTCAGCGCCACGGCGGACCGGAGAACTGAGAAGATACTCACGATCGAGGCGGAGCCACCGCCTCGCCGTCGGCGGATCGTTACGGTTCTCATCGACTCACGGCGCCTCCGACGCCGGTCCCCCCCACCCCTTCTCGAGCGAGGCCTCCCCCACTGATGACCGTATCGCCCCTGATCTGGACCCTGACGATCGTCTTCATCGTCCTGCTCCTGCTCTTCGACTTCTTCTTCCACGTGCGCAAGGCGCACGAGCCCACGCTGAAGGAGTCGGCGCTCTGGTCGGCCCTGTACGTCGGCATCGCCGTGCTCTTCGGCCTCGGCGTCCTCGTCTTCGGCGGACCGACCCCCGGATCGGAGTACTTCGCGGGCTACATCACCGAGAAGGCCCTCTCGGTCGACAACCTGTTCGTCTTCCTGATCATCATGGCGAGCTTCAAGGTGCCCCGCGCCGACCAGCAGAAGGTGCTGCTCTTCGGCATCGTCTTCGCCCTGATCGCCCGCACCGGCTTCATCTTCCTCGGCGCCGCGCTGATCAACTCGTTCGCCTGGGTCTTCTACGCGTTCGGCCTGATCCTGCTCCTCACCGCCTTCAACCTGGTGAAGCCGGGCGACGAGCACTCGGGCGACAACATCATGGTCCGTCTGGCCAAGCGGATCTTCAAGACGAGCGACACGTACGACGGCGACAAGTTCTACACGACCGTCGACGGCAAGCGCGTCCTCACCCCGATGCTCCTGGTCATGGCCGCGATCGGCGGCACGGACATCCTGTTCGCCCTCGACAGCGTGCCCGCGATCTTCGGCCTCACCAACGACGTCTTCCTGGTCTTCACCGCGACCGCGTTCTCGCTGCTGGGCCTGCGCCAGCTGTACTTCCTGATCGACGGCCTGCTCGACCGCCTGGTCTACCTCAGCTACGGCCTCGCCGCGATCCTCGCGTTCATCGGCGTGAAGCTGATCCTGCACGCGCTCCACGAGAACACCCTGCCGTTCATCAACAACGGCGAGCACGTCGAGGTCTTCGAGATCGGCACCGGCCTCTCCCTCACCGTGATCATCGGAGTGCTGACCGTCACGGTCATCGCCTCGCTGGTCAGCCCGAAGGGCCGCCGCATGGCCAAGGAGGCCGCCGAGCGCCGCCGCGTCGAAGCGGAGGCGAACGCAGGGCACTGATCCGTCTCGTGCGCCGCGCAGCGGCGCACCGCGCTCGGCCTCTCTGCGCGGAACGGTCCCGCAGAGCGTCCTGCGTCCGCCTACGGCGATCCGCCGGCACGCGGATCACCTGTTCGGCTCCCACCCTGTGACGAAGCCCCTCCGGAACCACGAGTCCTGAGGGGCTTCGTCCTTCCCGGAGCAGGCGCTCACTTCGCGCGGTACCGGTGCTCCGGTCGGCCCGTCGAGCCGTAGCTCAGGGTCATCTCGACCAGCCCGCGGCCGGCCAGCCCCGAGAGGTAGCGCTGAGCCGTCGCCCGCGAGATCCCCGCGCGCTCCGCGACCTCCAGCGCCGAGAGCTCGGAGGCCGACTCCGTGAGCCGGGCGAGCACGAGCTGCTCGGTGGCCGAGCGCGAAGGGCCGGCCGCGGCCGCGTCGCCCGAGTGCAGGATCCGCAGGGCCCGCTCCACCGCCTCCTGGTCGGCCGCCCGGTCCTCGCGCAGCACGTTGCGGAACCGCACGTACGCGTCGAGCCGCTCGCCCAGCAGTCGCGCGTCGAACGGCTTGATCAGGTATCCCAGCGCGCCGGCGTGCAGCGCGCGCCGCACGGTCGCCCCGTCCGAGGCGGCGCTCACGACGAACGCGTCGGTGTCGAGCTCGCGCAGGAGTGCGATCCCGCTCTGGTCCGGCAGGTGCACATCGAGCAGCAGCAGATCCGGAGCGGAGTCGAGCACCGCCGCCCGCGCCGCCCGCGCCGTGTGCACCGGTGGCAGCGCGCGCAGCCCCTGCCGCCCGTCGACCAGGTCGGCGTGCAGCTGCGCGACGCGGAAGTCGTCGTCCACGACGAGCACCGTGCGCTCCTGCGGGTCGGTCATCGCTCCTCCCGGGTCTCGGGCGGACGCACCGCGCCCGGCAGCCGCGCGCAGAGCACGGCGCCTCCGCTGCCGCCCCCGGCGTCCGCCAGCCAGACGGCTCCTCCGCGCCGCGCCGCCACCTCGCGGCAGAGCGGCAGCCCGAAGCCCCGGCCGTGCACGCGGTCCTCGTCCCCGTCGTCCTCTGCGGGTCCGCGGTCGAAGAGCGTCTCCGGATCCGCGACGCCGTCGCCGCTGTCGGCGACCGTCACGAACAGCGTGTCCCCGTCGTCCAGCAGCTCGACCTCGACGAAGCGCACGTCGCGGGCGCCGAGCGCTGCCGCCCGCACCGCGTTGTCGACCAGGTTGCCGACCACCGTCGCGACGTCCTCCGGCTCGACGACGACGCCGCGCACGAGCGTCTCCTCGCCCAGGGTCAGCAGCACGCCGCGCTCGGCCGCCTCGATCCCCTTCGCGCCCACGAGCGCCTGGAGGTACGGCTCCTGCAGCCGGTCGGCGTGCTGCACGGGGTACTTCAGCGGTCCGCGGGTCAGCACCTCGTCGAGGTAGTCGCGCGCCGACTCGGTGCGGCCGGCGTCGAGCAGGCCCGCCACCACGTGCAGGCGGTTGGCGAACTCGTGCCGCTGCACGCGCAGCGCGTTGGTCATCGAGCCGACCGCGTCCAGGCGGCGGCTGAGCGCCGCGACGTCGGTCCGGTCGCGCAGCACGACGACGACGCCGAGGTCACGGTCGCCGCGGGTCACCCGGCGGATGTCGACGTAGACGATGCGCGAGTGCACGACGAACCCCTCCGCTCCCGCCGACCGGGCCCGCTCGGGCGAGCGCAGCGCGGCCGTGATCGCGTCGGCCAGCGGCGTCGGGAGATCGAGCTCGGCCAGGGTCAGCCCCTGCAGCGCGCGCCCGGACGGATCGTCCGAGCCCAGGATCGCGGCGGCGCGCGCGTTGCAGACGCCGACCCGTCCGTCGCGGTCGAAGGCGAGCACGCCCTCGTCGACCCCGTCGAGCACCGCGGCCTGGTCCTGCACGAGCGCGGTCAGCTCCTCCGGGGCCAGACCCAGGGTCAGCCGCAGCAGCCGACGGCGGATGAAGACGGAGGCGACCACGGCGAGAGCCAGCGCCGCGACGGCCGCCGCGACGACTCCGAGGAGCGCCCTCGGCAGGTCGTCGAAGACGCTCGAGCGCGCGAAGCCGATGCTCACCTCGCCGACCACCCCGCCGCCCGCGGCAGCGAACACGGGCACCTTCGCCCGGGCCGACTCCCCCAGAGTGCCCGTGCCCCACGACACGCTCTCCCGCCCGGCGAGGGCCTCGGTCGCGCTCGTCGAGACGACCTCGCCGAGCCGGTCGGGGTCGGGGTGCGCGAGCCGGATCCCCTGGTCGTCGGTGATGACCACGAAGAGCGCCCCGGTGCGCTCCTCCACTCCGGCCGCGAGGTCCTCGAGCGGGCCGGAGCGCAGATCGACCGCGTCCGGCGTGCCCGGGTCGGCGGAGTAGCCGCCGACGGCCGAACGCACGTCCGGATCCTCGGCGACGGTGCGGGCGATGGCGAGCGCCGTCTCCTCCGCCTCGCCGCGCAGCTGCTGCACGCTGAGGGCGGTGACGAGCCCGGCGCAGACGAGGACCGCGGCCGAGACGGTCGCGAGCTGCAGCACGAGCACGTGGGTCGCGAAGCGCATGCGCCGCCTCCTCACTGCGCAGAATGCGCAGAACCCACACTATGCGCAGATCACGCGCTAATGAGCGATACCCGGGTAGCGCCGCCGAGCGTCCCTAGGGTTCTCAGGACCCGGAGAGCGCCGCCTCGGCCGGAGCGCTGGACGCACGACGACGAAGGAGTCAGCAGTGTTGGTAGTACTCGGATTCACGATGATCCTGGCCTTCATGGCCCTGATCATGACCAAGAGGCTCACGCCGATGGTCGCGCTGATCGTCGTCCCCACGATCTTCGGCCTCTTCGCGGGCGCGGGCCTGGGCATCGGCGACATGGTCATCGAGGCCATCGGCAGCCTGGCCCCCACGGCCGCCCTGCTGATGTTCGCCATCATGTACTTCGGCATCATGATCGACGTCGGCCTCTTCGATCCGCTGATCCGCTTCATCGTCCGCGCCCTCGGCGACGACCCGGCCAAGGTCGTGCTCGGCACGGCGCTGCTCGCCGGCGCGGTCTCCCTCGACGGCGACGGGTCGACCACCTTCATCGTGACCACCGCGGCGATGCTGCCCATCTACCTCCGCCTGGGCATGAACCCGGTCGTGCTGACCTGCGTCGCGGGTCTGGCCAACGGCACGCTGAACATCGTCCCCTGGGGCGGCCCGACCGTCCGCGCCGCCGCGGCCCTGCAGGTCTCGCCGAGCGAGATCTTCGTGCCGATGCTCCCCTCCCTCGCGGTGGGCCTGGCCGTCACGCTCGTCTTCGCCTGGATGCTCGGACTCGGCGAGCGCCGCCGTCTCGGCTCGCTCGCCCTGGCCGAGCCCATGGTCGAGCAGGAGCTGGTCGGCGCCGGCCGCACCGGCGGGCTCGCCGCCCTCACCGGAGGCATCCGCACCGTCGCCCGCGAGAGGTTCTCGTTCCTCCGCGGTCCGGAGTCGCTGCGCGGCGCCCAGGTCGCCGTCGCCGCCCGCGTGCAGGCCGACGACGCCGACACCGCCATGGCCGACACCATGCTCGACCCCGAGCGCGAGACCCTGCGCCCGAAGCTCATCTGGGTGAACCTCGCCCTGACGCTGATCGTCATGACCCTGCTCGTCGCCGACATCCTGCCGCTGCCCTACGTCTTCATGGTCGGCTCGGCCGTGGCCCTGCTGATCAACTTCCCGAAGATGAAGGACCAGGCGTCCGAGATCGTCAAGCACGCGCCGAGCATCGTCGGCGTCGTCTCGATGGTCCTCGCCGCGGGCGTGCTCATCGGAGTGCTGAACGGCACCGGCATGGTCGACGCGATGGCCGAGTGGGTCGTCGACGTGATCCCGCCGGCGCTGGGCCCGTTCCTCGCCGTCATCACCGGCGTGCTGAGCATCCCGATGACGTTCTTCATGTCGAACGACGCCTTCTACTACGGCATCCTCCCGGTGCTCGCCGAGAGCGCCGCGAACTACGGCATCGACCCGGTCGAGATGGCCCGCGCCTCGATCACCGGCCAGCCCGTCCACCTGCAGAGCCCGCTCGTCCCCGCGATCCTGCTGCTCGTCTCGCTCGCCGCGGTCAACCTCGGCGACCACCACCGCAAGGTGCTGTGGCGCGCGGTGATCGTGTCGCTGGTGATGCTGGCGGTCGGAGTCCTGGTCGGAGCGATCCCCTTCGGCTGATCCGCCGCAGCACCGCCGCAGAACCTCAGCCGGAACGACTCGTCGCGCGCCGTCGCGGCTGACGGGCCCTCCCGGCTGAGGTTCTGCCGTGCAGGGGCCGAGCACCGGCGGCGCGCGTCGTCAGCGGGGCTCCGACGTCGACCGAGCGGGCGGATCCGCGGCCGCGCTCTCGCAGACGCGCGTCGACCGCGCCAGGTGGTACCGCCGTTCTCGATCCACGTCTCGAGGAGGGGCGACCCGGCGACGGGCTCGAAATGCATGTCCGGCCACCAGGCGGCCCGCTCCAGGGCGAGGAACCGCCACACGGTCCCGGCGGGCGCGGAGATGCCGGTCCGCACGCGCACCGAGTCGAGGAGCACGCTGTCGACCCCGCCGAGACCGGCCGGCCCTAGACCGCGACGTCCGCCCGCTCCGCCTCGCGGGTGCCCGCGTAGACCTCGCGGTCGATCTCGTCGTCGGCGTTCGCGACGAGCATCGCGACGAAGGTGTCGCCGTTGACGTTCAGGAAGGTGCGGAAGATCCCGGTGAACCAGTCGACCGCGATCAGCAGCCCGACCGCCTGGATCGGGAGGCCGAGGGTGGTCGCGAGGAACAGCGCGACGACGGGGAACCCGCCGGGGACCGTGATGGTGCCCATGTTCAGCAGGATCGCGAGGCCCATCCCGAGCAGGATCTGCCCGGGCGAGAGCGCGACGTCGCCGGCCTGCGCGAGGAAGAGGACGACGATCGTGTAGTTCAGCACCGCGCCGTAGGAGCCCATGGTGAGCCCGATCGACAGGGTGAAGTCGGCCACCCGGCGGCTCACTCCCACCTTCTCGACGGTGTTGCGCAGCACGGTCGGGAAGGTGACGGCGGAACTGGTGGTCGTGATCGCGATCACCGTCTGCTCGGCGAGCTTGCGCGGCAGGCGGCGCGGGTCCAGGCGGGTGCGCACCGTGACGACGACGACGAACACGACCGTGAGGATCAGCACGCCCAGCAGGGTCGTGCCGAGGTACGCGAGCGCGGTCGAGACCACGGCGAGGCCGACCTCGCCGGTGAGCGCGGCGAGCAGGGCGAACACTCCGATCGGCGCGATGCGCATCACGAGGCGGATGAGGACCAGGAGGATCTGCTGCAGCTGCTCGAGGCCCTTCAGCACGAGGGTGTTGCCGGTGGAGGTCGCGTAGCTGTTCAGGGCGATGCCGAACAGGAGCGAGAACACGATGATCGGCACCATCGTCGCCGTCGACATCGAGGCGATGATGTTGGTCGAGAAGAACCCGAGCAGGGTGTCCTGCCAGCCCGCGGCCTCGGCCGCCGACTCCTCGAGCGCCGGGTCGAGCTCGCCCGAGAAGGTCGCGCCCGCGCCGGGCTGCAGCAGCAGGCTGAGGCCGACCGCGACCGAGGCGGCGACGACCGAGAAGCCGATCATCCAGCCGAACGTGCGGGCGGCGAGCCTGCCGGTGCCGACCCCGCCCATCGAGCCGGTCGCCACGATCACCGACGCCATCACGAGCGGCACGATCGCCATCTGGATCAGACGGATGAAGATCTGGCCGACGAACTCGAGGTTCCCCGCCCACTCCCCCGCGATCAGGCCGAAGACGATCCCGGCGACGGCCGCGAGGCCGATCCGGGTCGCCGGGTTCTTGAGGACGCTGAGCTTCATGAGGACTCCGAGGACGAGGGCGGACGGCCGGGGCCGAAGTGGTAGGACCAATCAATCGCACCGGTGTTGCGCCCGCGCTTCGCCCGTGTTTCGAGTGCGTGACGGCCGCCGGCCCCGTGTGATGATCGGAGGGTCCGCCCCGCATCCCGGGGCGCAGGAAGGGCAGTCCGTGGTCGAGACCTCCGCCGCCGAGACGGTGCCCGCCGTCGTCGTCCGGCACCTCGAGGGCCAGATCGCCCGGGGCAGGCTCCTCCCCGGCGCCCGGCTCGATTCGGAGCGGGCGATCGCCGCCGAGCTCGGGGTCTCGCGCACCGCCGTCCGCGACGCGCTCGCCCGGATGGAGGCGGCCGGCCTCGTCGAGCGCCGGCAGGGCTCCGGCACCCGCGTCAGCGCGATGCCGCCCGCGGAGCGGCTCCTCGCCTCGGGCCTCGAGCGGCACCTGTCCGACCTCGCCCACTCCGCCGAGCTCCGTCGTGTACTGGAGCCCGAGACCGCCCGACTCGCGGCCCTCCGCGCGACGCCGGAGGACCTGCACGCACTCGAGGACGTCCTCGACCGCGCAGCGGGCTGCGACGATCCCGACCGCTCGGTGCTGCTGGACGTCGAGTTCCACGTCGGCGTCGCCCGGCTCACCGGCAACCCGCTCCTGGTGACGATGAGCGACCTGACCACCTCGTGGACCGTCGAGGCGCGGCTCTACTCCCACCTCGAGGACCGCGGGCGCACGGCCTCGCTAGCGGGCCACCGCAGGATCCTCGACGCGCTGGCCGCCGGAGACGGCGAGTCGGCCGCGCTCGCGATGCGCGAGCACCTGGGCGAGATCGAGACGATCATCGCCGAGGTCGTCGCCCCCTGACTCCGCTCAGCCGAGCAGCGGCGCCAGGTTCTCGGTCCAGACGTCGACGCCGAGCTTCACGATGAGCGCGCCGACCACCGCGAGGAACGCGATCCGGATGAAGCGGCTCCCCTTGGCCACCGCCATGCGCGACCCCAGGTAGGCGCCCGCCACGTTCGCGAGGCCCATGAAGAGGCCCAGCACCCAGATCACGTGCCCGCCGGGGACGAAGTAGAGCAGCGCCCCGAGGTTCGTCGCGACGTTGACGATCTTCGCCTTGGCGCTGGCGAGGAGGAAGTCGTAGCCGAGGGCGGTGATCAGCGCGATGATCAGGAACGTCCCCGTGCCGGGGCCGATCAGTCCGTCGTAGAAGCCGATCACCAGGCCCAGCACCGCCGCGGTCGCCAGGTGCCGCCGCCCCGCGTGCTTGAGCGCGGTGACGCTGCCCATCGTCGGTCGCGCGATCGTGACGACGGCGACGACGATCAGCGCGACGACGATGATCGGCTTGAAGACGGAGGAGGGCAGCAGCCCCGCGAGCGTCGCGCCTCCGTAGCTGCCCGCGAGGGCGACCGCCGCCATCGGCAGCGCCGTGCGGAGGTCGGGTCTGGCCCGCCGGAAGAACGTGATCGCGCTGGTCGTGGTGCCGAAGATCGACGCGAGCTTGTTGGTGGCCAGCGCCTGCACCGGCGAGATCCCGGGCACGAGGAGCAGGGCGGGCAGCTGGAGGAGGCCTCCGCCGCCCACCACCGCGTCGATCCAGCCGGCCGCGAAGGCCGCGAGGACCATCAGCGCGATGATCGGGAGACCGAGGTCCGAGGTGAAGTCCAGCATCGCTTCGGAGCGTACTGGAGCGCTCCCACCCCCTCGACCTCCCGCCCGGGCCGCCCTAGGGTCGGCGGCATGCGATTCGGACTCTTCATCCCCCAGGGCTGGCGCCACGACCTCGTCGGCATCGACCCCGCCGACCAGTGGCGCACCATGAACGACCTCGCCCGGCACGCCGATGCCGGCGCCTGGGAGTCGATCTGGGTGTACGACCACTTCCACACCGTGCCGGTGGTGACCGAGGAGGCGACGCACGAGGCGTGGACGCTCATGGCGGCCTTCGCAGCCACCACCTCGCGCGTCCGCCTCGGCCAGATGTGCACCTGCATGTCGTACCGCAACCCCGCGCACCTCGCCAAGATCGCCACGACCGTCGACGTGGTCTCGGGCGGCCGCGTCGAGATGGGCATCGGCGGTGGCTGGTACGAGCACGAGTGGCGCGCCTACGGCTACGGGTTCCCCCGCATCGGGGAGCGGCTCGGCCGGCTCGACGAGGGCGTCCAGATCATGCGCCAGGCGTGGACCACCGGGTCCGCGACTCTCGACGGCCGCTACTACACCGTCGACGGCGCGCAGAACCGGCCGCTGCCGCTGCAGGAGGGCGGTATCCCGCTCTGGGTCGCGGGCGGAGGCGAGAAGGTCACCCTGCGCATCGCGGCGCAGTACGCGCAGTACACGAACTTCGCCGGCGCTCCTGAGGCGTTCGATCAGAAGAGCGAGGTGCTGCGCGCGCACTGCGAGCGCCTCGGCACCGACTTCTCGGCGATCACCCGCAGCGCCAACTACAACGTGATGATCGGCGAGACGGAGGCGGAGGTCGAGCGGGGCCTGCAGCGCCTCGAGGAGCGGGTCGCCCCGTTCCTCGGCGCCGAGGCCGCCGCGTCGTTCGTCGCGGAGTACCGCTCGCCCGAGGCACTCGCCGTCGGCACCCCCGGGCAGATCGTCGACCGGCTCGCCGACATGGCCGCGCGCGGCATGGACTACGGCATCTTCTACTTCCCCGACGCGGCGTACGACCGCTCGGGGATCGAGCTGTTCGAGCGCGAGGTCCTGCCGGCCCTGGCGTGAGCGGGCGGATCGGAGGCGGTGCCTACGCCTCCGATCCGCACTCCGCAAGTCCCTGCGGCGCCCCCGCACCCCCGCCTACGGTCGGAGCATGGACGCACAGGACATCCGCTGGAACGACGAAGCCCGCAGCAAGATCCTCGAGGACTCGGACCGTGTCCTCCGCGAGGCGGTGCTCGATCTCGCCCAGAGCAAGAAGGGCGAACCCTGGGAGGACGTCTTCGCCGAGCTGAACGCCCGGCTGAAGGACCGCTTCATCGACTTCGAGCCCGGGCCGGACCTCCGCAAGTACGCCGAGGCCGTCTCGGCCGGAGAGATCGGGACCGGCTCGTGAGCGGCTCGCCGGACGACGCGGCGCTGACCGACGACATCGACTCGATCAAGGCCCTGGGCGAGGGCCGGATCGGCGAGACCGCCGGCCCCGAGGACGTCGAGCACGAGCTGTCCCCCGAGGAGGACGCCGCGATCGAGGACGAGCTCAAGCACCGGGGCTGATCCCGGACACGACGAAGCCCGCCCCGAGAGGGAGCGGGCCTTCGTCGTCGGTGCGACTACGCCGAGAGGCGCTCGTAGTCGGTGTAGCCCTCGGCTCCGCTCGCGTAGACCGTGGCCTGGTCGAGCTCGTTCTCGGGGTGCCCGCCCTGCCAGCGCTCGACGAGGTCGGGGTTGGCCATGACCGGGCGGCCGACCGCGACGGCGTCGGCGTGGCCGTCGGCGATCAGCGAGCGGACCTCGTCGCGCGTGGTCGGCGATCCGAACCCGCTGTTCGCGATGAGCACGCCGCCGAAGCGCGAGCGGAGGTCCTGGACGAGCTTCCCCGCGGGCTCGGCGTGCAGGACGCTGAGGTACGACAGCCCGAGCGGCGCGAGTCCGTCGACGAGGGCCTCGTAGGTGGCGCGCACGTCGTCGGCGTCGGTCTCGAGGACGTCCTGGATGTTGTGGCTCGGCGAGATGCGGATGCCGACGCGACCGGCGCCGATCTCGTCGGCGATCGCGCGGGTGACCTCGATCGGGAACGCGGCGCGCGCGGCGGGGCTTCCGCCGTAGGCGTCGGTGCGCACGTTCGAGACGGGCGAGAGGAACTCGTGCAGCAGGTAGCCGTTGGCCGAGTGGACCTCGACTCCGTCGAAGCCGGCGTCGACCGCGCGGCGGGCGGCGGCGACGAACTCGTCGCGCACGACGGCGAGCTCCTCGGTGCTCAGCGCGTGCGGCACGGGGAAGCGGGCCTTGTCGTCGCCGGGGACGCGGACCTCTCCGTCGATCGCGATCGCGCTGGGAGCGACGATGCGGTCGGTCCCGGTGATGGCGGTGTGCGAGACGCGGCCCGCGTTCATGACCTGCATGACGATGCGGCCGCCGGCGGCGTGCACGGCGTCGGCGACGGCGCGCCAGCCCTCGGCCTGCTCGGCGGTCGCGATGCCCGGCTGCCCGGCGTAGCCCTTGGACTCGGCGCTCGGGAACACGCCCTCGCTGATGATCAGGCCCAGGCTCGCGCGCTGGGCGTAGTGCTCGGCGATGAGGGCGCCGGGGACGCCGTTCTCGTCGGCGCGCAGGCGCGTCATCGGCGCCATGACGACGCGGTTGGGGAGTTCGAGGTCACCGGCGGTGAGCGGGGAGAAGGGATCCACGGAGGGCCTTTCGTCGGGGGTCGTGCGGTTGGGGTGCTGTGGCACCGCGGAGGGGAACCGCGCCCGCGGCGCGCACATTCCTGCTCCCGGCGTTCTCCCATGCGCCGCCCTCCCCCGGCGCGCTCCGCGGCGATCCGCCCGGGATCCTGGCGGGCTCGCGTCGACTCGCCTGTCTACACTCGGGAGGCGAACGACGAAGGAGTGTGCGCGATGACCGCGTCAGCGAACCACCGGTCCGACGTCCGCGGGCGCCCCGCCGCGCGACGGTCTCTCCTGGGCGCGGTCGCCGCCCTGCTGATCGGTGCCGGAGCAGCGCTGGCCGGCGCTCCCGCCGCCGTCGCCGAGGATCCCGTGACGCTCGGCTCCTCCCCGGTGCTCGACTCGGTCGGCGCGCTCGACTCCGGAGACTCGGCCGAGATCGAGTCGGCCGTCGCGCGGCTCTACGACGAGCACCGCGTCCAGCTGTTCGTGACCTACGTCGACGACTTCACCGGCGTCTCGGGCGACGAGCGCTGGTCCGACGCCACGGCCGACCTCAACGGGCTGGGCGAGGAGGACGTCCTCCTCGCCGTCGCGGTCGACGCGCGGCAGTACCAGGTGTCGGTCGCGAGCGGCTTCCCGCTCGACGACGCGCAGCTCTCGTCGCTGCAGAGCGAGGACATCGAGCCGCAGCTCGTCGAGGGCGACTGGGCCGGGGCCGCGGTCGCCGCGGCCGACCGGATCGGCGAGCGCCTCGACGCGCCGACCGCCGGGGAGTCGCTCGACCGGGGCGCGACCGTCGTCCTCGCGGTCCTCGCCGTCCTCGTGGTCCTGGGCGTCGTGGTGCTCCTCCTCGTCCGCCGCTCGCGCCGTCGCAAGGCCGCGGAGGCCGCCGAAGCGTCGATCGACGAGCTCGCCACCCGCGCCGGCTCCGCCCTCGTGCACGCCGACGACGCCGTGCGCACCAGCGAGCAGGAGGTGGGCTTCGCGGAGGCGCAGTTCGGCTCCGACGCGACGGGTCCCTTCCGCGAGGCGCTGGCGACCGCGAAGCGCCTGCTCGGCGAGGCCTTCGGCCTCCAGCAGCGCCTCGACGACGCCGAGCCCGACACCGACCAGGAGCGCCGCGACGGCTACTCCCGGATCCTGCAGCTCTGCGCCGACGCCGAGCAGGCGCTGGACGAGAAGGCCGAGGCGTTCGAGCAGTTGCGCGACCTCGAGAAGAACGCTCCGGAGGTGGCTGCGCATCTCTCCGCACGCGTCGAGGCGGTCGCGGCCCGCGTCGCCCCCACCCGCGCGATCCTCGGCGAGCTCGCGGCCGCCTACGCGCCGACCGCGATCGACGACGTCGAGGACGACGCCGACCAGGCCGAGGACCGCCTCCGCTTCGCGCGCGACGGCGTCGCGTCGGCCCGCGAGGCCCTCGCCGCCGGTGACACCGGGCGCGCGGCCGTGCTCCTGCGCGCCGGTCAGCAGGCGGCGGAGCAGGCCTCCGGTCTGCTCGACTCGGTCGCCACCCGCGCCGCCGATCTGCGCGAGGCCGAGGGGACGCTCGCGGCGCGGATCGCCGAGATCCGCGCCGACGTCGCCCAGGGCCGCGCCCTCGCCGCCGCGGCGGACTCCTCGGATCCCGCCACCGCTCCCCTCGTCGCGAACATGGGAGCCGCCGTCGCGCAGACGGAGTCGTCCCTCGACCGGGTCGAGCGCGCCGCCTCCGTCCGCCCGAACGACCCGCTGGGACTGCTCGCCACCCTCGCCGCGGCCGACAGCACGATCGACTCGGCCGTCGGCGGCTACCGCGACGCCCAGGCGCAGCGCGAGCGCGAGCGCGCCGCCCTCGCCGCCGAGCTGACGAGTGCGCGCAGCCGCGTCGCGGCCGCCGAGGACTTCATCGCCGCACGCCGCGGAGCGGTCGGCTCGCTCGCGCGCACCCGCCTCGCCGAGGCCGCCCGCGCCTCGGAGTACGCCGCGCAGATCGCCGCGACCGACCCGCGCGAGGCGCTCGCCTCCGCGCAGCGCGCCTCCGCCCTCGCCGAGCAGGCGCTGCAGCAGGCCCGCTCGGACATGAGCGGCTACGCGTCGCCGAGCGCCGCGGGCAGCCCCTTCGGCGGGAACACCACCGGGGCGTTCCTCGGCGGGATCCTCGTCGAGTCCCTGCTGGGCGGCGGCCGGCGCTCCGGCTACCGCTCGGGCGGCTTCGGCGGAGGCGGCTTCGGCGGCTCGTCCGGCGGCGGCTTCGGCGGCGGCTCCCGCCGGTCCAGCGGCGGCGGCTTCGGCGGCGGCGGCGGTCGCCGTGGCGGCGGCGGCCGCTTCTGACCCCGCTCCCCTCACCCCTCCACGACGCATCCATCCACCACGCAAGGAGAGACAGCATGGCCCAGAGACAGTCCATCTTCGGACGCATCGCGCAGCTCGCGAAGGCGAACATCAACGCGCTCCTCGACCAGGCCGAGGACCCGCAGAAGATGCTCGACCAGATGGTGCGGGACTACACCGACAGCATCCGCGACGCCGAGGCCGCCATCGCGCAGACCATCGGCAACCTGCGCCTGCTCGAGGACGACTACCGCGAGGACGTCGACAACGCGCAGGAGTGGGGCGCCAAGGCGCTCGCGGCGAGCCGCAAGGCCGACGACCTCCGCTCCTCCGGCAGCACCGGCGACGCCGACAAGTTCGACGCCCTCGCGAAGGTCGCACTGCAGCGCCAGATCCAGTCCGAGAAGGAGGCGAGGGACGCCGAGCCGACCATCGCCTCGCAGACCGAGGTCGTCGACAAGCTCAAGTCGGGCCTGAACCAGATGCGCGAGAAGCTGAACCAGCTCTCGTCCAAGCGCGACGAGCTGATCGCCCGCTCCAAGACCGTCGAGGCGCAGACCCAGGTCCAGGACGCCATCAAGAGCATCGACATCATGGACCCCACCAGCGAGGTGAGCCGCTTCGAGCAGAAGATCCGCCGCGAGGAGGCGCGCGTCCGCGGCGCCGAGGAGCTCGCCTCCTCGAGCCTCGACGCCCAGTTCGAGTCGCTGGAGGACCTCGGCGAGATGACCGAGGTCGAGGCGCGACTGGCCGCACTGAAGTCCGGCCGCCCGCAGGACTCGATCGGATCCTGAGAGCACCGATCGGCGCGGTGGCTGCGATCGCGGCCGCCGCGCCGACGTACCGTTCGCGAAGGCTGGCAATCCTCATGGTGCGGTGGACGGCCCTTCCCCCTAGTGTTCGAAGAGGTAGCCCCTGAAACCGGTCGCCGCACGCCGCGTCCGGCCCCTACCGGCGCGGTGAACCAGGAGCGGACCAGGCCTGCCTCACGCAGGCGGAGCCGGGGATCGCTCTCCACGAGGCCGTCGACGCCGATGGCCGCCCCGAAAGAACGAGGCACCCCGTGAGCATCTCCGACACCCTGCCCGACGGCGGCGCGACCGCGCAGCCCGGCGGCGAAGCGAAAGCCGCCCCCCGAGTCGTCCGCACGCGTCCGCGCGCCGACGGCCGCATCAACCCCACGACCGAGTACTCGGGCCTCCTCAGCACCGTCCGCGATGCGGGCCTGCTGCGCCGCCGCACCGGCTTCTACTACACGATGTTCGCCGTCCTGGTGCTGGCCCTCGGCGGCATCGTCACCGGATTCGTCCTGCTGGGCGACTCCTGGTTCCAGCTGCTGCTGGCCGCCGCCCTCGGCATCGTCCTCACCCAGTTCGCCTTCCTCGCCCACGAGGCCTCGCACCGCCAGGTGTTCGAGTCGGGCAAGGCCAACGACGTCGCGGGCCGCACGCTCGCGAACCTCTTCGTCGGCATCAGCTACTCCTGGTGGATGACGAAGCACAGCCGTCACCACGCCAACCCGAACGTGCTCGGCAAGGACCCCGACATCGAGCGCGATGTCATCTCGTTCACGAGCGAGGACGCGGCCCGCTCGCGCGGCCTGTACGCCTGGCTGACCCGCCGCCAGGGCTACGCGTTCTTCCCGCTCCTCCTGCTCGAGGGCATCAACCTCCACATCCACGGCTTCCGCACCGTCTTCGGCCGCGGCAAGGTCGACAAGCGCTGGGTCGAGATCTCGATGCTCGTCACCCGTGTCGGCCTCTACCTCGCGGTCATCTTCTGGGCTCTGCCGCTGGGCATGGCGTTCGCCTTCCTCGGCGTCCAGATGGGTGTCTTCGGCCTCTACATGGGCGCTTCGTTCGCCCCGAACCACAAGGGCATGCCGCTGCTGCCCAAGGAAGCGCGCGTCGACTTCCTGCGCCGTCAGGTCCTCACTTCGCGCAGCATCAAGAGCACCTGGCTGACCGACCTCTACATGGGCGGCCTCAACTACCAGGTCGAGCACCACCTGTTCCCGAACATGCCCCGCCCGGCCCTGCGCCGCGCCCAGGTCATCGCGAAGGAGTACTGCGCCACCCACCAGATCCCCTACACCGAGACCTCGCTGCTCGAGTCGTACGGCATCGTCGTCCGCTACCTCAACCGCGTGGGCCTCTCGGCCGGCGGCGACCCGTTCGACTGCCCGGCCGCCTCGGCCTACGGCCGCTGAGCCGCGCTGAACGCCGCGAAGGCCCCCGCTCCGATCGGAGCGGGGGCCTTCGCCGTTCCCCGGGGAGGGCGGGGCGGGCGGAGCGTCAGTTCGCGGAGCAGAGGATGAGCGTCGACGACACGAACCCGGCGGTCTCGGCTCCTGATCCGGCGCAACCGGTCGGGAGCGACGCCACGGCGCTGAGCCGGAACGCGACCGAGATCGACACGGTGGTCCGGAACGTGATCGTCGCTCCGGCGGGCACATCCGCCGTCAGCACGATCTGCCGACCGGTGCCGCTGAGGACCAGGACGTCCGCGCTGCCTCCCGAGACCGAGAAGAACCCGATGTCGGCGACGCCGGAGCCCGTGACGACGACCGTCGCGCCGACCGGCAGCGGAGTCGTCGGGCCGGCCCGGAGGGTGAAGCCGGGGCCGACGATCCCCAGGATCCCGCAGGTACCGCGGAGCGCGAACGGGCCCACCTCGGCGATCGAGGCGGCAGCCGACGGGGTCGCCACGGCGACGGCGACGACCGGGACGGTCCATGCGGTGGCAGCAGCCACCGAGCGGCGCGTGACGACGCGCTCGACGTCGAGAGGAGAGGGGGTGACGTCGTGGGTCACGAGCGGCCCTTCCTGTCGGAGGACGACGACCGAGGGCGCCCTCCGGCACGGATTGGTCGGCAGCGGTGCGGTTCGGGAGCGATCCTGGGCAGCGAGCGCTCCGCGTTCAAGGCGCGAGGCGCTGTCCCCCGCAGGTGGGAGACGGCCGAGCGCAAGGGGGTGCGCGGGGGCCGGAGCGCGACCTAGCGTGGCGTCATGAGCAGCTCCGACAACGACATCGAACCGACCCTCGTCGACCCCGAGCGGACCCCGGCCGAGACCGATCCCGAGACGGGCGCGGGCACCACCGCCGGCCTCGACGAGGTCGGCCGTCCGTCCCCCGACGGACTCACCCAGGACGGCGAGGCGGAGAACCCTCCGCTGCCCGACTGGGGCCCCACCGACGGCGTCCACGGCACCGACGCCGACCCCGACGGAACCGGTGGCGCGACCCGCTGACCGAGCACGATCCGAGGGACCTCCTCGGCGCTGACCGCCCCGGCGATCGGTGCCCGAAGAGGTCCCTCCGTGTTCGCCCCGACGTCGCCGCCGCGTCGACGGCGCCGCCCTACACTGGCGGGATGCAGCCGAAAGAACGCGCCCTCCGGGTGATCTCCTACAACCTCCGGGAGCACAGAGCGCACGTCGAGATCGCTCCTCTCGCCGCCCGTCACGACGTCGACGTCCTCTGCCTCCAGGAGTGCGACACGACGAAGCTCCCCCAGGAGCTGGGCGACCTGCGGCTCGCGTCCGTCACCGCGCGCAACCGCCTGGGCCTCGCGATCTACTACTCCCACGCCCGCTTCGAACTCGTCGGCAGCGCCGCCTTCGAGCTCAGCAAGTCGATGCACGACCGCGTGATGTCCCCCGCTCACGAGCGCCTGCTGGCCGTCCGCCTCCTCGACGAGGAGGGCGGTGCGATCGCCGTCTCGTCGTTCCACGCGGCCCCGCTCTCGGCGGGCAACGCGCTGCGCCGCAAGCAGATCGACGAGGCCCTCAACCGTCTCCGGGAGTACGCGCCGGACACCCCGTCGCTCATGGTGGGCGACTACAACTACCCGTGGTTCTTCCGCGGGCTCGACCGCAAGATGACCCGGAACGGGTACCTCGTGTCGCGGAGCGACTCCCCCACCTACGCGCGCTACCGCTACTTCAGCGGGCACTTCGACTTCGCGATCAGCGACTCCGTGCGCATCGAGCGCGTGTCGACCCTTCCCCAGGGTCTGTCCGACCACCTGCCCGTCCTGGTGGACGCCCACTACGGGAACAGCGCGGCCTAGGTCCGCTCGGGCCCGGGGTCCGCTCGGGCCCGGCACTGCTCCGGTCTCGGAGTGCTCACCTCCCGCACGGCCGCCGCTCGCTAGGCTCGGGGGGTGACGACCCTGATCCTGGCCCGGCACGGAGAGACCGTCTGGCACTCCGAGAACCGCTACGCGGGCTCCTCCGACATCGCTCTGACACCCGACGGACAGGACCAGGCGGCGACGCTGGCCTCCTGGGCCGTCGACGCGGACCTCGAGGCGGTGTACTCCTCGACCCTCGTCCGCGCCGTGCGCACCGCCGTTCCGGCCGCGCGAGCGGCGCACCTCGAGGTGCAGCTCGATCCCGCGCTCGTCGAGGTCGACTTCGGCCAGGGCGAGGGGCTGACCACCGCCGAGATGGAGAAGCGCTTCCCCGACGCCTACCGCGCGTGGGTCGCCGCGCCGGCGATCCAGCCCCTGCCCGGCGGGGAGTCGGGCCTGGACGCCGTCGCCCGCGCCAACACCTCGCTCGCCCGGATCCACCACGACCACCCGGACGGCCGGGTACTCGTCGTCGCGCACGGCACCCTCATCCGCCTGCTGCTCTGCGCGTACCTCGGCATCAACCCCGAGACGTACCGCCACACCTTCCCCGTCGTCGACAACGTGTCGCTGACGACCCTGCGCTGGGACGAGACGGGCATCGGCCTGCTCGGCTACAACGTCCCACCGGTGCAGAAGCAGCGGCGCTCGAGCTGAGCGCCGTCGACCCGGCCCCGCGCCGCCCGAGCGGCGCGGGCTCGATCGGCCTCGTCCTGGGCGCGGTCGCGAGCGTGCAGCTGGGCGCGTCGTTCGCCGTCCTCCTCTTCCCCGCCGCGGGCCCGGTCGGCACCGTGACCCTGCGGCTGATCTTCTCGGCGCTCGTGCTCCTCATGGTGTGCCGTCCCCGGATCCGCGGCTACACCCGCGCCGACTGGGGCACCGTCGCCGTCTACGGCCTCGCCCTGGGCGGGATGAACGCCTGCTACTACGAGGCGATCGCGCGCATCCCGCAGGGCGCGGCCGTCACCCTCGAGGTGCTCGGGCCGCTGGCCCTCTCGGTGATCGCGGGGCGCAGCCTCCTCAGCCTGCTCTGGGCCGGCCTCGCCCTCGCCGGCGTCGTCACGCTGTCGCAAGGCGGCTTCGGCTCCCTCGACCCCGTCGGGGTCGCCTTCGCCCTCGGGGCCGCCGCGCTCTGGGCGACCTACATCGTCTTCGCCGAGCGCACGGGCGGGCGCTTCCCGCGCCTGGACGGTCTCGCCCTGGCCCTGGCCGCGGGCGCGATCGTCTCGCTGCCGTTCGGCATCGCCACCGCCGGATCCGCCCTCGTCCTCCCGCCCGTGCTGCTGCTGGGCTTCGCGGTCGCCGTGCTCTCCTCCGCGATCCCCTACGCCCTCGAGCTGCTGGCGCTGCGGCGACTCCGCTCCTCGACCTTCTCGATCCTGATGTCGCTGGCACCGGGGGCAGCGGCGCTCTCGGGCTTCCTCGTGCTCGGTCAGCGCCTCTCCCCGATCGAGGCGGTCGGCATCGGCCTCGTCGTCGCGGCGAGCGTGGGCGCCGTGCGCACCGCCCGGCGGTGACCGACGCGGATCCGAGCGCCCCCTCCCGTTCGGCCTGATGTTTCGTTAGGCTAACTATGTGCCATTCGAGACCGCGATCCCCGCCCTCGCCGGAGAGCTCCGCGTCGCCGTCGCGCGTCTGGGCCGTCGACTCCGCCAGGAGAAGGGCCGGCACGATCTGAGCGACGCGCAGCTGAGCGTCCTCGCCCTGCTCGAGCGGGAGGGGCCGCGCACGCTCGGCGAGCTGGCCGAGCTCGAGCGCGTCCGCCCCCCGTCGATGTCGCGCACCGTCGCGTGCCTCGTCGACGACGGTCTGGCCGAGCGGCTCAGCGATCCGGCCGACGGGCGGATCACCCGCCTGCGTCCGACCGAGGCGGGCGCCGCTCTGGTGCACGAGGTCCGCCGCAGCCGCGACGCCTGGCTGGTCGCCCGGCTCCGGGAGCTCTCCCCCGCCCAGCAGGCGCTGCTGCACGACGCCGTCGCACTCCTGCGCGAGGTGGCCGAGCGATGAGCGCCATGTTCCGCTCGATGGCCGTGCCGAACTACCGCATCTGGTTCGCCGGAGCGACGGTCTCGAACATCGGCACCTGGATGCAGCGCACCGCCCAGGACTGGATCGTCATCAACGAACTGACCGACCACGACGCCACCGCGCTCGGCATCACCATGGCACTGCAGTTCGGCCCGCAGCTGCTGATGGTCCCCTTCTCGGGCTTCATCGCCGACCGCTTCGACCGGCGGCGGCTGCTCATGGCCACCCAGGCCGCGATGGGCGCGCTCGGACTCGCGCTCGGCCTCCTCGTCGTCACCGGTGCGGTCCAGCTCTGGATGGTCCACCTCTTCGCCCTGCTGCTCGGCTTCGCCGCCGCGGTCGACGCTCCCGTGCGCCAGACCTTCGTGTCGGCGCTGGTCGAGGAGAAGGACCTCTCGAACGCGGTCTCGCTCAACTCCGCCTCGTTCAACTCCGCGCGGATGATCGGCCCGGCCCTCGCGGGCGTGCTGATCTCGGCGATCGGGTCGGGCTGGGTCTTCCTCCTCAACGCCGCGAGCTTCCTCGCGGTGCTGCTCTCGCTGCGCCTCCTGCACCGCGACGAGCTCCACTCGGCGCCGCGCGCCTCCCGCGGACCGGGTGCGCTGCTGGACGGGTTCCGCTACGTCTCGCGGCGGCCGGACATCATCGTCGTGCTGATCATCGTGTTCCTGATCGGCACCTTCGGCCTCAACTTCCCGATCTTCGCCTCGACCATGGCGACCGTCGAGTTCGACATGGGAGCGAGCGAGTTCGGCCTGCTCTCCTCCGCGATCGCGATCGGCTCCGTCGTCGGAGCCCTGCTCTCGGCCCGCCGCGACCGCCCCCGCCTGCGCCTGATCGTCGCGGCCGCCGCCGCGTTCGGCGTGGCCCTCGCCCTGTCGGGACTGATGCCGACGGCGTGGTCCTTCGCGATCGTCCTGCCCCTGGTGGGCGTCGCGGCGCAGACGCTGATGACCTCGGCCAACGGCTTCGTCCAGCTCTCCACCGCGCCCGAGATGCGCGGCCGGGTGATGGCGCTCTACATGGCGATCTTCGTCGGAGGGACGCCGATCGGCGCGCCGCTGATCGGCGCCGTGGCGAACGGCCTCGGCCCGCGCTGGGCGATCGCCGTGGGGGCCGCGTCGGGCCTCGCCGCCGCCGCCGTCGGCCTGGGCTTCCACCTCCGGATGCGCCGCGCCGGAGCAGCCTCGGCTCGCGAGAACGCGCTGGGCTCGCAGGATCGGGCGGATCCCGCGAGCCGAGCCCGATCCGACGAGCCCGAGGTCGGCTCCGGCGCTCCCGCGCTCAGGCCTCGCGCGTGATCTCGACCCGCACGAACAGCTTCGACGAGTGCGGCCCGGCGTAGACGCCCCGCAGCGGAGCGATGTCGTTGTAGTCGCGGCCGCGGCCGACGATCACGTGCCGGTCGCCGATGTCGATCAGGTTCGTCGGGTCGTAGCCGCGCCACGCGCCTCCGCAGAACCACTCGACCCAGGCGTGGGACTCGCCGGTCACCGTCTCGCCGATCTCGGCGTGCGGCTTGGGGTGCAGGTAGCCCGAGACGTACCGGGCCGGGATGCCGACGGAGCGCAGCGCCCCCAGGACGATGTGGGTGATGTCCTGGCAGACGCCCTTGCGCGCCGTCCACGACTCCGTCGCGGTCGAGTGCACGCCGGTCACGCCCTGCTTGTAGGTCATCTCTCGGCCGATCCGCTCGGCGATCGCGAGCGCGGCCTCGCAGGGCCCCGCCGCCTCGTCGGCGAGCGAGCGCGCCAGGTCGACCAGGTCCTCGGGAGGCGCGGTGCGGGTGGTCTGCTTCGACTGCTCCACGTACTCGGTGAGCGTCTCGACCTGCTCGGCGAGCTGCTCCCAGCCGTAGGGGTGCTCCGGATGCGCCTTCGGGCGCACCTCGACCAGGGACGTCGCCGTGAGCGAGAGCTCCTGGTGCGCGTCGAGCACGTCGAACGAGGACACCCGGGTGCCCCAGTAGTCGGTGTAGGTGTGCGCCGAGGTGACCGGTCGGATGTCGAGGTTCGAGAACAGCACGAGCTGCCCGTCCGAGGACGCCGGCAGCATCCTCGCCTCGTTGTACGACGCCACGACGTCGCCCTGGTAGGTGAAACCCGTGGTGTGCGTGATGCGCAGCCTGCTCACAGCGCCTCCCCGATCCAGCTCGGCATGACGTTGGTGGGGAAGTAGCGCTGCCGGATCGCCTCGGACGCGGCCGAGGTCGCGTCCTGCACCCCGTCCATGTGCCGCGGGAGGTCCTCGAGGATCTCGGCGATCGGCCGGTACTCCAGCTCGCTCCGGATCTGACCCAGCACGCGCTGAGCGTCGCCGGTGTGGCCGATCCGGCCGGTGCGCGGCTCGATGTCGCGCATGCACATCTCGGCGCGCGAGATCGAGAAGAGGATCGAGCGCGGGAAGAGGCGGTCGAGCAGGAGGAACTCCGCCGCGTTCCGCGCGCTCGGCACGCCTCGGTAGGTGCGGAGGTACGCCTCGTACGCCCCGCACGAGCGGAGGATCGTGGTCCACGACGGGCCGCTCGCCTCGGTCAGCGACCGGGTCGCGAGCAGTCGCGCCGTCATGTCGGCGCGCTCGATCGAGCGGCCGAGCGTGAAGAACTGCCAGGCCTCGTCGCGGGACGTCGCCGACTCGATGATGCCCACGGCCAGCGCCGAGCGCTCGCGGACCCAGCTGAAGAACTCCGAGACGCGCTCGCCCGAGACGCGGCGCGGCATCCGGGTGCGGGTGGTGTTGAGGCACTCCCAGAGCTCGGTCGAGACGATCTCTCGGGCGCGGCGCGCGTTCTCACGGGCGGCGCCGAGCGAGTAGGCGATGGAGGCGGGATTCGTGCGGTCGATCGCGAGGATCGTGAGCACGTCGGCGCGGGTGATCTCGCCCATGTCGTCGGGCGGGGTCGAGCCCATCACCGACAGCAGCGAGCGGCACGCCGTGTCCTCGTCGATCCACGGGTCCTCCAGCAGGAGCTGGAGGTGGACGTCGAGGATGCGGGCGGTGCCGTCGGAGCGCTCGATGTAGCGGCCGATCCAGAAGAGGGACTCTGCGATCCGGGAGAGCATCAGTCCTCCTCCCCCGCGTCGCGACCCTGCTGCTGCTGCTGCTGCTCCTGGTCGGTGTTCGGGGCGTCGTGCGGCGAGTGGTCGGGGGTGTGGTTCAGCGGGTACACGATCGGGATGGAGCTGGTGACCGCGGCCTGCTCGGCGACGAGCCCCTGGATGTCGTGGGCGTCGGGCTCGCGGTCGCGCTGCGACTCCAGGCCCACGACCCAGGTGTCCTTCGATCCGCCGCCCTGCGAGGAGTTCACGACGAGCTGGCCCTCGGGCAGCGCCACCCGGGTCAGACCGCCGGGCAGCACCCACACGTCGTTCCCGTCGTTGACGGCGAACGGCCGGAGGTCGGCGTGGCGCGGGCGCATGCCGTCGTCCACGAGGGTCGGGATGGTCGACAGCTGCACCACAGGCTGCGCGATCCAGCCGCGCGGATCGGCCTGCAGCCGCGACCGCAGCTCGGCGAGCTCCTTCGCGGACGCGTCGGGACCCACCACGAGCCCCTTGCCGCCGGAGCCGTCCACCGGCTTCACGACGAGCTCGTCGAGGCGGTCGAGGACCTCCTCGAGCGCGCCCGGATCCTCCAGGCGCCACGTGTCGACGTTCTTGATCACCGCGTCCTCGCCCAGGTAGTAGCGGATGAGGTCGGGCATGTAGGTGTAGACGAGCTTGTCGTCCGCGACTCCGTTGCCCACCGCGTTGGCGATGGTGACGGTGCCCAGGCGGGCCGCGAGCATGAGCCCCGGCGAGCCGAGCATCGAATCGGCGCGGAACTGCAGCGGATCGAGGAACTCGTCGTCGACGCGGCGGTAGATCACGTCGACGCGGGTCGGGCCCGAGGTCGTGCGCATGAAGACCTTGCCGCCGGTGCAGAAGAGATCGCGGCCCTCGACGAGCTCCACGCCCATCAGCCGCGCGAGCAGGGTGTGCTCGAAGTAGGCGGAGTTGTAGACGCCGGGAGTCAGCACGACGACGGTCGGGTCGTCGACGCCCTCCGGGGCCGAGGCGCGCAGGGCCTGCAGCAGCTTGTTGGGGTAGTCGCCGACGGGACGGACCCGCATCGAGACGAACAGCTCGGGCAGGGTCTGCGCCATGACGCGGCGGTTCGAGATCACGTACGAGACGCCGGAGGGGACGCGGACGTTGTCCTCGAGCACGCGCCACGCGCCGACCTCGTCGCGGATGAGGTCGATGCCCGAGACCTGGATCCGCACGCCGTTCGCCGAGACGATGCCGGCCGCCTGACGGTGGAAGTGGCTGGAGCTCGAGATGAGCCCGGCGGGGATCACGCCGTCCTTGACCGCGTTCTGCGGCCCGTACACATCTGCCAGGAACGCCTCGAGCGCGCGGACGCGCTGCTTGATGCCGCTCTGCACCTCGTTCCACTCGGCCCGCTCGATCACGCGCGGCACCGCGTCGAGCGGGAAGGGCCGCTCCTCGCCGGCGAAGTCGAACGTGACGCCCTGCGCGAGGTAGGAGGAGGCGAGCGCGTCGGTGCGGCCGCGCAGCTCCTCCTGGGTCATGCGGGCGAGCGAGGAGTAGATGTCGCGGTACGCCGAACGGACCCCGTCGGGGCCCTTCGTCGCGGCGACATCAGCGAACATCTCGTCCCAGGGAGGGGCGCCGGCACGGCGGCGCTCGACCTTCTGGGACCCGTAGCCGTCGAAGAGGTCACCCATGGCACGACTCTAGTCCGGGGCGTATTGCGGGGATGTTTCGCCGGATCCGGGCGGCCCCGGCGGGCCCTGCGGAACGCCGGTGTCCGCCTGTGGAGAGCGCCTGCGATGCAGAACGTCAGCGGAGACGGGGGTCGGTCGGCTGACAGCCGAGAGACCCCCGTCTCCGCTGACGTTGCGCGAGTCGCGCCCCGCCGAGGGTGCCCAGAGGCCGCGCCGCCGGCGCTGAGGAGCGGTCCAGAGATGCTCCTGGCGGTGGATCAGGGACAGGAGCGCCTCTTCGGTCCGCGGCCAGTCCTCCATGATCTGGTGGTTGTCGAGGCGGATGCAGAGGTACTCCTGCCGCGCCAGCTCGAGATCCCGGCGCCGATCCTCGCGGAACTGCTCGAGGCTCCCGTGGTAGCGGTAGCCGTCGCTCTCGAGGACGAGCCGCTCGCCGACGATCTCGTCGACGAAGCCGACCCCGGGGACGGGCACCTGCGTGCGCACCTGCACCCGCCGGCGACGCAGGCGCAGGCGCGTCTTTGTCTCGAGTCCGGACTGGCTGCTGCCATCGACCCTCTCGAAGAGGGCGCGCTTGCCCAGCGGCGCGAGCTGCCGGAGCGTGCCGAGCTCCTCGACGGTCAGCAGACCGCTGTTCAGCGCGGAGTCGATCGTGACGATCGCGTCGTCGTCACGGACGCAGGTCACCAGGTGCAGGACCGCCGCGCCGACGCCGTCCTGCGACAGGGACCGCTGCCCCTGCCCGGGCACTGCCGCCAGTGGCCGACCTCGCCTCGCCGCAGCTCGTGCACCGAGGACGCGCCGAGAGCGACGTGCAGGGCGGGCCGCTCGACGGTCCACAGCCCGAGGTGCCGCAGCAGAGAGACGCACGTGAGGACGCCGCCCGCCCGCACCGCCGCGAGCTCGATCGGAGGCGCGTCCGCGAGGGCGTACACGCCCCGGCGCACGCGCACGAGGACGCCGGCGTCGAGGGCGCGCTGCACGACGGACCGCGGGATCCCCGAAGCCGCGATGCCCCGGGTGGTCGCGAAGCCACCGCTGGATCGAAGGAGGGAGACGAGTCCGTGCATCCCCGGGATCGTGCTGGAGATCCTGCCGCGCCGACCGGGCAGGACTCCACGGTGTGGACCGATCGGCGCCGACGCCGTCCGGGGAGGACGTGCACGACTCCTCACCGCCGGAGCGCGACCCGAGCTAGCACGGAGCCGCCGGAGGCCGGTGCGCGGTACCGGACTGCCGCACCCGCCGAGGCGTGACCCTCGACCTTCAGCGGGCCTCCACGACCCGCACCGGACGCGTGCGCCGCCCGCAGCGGACGCGATCGCCGGCAGACGCCCTCGCCTCGACCCCGCCCGCCGACGATGACCGAGGCGGGTCCGAGCACGAGACCCGCCGTCCACCAGACGAGGAGCACCCCCATGACAGACAACACGACCCACGGCCGCATCCAGCGCCGCACCATCGTCGCAGGCGCGGCCTGGACGGTACCGGTCGTCGCCACGACGATCGGAGCGCCGCTCGCGGCCGCGTCCCCCACGACCCCGCCGCCGGCCGTCTGCCACGAGTTCCCGCCGGCGTCGACCTGGACGTGGCAGGTACCCCGCTCGGGCATCGTCTCGTTCCCCTTCTACTTCCGTGACGGCGAGCGCTTCGCCAGCTCTGCGGATGCGACTCCCCGGTTCGGCACGGCGACCATGGCGGTGCTCACCACCCTCGAGGTGGTGCAGGGCAAGCGCTACCACTTCGCGATGCCCGCCTTCTCCAACCCCGTCGGCTCGCAGTGGCAGTCGCTGAACGTCTACCTCAACGGCCAGCAGGTCTTCGCCGGCACGACGCGGCCGTTCCCGGGGATCGAGTACATCCCGCCCGCAGGCAACACCTACCACTACGAGTGGACGGCGAACGCGACCGGACCCGTGCAGGCGGTCTTCGAGTGGATGATGCCCGACACCGCCGGACTGAACCCGCCGACGAACCAGGACATCAACTTCACGCGTCCGACCGTCACCTGCCTCTAGGAGGCGCGGAGCCGCCGACGGTCGTCCTCCGGACCGTCGGCGGGGTGCTCGGAGCGGCGGAGCCGGTCGCCCCGGTCACGCCGCCCGACGCGCTGCCGCCCGCCGCAGCGCCCGGGCGGATCGGAACCCGGCGAGTCGCGCGGCCTCGCCCGGGGGCAGCGGCGTCGCTGCGCCGAGGAGTGCGCGCGCTCGCGCGAGACGGGCATCGCACAGCGCGGTACCGGGGCTGGACCCGCGCCCGTGGAAGATCCTCCGCAGGTGCCGGTCCGACACCGCGAGTGCGCGAGCGAGCGCGGTGACCGAGAACGAAGGATCACCCGCGTTCAGGGCGATGGCGTCGAGCGCCCGGCGGTACAGGAGCGCTTCGCCCGACGAGCGCCCGAGGATCCGGGGACCGAGTGCCGCGTCGAGAAGACCGACGAGGAGGCTGATGGTCGCGAGTCGGAAGGACGGGAATCCGGCCGCGTCCGGGTCGAGCCCGGCGTTGAAGGCGGCGTTGACCGCGGCGAGGAGCACCGGGCGGAAGGACGGGGCCGCATCGGCGATCACGGCCCCGGAACGCAGCGCGTCGGCCGCGGCGGGCGACAGCGCCGAGCCGTCGGCCGTGAGCTCGAACTCGAAGCGTGCGATCCGATCGACCGCTGTCAGCGAGAGCGGTCCTCCCTCGGGCGACACCACGAGATCACCGGAGGTGATGGCGTGCGTCGCGCCTCCGAAGCTCACGTCGGCATCCCCGTCCACGACCACGACGGCGAACAGCACGCCGGGAGTCGGAGCCCGCTCGAGACCTGCCGACGTGTGCCAGACACGGGCGACACGGAAGCCCGCCGCGGCGACCTCGTCGGCGATCAGGTGGGACGGCACCGCGCACGGCGGCGTCGCGAACCGAGCCCGCCGACGACCGCACCCCAGCGGCGGGAGCACCCCGCGCTGAACGCGGCGGCCCGATGACGTCACCGCGATGCCTCTCTCGACCGCGTCAGAGCGCCCTCCGCATCGACGACGCGCTGCCGAACCCCGCCAAGCGCGCGACGTCGGCCGAGCTGAGGGCTCGATCGCCGCTCTCCCGCAGAGCACGGGCGATCTCGGCGCGCTCGGCGCGGATCTCGGCGGCAGGGCTCGATCCGTGCGCGGCGAACGCCTCCTGCAGCGAGCGGGGCGAGATCCGCAGCTCGTCGCTCAGGACGGCGGTCGAGAACGCCCTCTCGGCCGCCCTCTCCGCGATCATCCTCCGAGCGCGATCGACGAGCACGTCCCGACGAGTGGCGAGGCCTCCCCGCGCGGCCGCGTCCACTGCGAGCAGTCCCGAGACGAGACTGCGCACCGCGAGGCGGAAGGCCGGGAAACCCGGATCCTGCGGGCCCAGCTCCGAGTTGAACGCCGCGTTGAGCGTCGAGATCAGGACCGTGGCGAAGGGCCGCACGTCGGGGTCGAGCAGTCCCCCGTCGCTGCAGCCTCGGCGCACCGCCTCCGGCAGCTGATCGGCATCGAACTCGACCTCGAGGTGCGCGCCGGATTCCGCCGCCGTGATCGTCACCTCGTCGAACGACGGCAGCACCGCGATCGACCCCGGTCCGGCACGGCCCGACCAGGTCGGCGCCTCGAGCTCGATCCCACCGTCGACCTGGAGCAGCACGGCCGCCCGGGGCCTCGCGGGCGCCTCCCGGAGGAGCGTCGTCTCGGAGTGCCAGTACCGCGCGATCCGCAGGTCGGCGCCGGGCACCTCGTCGACGTAGACACGGGGAGCGCGCGGGTCCAGGACGCGGTAGCCGGCGGAGCGGAACCAGGCGATCGCCTCCTCCCCCGCGAGCGAGGCGGAGCGGCGGACCGCGGTGCGGGGCGGTGTCGTCACGAGGTCCTCGGCTCTCTGCGGACCGATCGGCGTGTTCCCACGACGCGCCCGCAGACCAATGGTGGAAGACGGCAGGGCCGATCCGGACCGATTGCGCAGGATGCGCGGAACCGGCGCGCAGTCCGCGCGGAGACCACCCGGATCCCACCACCGCGGGGCGCATCGTCGACACCATGACCGACATCCCGTTCACCGAGAAGTCAGGAACCGCATGACCGAGAACACACCCCGCTCCGTCCACCGCCGCACCGTCGTCGCCGGCGCCGCCTGGACCATCCCCGTCGTCGCCACCGCGATCGGCGCACCGCTCGCCGCCGCGTCGAACACGACTCCGCCCGTCGACACGAGCAACTTCGACCGCTACATCGTCTGGGCGAACACCAACGTCAGCGCCGTCGGCGGCGGGCAGACCCCCATCGTCGACGCCCTCGTGCGCACCGAGGGGCCCACCGCCGGCTCGACCTCCTCCGTCGCGGTCCGCATCCCCGCCCAGTACCTCGACATCGGCTACGTGAACGCGAACTTCCTCACGCCGGGCCACACCAACGGCTGGAACTACGTGACGTCCTACATTGACGGCGGCTACGCGGTGTACCAGTTCACCCACCCGACCTCGCCGGTCCCGGCGAACAGCGACAGCGTCTTCCGCTGGACGTACCGCCTCGCGAGCGCCCCGTGGCTGGTCGGCACCTCCTACACGGTCGACGTCACGTCGCTCGTCTCGCCCGGCGACCGGAACCCCGGCAACAACGTCTGGGTCGCGTCGCCGGCCGTGGCGTACGTGCAGCCGTAACCCGACTCCCGTCGCCCCGGAGCGCCGGCCGTGCCACCACCCGAGGTGTCGCGGCCGGCGCTCTCGTCGTGACCCCCGACGGCGACGGTCACCTCGGCCGTCACGCCTCGCGCAGCGCACGCCGCAGAGCGTCCTCGGAGCCGAATCCCGACACCCGCGCGATGTCGCGGAGAGGCGATCGACGGCCGGCGATCAGCTGCTCACGGGCCAGGACCGCCCTGGCACGCCGGATCTCCTGCAGCGGCGTCCGCCGTCCCTCCTGTGCGAACACGAAGGCCAGGTGCTGCCGCGTCACGCCGAGACGCTCCGCCAGCCGCGAGACGGAGAGGGCAGGGTCGGAGGCGTTCCGCTCGATGACGGCGATCGCACGCTCGCCCAGCGTCGTCGTCCCGATCGCGTCCGGGAACAGCTCGTGCACGAGCGCTGTGCAGCAGCTCCCGATCGCGGCGGCGAAGTGCTCCAGTCCGGGCGAACCGTCGGCGAGGCCCGCGTTCAGGGCAGCGTTCGCCAGTGAGACGAGAGCGGCCTTCGCCCACGCGCCGTCGCGGTCCTGGGCGCTCAGCAGCTGCGGGCGGAGGGCGAGGACCGGGAGTCGTGCCTCGATCTCGATCCGGGCGGTCGACTCGGAGGCGTCGAGGGCGACGTCGGCGCCCTCGGTCACCAGGAGGACCTGGCCCGCTCGGAGAAGACCTCTGCGGCGAGCCGTCCCCTCCTGCGCCTCGAGGGCGATCGAGCCGTCGAGCTGCACGATCACGAGCGCGCGACCGGAGGAGACCTGCAGCGTTCCGGACGCCGGCGTGTGCCAGATCCGAGCGACGCGGACCGGTCCGGCGTCGACCTCGTCCCAGGACGTGTGGACGTCCCCCGTCGCCCGGAGTCCGCGCACCGCGAGGAGCCTCTCCGCCTCCGTCCCGCGTGCGATCACGGCGGCCCCCTCACGACAAGGACGCACTCGAGCAGGCGGGATGCGGTCGACGTCTCCGAGCAGTGACACCAGTAAAGCCGAGGAGCCCGCCCGCCCCGGCCCGCGGCCGTGGAACGGAAGATCGGGCACGCAGAACGGAAGAGGAGCGACCGCGACGGGGGCAGGAATCGAAGAATCGGCTCCGTCATCCACCTCTTCCAAGGAGCTCACGCATGTCCGACCACCTCACCGACTCGCCCACCGGCGGCATCCAGCGACGCACGATCGTCGCCGGCGCCTCCTGGACCATCCCCGTCGTCGCCACCGCGATCGGCGCACCGCTGGCGGCCGCCTCCGGCGACGCGCTGAGCCTCGCCTTCTCGCAGCCGAGCTACTCCGGCGGCGGCTGCGGCTCCCTCAGCGGCGTCACCGTGACCGCGACGAAGGCGGGTTCCGGCGTCGCCGGACGGACGATCGCCGTCACCCTCCCCGCGGGGTTCACCTTCCAAGGCGGCGGCTCCACGCACTCCGCGACGTCGGGCGACGACGGCAGCATCAGCCTGCCGCCGATCACCCTCCCCGCCGCCGGCGGGAGCGGCACGCTCTCGGCCTCGTCCGGGACGACGACGGCCACCGCCTCGATCAGCGCGACCGCGAACACCGCGGCCGCCTCGGTCCAGAACGCCACTCCGGTCACGACTCTCAGCGCGAACATCCCCGCCGGCTCCGACAACCTCGGCTTCCGGTACTTCCTCGCACCGAACGGCGACCTCTACTACTTCACCGGAGATCGCGTCGCCACCGGCGTCACCACCCTCGCGTCGCAGTACGTCGACGGCTACTCCGATCTCGTCACCTTCCAGACCGCGTCCGGCACCTACTCCGCTCAGAACGCCGGACCCGTCACCACCCTCAGCGGCAACATCCCCCTCGACTCGACCGCCGTCGGATTCCGGTACTTCCTCGCCCCCGACGGCGACCTCTACTACTTCACCGGCGACCGGGTCGCGACAGGCGTCACCACCGCGGCCTCCCAGTTCGTCAACGGCTACTACGACCTCGTCACCTTCCAGACCGCGTCCGGGACCTATTCGGCTCAGGGCGCCGGCCCCGTCACCACGCTGAGCGGGAACATCCCGCTGGGCTCGACGAACATCGACTTCCGGTACTTCCTCGCCCCGAACGGCGACCTCTACTACTTCACCGGGGATCGCGTCGCCACCGGCGTGACCACGGCCGCCGCGCAGTACGTCGACGGCTACTACGACCTCGTCACCTTCCAGACCGCGTCCGGGACCTACTCGGCCCAGGGCGCCGGCCCCGTGACCACGCTGAGCGGGAACATCCCGCTGGGATCCGACAACGTCGACTTCCGGTACTTCCTCGCGCCGAACGGCGACCTCTACTACTTCACCGGCGACCGCGTGGCGACGGGGGTCGCGACCGCGGCGGCGCAGTACGTGCACGGCTACTCCGATCTCGCCACGTTCACCTACCTGACGGCCTGCTGAGCCGACGGGGGCGGGCGATGCACCACCCGCCCCCGAGCGCCGAGCGCCGAGGATCAGGGCACGTCGATCCGTCGCGAACGGTCCCCCGCGCATGATCGGAGGAGCGGTTCGCGACGGATCGCCGAGCCGTTCGACGGATCGCGCATCGCGAGCGGCGGCCGATCGCGCCGTCGGGAATACTCCGCCCGCCTCGTCGTTGTATCGTCTTGTACATGCAAACGCATGGATCTGGCGCCGCACCGGCGCCGGCGACGGAAGGGGCGCACCTCATGCAGTTCGGAATCTTCTCGGTCAGCGACATCACGACCGACCCCACCACGGGAGCGACCCCGACCGAGTCCGAGAAGATCGCGGCCGCGGTCACGATCGCCAAGAAGGCGGAGGAGGTCGGGCTCGACGTCTACGCGCTCGGCGAGCACCACAACCCGCCGTTCTGGTCCTCCTCGCCCACCACCACGCTCGCGTTCATCGCCGCGCAGACCGAGCGCCTGCTGCTCTCGACCGCGACCACGCTCATCACCACGAACGACCCGGTGAAGATCGCCGAGGACTTCGCGATGCTGCAGCACCTCTCGGGCGGACGCGTCGACCTCATGCTCGGCCGCGGCAACACCGGCCCGGTCTACCCCTGGTTCGGCAAGGACATCCGCCAGGGCATCGAGCTCACGATCGAGAACTACGACCTCCTCCACCGCCTCTGGCGCGAGGACTTCGTCGACTGGCAGGGGCAGTTCCGCACGCCGCTGCAGGGCTTCCAATCGACGCCCCGCCCGCTCGACGGAGTCGCTCCGTTCGTCTGGCACGGCTCCATCCGCTCGCCGCAGATCGCCGAGCAGGCCGCCTACTACGGCGACGGCTTCTTCTCGAACCACATCTTCTGGCCCGCCTCGCACACGCAGAAGATGGTGCAGCTCTACCGCCAGCGCTTCGAGCACTACGGTCACGGCTCCGCCGACCAGGCGATCGTCGGCCTGGGCGGGCAGATCTTCATGGCCCGCAACTCGCATGACGCGGTGAAGCAGTTCCGGCCCTACTTCGACAACGCGCCGGTCTACGGGCACGGGCCCTCGCTCGAGGACTTCACGGAGCAGACGCCGCTCACCGTCGGCTCTCCGCAGGAGGTCATCGACCGCACGCTCGGCTTCCGCGACTACGTCGGCGACTACCAGCGCCAGCTCTTCCTGATGGACCACGCGGGCCTGCCGCTGGCCACCGTCCTGGAGCAGCTCGACCTGCTCGGCGAGATCCTGCCCGTGCTGCGGCACGAGTTCGACTCCCGCCGCCCCGCCCACGTCCCCGAGGCGCCCACGCACGCCTCGCTCGTCGCCGCCCGCGACGCGCAGCCCGTCGCCGCCTGATCCGCGCGACAGAACAGGAGAACCACCATGGACACCCGCAGGATCACCGTCCTCTCGGCCGGCCTCGGCCAGCCGTCCTCCACGCGGCTGCTCGCCGACCGCCTCGCCGACGCGACCGAGCGGGAGCTGAGCCAGCAGGGCTTCGCCGTCGAGCGGAGCGTCGTCGAGCTGCGCGACCTCGCGCACGACGTGACGAACAACCTGCTCACCGGATTCGCGAGTCCGGCCCTGCAGACCGCGCTCGACGCGGTGTCGGGCGCCGACGGCCTGATCGCCGTCACTCCGATCTTCACGACCAGCTACAGCGGACTCTTCAAGTCGTTCGTCGACGTGCTCGACACGGAGGCGCTGCGCGGACTGCCCGTGCTGCTCGCCGCGACGGGAGGATCGCCCCGCCACTCCCTCGCGGTCGACTACGCGATGCGCCCGCTGTTCAGCTACCTGCACGCCTCCCCCCTGTCGACCACCGTCTTCGCGGCGACCGACGACTGGGGCGGAGCGAGCGAGGACGGTCGAGCCCTCCCCGGTCGCATCGAGCGGGCCGGTAGCGAACTCGCGGCCGAGGCGGCCCGCGTCTCGCGCACGGTGCGCGACCCGTGGGCGCTCGAAGGGTCCTTCGAGGGGATGCTCGGCCGCGGCTGACCCGGCTGGCGCGACGACGGGTCGCGCCAGCACCGGCCGCCGACCCGGGGGTGACGTATCCTCGCCTCCGGGTCGCCCTGGATCTCCGGACTCCGGCGCCCGCCGGACCCGAGGAGCACCATGACCCGCACCGTTCCCCGCCGCTCGATCGCGACAGCGCTCCGCTGGAGCGCTCCTCTCGCAGCCCTGGCCGCCCCGGCCCCCGCCGCCGCGCCGCAGGAGCTCCTGGGCTACTTCGTCGACGACAGGGCCCACCTCCTCGTGGTCGTCAATCCGACCCGGAGCCGCATCCGCCTCCGCCTCGTGGTGAACCACGTCCGCTTCCCCGAGCCCGCGCTCGCCGCCCCCTACCGGATCGCGGGCGTCGAGGGCCGACTCGGACAGGCCCTCGACCGCGACGTCGTCTCGTACGACCTCGGAGCGGTCCAGGTGCCCGCCCGGGGGTCGTGGGTGGGCACGATCGCGCTGGTGCACGGGCCGCACGGGGCGTCGTTCCTCCCGTCCCCGTCGTCGTTCGGGCACGGGATGCTGCTCACCGCCGACCTGCCGCTCGGTGCGGGAGCGCCCCTCACCGCCCACGGCCCGACGGTGTCGACGGCGTACCTCTCTTAGGCGTCGTCGCCTCGGCGGCATCGCGGCGGGGTGCGGCCCGCGAAGGCCGCTGAGCGCGCTCCCGACCGAGGTCCTCACCCAGCGGCCGGGCCCGGATCCCTCACGTCCAGGCCCTGCTCAGAGGCGACGTGCTGTCAATCCCCGATCCGGGCCTCCCCCGCGAAAGGGTGCTCGCGGTACCGTCTTCCCAGGCGCCGTTCTGGAGCGCTCAGAACGTGCCGTTCCCTCGGAAGGCGGGCTCCTCATGAGCACCATCGCCGCCAATGCCGCCCAGCAGCGGGTGGCAGGGCGCTACTACCTCATCGAGCGGATCGGCTCGGGCGGGATGGGCTCGGTGTACCGCGCACGGGACGAGACCGTGCAGCGCGACGTCGCCGTGAAGGTCTTCCGCGCGGAAGCCTCGAACCCCGAGGACGTCGCCCGCCAGGAGCGCGAGGTGCGGATGCTCAGCTCGTTCGCGCACCCGGGCATCGTCAACCTCTTCGACGCCGGCCTGCACAACTTCGGCGGGGAGGTCCGCCGCTACGTCGTCATGGAGCTCGTCGCCGACCCCACGATGGAGGCCCGGCTCGAGTCGGGGCCGATGGCGATCGACGAGGTCTCGGCGATCGGCACCCAGCTCGCCGAGGCGCTCGCCTACCTCCACGAGCGCGGCGTGGTGCACCGCGACGTGAAGCCCGCCAACATCCTCGTCAGCGACGTCGGTTCGAGCGGCTACGAGCACACCGCCAAGCTCACCGACTTCGGTGTCGCCCACTTCATGGACGGCTCGCGCCTCACCAGCGACGGCATCGTCATCGGCACGGCCAGCTTCGTCAGCCCCGAGCAGGTCGCGGGCGAGCCGATCAGCGGAGCGAGCGACGTCTTCTCGCTCGGCCTGGTCCTCCTCGAGGCGCTCACCGGTCACCGGGAGTACTCGGGCACCGTCCTCGAGGCGGCGATCGCCCGCCTGCACCGCAGCCCCGCGATCCCCGAGACGCTCCCCGCCGAGTGGCGGACGCTGCTGGCCGAGATGACGCAGCGGGACCCGGCGGGCCGCCCCACGGCCGACGAGGTCGCGCACCGGCTGCGCGGCGGACTGACGCCGACCGCTCCTGCGCAGTCGGTGTACGGGAGCCGGACCGCGAGGATCCGCCGCAGCGTCATCATCGGCTCGAGCGTGGTCGGCGTCGGCGCGGTCGCCGCGCTGTCCTGGATGCTCGGCGTGCTCGCCGGCCGCTGAGACCTCCGCTGGTCGAGCAGCCGCGCAACGGCGTCTCGAGCGCCGTCACCCTCTGGAAACGGGGATCTCGACACGCCCGCTCCGCGGGCTATTCGATCAGCGGAGGTCTGCAGCCGCGTCTCGAGACCCCCGTCACCCGGAGAGACTCCGCTCAGGCCTCGCCCGGCAGCGCCTTCCGCAGCACGAGGCGGGTCCAGGCGCCGACGTAGAGGCGGTCGCCCTCCTCGATCTCGCGGCGCTGGCCCGGGGCGATCGGAGTCTGCGGCAGCGCGGCGCCCGCTGCGGCGAGATACGTGCCGTTCGCCGACTGCAGGTCCTCCACCCACCAGCGGTAGCCGTCGGTGCTCAGCTGGCAGTGGCGGCGCGAGACCCCGGAGTCGGTGCCGCAGTCGATCTGCGGCGAGATCCCGCGCGAGACGGAGGGACGCCCGACCAGCAGCGTGCGCTCGCGCAGCACCACGACGGTCGGCGGCCCGGCGGAGGGCATCGGGTCGTCCGCGCGCTGCTCGGCGTACCACTCCGGGTCGATCCAGAGCTCGGCGATCCACGGCTCGTCCTCCGAGGCCTCCGGTGAGAGCGAGGGGGCCGGAGCGGCCTCCGGGATCACCTCGGTCGGCGGGGCCGTGGCGACCGGCACGTCGAAGCCGGCCTCCTGCTCCGGGACGAACTCCGTCGGAGCCTCCTCCGCCGCTCCGGGCGCCGGAGCCTCGCCGAGGTGGGCACCGGGGTCGCCGGCCGCAGTCGCGGAGCCGCCGACCTCGCCGGGCGCGCGCACGGCGCCGGACTCGGTGAACGGGTCGGCCTCGGGCAGCGAACCGGTGGTGAAGTCGTAGCCGCAGTTCTCGCAGAAGAGCGCGCCCGCCTCGTTGGGGTACGAGCAGTTCGGGCAGACGGCGGGCCCGGTCGGGATCGCGGTCGTCGGCGCGGCGGCGCTGGGCCCGGGAGCGGCCGAGGGCGCGGCCTGGATCGGCGCGCCGCAGACGTCGCAGTAGTCGCCGGACGCGGAGGTGTGCCCCTCGGGGCACCGGTAGCTCACTTGCGCACCCGCGTGGTCTTGGTGGACGCCGTGTCGAGCGCCATCTCGTCGAGGCGGGTCACTCCGCGCTTGAGCCGCACGGTGCCCTCGTTCGGGTTGTCGATCTCGACCACCTTGCGCAGCTTCGCGGTGGCCTCGTCGTTGCCGGTGACGGCGGCCAGCTGCACGGCGCGGCCGAGCTTGACCGTGGCCGTCGCGTCGTCGCCGACGGCCTTCGCGGCCAGTCCGTCCTGGATCGCCGATGCGAGCTCGGTCTGCCCGGTGTAATGCGCGACCGCCGGGTCGATGCGCGCGGTGAGCGCCGAGTCGTCCGTCCAGCGGGCCTTCACGAGCGCCGAGGCGACCACCTCGTCGCGGACGCTCAGCTGCACGCGCGCGGCGAGCTGCTCCGCTCCGACGGGCTTGGACGCGACGCGGACCGCCACGTGGTACTCCCGGGACTCGTCTCCCCAGGCGCCCGTCGGGTACGAGCCGGTCAGCGGGTTCACCGGAGTGCGGCGCGAGCTGAGGTCCTCGAGGTTCGGCGCGACCTGGCGGACGAACAGCAGCTGGGCGCCCTGCGGCGTCCACACGCGCAGCTCGCCGTCGGCGACTCCGCGGCCCATCGACGCCTGCACGATCTGCTCGAAGTCGGCGGCCATGTCGGCCGGGTTCGCGATGAGGCCCACGGTGCCCAGGAGCGCGCTCGCGATCGTACGTGCCTCCTCGACGACCCAGCGGGAGCCGACTCCGCGCACGTCGCACTGGAACATCCCCTGGGCGGCGCGGATGGCGGCGTCGAGCTGCATCCGCGACTCGTGCTCGTTCTTGCCGTCGGTGAGGAGGATCGCGTGGCGCTGCGTCGCCTCCGGGACCGTCGCGAAGAGCTGACGGGCCAGGGTCAGCCAGCTGCCCATCGCGGTGCCGCCGTCGGCCTGGAGGTAGCCGATGGCCTCGCGGGCCGCGGCGCGGGCGCCCGGCTCCATCCGCACCATCGAGACGGAGGCGTTGGGGTAGGGGAACGCGCGGTCGGCGCGCTCGGAGCCCGCGACGACCGCGAAGAAGGTGCCGTCGAGGATCTGGTCGACCGCGACCTGGGCCGCGCGCTTGGCGGCGGCCATGTTCTCGCCGGTCATCGATCCGGAGCAGTCGACGATGATGATCTCGGCGGCCGCTCCGTCGCTGCCGGCCGAGCCGGTGCCGGACGCGGTGACCGTCACGATCGCGTGCACATCCGTGGCGCCGTCCGAGAGGTACTCGTTCTGGAAAACACTCGCGCTGAACTCCGCCATTCCCGCAGTCTATTTCGCGCGTCGCCCCGCGTGCGGCCCCGGCTGCCGCGCTCACAGGCGGCTCCCGCCTCGCGGACGCCGCCGAGGGCCCTCGCAGTCCTGGTGAGCGCGCTCCTGCTGCTCTCGGGCTGCTCCTCGACGACGCCCGGAGGGATCGCCCTCCCTCCCGACGGCGCCCGCTTCGACTACCAGCTGGGCGGCGGATACCCGCCGGCCGAGGGTGTGGAGCTCGTCGTGCGCGACCTCGAGGACGCACCCGAGCCCGGTCTCTACTCCGTCTGCTACGTCAACGCGTTCCAGACGCAGCCCGGCGAGCGCGAGGACTGGACGGGCGAGCGCGCCGACCTGCTGCTGCGGGACTCCTCCGGCGCGCCCGTCGCCGACCCGGACTGGCCCGACGAGGTGCTGCTGGACGTGTCGACGCCGGCGAAGCGGGAAGCGCTGATGGCGGTCGTCGGGCCGTGGATCGCGGGCTGCGCCGACAGCGGCTTCGACGCGGTCGAGGCCGACAACCTCGACTCCGCGACGCGCTCGCAGGGGCTGCTGAGCGACTCCGACACCGCCGCCTTCGCCGCCGGCCTGATCGAGGAGGCGCATCGGAACGGGCTCGCTCTCGGGCAGAAGAACGCGGCCGAGCGCGCGCCGGAGCTGCGCGGCCTCGGGTTCGACTTCGCCATCACCGAGGAGTGCGAGGCCTTCGACGAGTGCGACGCGTACACCGGCGCCTACGGCGACCGGGTCTACGAGGTGGAGTACACGGACGCCCCGGACTCCGTGTTCGAGCGGGCGTGCGCGGCGCGCGGCGACCGCATCGGGGTGCTGCAGCGCGACCGCGACCTGCTGGTGCCGGGCGAGGACGGGTTCGTCTCGCGGCAGTGCTGAGAGCGGGAGCGCGCGCGACCGGTAGCATCGAGCGCTCCGACAGGGAGCGGGGCGCATGAGCGAGCGACGACGGGCCTTCACACCGATCGAGCAGCGGATCGACGACGCCGCGAACCGGATCCTCGCCCGCGGCCCCGCCACCGGACCGCGCGCCTCACTGATCGAGTTCCTCGTCTTCGGCGCGAAGCAGGCGTGGGCGTGCGTCTTCGGCGCCGTGCTTCTCGCGGTCCTCCTCGCCGCCCGCCTCTGGTACCCGGACGACGCCGCGCTCGCCCGCAACGACCTGCTGACGATCGTCGCCGTGGTGCTGCAGATCGTCCTCGTCGCCACCCGCCTCGAGACGGGGCGCGAGCTGTGGGTGATCGTGCTGTTCCACCTCGTGGGCACCGGCATGGAGCTGTTCAAGACCGACGTGGGCTCGTGGAGCTACGAGGCCGACGGGGTGCTGCGGATCGGCGCGGTGCCGCTGTTCAGCGGGTTCCTCTACGCGTCCGTCGGCTCGTACATGGTGCGGATCCACCGCCTCTTCGACGTGCGCTTCGTCCGCTGGCCGCGGTGGTGGCTGACGGCGGTCGTCGCGCTGCTGATCTACGTGAACTTCTTCAGCCACCACTTCCTGCCGGACGCGCGGTGGCTGCTCCTCGCGGCCGTCGTCCTGCTGTGGGTGCGGAGCACCATGGTCTACCGCGTCCACCGCGGCGTGCACCGGATGCCGGTGCTCCTCGGATTCGCACTGGTCGCCCTGTTCATCTGGTTCGCCGAGAACATCGCCACCTACTCGGGCGCCTGGCTCTACCCGGACCAGGTCGACGGCTGGCAGGTCGTCTCGGTGTCGAAGCTCGTGTCGTGGTTCCTGCTGATGATCGTGTCGGTCGTGCTGGTCACCGCGGTGCACCCGCCGCGCGAACCCGACCCCGTCGTCAACCCCGGGCCCTCGGACCGGTCGTCCTGAGAGGCTGAGCCGTGCCCAGTTGGTCCCTCGCCCTCCTCAGCGGCGCGATCGGAGGAGCGACGCTCCTGATCGGCGCCGCGCTCGCCTGGTTCTTCCGCGTCCCGCCGAAGCTGACGGCCGCCGTGTCGGCCTTCGGCGCCGGCGTGCTCATCTCGGCCCTCGCCTACGAGCTGGTCGCCGAGGCCGCCGACGACGGCGGGCTCCTGCCGACCGTCCTCGGCACTCTCGCCGGCGCGATCGTCTTCGTCGGGGCGGATGCGCTGCTCTCGCGAGCGGGCGCCGGGAACCGCAAGTCCTCCTCCGGATCGGGCGGGGGCGGCGGGGCGGCGATCGCGGCCGGGGCGCTGATCGACGGCGTGCCCGAGTCGATCGTCCTCGGGCTCTCGGTCGCGCAGGGCGGGTCCGCCGCCGCCATCAGCGTGCCGATCGTCGCCGCCGTGGCGATCTCGAACCTGCCGGAGGGCCTCTCGTCGACCGCGGGCATGAAGGCCGACGGCCGCTCCGCCCGCTACGTCTTCACCGTCTGGGGCGGCATCGCCGCGGCGTCGGCCGCCGCCGCGCTCGTGGGCTTCCTCGTGCTCGCGACCGCGCCGGGGGCCGTCGTGGCCTTCGTCACCACGGTCGCGGCCGGCGCGATCCTCGCGATGATCTCGAACACGATGATCCCGGAGGCGTTCGACCGCGACAACGTGCTGACGGGGCTGTACGCCGTGCTCGGCTTCGTCACCGCATTCACTCTGCACAGCCTCGGTTAGGGCGGCGACGAAGCCTCGCGCACGCCGCGGGGCGGCGTGCCGCGGTCGGCTTCCGCAGAGGGGCGCGTTCTGCAGAGCGTCCTGCGATCGGCGACGGGAATCCGCTAGTACGCGGATTCTCGGATACGCCTCGTGCGGTGCCGCTGGTCCGGCTTCCTCGTCGTCGGGGGAAGCTGAGGCGCGGTTCGAACGGCTGATCGTTTCGCGGTTCGGGGTGGAGGAACGGCGTGCTCGCCCGGTCGCCAGCGCGAAGGGGCGGCAGCGATGGCGCGCGTGCGGAACCTCGGCCAGGAGTGCCCGTCGGCCACGATGGCGGCTGAGGGGCACTTCTGGCTGTCGTTGTGCGCGGCACAGCCCCGACCTGCCACTCCGGCAACGCAGGACGACGCCGCGCGGGCCTCAGAAGTAAGGCTCCCCGACGCGATTCCGCGATCCTCGCCCGGATCAGCGGGTTCAGCCTTCGTTCTGCAGGCCGAGCGGTCTGCAACCGAGGTCGGGAGCCGACCGGGCGGCTCGATCGGGCTCCGTCAGCCCTCCCGACCTCGATTCCCGACAGGACGACGGCCCGGACTCGAGGAGGCGGCCGGCCGCGTCAGCCGCTGAAGGCGGTCAGGGCGTCGTCGAGGATCGAGAGGCCGCGGGAGACCTCGGCCGGGGTGACGACGGCGGGCGGGACGACGTGGATCCGGTTGTCGGCGGTGAACGGCAGGAGCCCCCGCGACAGGAGGTCGGACTTGAGCCGGCCGACCGAGGCGGCCGCGAGCGGCGCGCGGGTGCCGCGGTCCTCGACGAGCTCGAGGGCCCAGAAGACGCCGGAGCCGCGCACCTCGCCGATCACCTCGTGCTTCGCCTCCAGCGCGGCGAGCCCGGGCGCGAGGTGCTCCGAGCCGATGGTCTTCGCGTTCTCGACGATGCCCTCCTCCTCCATGGCCTCGAGCGTCGCGACGACGCTGGCGGCGGCGAGCGGGTGGCCGGAGTAGGTGAGTCCGCCCGGGAAGACGCGCTCGTCGAAGTGGTGGGCGATCGGATCCGAGATGATCACTCCTCCGATCGGCACGTAGCCCGAGTTGACGCCCTTGGCGAAGGTGATCAGATCGGGCCGCACGTCGAACGCGTCGAAGGCGAACCACTCCCCCGTCCGTCCGAAGCCGGCCATGACCTCATCGAGGATGAGCTGGATGCCGTACCGGTCGGCGATCGCGCGCACACCCGCGAGGTACCCGGGGGGCGGGGTCAGCACGCCGGCGGTGCCGGGGATCGTCTCGAGCAGGAACGCCGCGATCGACTCGGGGCCCTCGGCCTGCACGACGCGCTCGAGGTGGTGCAGCGCGCGCTCGCACTCCTGCTCGGGGGTCTCGGCCCAGAACTCGCTGCGGTAGAGGTACGGGCCGAAGGCGTGCACGTGACCGCGCGCGTACTCGTTCGGGATGCGGCGCCAGTCGCCGGTCGACACGATCGCCGCTCCGGTGTTGCCGTGGTACGAGCGGTACAGCGAGACGACCTTGTCGCGGCCCGTGAACAGGCGGGCCATGCGGATCGCGTTCTCGTTCGCATCCGCTCCGCCGTTGGTGAAGAAGACCTTCTCGAAGCCCTCGGGCGCGCGATCGGTGATCAGGCGCGCCGCCTCGGCCCGCGTCTCGTTCGCGAAGGCGGGACCGACGGTCGTGAGCACGGCGGCCTGCTCCTGGATCGCGGCGACGACCTTCGGGTGCTGGTAGCCGATGTTGACGTTCACGAGCTGGCTCGAGAAGTCGAGGTAGCGGTTCCCGTCGACGTCCCAGACCTCGGCTCCCAGGCCGCCGGCGATCGGCAGAGGATTGAGGGCGCCCTGGGCGGACCAGGAGTGGAACACGCGCGAGCGGTCGGCGGCGGTGACCGCGGCGTTGCTGCGGGCGGTGGCGGTCGGAGCGTTCTCGGTGCTCATGGTGTCCTTCCGGAGGCGGCGTCCCTCCATCCTGGCCCTCGACCGCCCGCACCGCCGTAGCGGATCCGTCTATCGGCGACCCCTACGATGGACGGATCGTCGACCCCGGCCTCCGCGCCGGTCACCCTCGGAGGCTGCCGTGCCCGCGACCGTCCGCGACCTGCTCGCCGAGCCGGCGTTCGCCCTCCACGTCCTCGCGGGCGTGCACGACGAGGCGGCACTGGACGCCCCGCTCGTCTGGGCGCACTCCTCCGACCTGGTCGATCCCACTCCCTGGCTCGAATCGGGGCAGCTGCTGCTGACCGACGGCGTGCACTTCGCCGGCGAGCACACGGCCGACTTCTCGGAGGAGTACGTCGCCCGGCTGCGCGGCCGCGGCATCCGGGCGCTCGGCTTCGCGACCGGCATCGTGCACGACGACGTGCCGGCGGCGCTCGTCGCGGCCTGCGAGCGGCAGGGCCTGCCCCTGCTCGAGGTCGCCGAGCTCACGCCGTTCATGGGCATCATCCGCTTCGTCGCCGACGTCATCTCGCGCGAGCAGCGCGAGCGCCTCGAGTGGTCGCTCGAGGCGCAGCGCCGCGTCGCCCGGGCGGCTCTGCGCCCCGACGGGCTGGCCGCGATCCTCTCGGAGCTCGAGCGGCAGCTCGGCTGCTGGGTCGCCCTCTACGACGCGGTGGGTCAGCGCGTGCAGGTGCCGACCCGGCTCGACGTGCCCCCGGAGGCGGAGCGCTCGGTCGCGGACGCCGTGCGGCACACGCTCTCGCGCGGCAGCCGGGCGGGGCTGCGCCTGGACGACGGCGGCGGCGTGACCCTGCAGACGCTGGGGCGGCGCGACCACCTGCGGGGCGTGCTCGCGGTCGGCACCGGCACTCCGCTCGATCCGGCGGGGAACGACCTGGTCGCCAGCGTGATCGCGCTGGCGAGCATCGCCCTGGAGCAGCGGCGGGCGCTCGACACCTCGCGCCGCCAGCTGCGCTCCGGGCTCCTCGAGCTGCTCGCCTCCGGAGCGTTCGAGGTCGCCGCGCGCACCGCCCGGCAGCTGTGGGGCACGCTGCCCGCCGAGCCGCTCCGCGTGAGCGTGCTCGCGGAGCCGGTGCACGGCGACTCGCTGCTCGACGAGCTCGAGGTGGTCGCCGAGGAGAACGGCACGCGCCTGTTCTTCGCCGAGCGCGAGGGGGCGCTCGTGCTCGTCACGGGGGCCGACGATCTCGCCGTCATCAGCGACGTGCTCGCGCGGCACGGAGCCGCCGCCGGGTCGTCGGCTCCGACCGACTGGGCGTCTCTCGAGGGGGCGCTGGTCGAGGCGCGCCGTGCGGCCGACCGCTCCTCGCCCCAGCGGCCGCTGCTGCGCTTCGAGGACGTCGCGGCGCAGGGCATGCTCGGACTGCTGACCGCGTCCGGGGCGGAGCCGCTCGCCCGCCGCCTGCTCGCCCCGCTGCTGACCCCGGAGGGCGCGGTGCTCCTCGAGACCGCCCGCGTGTGGCTCCGCCGCAACGGCGCGTGGGAGCCGGCCGCCCGCGAGCTCGGCGTCCACCGGCACACCCTGCGCAACCGCATCACCGCCGTCGAGCGCGCTCTCGGCATCGACCTCGACGACGTCGGCGCCCGCAGCGAGCTCTGGCTCGCCCTCTCCGTGCTGCGCTGAGGACTCGCGTCCCTGGCGACCTCGGTCTCGATACGCCGCAGCGCGGCCACTCGACCAGCAAGGGGTGACCGAGCGCAACCGGCGATCCGCGTGTCAGCGGATCGCCGTGCGCGGACGCAGGACGCTCTGCGGAACGCTGCCCACTGCCCGGCCGACCGCGGGCGATCGACGACGCAGGAGGAGAGAGCTTGAGAACACCGCGGCGATCCGCGTTCCAGCGGATCGTCGTGCGCGGACGCGAGACGCTCTCTGCAACGCAACCGCCCGCCCTGCCGACCGCGGCCGATCGACGAGCGCAGCGAGGAGAGAGGCTCAGGAATGCTGCGGGAAGCCCAGGTTGATGCCGCCGTGCGAGGGGTCGAGCCAGCGCGACGTGATCGCCTTCTGCTGCGTGAAGAAGCGCACCCCTTCGGCACCGTGGGCCTTGGTGTCGCCGAACAGCGACGACTTCCAGCCGCCGAACGAGAACGTCGCCACCGGCACCGGGATCGGCACGTTGATGCCGATCATCCCGACCTCGACCTCGTTCTGGAAGCGGCGGGCCGCTCCTCCGTCGTTCGTGAAGATCGCCGTGCCGTTGCCGAAGGCTCCGGCGTTGATCAGCGCCACACCCTCCTCGTACGACTGCACGCGCACGATCGACAGCACCGGACCGAAGATCTCCTCGGTGTAGGCGCGCGACGTGGTCGGCACCCTGTCGAGCAGCGTCGGACCGAGCCAGAACCCGTTCGCGTCGCCGTCGACCTCGATGCCGCGGCCGTCCACGACCACCTCGGCACCGTCCTCCTCCGCGATCGCGATGTAGGAGGCGACCTTGTCGCGGTGCTGCTCCGTCACGAGGGGCCCCATGTCGCAGCCGCGGCGCCCGTCGCCGATGCGGAGCTGCGACGCCCGCTCCTGGATCTTGCCGATCAGCTCGTCCGCCACTGGTTCGACCGCGACCACGACCGAGATCGCCATGCACCGCTCCCCCGCCGAGCCGAAGCCCGCGTTGATCGCGGAGTCGGCCACCAGATCCAGATCGGCGTCCGGAAGCACCAGCATGTGGTTCTTCGCTCCGCCGAGCGCTTGAACGCGCTTGCCGTGCTTGGTGCCGGTCTCGTACACGTACTGCGCGATCGGAGTGGATCCCACGAACGAGATCGAGCGCACGTCCGGGTGCTCCAGCAGTCCGTCGACCGCGACCTTGTCGCCGTTGAGCACGGTGTAGACACCGTCGGGCAGACCGGCCTCCTTCCAGAGGGCGCCGAGCCAGATCGCCGCCGACGGGTCCTTCTCGGACGGCTTCACGACGACCGTGTTGCCCGCAGCGATCGCGATCGGGAAGAACCACATGGGCACCATCGCGGGGAAGTTGAACGGCGAGATGATGCCGACGACGCCCAGCGGCTGCTTGGTCGAGTACACGTCGACGCCGGTCGACACCTGCTCCGAGTACTCGCCCTTCAGGTGGTGAGCCAGGGTCGTGGCGAATTCGACGACCTCCTGGCCGCGGGTGATCTCGCCCATCGCGTCGGACACGACCTTGCCGTGCTCGGACGTGATGATCTCGGCCAGCTCGCCCTTCTTCGACTCCAGCAGCTCGCGGAAGCGGAAGAGGATCTGCTGCCGCTTCGCGAGCGACGTGTCGCGCCAGGCGGGGAAGGCGGCCTTGGCGGAGGCGACGGCCGCATCGATCTCGGCGGCGTCGGCGAGCGCCACCTCGCGGGCCACGACTCCCAGCGCCGGGTCGTAGACGGGGGCGGTCCGACCGGACGAGGACGCCGACGGCGCCCCGTCGATCCAGTGGCCGACGATGGACAGCGCGGTGCGGGACTCGGCGAGGCTCATGGGGTCGAGCGTAGAGAGCACTCGGGCCGTCGGAGTGACGGATTCGTCCAGCGCGTTCCTGCGCCGCTGGACGGACCCGCTACTCCCCCGGCACCTCGAAGCGCGCCAGAGCCGCCGTGATGTTGTCGTGCCCGCCCTGCTCGTTGGCCCACGCGACGAGCGCCTCGGCCAGCGTCACCGGGTCGCTGCCGACCCGCTGCTGCGCCTCGTGCAGCACGGCGGCGAGGTCCTCGGCGGGCGAGGCGTAGTTCCACAGCCCGTCCGAGCAGGCGAGCACCCAGCCCGCCTCCTCGAGCACCGTCGTCGAGAGCCGCGGCTCCTCGTCGTGCGCGTCGGCGCCGAGCCAGCGGGTGATCGCGTGCGCGTCCTTCGACGTCTCGGCCTCGGCGCGGCTCATCCCCGACGCGATCTGCTCCTGCGCCCACGAGTCGTCCACGGTGAGCTGCCGCGGCGTCCCGGCGTCGGGGATCCAGTAGCAGCGGCTGTCGCCGACGTTGCCGGTGACCAGCAGCGATCCCTCGAGGATCGCGGCCGTGAAGGTGCAGGACGGCGGATTGTCGCGCTTCTCGGGCACGGCGGCGTCGATCGCTCCGGAGGCGCGCGCCGTCGCCATCTGCAGCAGGGCGCCCCAGCGCTCGGCCCCGCGGGCGCCGCCGCCGATCTCGGCCTGCAGGGCGCTCAGGGCGGCGCGGGCCGCGGCGAGCGAGGCGGTGTCGGAGTCGGGGGTCGAGGAGACGCCGTCGCAGACGACGAGGAGCGCCGTGCTCAGCGCGCCGTCCTCGGCCGCCACCGCTCCGATCGCCAGGGCGTCCTCGTTGGCCGGGTGCCGGATCCCGCGGTCGCAGACGCCTCCGACGAGCGGATGCGGCGCCTCGGCCCAATGCTCGCGCTCGGTCGGCGCGCGCTGTCCGCACTGCTCGCAGTAGCCGTCGGCGGCGACGGCTCCCCCGCAGTACACGCACGCGCGGGTCGCCTCGACGGCCGTCGGCGGCGCGGTCGGAGCGGCCGCCACGATCAGCGTCGCTCCGCACGCCTCGCAGAACGCGTCGCCGGTCGTCACCGGCTCACCGCAGACGGGGCACGGGGTGGACAACGCAGGGGTGTCCTCAGCGGGGGTGTCGGTCGGAGTGCTGCCGGTCGGAGCCTCCTCGACGGTCTGAGCCGCGTCGGGGATCGGACTCCCCTCTTCGGTCGGTGCCGCGTCGGGGATCCGACCCACCTCGGACTCACCCCCGCTCGCGTTCCCGCTCACACCCTCGCCCTCGTTCCCGCTCACGCCCTCTCCCCCGCTCACGTCAGCGTCCAGCGCCGCACGGCGTTCGCCCTGTCGACGAGTCGGAGGCGCTCCTCGCGCTCCCGGGTCGACGCGGCGAGCGAGCGGTACGAGGCTTCGAGTCCGTCGCGGATCGACGGCTCGGTCGCTTCCACGGTCCCCAGCATCGCCCCCTCGGCCGGTCCGTCGCGCCGCACGAGCTCCAGCGCCGACTCCAGCACCCCGGTGGTCAGCTCGAGCCGGGTGCGCGGGTCGATCGCGAGCGACTCGACGCTCGAGAGCGCCGCCGAGAGCGAGGGCAGGCCGCGACCCGATTCCGCCAGCAGCTCCGCGCGCCGGCGGCGGGCGTCGAGGAAGGAGGAGCGCGTCGGCGTGACGATGTCGAGCGCGTCGAGCGCGCCGTCGAGGTCGCCGCGGGCCTGCCGCACCCGCGCGAGACCGAAGGCGGCCGGAGCCGTGTAGTTCGCGTCCGAGCGGGCGCAGATCACGTAGAGCGACTCCGCCACCTCGGGCTCGCCGCTCGACTCGCACGCCGCGGCGAGCGCCAGCTTGGGCGCCAGCTCGCCGGGGACCTGGCCGTAGACGGTGTTGAAGGAGGCGCGGGCACCGACGTCGTCGCTGCGCGCGAGCTGCGCGAGACCGCTCATCCACACGGCGCGCCACTCCCAGGGATCCTCGGACAGGATCTCGCTGGTCGCCCGCGTCACCTCGTCCCACCGCTCGGCCTCGATCGCCGCTCGGGCCCGCGCGAGCCGCACCTCCACCGTCGTGGTCGGAGCGAGCGCGAGGGCGCGCAGGCGCACGACGGGATCCGCGACGTTCACTCCCGCGAGCCACGCCTTCGCGGCGTCGGACTCGTCGATCTTCAGCAGCGGCAGCGCGTCCCACGGCAGCGGACGGTCGACCACGTCGGCGACCGGAGCCTCGAAGAGCGCCGACTCGGTCGAGTGCAGCGACGGGTGCCCGGGCCCGCGGTCGGTCGCGACGACCTCGCGGAGCACGCCGAGCAGCTGCCCGCGCATCTCGTCGACCGTCGCGAACCGGTCCTGCGGATCCGGGGCGCACGCCTTGGCGACCAGGCGGTAGAACGAGTCGTAGCGCTGGAACAGCGGCGTCTCGGACACCGGCGGCAGGGAGGCGACGTAGGTCGTCTGGTTGCCGCGGAAGTCCAGCACGAGCGAGGCGAGGGTCCGGCCGATCGTGTACACGTCGGACGCGATCGACGGGCCGACCTCGGGCACCTCCGGCGCCTGGTAGCCGACGGTGCCGTAGATCGCCGAGGCGTCGTCGTCGGCCCGGCGCACGCCGCCGAGGTCGATCAGCTTCACCTGGTCGCCGACCTGGATCATGTTGTCGGGCTTGAAGTCGCAGTAGAGCAGGCCGTGGTCGTGCAGGTACGCGAAGGCGGGCATGACCTCGAGCACGAACGCGAGCGCCTGGTCGACCGGCAGCGGATCGGCGCTGCCGCCGTTCGCCTCCAGCCGCTCCTTGAGGATCTGCTTGAGACTCGGACCGCCGACGTACTCCATCACGATGTAGCCGGCGCCCTCGTGCAGCACGAAGTTGTAGATCTCGACGATGAGCGGGTGCTCGACCTCGGCGAGGAACTGCCGCTCCGTGACGGCGGCGGCGTAGGCGTCCGGGTCGCCCGAGTTGAGCAGGCCCTTCAGCACCACCCAGCGGCCCGAGACGTTGCGGTCGCGCGCGAGGTAGATCCAGCCGAGTCCGCCGTAGGCGAGGCAGCCGACGACCTCGTACTGCCCGCCGACCACGTCGCCCTTCTGCAGCTGCGGGGTGAACGAGAACGGGGTGCGGCAGTTGGGGCAGAAGCCCTCGGTGCGGCCCGGTTTGCCGTCGCGGCCGCGGCCCACGGCGGTGCCGCAGTTCGAGCAGAAGCGCTTGCGCTCGGGGAGGACCGCCTCCGTCATGAGCGCGGCCATCGGGTCGGCGGCGGGGCGCGAGGGCACGGACGTCAGCCCGGCGCCCAAGCGCGGCCCCCGCAGGCGGGTCGAGGTGGTGCCGACGCGGCGGGTGACCTTCGAGCCGGTCTGCGCGGTGCGGGCGGAGCCGAGGGCGGCGGTGGCGAGGCGGGCGGAGGAGGTGCGGCCGCTGCGCGCGGTCGCCGCCTCCTCGATGCTCGAGCCGACGGGCGCGGACGTGTTCGGGCTGCCCTCGACGAAGCCGGTGCCGAACGCGGCGGACGCGGTGGCCGGAGCGGCGGGAGCGGGGCGGCGCGCGGTCGGGGTGGACGCCGCCGGACCTGCGGGAGCCGCGGCGCCGCTCGCGGGCGGCGACCCGCAGACGTTGCAGTAGCCGTCCTCGATCGTCCCGGTGCAGCCCGGAGTCGCGGTGCAGGGTTCGCCGTTCATGGGGTGGCCTTCCGGTGGTGCGGCAGATCTCGGGTGACGACGTCGTACTGCTCGACGAAGTGGCGCGCGAGCGGCACGGAGCAGGGCACGGCCTCCAGCGCCGCGCGGACCTCCTCCTCGGCGGACCGGCCGGTCGCGGTCGAGGCGCGTCCGTTGCCGTCGGCGCGCTCGCGGAGGGCGCGGAGGCGGAAGCCGAGCGCCGCCCGCTCGCGCAGCGGCGAGGTGTACGCGGCCTCGACGGCGTCGAACGCCCGGCCGACGGCGGTCAGGCGGGCGAGGTGCTGATCCAGGCCCTCGCGGTCAGCGGGCGGCTCCCCCAGGCGCGAGACGTCGGGCACCGCGAGGCGGGGCGGATCCGCGATCTCGCGCCGGCAGCGCGCGACCAGCTCCCGGAGCGGAGCCTCGCGGCGCTCCGCCGCCTCGGCCAGCTCCTGCGCGCGCAGGCGGTCGCGCTCGAGTCCTCGGCGCTGCGAGGCCGCGATGATCAGGTCGCGCTCGAGCCGGGCGGAGTCGTTCTCGAGCTGCCCGAGCGGACCGGACACGTCCGCGCCGCGGCCCGCCTTCTCGGCGAGGGCGTCCAGCCGAGAGCGCAGCACGGCGACGCGCTCGGCGGCGGGCCGGTCGACGACTCCGCGGGCGTCCCGGGTCAGATCCCGGCAGCGCTCGATCTCGGCGCGGACCCCGACGATCCGGCCCGCGACATCGGTGCCGCTCGGATCGAACTCCAGCCGGGACTTCAGCTGCGCCACGACGGCGTCGCAGAGGCGCACCGCCTCGACGAGCGAGACCGCCGCGCTGCCGCTGCGCCCGCTCGACGCTTCGAGCCTGCCCCAGATCAGCTGCGACATCCGCTCCCGGGCGACCGTGTCGACCCGGCCCGAGTCCCAGACGGTCTCGAGCTCGGCGAGCCTGCGGGTGACGGACTCGCGCAGCGACTGGGCCAGCACGATGTCGGACGTGTAGCTGTCGGCCTGGGGGGACGCGAGCGCCGCCGCGTCGAGTCTCGAGAGCTCGCGCGTGGTGCGGTCGAGCCATCGGGTCAGCGCCGCCAGGTACTCGAACAGCTCGCGCTGCGGGATCGCCTCCCCCAGGCGCCCCGGGGCGACCGGGGTGCCCTCCGCGACGCCGGCGGACTGCGTCATCGTCCGTAGACCGGCGCGGGCGGCGCGGCCTCGCCGAGCTCGCCCAGCCAGCGGTCGTAGATGCTCTGCCAGCGGCCGTCGGCGCGGATGCTCTCGAGCGCTCCGTTCACGAAGCGCACGAAGTCCGGGTCGTCGGCGGGCATGCCGAGTCCGTAGGGCTCGGAGCTCAGCGGATCGCCGATGACCTTCGCGTACGGGTCCTGGGCGACGAATCCCGCGAGGATCGTGTCGTCGCCGGCGATCGCGTCGACGGACCCCTCCTGGAAGAGCGCCAGGCACTGCGTGTGCGTGTCGGCGGCCACGGCCTCGACTCCCGGGTACTCGTTCTCGAGGCGGCTGAGCGTCGTGGTCGCGCGCGGGGCGCAGACCTGCTGGTCCCCGGCGGCCTCGAGATCCTGGATGCCCGCCGCGTCGCTGCTCTCGGAGACGAGCAGCTTCAGACCCGCCCCGTAGTACTCGGAGGAGAACGCGATCGTGCTCCAGCGGTCGCAGGTCATCGTGAGCGTGCGGGCGACCATGTCGACCTGGGGAGCGCCCTCGCCGCCCGTGAGCGCCGGCAGCCGCTGGGCCGAGGTGATGACCACGAACGTGATCGCATCGGGGTTCCCGAGGATCGCCCGCGCGATCTCCCGGGCGATGTCGATGTCGAAGCCCTCGATCGTGCCCGTGAGCGGATTGCGGGCGCTCATCAGGAGGGTGTCGGCCGAGACGCCGACGCGGAGCGAGCCGGCACTGCGGATCGCGGCGAGGCGGGTGCTGTCCGTGACGCCGGTCGGGGCGTAGGAGGTGACGGCGGACGGCGTGCAGTCGGTCGTCGGCGGGGCCGCGGTCGTGGTCGGCGCCGGAGTGGCCGACTCGGTCGGCGCGGCGACGAGCGTGCCGAGGTCGTCGGCTCCCGTGGTGCAGCCCGAGACGGCGAGGACCGCCGCGGTGAGCAGCGCGAAGGCCGCGGTGCGGATCCGGTTCATCGGTACTCCTCCAGTCGCTGCGAGACGCCCCGCCAGGCGAGGACCGCCCCCACCAGCCCGGCGGCCAGCAGGACCCAGGAGGTGAGCGACGAGATGCCGCCCCAGTCGCCCAGCGTCGAGGAGGCCGTGGCGGCGTCGGCGCGGACCGCCTCGCGCGCGTCGACCTGGAACGTCCTGAAGGCGGTGTTGGCCGAGCCGGGCTCGGTCGAGACCGCCAGCCGGACGGCGTCGTCCCAGCGTCCGTCCTCGTCGGCCGCGCGGATCTCGTCGTGCCGCGCGAGCCAGTCCTGGAGCCCGGTCAGCAGCGCTCCGTCGACGATGCCGCTCTCGATGCCCTCCTGCAGCTGGCGCTCGGCCTCCCCCGCCGCCTCCTGGAACTCGGCCTCGAGCGCCGCTCCGGAGCCGCGCTTGATGAGGGTGAAGCTCTCGAGCGACTTCGCGTCGGTCGCCGCGGTCAGCGCTTGCGAGACGGCGAGGGTGGCGCGGTAGCTCTCGGCGCGCACCGTCGCCGCGTTCGAGGCGGCGACTCCGTAGACCGCGGTTCCCGCGATGCCCAGGATCACCAGCAGTGCGGTGGCGGTCGCCAGCGGCCGGTTCAGGTAGCGGTGCGTGCGCCGGGCGAGCGCGATCTGCGCCGCCACGAGCACGAGCAGCATCAGGAGGGAGCCGATCATCAGCAGGACGCTGAAGCGCACGGTGTCGTAGGCGCTCGCGACCCGGTCGGCGCCGGTGGTGACGAGGCCGTTGAGGTCCTCGAGGACCCCGTCCTCGGTGTCCGTCAGCACGGACGACGCCTGATCGAGGTAGGCCGATCCGACGGGGAAGCCCTGACGGTTGTTCGCGCGCGCCTGCTCGACGAGACCGCTGTAGGTCGCGACCTTCGTGGCGATCGCCGCGAGCACCGCCGCGTCCTCCGGCTCGGCCGCCGCGAGCTCGGTCAGCCGCGACGTCGCTGCGGCGAGGCTGTCGCTGTACTGCTGCCGCTGCTCCGCCGGCTCCAGGCCGCCCACGAGGAACGTGTTCGCCGCGATCGCGTTCGCGTCGACGAGGAGGTTGCGCACCTGCTGCACGCCGACGAGCTGCGCCGACTGCGCCCGCGCCTCGGCCGCGGCGCGCGCCTGCAGCGCTCCGGTCTGCTGGGCGAAGAGTCCGAACAGCACCGCGGCGAGCGCGGTGAGGACCAGGAGGGTGCGGAAGAGGCGCGGAGTGGTCGACGTCGCGCGGGCGAGCAGCGACGGCCGCTTCGGGGCGGGGAGGTTCGCGACCTGCACGAGGGGCGGCGCCGGGGCCCGCTGCACGGGCGGTGCGGCGGGACGCGACGCGGGAGCGGTGCTCATGCGGTCTCCTCCGTCTGCGGGGCGTCGGGCGCGGGTTCCGGATCGGGGTCCGGATCGGGGTCGGGCACGGGGTCCGCCGCCTCGGCGCTCTCGGTGATGTCCTCGGGCTCCAGGATCCGGAGGTCGTCGAGCGTCGGCTCCTCGACGTCGCGCAGCCGCCAGGCGTGGCGCGCGATCGCCGCGTCGAGCACGTTGCGCACCCAGCGGCCGTTGCCGAACGCCTCCGTCCGCTGCTGAGACGCGGCGAGCCCGGCGAAGGCGGCGACCGCCTCCCGCGTCGGCTCGAAGTCGGCCGAGGCCGCGAGCCGCGCGAAGATCGCCGACAGCTCGTCGTCGGTGTAGTCGGCGAAGTCGATCGTGGTCGAGAAGCGGCTCGCGAGCCCGGGGTTCGTGTCGAGGAAGCCCTGCATGGGCCCGGAGTAGCCCGCCACGATCACGACGAGGTCGCCGCGGTGGTCCTCCATGTCCTTCACGAGGGTCGTGACGGCCTCGGCTCCGTACTGGTCGAGCGCGAGGGCGTAGGCCTCGTCGATGAACAGCACGCCGCCGCGGGCCGACGCGATGACCTCGGCGGTCTTCGTCGCGGTCTGCCCCAGGTAGCCGGCGACCAGCTCCGAGCGGTCGACCTCGACGAGCACGCCCTTCGAGAGGATCCCGAGCGAGCGGTAGATGCGCGAGACGAGCCGGGCGACCGTGGTCTTGCCGGTGCCGGGGTTGCCGGTGAAGACGAGGTGGCGGGTCAGCGTCGGAGTGGCGAGTCCCGCGGCCTGGCGCAGGGTGTCGATCCGGAGCAGCTGCGTCTGCCGCTTGATCTCGCTCTTCACCCGGTCGAGGCCGATCAGGGCGTCGAGCTCGGCCATCAGGTCCTCGATCGACTCGGGCGGCTCGAGCTCCTCGGGCTCGGGCTCCTCGACCGGCGCGGCGGAGGGCGCGGCGGCGACGGGGCCGCCCGGCTCGTCCTGCGGGCCGTCGTGCTCGGTGCGGCGCAGGCGCGCGAGGATCTTGTCGATCCCGGGCACACCCTGGGGCAGGAGGGAGGGCGCCGGGAAGCCGGACGCGGTCGGAGCGGGCGCCGGCGGGCGCGGCGCCTCCTGCTGCCGGGGGATCGCGCCGAGCTGGGCCGCGGCGGTCGCGGACGCGGCGGCGATGCCTCCGATGCCCGGTTCGCCCAGTGCGCTCGCGGCCGAGACGACCTCGGTCAGCGCGCGGGCGTACGCGGAGGCGTGCTCGGATCCTGCGCGGACGAGGGCCGCGAGGTGGTCGGTCGGGCCGCTCCGCCAGCGCCGGGCGCTCGAGGCGGCGGTGAAGAACGCCTCGAGTCCGCCGGGCGTGCCGGTGGCCGAGAGCCAGTCGTGGCCGGCTCCGGTGATCGACTCGGCGACGGCGGCCGCGAGCCGGGCGCCCTCGTCGCGGACGGCGCCGGCGTCGAGTCCGGCCGCGGACCCGGTGAGCACGAGCGCGTCGAGCGCCGAGGCCAGCGCGGTCACGAGGCGCTCGGCGGGGTCAGCGGGCCGGACTGCTGCGAGGGCTGAGCGGGGGCGGAGGCGCCCGAGTCCAGCGCGCTGCTCAGCGACGACTCCGAGAACTTCTCCGCCAGGAACTGGCCGTGCGCGATGAGCGCCGACGCGTCCTGGCGCGAGACGGCGTCCGAGATGCGGTCGAGGGTGCCCCCGAGGATGTCGAGCTGGTCGGTCAGGATCATCAGCGAGGTCTTCCCCTTGTGGACGGCGCGGCGGTCGGCGAAATCGCGCGGCAGTCGGAGGTAGCCCTCCACCGCCTCGGGCAGGTAGCTGGTGGCGGTCGCGACGACCGTGTGACCCTGCTGGCTCATGCCGCCCAGGCGGTCCAGCCGCGGCACCATCTCGCGCACGGTCTCGTCGATGCGGCGGATGCGCGCGGCGACCGACGGCGCGACCCGCCCCTCCGTCTCGGCCCTCACCCGGTCGAGCGCGGCGAGGATGTCGTCGCTCGTGGGAGCCGAGGGGAGGACCGCCGGCGCCTCCACCGGCGCGGGATCGGAGCCGCCGAACAGGCGCGACAGCCAGCCCATCCCGACTCCTAGCGGCCGAGATCGAGCGAGGAGGCCGCGTCGATGTCGGAGTTGCTGCGGCGCGCCCGCTCGACGTACTCGCCGGCCTTGGCCGTCTCGGTCTGCAGCACGCCGACCGTCTGCGCCATGCTGTCGAGCGCCTTGATCTTGAAGTCCGAGATCGAGTCCATCGTCTGGTAGATGTTCGCGAACGCGGCCTGCAGCTGCGGGAGCCCGACCGTGGCCGAGGCGGCCTGCGACTGGATGTTCGCCGACTGCTCGGCGAGCATCCGCGACGTCGCCTCGATCATGTTCGAGGTGGTCGTGTTGAGCGCCGTGATCTGGTCGAGCACGAGGCGCTGGTTCGCCAGCGCCTGCGCGACGATGACCGCGGTGCGCAGCGCCGAGACGGTCGTGGTCGTGGCGCGGTCGACGCCCTTGATCAGCTCGACGTTGTTCTTGATCACCACGTCGATCGCCAGGTAGCCCTGGATCGACACGGCCAGCTGGGTCAGGAGGTCCTGGTGCTTCTGCCGCGCGTAGAAGAGGACGTCCTCGCGCAGCGCCCAGGCGCGGTCCGGGTCGGTCGCGTCGAGCTCGGCGATCTTCGCCGACAGCTTCACGTCGAGCCGCTCGGCGACGTAGATGTACTCGTTGAGACGCGTCATCGTCTCCCACAGGTGCTGCTTCTCGAGGTTGAGCGCGGCGTTGTCCTTGCGGAGCTCGTCCTGCCCGTCGTAGAGCGCCTGGATGATGGCGTTGAGGTGGGTCTGCGCGCTCTCGTAGCGGCGGAAGTAGTCGGTGATCTTGTTGCCGAAGGGGATGAAGCCGAGGATCTTCTTCTGCACGTTGTCCTCGGACGGGTCGAGGTCCTCGACCGTGCGGCGCAGCTCCAGCAGCGTCCGGCCGATGGTCGAGCCCTCGCTCAGACCGCCCTCCTGCAGCGCGCGCACGGGCGCCTTCAGCAGCCGGTTGGAGGAGTCGGCCGCCGAGCGGATGTCGGCGTCGCCCATCGTGCGGATGTCGTTGGCCTTCGCCGCGAACTCGGGGCTGCGCGCCTCCGACTGCAGGAGCGACGCGAGGTAGCCGTCGACCTTCGCCTCGAGGCCGGGCAGCGCCTGCTCCGGGACCTTCGGCGCGATCGAGGGCGCCGAGGTGGTGGGCACGGCGGCCACGGGCTCCGGCGGGGTGAGCGACAGAGCGTTCTGGACGGGCGGCTGCAGGGCCTCGGTCATCAGGGTTCCTCACCGTTCCTGGCGCGCGGCGCCGACTCTGGATGAACGTCCGGCAAGTGTATCCCGGGGTGTCGGGAGGGAGGCTGT
>NZ_JADILJ010000018.1 GCF_017355185.1 Rathayibacter sp. SD072 | reverse complement strand
ACGCCGAGATGAACGAGATCCTCACCGTCCACCCGAAGCAGTACCGCGACGCGCAGGTCATCGCGGAGAACTTCCGCGACGGCATCCCCGTGATCATCAACCTCTCGCAGATGAGCGACGCGGACGCCCGCCGCCTCATCGACTTCGCGAGCGGCCTCTCCCAGGGCTTGTACGGCCGGATCGAGCGCGTGACGAGCAAGGTCTTCCTGCTCTCGCCGTCGCACATCACGGTCGCCGGCGATTCGGCCTCCGCCGAGAGCGACGCCGACGCGTCGTTCTTCGCGAAGTCCTGACTCCAGGGAGCCCTGGCCCGCGGTGAACTCCGTCCTCTCGCTCCTCGGGAGCGTCCTCTACTTCGTCCTGCTCCTGTACTTCTTCGCCATGTGGGCGAGGTTCGTGCTCGACCTGGTCCGGGTCATCCGACGAGACTGGCGCCCCCGCGGAGCCGGTCTCGTCGCCGCGGAGACCGTCTACACGGTCACCGACCCGCCGATCGCGTTCTTCCGCAGGCTCATCAAGCCCGTGTCGATCGGCCCCATCGCGCTCGACTTCGGCTGGAGCCTCACCATGCTCTGCGTCATCGTCGGCATGTACATCGCGACCTGGCTCCAGGCCGCCTGACGCCCTCGGCGGATCCGCCCCTGCGGCGGATCCGCCTTCTGCGCATCCTGGGCGGTGCCTGGATCAGCGCTGGTCCCTGTATCGTTGGCGGCGACCGGACGTTCTCCGCGGTGCTCGCACTGCGCCGCGTTCACGAAGTTGCTAGCTTTAGTCGAACGTTGATAAACGTGTACCTACTTGAAATCGAAGGTGGAAAGCCATGGCGCTCACTCCCGAAGATGTTGTCAATAAGCGGTTCCAGCCGACCAAGTTCCGCGAGGGCTACGACCAGGACGAGGTCGACGACTTCCTCGACGAGGTCGTCGTGGAGCTGCGTCGCCTGAACCAGGAGAACGAGGAGCTGCGCCAGAGCCTCGCCTCCGGCGGTTCCGACGCTCCGCGCGACGCGGCCCCCCGTGAGGCCGCTCCGGCTCCTGTCGTCGACGAGACGCCCGCTCCCGAGCCGGAGCCCGAGCCCACCCCGGCTCCCGCGCCGGTCGCTGCTCCTGCCGCCTCCCAGTCGGCCCCGGTCGACGAGGCCGAGAGCTCCAGCGGTCTGCTGCAGCTCGCGCGCCGCCTCCACGAGGAGCACGTCCGCGAAGGCGCCGAGAAGCGCGACGCCCTCGTGGCCGAGGGCCGCGCCACCGCCGCGCGCCTCGTCGCCGAGGCCGAGGCGAAGCAGCGCCAGCAGCTCGCGAAGCTCGACGAGGAGCGCGCGACCGTGGAGCACCGCATCGACGAGCTCCGCACCTTCGAGCGCGAGTACCGCCAGAAGCTGAAGAGCTACATCGAGGGTCAGCTCCGCGAGCTCGACGTCCAGCCGGTCTCGGCGGAGTCGTCCTCGTTCCCCGGCTTTGGGGCGTAGCACCACCGCAGCGAACGTCAGGCCGAGGGTGCTCGTCACCCTCGGCCTCGTTGCGCTCGCGGTGTTCGCGATCGATCAGATCGCGAAGCACCTGGTCACGACGAACCTCACCCTCGGCGAGGACGTCCGCGTCCTCGGAGACGTGCTGATCCTCCACTACGTCAAGAACCCTGGCGCCGCGTTCTCGCTGGCCAGCGGCTCGACCTGGATCTTCTCGATCATCGCGGCATGCGTGGTCGTCGCCGTCATCTGGTTCGCCCGCCGCATCCGCTCCTCCGCGTGGGCCCTGTTCTTCGGCCTCCTGCTCGGCGGGACGCTGGGGAACCTGTTCGACCGGCTGTTCCGCGAGCCGTCCTTCGGCCTCGGGCACGTCGTCGACTTCCTCTACACGCCGTGGCTCCTGCCGGCGATCTACAACATCGCCGACATCGCGATCTGCTCGGCGATGGCGATCTTCGTCGTCCTGAGCCTGCGCGGGGTGAACCTCGACGGCACGCGCACGACGAGGGCGAGCGAGGCGGCGGCGAACGCCGAGGCCGCGGAGCCCGCCGTGCACGACTCCGAGCCGCGGACCGGCGCCTGATGGTGCAGTCCCGCTCGCTGCCCGTCCCCGACGGGCTCGACGGCCTGCGCACGGACGCGGCCGTCGCCAAGCTCCTCGGCTTCTCCCGCACCTTCGCGGCCGACGTCGCCGAGGCCGGGGGAGTGAGCGCCGACGGCCGCGTGCTCGACAAGAGCGACCGCGTCGTCGCCGGCTCCTGGCTCACGGTCGAGTGGTCTCCCCGCGAGGAGCCGCGCATCGTCCCGATCGCCGTGCCCGACCTCGGCATCGTCCACGACGACGACGACATCGTCGTCATCGACAAGCCCGTCGGAGTGGCGGCCCACCCGGCCGTCGGCTGGGAGGGTCCCACGGTGCTCGGCGCCCTCGCGGCGGCGGGCTTCACGGTCGCGACGTCCGGGGCGGCGGAACGCGCGGGCATCGTGCACCGCCTCGATGCGGGCACCAGCGGTCTCATGGTCGTCGCGAAGTCCGAGCGGGCGTACACCCGCCTCAAGCGCGCCTTCCACGACCGCACGGTCGAGAAGGTCTACCACGCGGTCGTGCAGGGCCACCCGGACCCGCTGGCCGGCACGATCGACGCTCCTCTGGGGCGCCACCCCTCCTCCGACTGGAAGTTCGCGGTGCGGGCCGACGGCAAGCCCTCGGTGACGCACTACGAGACGATCGAGGCGTTCCCGTTCGCCTCCCTGCTCGAGGTCCACCTCGAGACCGGTCGCACCCACCAGATCCGGGTGCACATGGCCGCTCAGCGCCACCCCTGCGTCGGCGACGCGATGTACGGCGCCGACCCGACGCTGTCGGCGCGGCTGGGTCTCACCCGACAGTGGCTCGACGCGGTGCGTCTCGGCTTCGCCCATCCGGGCACGGGGGAGTGGGTCGAGTTCGAGGCGTCCTACCCGGACGACCTCGCCCACGCGCTCGCGGTGCTGCGCGGCGAGTGAGCGGAGGGAGCGATCCGTCGCTCCCCGCCGTCCTGCCGCGCTCGCGCGGTTAGACTTTTCCACCGCGGTCGTTCACGACCCTCCCCGGGTCCCCGGTCCCCTCGCTCGCAGTCCGTCGGAGGCGCATCCTTGCCGAGTAACGATTCCTTCGTCCACCTCCACGTGCACAGCGAGTACTCGATGCTCGACGGTGCCGCGCGGGTGAAACCGCTCATCGACGCCGCCGTCGAGGAGGGGATGCCCGCGATCGCCGTCACCGACCACGGCAACGTGTTCGGCGCCTTCGACTTCTGGCGCACGGCGACGGCCGCGGGGATCAAGCCGATCATCGGCACGGAGGCGTACCTGACGCCGGGCACGCACCGCTCGGACAAGACCCGGATCCGCTGGGGCGACGGCGGCGGCGACGACGTGTCCGGCTCGGGTGCCTACACGCACATGACGCTCCTCAGCTCGACGACCACGGGCATGCACAACCTGTTCCGGCTGTCGTCGAGGGCGTCGATCGAGGGCTACTACTTCAAGCCGCGCATGGACCGCGAGATCCTCTCGCAGTACTCCGAGGGCCTCATCGGCACGACCGGCTGCCCGAGCGGCGAGGTGCAGACGCGCCTGCGGCTGGGGCAGTACAAGGAGGCCCGCCAGGCGGCCGCCGACTACCGCGACATCTTCGGCAAGGAGAACTTCTTCGCCGAGATCATGGACCACGGTCTCGACATCGAGCGCCGCGTCATCGGCGACGTGATCCGACTCGCGAAGGACCTCGACCTCCCCCTCGTCGCCACGAACGACCTCCACTACACGCACGCGCACGACGCGACCTCGCACGCGGCGCTGCTCTGCGTGCAGTCGGGCACGACGCTGGACGACCCCAAGCGCTTCAAGTTCGACGCCGACGAGTTCTACCTGAAGTCGCCCCGCGAGATGCGCCAGGTGTTCCGCGACCACCCGGAGGCGTGCGACAACACGCTCCTGATCGCCGAGCGCTGCGACGTGCAGTTCGACACCAGCGCGAACTACATGCCGCGCTTCCCGGTGCCGGAGGGCGAGACCGAGGACACCTGGTTCGTCAAGGAGGTCGAGGCGGGACTGCGCGAGCGCTACCCCGACGGGATCTCGGACGAGGTGCGCGCGCGGGCCGACTACGAGACGCAGGTCATCCTGCAGATGGGCTTCCCCGGCTACTTCCTCGTCGTCGCCGACTTCATCAACTGGTCCAAGCGCAACGGGATCCGCGTGGGCCCGGGCCGCGGATCCGGCGCGGGCTCGATGGCGGCGTACGCGATGAAGATCACCGATCTCGATCCGCTGCGCCACGGACTCATCTTCGAGCGGTTCCTGAACCCCGACCGCGTCTCCATGCCCGACTTCGACGTCGACTTCGACGACCGTCGCCGCGGCGAGGTCATCCGTTACGTCACCGAGAAGTACGGCGACGAGCGCGTGGCGCAGATCGTCACCTACGGCACGATCAAGGCCAAGCAGGCCCTGAAGGACGCCTCCCGCGTCCTCGGCTTCCCCTTCGGGATGGGCGAGAAGCTGACCAAGGCGATGCCGCCGGCGATCATGGGCAAGGACATCCCGCTCAGCGGGATCAACGACCCCGAGCACGCCCGGTACAAGGAGGCGCTCGACGTCCGGAACGTCATCGCCGAGGACCCGCAGGCGAAGCTCGTCTTCGAGACGGCGCTCGGGCTCGAGAACCTGAAGCGCCAGTGGGGCGTGCACGCGGCCGGCGTCATCATGTCGAGCGACCCGCTGCTCGACATCATCCCGATCATGAAGCGGGAGCAGGACGGCCAGATCGTCACGCAGTTCGACTACCCCGCGTGCGAGTCGCTCGGCCTGATCAAGATGGACTTCCTGGGGCTGCGCAACCTCACGATCATCGACGACGCGCTCGACAACATCCGCGCCAACCGCGGGCAGGACCTCGTGCTCGAGGACCTCGAGCTCGACGACCCGGCGGCGTACGAACTGCTCGCCCGGGGCGACACCCTCGGCGTGTTCCAGCTCGACGGCGGGCCGATGCGCGGGCTCCTGCGCCTGATGAAGCCCGACAACTTCGAGGACATCTCGGCCGTCCTCGCCCTGTACCGGCCGGGCCCGATGGGCGCGGACTCCCACACGAACTACGCGCTGCGCAAGAACGGCGTGCAGCCGATCACGCCGATCCACCCCGAGCTCGAGGAGCCTCTGGCGGAGGTGCTCGGCGGCACGTACGGCCTGATCGTGTACCAGGAGCAGGTGATGTCGATCGCGCAGAAGCTCGCCGGCTTCACGCTCGCTCAGGCGGACCTGCTGCGGCGGGCGATGGGCAAGAAGAAGAAGTCCGAGCTGGACAAGCAGTTCGAGGGCTTCTCGGGCGGGATGATCGCCAACGGCTACTCGATGGAGGCCGTCAAGACGCTGTGGGACATCCTGCTGCCGTTCTCGGACTACGCCTTCAACAAGGCGCACTCGGCCGCGTACGGCGTGGTCTCGTACTGGACGGCCTACCTCAAGGCGCACTACCCCGCGGAGTACATGGCGGCGCTGCTGACGAGCGTCGGCGACTCCAAGGACAAGATGGCCGCCTACCTGAACGAGTGCCGGCGGATGGGCATCAAGGTGCTCCCGCCGGACGTCAACGAGTCGATCGGCTTCTTCACCGCCGTCGGGACGGACATCCGATTCGGGCTCGGCGCCGTCCGCAACGTCGGCACGAACGTGGTCGAGGGCATCCGCGCGGCCCGGGAGGAGAAGGGCCGGTTCGAGACCTTCCACGACTTCCTCCGCAAGGTGCCGATGCAGGCGACCAACAAGCGCACCATCGAGTCGCTGATCAAGGCCGGCGCGTTCGACTCGCTCGGGTCCACCCGTCGTGCGCTCGTCGAGATCCACGAGGACGCCGTCGAGGCCGCAGTGGGGGAGAAGCGGAACGAGGCGAACGGCCAGGTCGGCTTCGACTTCGACAGCCTCTGGGACGAGCCGCAGGCCGCGATCCAGGTGCCGGAGCGGCCCGAGTGGGCCAAGCGCGACAAGCTCGCCTTCGAGCGCGACATGCTCGGCCTCTACGTCTCTGACCACCCGCTCGCCGGCCTCGAGACGGAGCTCGCGAAGCACTACAGCACCACGATCGCCGACCTCCTCGTCTCGGAGACGATCGGCGACGGCGAGACCGTCGTCGTGGCCGGCTTGGTCACCAGCGTCCAGCACCGCATGGCGAAGACCTCGGGCAACCAGTACGGCATGATCCAGGTCGAGGACTTCGGCGGCGAGATCACCTGCATGTTCATGGGCAAGGCGTACCAGGAGTTCGCGCCCGCCCTCACCAACGACTCCATCGTGGTCGTGCGGGGACGGGTGAGCATGCGCGACGACGGCATGAACCTGCACGCGTTCAGCCTCTTCGCCCCCGAGATGAGCCAGGACGGCGACTCCGGACCCCTGACCGTCTCGATGCCCGAGGCCCGGGCGACGACGGACACGGTCTCGCAGCTCAGCGACGTGCTCATCCGCCACTCCGGGGCGACGGAGGTGCGACTGAAACTCATCAAGGGCGACACGGCGCGCATCTTCGAGGTGCCGTTCCCGGTGCGGATCACCCCCGACCTCTTCGGCGAGCTCAAGAGCCTGCTCGGACCGAACTGCCTGTATTGAATTCGAAGCCGGTCCCTGCCCGGCTTCGCGCGGTCGGCTTCGCGACGGGGTGCGGTCCGGGGAGCGGGGTGCGTTCGGTTACGGCGATCCGCTGGGACGCGGATCGGCGGTTCGCCTCGGAGGTGGCGAGAGGTGGGGGAGGCGCGCCTGCGGCGGCGCGGGTTGCCCTCTCTGACGGGCGGGTAGCGCTGGCGGTTCCCTGCTGGTCGAGCAGCGGCTCCCTGCTGGTCGAGTGGGGGCTCCCTGCTGGTCGAGTGAGGGCCTTCTGCTGGTCGAGTAGGCGCGGAGCGGCGTATCGAGACCGTTGCGCCTGCGAAGCGGACGTGGTGTACCCCGCCGGACGGCGCAGCGGCCGACGGTCGACCGGGCGTCGGCGGGGGCGCACGTCGGCGGCGACGTTCCACTCCTGGCCGGGGTTCGGCGCGAGACGTGGCGGGCGGCGGGCCGCGGTCGCCTTCACGGAGCGGTCTCGCACGGCAGGAGCGCCGGAGGGCGGGGAGGGCGGCCGGTAGACTGGGGCGGCCATGATCCAGACTCTCGACCTCCGCGGCCGTCGTCCCTCCGCCGCCGAGCTGCTCGCCCTCGTGCCGCGCAACCCGGGCACCTCCGCCGACGTCGGTCCGGTCGTCGCCGAGCTGATCGCCGACGTCCGGGCGCGCGGCGCCGAGGCGCTCCTCGACCAGTCCGAGCGCCTCGACGGAGTCCGTCCGCCGCACCTGCGCGTGCCGGCCGAGCAGATCGCGGCCGCCGTCCGCGACCTCGATCCCGCGATCCGCTCCGCCCTCGACGAGGCGATCTCGCGCGTGCGCCGGGCGAGCGCGGCGCAGGTCCCGCCCGAGCGCACCACCGTCCTGGACGACGGGGCGACCGTCGTCCAGCGCTGGGCCCCGATCGCCCGCGCAGGCCTCTACGTCCCCGGCGGCAAGGCCGTGTACCCGTCGAGCGTCGTCATGAACGCCGTGCCCGCGCAGATCGCGGGCGTCGAGTCCATCGCCATCGTCTCCCCGCCGCAGAAGGCGTTCGACGGAGCGGTCCACCCGACGATCCTCGCGGCTGCGGGCCTGCTGGGCATCGACGAGGTGTACGCCGCCGGAGGCGCGGGCGCGGTCGCCGCCCTGGCCTACGGCGTCGAGTCGATCGGCCTCGAGCCGGTGGGCATGATCACCGGCCCCGGCAACATCTGGGTCACGACCGCGAAGCGGCAGGTGCTCGGACAGGTCGGGATCGACTCCGAGGCCGGTCCGACGGAGATCCTCGTGATCGCCGACTCCACGGGGGATCCCCGCCTGATCGCCGCCGACCTGGTCAGCCAGGCCGAGCACGACGAGGCCGCCTCGGCGGTCCTGGTCACCGACGACGCCGAGTTGGCCCGCGCGGTCGGCGCGGAGATCGAGCGGCAGGCGGCGTCGACCACGCACTCCGCGCGCGTGGCGATCGCCCTCGACGGGCCTCAATCGGCCCTCGTGATCGTCGACGACCTCGAGACCGCCTGCGCCTTCAGCGACGCCTACGGCCCCGAGCACCTCGAGCTGCACACCGCCGATCCCGCCGCCACCGCCGCCCGCATCCGCGACGCGGGCGCGATCTTCCTCGGGCCGACCTCGCCGGTCAGCCTCGGCGACTACCTGGCCGGGTCGAACCACGTGCTGCCGACCCTGGGTCAGGCGCGCTTCTCCTCCGGGCTCGGCGCCTACACGTTCCTGCGCCCGCAGCAGCTCATCAGCTACGACCGCTCCGCCCTCGAGCGCGTCGCCCCGCACATCCGCGCGCTCAGCGACGCCGAGGCGCTCCCCGCGCACGGGGACGCCGTCGACGCGCGCTTCGCCTGACCGAGAGGCACCTCCCGATGTTCTGCCCGTTCTGCCGGCACCCCGACTCCCGGGTGATCGACTCCCGCACCAGCGACGACGGCCTCTCGATCCGGCGCCGCCGGCAGTGCCCGTCCTGCGGCCGCCGCTTCTCGACCACCGAGACCGCCAGCCTCGTCGTGATCAAGCGCAGCGGAGTCGTGGAGCCGTTCAGCCGCGAGAAGATCGTCAGCGGAGTGCGCAAGGCGTGCCAGGGCCGTCCCGTGACGGACTCCGACCTCGCGGTGCTCGCTCAGCGCGTGGAGGAGAGCATCCGCTCGACGGGAGCGTCGCAGATCGACGCGAACGACATCGGCCTCGCGATCCTGGCGCCGCTGCGCGAGCTCGACGAGGTGGCCTACCTCCGCTTCGCGAGCGTCTACCAGGCGTTCGACTCGCTCGACGACTTCGAATCGGCCATCACCCTCCTGCGTGCCGAGCGCACCGAGGCCGTGCAGGGAGGCGAGCTCTGATGCCCGCGATCTACCCGGTCCTGTTCAGGACCGTCCTGCGCCGCCTCGACCCCGAGCGCGCGCACCACCTCGCCTTCCCGGTCATCCGGGCGCTGGGGATCGTCGCACCCGTCGTCCGGCGCTTCACGCTCCCGAAGGAGGACCGCTCGGTCGAGACGCTCGGACTGCGGTTCGCCACCCCGTTCGGAGTGGCCGCAGGCTTCGACAAGGACGCGACCGCCGTCCTCGGGCTCGGAGCCCTCGGTTTCGGGCACGTCGAGGTCGGCACGCTGACCGCGCGTCCGCAGCCGGGCAACGACCGGCCGCGCCTGTTCCGCCTCGTCGCGGATCGCGCGCTGATCAACCGTATGGGCTTCAACAACAGCGGAGCGCGCGCGGCCGCCGGTCGGCTCGCTCGCCTCCGCGGCGTGGGCGGACGCCCCGTCATCGGCGTCAACATCGGCAAGAGCCGCGTGGTCAGCGTCGACGACGCCGTCGAGGACTACCTGGTCAGTGCGCGGATGCTCGCGCCGCTGGCCGACTACCTGGTCGTCAACGTCAGCTCGCCCAACACTCCCGGGCTCCGCGGCCTGCAGGAGATCGACAAGCTCGAACCCCTGCTCGGGGCGGTGAAGGACGCGGCCGACGCGACTCCGCTGCTCGTGAAGATCGCCCCGGACCTGTCCGACGACGAGGTCGTCCGCGTCGCGGAGCTGGCCGTGCGCCTCGGGCTCGACGGCATCATCGCCACGAACACGACGCTGTCCCGCGATGGCCTCGAGACGACCGCCTCCGTCGTCGACGCCGCCGGTGCGGGCGGCCTGTCGGGCGCGCCACTGGCCGCGCGCTCGCTCGCCGTCCTCCGAGTGATCCGAGGAGTCGTCCCCGAATCGTTCTGCGTCATCTCGGTCGGCGGCGTCGAGACCGCAGCCGACGTGCGGGAGCGCCTCGCCGCCGGCGCCACGCTGGTCCAGGGCTACACGGCCTTCATCTACGAGGGCCCCCTCTGGGCCCGGGCGATCAATCGGTCCTGAGCCGCGATTGCGGGGTGTGCTCGCGTTCGGCTGCGACGATCCGCTCGCACGCGAATCAACGGTTCGCCTCGAGGGCATCACCGGGCCGGGAGGCCGAGCACCGGACCTGCGGCGGCGGCTCCGCAGCGTTCCGGCTGGGCGTGTGCTCGACCCGGCGGGTCGTCGCGGGGTGAGAGGCGCCCGCCTTGCTCCGCAGCTCCCTGGAACGCACCCCCTGCTCAGCCGCCTGCGGTGAGGCCGGAGGCCGAGCAAGCGAGCACCAGTTCCCGAAATGAGCGCGCAGCGCTCACTCCGGGAACTGCCCGCGCTTCACCTGGGGCTTGGGGAGGCGCATGACGCGCAGCTGGAGGGCGCGCATCGCGGCGTACCAGCGGATGCCCTTCTCGACCTTGTCGGTGCCGAAGCGCTCGCCCAGCTTCTTGCGCAGGCGCAGGCCCAGCAGGAGGCAGTCGATGACCGCCACGACGAAGAAGGCCCAGAGCACGATCAGGGTCACGTACTGAAGCTCGGGCTGCGGGAAGAAGCTGAGCAGCAGCACCACGACCATCACGGGGATGAGGAACTCGCCGAGGCTGTAGCGCGCGTCCACGTAGTCGCGGACGAACTTGCGCTGCGGACCCTTGTCGCGAAGCGGGAGGTAGCGCTGGTCTCCCGCGGCAAGTCCGATGCGGGCCTGCTCGCGGGCCACGGCGGCCTTCTCGCGGGCGTCGCGCGCGGCCTGCTTGCGGTCGGTCGTCACGAGCGGCCGCTGGTTGGCGAGCTCCCGCTCGCGCCGGGTGGGCGTCGGCCGCCCCTTGCCGGTCGCCGGCGCGGAGTCGGCGTCGTCTGGCGTGTCGGTTGCGATCGGGTGCTTGGCCACGGTGAACGTCCTTGGAATCGAGGGTCTCTTAAGATTACCCGCATGGCTCACGACGCTCCGACTCCGACGTCCACTCTCCCAGCAGCCGAGGAGGCGGTCCTGGCCGCGGTCCGCGACGACCTGCCCCGCTCGCTCGCCGAGCTCGGCCGCCTGGTGCGCATCCCCTCCGTCTCGTGGGACGGCTTCGACGCGACGCGGGTGGCCGCGAGCGCCGAGGCGATCGCCGAGCTCGCCCGGGAGACCGGCGCCTTCGAGGACGTCTCCATCCGCCGCTCCACCATCGGCGACTCTGGCGTCCTCGGGCAGCCGGCGGTGCTCGCGACGCGCGCCGCCCGCAACGGCGCTCCGACCGTCCTCCTCTACGCGCACCACGACGTGCAGCCCCAGGGCGCGGAGTCGGCGTGGCAGACGCCGCCCTTCGAGCCGACCGTCCGCGGCGACCGGCTCTACGGGCGCGGCGCCGCCGACGACAAGGCCGGAGTGGTGTCGCACCTCGCCGCCGTGCGCGCGCTGCGCGAGGTGGCGGGCGACGACCACGACCTCGGCCTCGTGCTCTTCATCGAGGGCGAGGAGGAGTTCGGCTCCCGCTCGTTCCCGACGTTCCTCCGCGAGCACCACGACGCCCTGCGCGCGGACGTGATCGTGGTCGCCGACAGCGACAACTGGGACGTCGACACTCCGTCGCTGACCGTCGGCCTCCGCGGGAACGTCACTTTCACGCTCACCGTGAGCACACTCGAGCACGCCTCGCACTCCGGGATGCTCGGCGGCGCCGTCCCGGACGCGATGCTCGCGACGGTGCGCCTGCTGTCCACGCTCTGGAACGAGGACGGCTCCGTCGCCGTCGAGGGGCTGCGCGAGCACGACGGCGCCGTCCCCGAGATCAGCGAGGACGAGCTCCGGCGCGATGCGGGCCTGCTCGACGGCGTCTCGCCGATCGGCTCCGGACCCTTCCTCTCGCGGATCTGGTCGAAGCCGTCGATCACCGTGACCGGCATCGACGCGCCGAGCGTCGTCGACGCGTCGAACACCCTGAGCCCGTCGGTGCGCGTGAAGATCAGCGCCAGGATCGCGCCCGGACAGGAGGCGCCGGAGGGCTTCACGGCGCTCGAGCGGCACCTGCGCGCCCACGCCCCGTTCGGTGCGCACCTCGCCATCGAGGACGTCGACACGGGGGAGCCCTTCCTCGTCGACACCTCGGGCTGGGCCGTGGGCCTGGTCAAGGAGGCGATGGCCGACGCGTGGGGCCGTGCGGCGCTCGAGACCAGCGCGGGAGGCAGCATCCCCTTCATCGCCGACCTCGTGCGCGAGTTCCCCGCCGCCCAGATCCTGGTGACCGGCGTCGAGGACCCGGACTCCCGCGCGCACAGTCCGAACGAGTCGCTGCACCTCGGCGTCTTCAAGCGCGCGGCCCAGACGGAGGCGCTCTTCCTCCTGCGCGCCGCCGCCCACCGGGACTGACCGCGGGTGGATCCGGAATACCCGGCCGCACCTAGCGGTTGCCCCCGTAGAATCGACAGGCATCACGCCGTCTATCACGCACCGACCTCTCGAGGAGTGACATGTCCGACACGACACTGACCGTCGACCAGACGACCGCGGCGCACGGCGTCTCGATGACCCCCGTCGCCGCCGCCAAGGTGAAGAGCCTCCTCGAGCAGGAGGGTCGAGACGACCTGCGCCTGCGCGTCGCCGTGCAGCCCGGCGGCTGCTCCGGCCTCATCTACCAGCTCTACTTCGACGAGCGCACCCTCGAGGGCGACGCGGCGGTCGAGTTCGAGGGAGTCGGCCTCGTCGTCGACAAGATGAGCGTCCCCTACCTCGATGGCGCCTCCATCGACTTCGAGGACACCATCCAGAAGCAGGGCTTCACCATCGACAACCCCAACGCGGGCGGCAGCTGCGCCTGCGGCGACAGCTTCCACTGACGCTCGAGCGGCGACACGCCGCTCCCGCTCCTCCGGACGGCGTCCGACGGCTTGCATCTGCGGCTCGTCGGGCGCCGTTCGTCGTCCGTCGCACCGTCGGGCCCGGAGGTCAAGAGCGGTGTCCCGTGCACTCCGGCCGCCGGGGGGAAGGTAGGCTGGAGCCGGTCTAATACAGTTTCGTGTGAACTGGTCCCCAGTCTTCCGAAAGGTCACCGGTGCGCTTCAATCGCCGAATCCGCAGATGGGTCGCTGCACCCGTTGCAGGAGCCCTCGCCCTCGTTCTCGCGGGCTGCACGCAGGAGCAGCTCCAGGGCTGGCTCCCCACCGAACCCGGAACGACGAACCACGTCGACCGGGTCATCGGACTCTGGGTCACCTCCTGGATCGTTCTCCTCGCCGTCGGCGTCGTCACGTGGGGGCTCACGATCTGGGCCGTCGTCGTGTACCGCCGCCGCAAGGGCCAGACGGGCCTCCCGGTGCAGCTGCGCTACAACATGCCGATCGAGATCTTCTACACGATCGTGCCGCTGATCCTGGTGATCGGCTTCTTCGCCTTCACGGCGCGCGACCAGGCCGCGATCGAGGAGCCCTACGAGAACCCCGACGAGACCATCCAGGTCTACGGCAAGCAGTGGGCGTGGGACTTCAACTACGTCGACGAGGACGTCTACTCGGCGGGCATCCAGGGCCAGTACGAGGGTGCCGACGGCGACGCGAACGGCTCGCTCGTCGAGTCCGAGGTGCCGACGCTGTACCTGCCCGTGGGCGAGAAGATCAAGATCCAGCTCGACGCGCGCGACGTGATCCACTCGTTCTGGGTCGTGGACTTCCTCTACAAGAAGGACATGATCCCCGGCAAGACGAACTACATGTACGTCACGCCGCTCAAGGAGGGCACGTACGCCGGCAAGTGCGCCGAGCTCTGCGGCGAGTACCACTCCGCGATGCTCTTCAACGTCGAGGTCGTCGATCGCGACACCTACGACGACTACATCCAGTCGCTCCGCGACGCGGGCCAGACCGGCCAGCTGGGCGCCGAGTACGACCGCAACAGCAACCTTCCCGGAACCGGTGCGCCGGTCCGCACCGAGAACGAGGAGTAGGGGAGCATGAGCACCGCCACCGCACCCGCCCCGTCGTCCCGCACCTTCGGAACACCCCCCGTCGAGCGCAAGGCGAACGTCCTCGTTCGCTGGATGACGTCCACCGACCACAAGGTCATCGGGTACATGTACCTGATCACCTCGTTCATCTACTTCTGCATCGCGGGAGTGATGGCCCTCGTCATCCGCGCCCAGCTGTTCGAGCCGGGTCTGGCCGTCGTCGAGACGCGCGAGCAGTACAACCAGCTCTTCACGATGCACGGCACGATCATGCTGCTGATGTTCGCGACGCCGCTCTTCGCCGGCTTCGCCAACGTCCTCATGCCGCTGCAGATCGGCGCACCCGACGTCGCGTTCCCGCGGCTCAACGCGTTCGCCTACTGGCTCTACAGCTTCGGCTCGCTGATCGCCGTCGCCGGCTTCGTCACCCCCCAGGGCGCCGCGTCGTTCGGATGGTTCGCCTACGCGCCACTCTCGAGCACGACGTTCTCGCCAGGGCTCGGCGGCAATCTGTGGGTCTTCGGACTCGGCCTCTCCGGCTTCGGCACGATCCTCGGCGCGGTGAACTTCATCACGACGATCATCACGATGCGCGCACCGGGCATGACCATGTTCCGCATGCCTATCTTCACGTGGAACATCCTCGTGACGTCGATCCTCGTGCTGCTGGCCTTCCCTGTCCTCGCCGCGGCCATGTTCGCGCTCGGCGCCGACCGCGTGTTCGACGCGCACATCTACGACGCGGCCAACGGCGGCGTCCTGCTCTGGCAGCACCTCTTCTGGTTCTTCGGCCACCCCGAGGTGTACATCATCGCCCTGCCGTTCTTCGGCATCGTCTCCGAGGTCTTCCCGGTGTTCAGCCGCAAGCCGATCTTCGGCTACAAGACGCTGATCTACGCGACCATCGCGATCGCGGCGCTGTCCGTGACCGTATGGGCGCACCACATGTACGTCACCGGCTCCGTCCTGCTGCCGTTCTTCTCGCTGATGACGATGCTCATCGCGGTTCCGACCGGCGTGAAGATCTTCAACTGGATCGGCACCATGTGGCGCGGGTCGGTCACCTTCGAGACCCCGATGATCTGGGCGATCGGCTTCCTGATCACCTTCACCTTCGGCGGGCTCACGGGCGTCATCCTGGCCTCGCCTCCGCTCGACTTCCACGTCTCGGACTCGTACTTCGTCGTGGCGCACTTCCACTACGTGGTGTTCGGCACCGTCGTCTTCGCGATGTTCTCGGGCTTCTACTTCTGGTGGCCCAAGTGGACCGGCAAGATGCTCAACGAGACGCTGGGCAAGTGGCACTTCTGGCTGCTGTTCATCGGCTTCCACACCACCTTCCTCATCCAGCACTGGCTCGGAGTCGTGGGCATGCCCCGCCGCTACGCGAGCTACCTCCCGGAGGACGGCTTCACCTGGATGAACCAGTTGTCGACGGTCGGAGCGATGATCCTCGCGGTCTCGCTGATCCCGTTCTTCCTCAACGTGTACATCACGGCTCGCAAGGCGCCGAAGGTCACCGTGAACGACCCGTGGGGCTTCTCGCGGTCGCTCGAGTGGGCGACCTCCTGCCCGCCGCCCCGTCACAACTTCACGTCCATCCCGCGCATCCGCAGCGAGGCTCCGGCCTTCGACCTGAACCACCCCGAGGCCGGCATCCCCGTCGGAATCGGTCCGGCGAAGGACGCTCCGGACGCCCCCACATACGACAAGTCCGAAGGCACGGTGAAGTAGGGCCATGCGCGCCAACGTCAATCTGTTCTGGCTCCTGGCCGGCTTCTTCCTCCTCGCGGGCGTCGCATACACGACGTGGTCCCTCATCGACACCGAGCAGGTGGAGTGGGTCGGCACCGTCGGCATCTTCCTCTCGGCCGTGCTGGGCGCGTTCATCGCGTTCTACGTCGGCCGGGTGCACAAGGCGCAGGGCGCCGAGCTGCCCGAGGACCGCCTCGACGCCGACATCGACGACGGGGACCCCGAGCTGGGCTTCTTCAGCCCCTGGAGCTGGTGGCCGTTGATCCTGGCCGGCGCTGCGGCGCTCGCCTTCCTCGGCCTCGCCGTCGGCATCTGGATCACCTACATCGCGGCCGGGATCTTCCTGATCTCGATCACGGGCTGGGTGTACGAGTACTACCGCGGATACTTCGCGCGCTAGGCGGAGGACTCCGGCAGAGGGCCGGGTGCGGTGGGCGACAGCCCACGGCACCCGGCCTTTCTGCTGCGCTGAGCGGCGTCTGCGCGCGTTCCAGGGCGGCCTGCGGCGTGCGATCACCACTGCGCACGAGCGCGGGCTGTCGGTCGCAGCACGACGGGGAGGGGCGGCCCCGGACGCAGGGGCCACAGCCCGCGGAACGGCTCCTGTGGCGCCTCGACGGCTGCCGCGCGCGGGTGCGGTCGAGCGGGGCGAAGGGACGTCCGACGGGTTTCAGTTGCCTCAGAGGGCCCGATACGGAGCGGGGCGATCCGTTGCACTTGACGGCGGCGTCCTCGAAGCCCCTGACCCGATCGGAGATGCAGGACCCGGAGTCGGGAGAGCTCGACTCATCGCCTGCCTTCCTGAGCAGACTCGTCGTCCCGGCCCTGACTTCGCTCGATGGCCGCGAGCAAGGCTCCGACGTCGATCTCTCGCGCGTTTCCCCGTTCGCGCTGCGAACGGCTCGTGCGAGCACGACCTTGCTGTCGGCCGGCGGCGGGACGGCTCGGAACCCGCTCCGGTGCGAGGGCGACGTCGCTGATCTGATGGGTCTTCACGTGAGCAGGACTCTCCGCTCGTGCCTGTCGGAGGTGTCGTGGCAGGACCAGCCGGTTCGTGACCGCGAGGATCCGGAGAGTAGCTGCAGCGAAGCTGCACTCGTTCCAGTGCATGACCGTCTTCGGCGACGGATCGCACGGGAAGGCGCCGGGGGAGAGGCGAGGGGGCGAGTGGCCCGAACTACGCAGCCCGTTCCTCCTCCCGTCGCGCACTCCGACCTCGAGCTGCGCGTCGACTGCGCCGACGTCGACATCGTCGACTGCGCCGACGTCGACATCGTCGACGCGCGGGGCGCTCGGCCGCCACTGCCGCCTCGGCGCGGCCCGACGACGTGAGAACGGGGGCCGCGGTCCTCCTCACGAACCCGTCGCGTCCTCGCAGGACGGAACCGGCGCCGTGACGAGGAGGATGCGCCGCTCGTTCTGGGGTCGATCGTGACCAGGCAGCGGTGGGCGCGGAGGACCAGCCCGGGGACGACGAAGGGCCCGGACGACGGATCGTCCGGGCCCTTCGGGGAAGGAGGTCAGTGCTCGCTGTGCGAGCTCTCGAGCTCCTTCTGGGTGACGGGGGTGATGCGGTCCTCGAAGAACCAGCGGGAGAGGCCGGCACGGACGCGCTGCGGGGCGGTGATGCGACCACGCGAGTCCGGGCGGATCATCAGCGGCTCGTACTCGTCCTGGCTGACCAGCTTCCAGCGCTCGTACTCGTCGAGCTGCTGGTGCACCTCGATGAACTCACCGCCGGGGAGGCGGACGATGCGGCCGGACTCGAAGCCGTGCAGAGCGATCTCGCGGTCCTTCTTCTGCAGGGCGAGGCAGATGCGCTTCGTGATGAAGTACGCGATGAAGGGGCCGGCGATCAGGCTGAACTGCAGGGCGTGGATGACGCCTTCCATCGTGAGGTGGAAGTGCGTGGCGATGATGTCGGAGGACGCCGCGGCCCAGAGGACGGCGTAGAACGTCACTCCGGCGGCGCCGATCGCGGTGCGGGTGGCGGCGTTGCGCGGGCGGTCGAGCAGGTGGTGCTCGCGCTTGTCACCGGTGATCCAGGCCTCGAGGAACGGGTACAGCATGACCGCGACGATGAACAGACCCAGGCCGACGAGCGGGATGAGGATGTTGAACGACAGCGTGCCGATGCCCGGGATGGCCCACTCGAGTCCCGGCGGAACGAGGCGCAGCGCGCCGTCCGCGAAGCCGATGTACCAGTCGGGCTGGGTGCCGGCGGACACGGGCGAGGGGTCGTAGGGGCCGTAGTTCCAGATCGGGTTGATCGTGAACAGCGACGCGATGAGGACGACGACACCGAAGACGATGAAGAAGAACCCACCGGCCTTGGCGGCGTACACCGGGAGGACCGGGTAGCCGACGACGTTCTGCTCGGTCTTGCCCGCACCGGGGAACTGGGTGTGCTTGTGGACGACCACGAACACGAGGTGCAGCGCGATGAACGCGAGCACCAGCGCCGGCAGGAGCAGGATGTGCAGGGTGTACAGGCGGCCGACGATGTCGGTGCCCGGGAACTCGCCGCCGAAGAGCAGGAACGAGATCCAGGTGCCCACGATCGGGATGCCCTTGACCATGCCGTCGATGATGCGGAGGCCGTTGCCCGAGAGCAGGTCGTCGGGGAGCGAGTAGCCGGTGAAGCCCTCGGCCATCGCGAGGATGAAGAGGACGAAGCCGATGACCCAGTTGAGCTCGCGCGGCTTGCGGAACGCACCGGTGAAGAAGATGCGGAGCATGTGCAGGCCGATCGAGGCCACGAACAGCAGTGCCGCCCAGTGGTGGATCTGGCGCATCAGCAGGCCGCCGCGGATGTCGAACGAGATGTCGAGCGACGAGGCCATCGCCGCGGACATCTCGATGCCCTTCATCGGCAGGTAGCTGCCCTCGTAGTGCGTCTCGACCATGGAGGCCTGGAAGAAGAACGTGAGGAAGGTGCCCGACAGCAGGATGATGACGAAGCTGTAGAGCGCGACCTCGCCGAGGAGGAAGGACCAGTGGTCGGGGAAGATCTTGCGGCCGAACTCCTTGACGACGGCCGAGATGCTCGTGCGCTCGTCGATGTAGTTCGATGCGGCTCCGACGTAGCCCTTCTGAAGCTTGCCGCTGCCGAGGATGACGCCGTCGCCGTCGCCCTGGGGCGACGACGCGGGTCGTGACGGTGTGGTGGTGGACATGTGAGTCATCGCTCCCAGAAGGACGGTCCGACGGGCTCCGTGAAGTCGCTCTGCGCGACCAGGTAGCCCTCGTCGTCGATGGTGATGGGCAGCTGCGGAAGCGGGCGCTTCGCCGGGCCGAAGATGACGGCAGCCTCGTGCTTGATGTCGAACTGCGACTGGTGGCACGGGCACAGCAGGTGGTGGGTCTGCTGCTCGTACAGCGCCACAGGGCAGCCGACGTGCGTGCAGATCTTCGAATAGGCGACGATTCCGTCGTAGTTCCAGGTCTCGCGACCCTCACTGACGACGAGGTCCTCGGGCTTCAGGCGCATCAGGAGGACGGAGGCCTTGGCCTTCTCCTCGAGCTTGCCCTCGACCTGGTCGAGGCCTTCGGGGATCACGTGGAAGGCGGAGCCCAGGGTGACGTCCGACGCGAGGATCGGGGCACCGGAGGGGTCCAGCGTGAGCCGGGTGCCCTCCTTCCACATGGTGGTCTTGAGGAGTGCGACGGGGTTCTGGTCCTGCGGGCCGAGGCCGCGGAACAGGATGACCGCGGGCAGCGGGAACACGACGAGCGACGCGATCAGGCTGTTGCGGATGACCGAGCGCCGACCGAAGCCGGACTCCTTGTCGGACTGGTCGAAGATCTCGAGCGCACGCGCGCGGGTGTCCTCGGAGGAGCGGACCGGGTGGCGGATGTCGATGCCCTCGTGGTCCGACATCAGCTGCTTGCCCCAGTGGACAGCCGCGATGCCGATCGCGAGGAGGGCGAGGGACATGCCCAGTCCGATGAACAGCGTGTTCAGGCGGACGGACTCGATCTCCTCCGTGATGGGGAAGGCCATGTACGCGGCGACCGCGAACAGGGATCCCGCGAAGGAGAGGTAGAAGAGCGTGTACACCGTGCGCTCGGCACGCTTCTCGACCTTGGGGTCGAGATCGGTCATCCGGGGGCGGTGCGGCGGGAGGCCCGGGTCCTGGACCCGGCCCCGCGTGACGACCGCGGTGCCGGCCGGAGCCGAACCGTGCCCGGTGGCCGACGAGGTGGCGAGGTCCGTGCCACCCTCATCGTGCTCTGCCATGGTTCTCCTTTTCACGCCTATCGGCTCCGTACGGGGCCGTGGGGGTTGTCACGCCCGTCAGGGCGCTGATGTCTACTAGTTCGAGCGGGCGGTGATCCACACCGTGAGCGCGACGATCGCGCCGAGGCCGAAGATCCAGAGGAAGAGGCCCTCCGCGACCGGCCCGAGGGAGCCGAGCGCGAATCCGCCCGGGGACGGGTTCGCCTCGAGGTACTTGAGGTACGAGATGATGTCGCGCTTGTCCTCGGGCGAGATGTTCAGGTCGTTGAAGACCGGCATGTTCTGCGGGCCGGTGACCATCGCCTCGTAGATGTGCGCCTCGGTGACGCCGCCGAGCGGGGGAGCGAACTTGCCCTCGGTCAGCGCGCCGCCCGCTCCGGCGACGTTGTGGCACATGGCGCAGTTGATGCGGAAGAGCTCGGCGCCGTTGGCGGTGTCGCCCTGGCCGTCGAGGACCTCGCCGGTCGGGATGGCGGGTCCGGGAGCGAGGGACGCGACGTACGCGGCCAGCTCGGCGACTTGCTCGTCGGTGAACTGGACAGGCTTCTCGAGCGCCTGCGGGCCGTGCATCTGCATCGGCATGCGGCCGGTGCCGACCTGGAAGTCGACGGAGGCGGCTCCGACGCCGATGAGCGACGGAGCGTTGTCGGTGCCGGCGGCGTCGAGGCCGTGGCAGGTGGCGCAGTTCGCGGCGAAGAGCTTCGAGCCCTCGTCGATCGTCTGCTGGCTGTTCGCCGAGGTCTCGGCGGAGGCCGAGGTGGCGACTCCGACGGCCGCGTAGGTGCCGCCGGTGAGACCGAGGCCGATGGCGATCAGGGCCAGCGTGGCGAGAGGGTGACGGCGACCCTTCTTGGCACGGCTCTTCGTCTTCGGGGAGGCCATCGAGGCAACCTTCCTGCGGGGGTCGGGGGTGGAGGAGTTCATCGGAGCGGCACGCATCACTTCAGGAAGTAGATGACCACGAAGAGGCCGACCCAGACGACGTCGACGAAGTGCCAGTAGTACGAGACGACGATGGCGCTCGTCGCCTCCTTGTGACCGAAGTTCTTGACCGCGAACGCGCGGCCGATGACGAGGAGGAAGGCGATGAGCCCGCCGGTGACGTGCAGGGCGTGGAAGCCGGTGGTCAGGTAGAACGCGGAGCCGTAGGCGTTGCTCGAGAGGCTGACGCCCTCGGAGACGAGGGTCGCGTACTCGAAGACCTGGCCGCAGACGAAGATCGCGCCGAGGGCGTAGGTGAGGAAGAACCACTCGACCATGCCCCACTTGAACGGGCTGAGCCCGGTGGAGCGTGACTGCAGTCGCTCGGCCGCGAACACGCCGAACTGGCACGTGAACGAGGAGGCGACCAGGATCACCGTGTTGACGCTCGCGAACGGCACGTTGAGGATGCTCGTCTCGGCCTCCCACAGCTCCGGGGAGGTGCTGCGCAGGGTGAAGTAGATCGCGAACAGGCCCGCGAAGAACATGACCTCGCTGCCCAGCCAGACGATCGTTCCGACCGCGACCGGGTTGGGTCGGTTCACTACGGGCGCGGTGGCCGTGGGGGTAAGAGTGCTGCTCGTCACACAGACCATTATGGACGATGGCCGGAGGGGTGATTCGCACTTCCCGTACGGCGTTCCTACCCGGATAATCTGAGTGCCATGTCGGAAACCCTGTCCTGGCCGCGTCTTCTCAGCTCTCTGCTCGACTCCTCCGATCTGAGCGTCTCGGAGGCGACGTGGGCGATGGAGCGGGTGATGCAGGGCGAGGCGACCCCGGCGCAGCTCGCCGGGCTGCTGATCGCGCTGCGGGCGAAGGGCGAGACCGTCGACGAGATCGTGGGCTTCCGCGACGCGATCCTCGAGCACGCGGTGCCCCTGGACGTGGATCCGATGGCGCTGGACATCGTCGGGACGGGCGGCGACCGCTTCGGCACCGTGAACATCTCCTCCACCGCGTCGATCATCGCCGCGGCGGCGGGCACTCCCGTGATCAAGCACGGCAACAAGGCCGCGTCCTCCTCGTCCGGGTCCTCGGACGTCCTGGCCGCGCTGGGCGTGGATCTGACGCTGCCGCCCGAGCGCGTCGCCGAGGTGTTCCGGCGCACCGGCATCGCCTTCGTCTTCGCCGCGATGTTCCACCCCGGCTTCCGCCACGCGGGGGCGGTGCGGGCCGAGCTCGGAGTGCCGACCGTCTTCAACTTCCTCGGCCCGCTGTGCAACCCGGCGCGTCCCGAGGCCTCGGCGGTGGGGGTCGCGCACCTGGATCGCGTGCCGCTGTTCGTCGGCGTGTTCCGGACCCGCGGCGCGACGGCGCTCGTCTTCCGCGGCGACGACGGGCTCGACGAGCTGACGACCACGGGCCACAGCCACATCTGGGAGGTGTCGCGCGGCCTGGTCGTCGAGCACGACCTCGACCCCCGCGACCTCGGGCTGCGCCGGGCGAGCATCGACCAGCTCCGCGGCAAGGACGCCGCGTACAACGCGCGGGTGGTGCGCTCGGTCCTGGCGGGGGACGGCGGACCCGTCCGGGACATCGTGCTGCTCAACGCGGCCGCGGGGCTCATCGCCTACGACCTGGCCCGCGACCCGTCCCTCATCCAGACCGCGATCCTGGAGCGCTTCCGCTCCGCGATGGAGCGAGCGGCCGAGGCCGTCGACTCCGGAGCGGCCGCGGCGAAGCTCGACGCGTGGGTCGCCGAGACGCAGCGGGAGGACTGAGCGTCCCCGACCCGCGTCGAGGAGCCTGCGCCTCCGCGGTGCCAGGGCGTAACGTGGCAGTGCTGTCCGCGACGGAGCGGGCCGTGATCCACCCCGAGCCGGATCGCCCCGGACGTCGAGCGGTGGTCGGACCCTGGAGGAGACCTCGATGAAGAAGCTCATCAACGACCCCAAGAACGTCGTCGCGGAGTCCGTGGCCGGTTTCGGCCTCGCGCACGCCGATCTCGTCCGGGTCGAGACGGACCCGCTGTTCGTCGTGCGCGTCGACGCACCGCGCTCGGGCAAGGTCGGGATCGTCAGCGGTGGAGGGAGCGGCCACGAGCCGCTGCACGCCGGTTTCGTCGGTCACGGGATGCTGGACGCGGCGGTGCCGGGGCCGGTGTTCACCTCGCCCACCCCGGATCCGATCGTCGCGGCCACGCAGGCCGTCGACGGCGGAGCGGGTGTGCTCCACCTCGTGAAGAACTACACGGGGGACGTGCTCAACTTCGAGACCGCCGCCGATCTCGCCGAGGCCGAGGGCATCGAGGTCCGCTCCGTCGTCATCGACGACGACGTCGCGGTCAAGGACTCGCTCTACACGGCAGGGCGCCGCGGGGTGGCGGGGACGGTGCTCGTCGAGAAGATCGCGGGAGCGGCCGCCGAGCGCGGCGACTCCCTCGACGCGGTCGCCGCGATCGCCGAGGCGGTGAACGCGAACGTCCGCTCGATGGGCGTCGCGCTCTCGCCGTCGATCGTCCCTCACGCGGGGGAGCCCAGCTTCGAGCTCGGCGACGACGAGATCGAGATCGGCATCGGGATCCACGGCGAGCCCGGCCGCGAGAAGATCGCCCTCGAGCCGGCGGACCGGATCGTCGACCGCATCCTCGGCCCGATCCTCGAGGACCTGCCGTTCTCCTCCGGCGACAGCGTGCTGCTCTTCGTCAACGGCATGGGCGGAACGCCCCTGGTCGAGCTCTACATCGCCTACCGCCGCGCCGCGGAGGTGCTCGCCGAGAAGGGCATCGAGGTCACCCGCAGCCTGGTCGGGAACTACGTCACCTCGCTCGAGATGCAGGGCTTCTCGCTGAGCGTGCTGAAGCTGGATGCTGCGATGACCGAGCTCTGGGACGCGCCGGTCGAGACCGCCGCGCTGCGCTGGGGACGCTGATCGACGCGCACGGCGCCCGGGACGCAGACGACACGACGGCCGCGGGAGCGGTCGCAGGAGAGGGAACGATGCAGGACGGACGGACGGCGCTCGACGCCGAGTGGGCGACCCGGTGGGTGCGGGCGGCGGCGCAGTCGATCGCGGAGCACCGGGTGGAGCTCATCACCCTGGACCGGGCGATCGGCGACGGCGACCACGGCGAGAACATGGACCGCGGCTTCCAGGCCGTCGTCGCGAAGCTCGAGGCGACGGGCGGCGGGTCGACTCCGGCCGAGGTGCTGAAGCTCGTGGCGACGACGCTGATCTCGACGGTGGGAGGCGCGTCCGGCCCGCTCTTCGGCACGGCGTTCCTCAAGGCGTCGGCGGCGGTCGCCGGGAAGGAGTCGCTCGACGGCGAGGCCCTCGTCGCACTGCTGACCGCGGCCCGCGACGGCATCGTGCTGCGGGGCAAGGCGGAGGCCGGCGACAAGACGATGGTTGACGCGTGGATCCCGGCGGTCGAGGCGGCAGGGACCGCGGTCGCAGGGGGAGCGGCGCCGGCGGAGGTCCTCGCCGCTGCAGCCGAGGCCGCGCAGACCGGAGCCGAGGCCACCGATCCGCTCGTCGCGCGCAAGGGCCGGGCGAGCTACCTGGGGGAGCGGGCCGTCGGTCACCGCGACCCGGGAAGCGTCTCGACCGTGCTGCTGCTGCGCGCGGCGGCCGAGGCGGCAGCGTGAGCGTCGGGCTGGTCCTCGTCTCGCACAGCGCGCGGCTCGCCGAGGGGCTCGTGGAGCTGGCGGCGCAGATGGCGCCGTCCGTGGCGCTGGTCGCCGCCGGCGGCACGGACGAGGGAGGGATCGGCACCAGCTTCGATCGCATCTCGACCGCCCTCGGCGAGGCGGACTCGGGCGAGGGCGCGGTGGTGCTCTGCGATCTCGGCTCGGCGATCATGACGGCCGAGACGGCTCTGGAGTTCCTCGACGACGACGCGCGGGCGCGGGTGCGCCTCGTCGACGCTCCGCTCGTCGAGGGCGCGGTCGCCGCGGCGGTGGCGGCGGAGACGGGAGCCTCGCTCGAGGAGGTCGTCCGCGCCGCGGAATCGGCCCGCGGTGCCGGCGCGCCGGCGTCCGAGGAGCCGCCCGTCGCGGCTGGCGTGCGCCGCAGCGTGGTGCTCGTCAATCCCAACGGGCTGCACGCCCGCCCGGCGGCCGACTTCGTGAAGCTCGCGACCACCTTCGACGCGCGGATCGACGCGAACGGCAAGGACGCGACGAGCCTGCTGGGCGTGATGTCGCTGGGCCTGGACCGGGGGGACGAGGTCGTGATCTCTGCCACCGGACCGCAGGCGGAGGAGGCGGTGGGCCGGCTCGGCGACCTCGTCGAATCGGGCTTCGGCGAGGTCTGAGCGGTCGGCGCTCCGTCAGGCCCGGACTCCTAGGCTGAGGCCATGGCCCTGCGCGGAACACGACCCCCACTCGTCCTGCTCCGGCGTCTGACGGGCGTGCCGCGGGCGGTGCGCCGCGCGGACGCCCGAGCGGCGCGGCGCCTGAATGCGAGACGCTCTCCGGCCGTCGTGGACGGCGCCCTCGTCGCCGCGTCGCGGGCGGCGGATCACGGGGTGCTCTGGTTCGCGCTCGGAGCGGTGCTGCTGGCGGCGGGCCGTCCCCGGGAGGCCGTGCGCGGCGTGCTGTCGCTGAGCGTCGCGAGCGCGGCGGCCAACCTGATCGGCAAGCGCGTCTTCGGCGGCGCGCGGCCGCTGATCGTCGACGTGCCCGTGGGGCGCAGGCTCGCCCGCGTGCCCGCGTCGCCCTCGTTCCCCTCCGGTCACGCGGCGAGCGCCGCCGCCTTCGCCGTCGGCGCCGCCCTGGAGAATCCGAAGGTGGGCACCGCCGTCGTGCCGCTGGCCGCGGCGGTGGCGTTCTCGCGTCTGCACGTCGGGGTCCACTGGCTGTCGGACGTGCTCGGCGGTGCGGCGCTCGGCGCGGCCGTCGCGACGCTGGGGCGCGTGCTGGTGCCGGCGACCCCCCGGCACGTGCCCGTCTCGGAGCGCGCGCTGCTGCCCCCGGTCGACACGCGGCCGCTGGGCGACGGGGCGTCGCTGCTCGTGGTGCTGAACCCGGGGGCGGGCCGCGACTCGCACCGCCCCGATCCCGAGCCGATGATCCTCGACCGCTTCCCGCGGGCCCGTGTGCACCGCCTCGCGGACGGGGAGGAGCTCGCGGACGTCGTGCGCGAGGCCCGATCGGGCGGGACGCCTCCGGAGGTGCTCGGCGTCTACGGCGGCGACGGCACGATGTCGGTCGGCGCGGCGCTCGCCCGCGCGGAGGGCATGACCCTGCTCGTGCTGCCCGGCGGCACGATGAACCACTTCGCGAAGGCGCTGGGGCTGCTCACGATCGAGGACGCCCTCGACGCCGCCGCCCACGGCCAGCGCCGCGACGTCGACGTGGCGGAGGTCGTGGCGGGCGACTCCGATCCGATCACGGTGCTCAACACGGTGTCGGTCGGCGTCTACCCCGAATTCGTGGCCGCGCGGGAGAAGCACGAGAAGGTGCTCGGCAAGCCCGTGTCCGCCGTGCTCGCGGCCCTGCGGGTCGTGCGCAGCACGGATCCGTTCGAGCTGCGGCGCGACGGGCGGAGCGAGCTCGTCTGGTCGTACTTCGTGGGCGTCAATCAGGAGCACCCCCGCACGGCCGCGCCGCTCGCGCGCCGCCGGCTCGACGACGGGAAGCTGGACGTGCGCATCCTGCACGCGGGACGCCGGCCGCGCACCCGCGGGGCGGTCTCGCTCGTGCTGGGCCGCACGGCGACTCCGATCGTCGGGCGGATCCCCGGCTGGCGCGCGCCGGTCGTGGAGTCGTACTCGACCGACTCCCTGACCATCTCGGTGCGCCGCGACGCCGGGGAGGACCCGGGCTGGGCCCACGACGGCGAGACCGAGGTCTTCGACGGGCGGCGCGACGGCTACGAGGAGGCGTCGGTGCGGATCGTGCGCCTCGCGCTGCGCGTCTACTCCACCGCCGACTGACGTGTTCGTCGCCGCCCGAGCAGTCCGCCTCCGGTGAGCGAGCGCAGCGCCGGAGCGATGCTCTCTCGCCGCAGCGCCGCCGTGGCCAGCAGCAGCGCGAGCAGCACGACTCCGCGCAGGAGCCCCTGCCAGTAGAAGGACAGCCCGATCAGCACCATGCCGTTGTTGAGCAGGCCGAAGATCAGCACTCCCACCGCGGTGCCGAGGACCGTGGGGCGGCCGAGCCGGCTGAGCGTGGCGCCGATGAAGACGGCTCCGATGGCGTCGAGCACGTAGGGCTGCCCGCCCGCGGGCGAGAAGCCGTAGCTGCGCGAGGCGAGGACGATCCCGCCGACCGCGGCGATGAGGGCCGCCACGACGTACGCCGAGGCGAGCACCAGCGAGGTGCGGCGGCCGGCGATGCGCGCCGCCGTGGGCTGCTCGCCGGTCGCGGTCAGGACGCGTCCCCAGCGGGTGCGGTCCAGCAGCAGCCAGACCACGACTCCCAGCAGAGCGGCGGTGATGACGGGCACCGGCACTCCGGCGAGTGTCGCGTTGCCGATCGCCGCGAAGTCGTCGGGCGTCCCCGTCCGCCGGAGGTAGACCGGGGCGCCGCCGCCCGTCAGAAGCTGCTCGACGCTCGTGCCGATGAACCAGACGCTGAGGGTCGCGAGGAAGGCGCGGATGCGCAGCACGACGATCAGGACCGCGTTGACGAGTCCGGCGAGCGCGCCGAAGGCCAGGCCGATCGAGACGGCGAACCAGCCCACGTAGCCGTCGGCGATGAGTCCGGCGGCGCCGAGCGCGGCGAGGTCGATCGCCACTCCGATCGAGAGGTCGATGCCGCCCGTGCGGACGACGACGGTCATGGCCGTGGCGGCGATCAGGAGGATCGCGCCGGCACTGAGGACGCTCAGCAGGTTGCCCGCCGCGAAGTACCCGGGGGCGAGCGTGCCGAACACCAGCAGGATCAGGGCGACGGTCCCGGGGGCGAGGAGGCGTACCGCGAGGGCGCGCCGCCGCTCGGACCGGACCGCCGGAGCGACGTCGGAGGGTGCGACCGGAGGGGCCTCGGTGATCGTGCTCATCGGCGGGTGCCTCGCTCTCGGACGGCCGCGAGGCCGAGGACCAGCAGGATCAGGATCCCCTTGATGGCGCCGACCCACTGGCTGCCGACCCCGAGGAGGGTGAAGCCGTTGCCCAGCGCGGCGACGAAGACCGCCGCGAGCAGCGTGCCTCCGATCGTCACGACGAGCCGACGGGAGAAGACGACGGAGAGGAACGCGGTGAGGATGATGTCGAGCAGGATCTGCGCGCCGATGCCGGGCACCGCCGCGGCGAGGCGCGCGGCGAGCAGGACGCCGGCGACCCCCGCCAGGAGGCCGGCGATCACGTAGCTGCCGCCGACGTACCGCCACACGGGGACGCCCGCGACGCTCGCCGCCGTGCGGTTCTGCCCGACGGCGTAGCTGCGGATCCCCCACGGCGTGCGTCCGACCAGGAGGCCGGTGAGCAGCGCCGTGACGCCGAGCACCAGCACCGGAGCGGGCACTCCGAGGACCGATCCGGAGCGCAGCCACACGAAGAGCGGATCCTCGAGCGGCACCTTGACGTTGTCGGTGGCGAGGAAGACGGTGCTGGTGACGATGCCGGAGGTCGCGAGCGTGGCGAGCAGGGGGCGGAGCCCCAGAACCACGGCCGTGCCGTTGACGGCGCCGAAGCCGATGCTCACGAGGAGCGCCAGCCCGATCGCGCCCGGCGCCGGCCAGCCGGACTGCACGGCGACGGCGGCGACGACTCCGGAGAGCCCGACCACGGGGCCCGAGGAGAGGTCGATGCCGCCGGTGACGACGTCGTCGCCGCCGGTGATGACCACGATCGCGAGACCGAAGCCGGCGATCGCGGGCACGGCCGCCTGCAGGAGGATCGTCGCGGCGTTCCCGGGTGTCGCGAAGGACGGCGAAGCGAGGGAGAAGAGGAGGATCTCGGCGGCGACGACGAGGTAGCCGATCACGGCGAGAGCGCCGAGGCCGCGCCGACGGGGCGCGGCGCCCACGGGAACGCGGGACGGGGCGAGGGCGGTCATCGTGACTCCTGGGGGACGGGCGCGTCGGCGCCGGAGGCGAGGGCGAGGATGCGGTCGCCGGTCGCGTCCCGGCGCGGGAGCTCGGCGCGGACGGCTCCGCGGTGCAGCACCACGACGCGGTCCGAGAGCCCCACGAGCTCCTCGAGGTCGAGGCTGACCAGCAGGACGGCGGCGCCGGAGTCGACCAGCGCCTCGATCCGCCGGTAGAGGGCGGTGCGCGCGCCGATGTCGACGCCGGCGGTGGGGGAGTCGAGCACGAAGACGCGGGAGCCCGCGGCGAGCCACTTGCCGAATGCGATCTTCTGCTGGTTGCCGCCCGACAGGGTGCCGACGACGGCGTCCGGATCGGCGGGGCGGATGTCGAGGGTCCGGATCCACTGCGCGGCGAGCGCCCGCTCCCGCCGGCGGTCGGACACGAAGCCCAGGCGCGAGACGGCGCCCAGCGCCGCGAGGGAGAGGTTCTCGGCCACCGTGTGCCGGACGAGCACCCCGTCGCGGCGGCGGTCGCTCGGCACGTACGCGCCGCCGGCCGCCACGAAGGCGCGGGCGGAGGAGACGCGGCGTCCCGCGACCCGCACGCGGCCCCCGTGCGGCACGACTGCGGCGACCGCGTCGGCGAGGATCTCGACGCCGGAGCCGACGAGTCCCGTCACTCCGACCACCTCGCCGGGGCGGACGGCGAGCGAGAGCGGGTCGAGTCCGGGCGCCGAGAGCCCCTCGAGCTCGAGCAGGGCGACGGCGTCCTGATCGACGACGCGCCCGGGTCCCTCGGCGAACTCCTCGACGTCGCGGCCGATCATGAGCCGCACGACGTCGTCCAGCTCGCCGGGTGCTCCGTGCAGGAGGACCTCGCCGGCGTTGGCGCCGTTGCGGAGGACCACGACCCGGGACGCGATGCGGCGCACCTCCTGCAGGTAGTGCGAGATGTAGACGACCGCCGTGCCGCGGGCGGCCAGACGGCGCAGCGCCGAGAAGAGCATCTCGACCTCCTCCGAGGCCAGCGGAGCGGTCGGCTCGTCGAGGACCAGCACCCGCGGGTCGCTGGAGAGGGCCCGCGCCACCTGCACGAGCTGCTGCTCGGCCACGGTGAGGTCGTCGACGAGGGTGTCGCCGCGGAGGGCGAGTCCGACGCGCTCGAGCAGCTCGCGCTCGGCCCGCAGACGCAGGGCGCGCGGCGAGACGAGGCCTCGGCGCCCCTCCGACCGGCCGAGGAAGAGCTGCTCGGCGACGGTCAGCCGGCCTGCGACGTGGCGGTCCTGGTGCACCACCTGCACGCCGGCCCGCTCGGCGTCGCGCGGGCTCGCGATCGCGACGGGCTCGCCGTCGATCGCGACGGATCCCGCGTCCGAGGAGTAGAGGCCCGTCAGGATCTTGATCAGGGTGCTCTTGCCCGCGCCGTTCTCGCCGACGAGCGCCACGATCTCTCCCGCCACCAGCTCCAGCCCGACGTCGCGCAGGACCGGCACTCCCGCGAACGCCTTGCCGATGCCGCGCATCGACAGGGCGGGCGCGGACGGGAGCGGCTCAGCCACCGAGACCGAGCTCCTGGATCGTGGCCGCCGCGTTCTCCTTCGTGATCAGGACGGGGGCGAAGTAGCTGGTCGTGGGGACGCTGTCCTCCTCGCCGCCGAGGAACCGTGCGACGTTCTCGGCCGAGCCGCTGCCGATGGCCTCGGTCTGCTGGGCGACGGTGGCGGTGTAGGAGGAGGCGGGGTCCAGGATCAGGTCCAGCGCGCCCTGGTCGGCGTCCACCCCGTAGATCCTGATCTCGTCGCGGCCCGCGGCGTCCACGGCCTGGGCGGCGCCGATCTGCGGGGTGTCCCAGCACGACCAGATCGCCGAGATCTCGCCCTCGGGGTAGCGGGAGAGGGCATCCGTGATCTGCTGCTTCGCGTCCTCGATGGTGCCCTCGTACTTGTCCTGCAGCTCGGGCTGGATCAGCGTGATGCCGGGGTAGTCCTCGAGTACGAGAGCCAGCTCGTTGTAGCGGATGCGGCAGGGCGCCACTCCGGGGAAGCCGTTGAAGACGAGGATCTGCCCCTGGCCGCCGATGTCCTCGGCGATGGTGCGGGCGAGCGTCGATCCGATCTGCCAGTTGTCGCTCGTCGCGTTGTTGATCGACAGCGGCGACACGTTGTCGATCGTGAACAGCGGGATGCCCGCGTCGTCGACCTCCTGCAGCGCCGGGGCGAGGGTGGTCGCGTCCCCGAGGATCACGATGATGGCGTCGGGCTTCTGCGCGACGAGGTTCTCGATGTCGCTGACGTGCTTGTCGTCCTTGGCCTCGGCCTGCGTGGCGACGACCTCGCCGCCGAGGGCCTCGATCCGGTCCTGGACGCTCTCGTACACGATGCGGCTGAAGTCGTGGACGATGTCCTTCGCCGCGACGCCGATCGTCTTCCCCTCGAGGCTCGGCACGTCGACGGCGGCGCTCGCCGCGGCCGGGCCGGCGTCGGCGGCCGAGTCGTCGGCGGCGGCCCCGGTCTTGAGGCTGCAGCCGGAGAGCACGAGCGCGGCGGCTCCGAGGAGCGCCACGGAGGCGGTGAGGGTGCGGGTGGATCGCATGGTCTGTCCTGATCGTCGGGCCGGGGCCGGGTCGTCGTGGGGAGTCGGCACCGATCGTGGTGGACGCGGACGTCCCGCGTCGCCCCGCCGCTTCACGGTTCGTCACACAGGCCTCGTGTGACGAAAGGTTGCGCCGCGCGGCGGAGCGCGTCGCCGGTCGGGGCTACCGTCGAGCCCGCCGAGGCGCTGCCGCGCCGCCCGCGACGAAGAGGATCCCCCCATGCCCCAGGACGTCCCGCTGCCCCAGGACACACCGCGCGACGACGCACCGCTCGAGCAGGAGCCGTCGAGCGGACGCCCGCGTCGCATCGTGCTCAACGCCTTCGACATGACGTGCGTCGGGCACCAGGCGCCGGGGCTCTGGCGCCACCCCGACAGCCAGGCCCACCGGTACACCGACCTCGAGTACTGGACGACCCTCGCCCGGACGCTCGAGCGCGGCACCTTCGACGCCCTGTTCCTCGCCGACGTGCTGGGCGTCTACGACGTGTACCGCGACTCCGCCGGACCCGCGCTGATCGACTCGGCGCAGATCCCCGTCGGCGACCCGATTCTGCAGATCCCGGCGATGGCGGCGGTCACCGAGCACCTCGGTTTCGGGGTGACCATCGCCCCCACCTACGAGCAGCCCTACGCGCTCGCCCGCCGGCTCTCGAGCCTGGACCACCTGACGAAGGGGCGGATCGGCTGGAACGTCGTCACCTCCTACCTCGAGAGCGCCGCGAAGAACCTCGGCCTCGAGACGCAGATGCCGCACGACGACCGCTACGAGCTGGCGGAGGAGTTCCTCGACGTCTCGTACAAGCTCTGGGAGGGCTCGTGGGAGGAGGGCGCGGTGCTGCGCGACCGCGAGCGCGGAGTCTTCACGGATCCGCGCAAGGTGCACCCGGTGGCGCACGACGGCCGCTTCTACCGCGTCCCCGGCATCCACCTGGCCGAGCCCTCGCCCCAGCGCACCCCGGTCGTGTTCCAGGCCGGAGCATCGCCCCGCGGCCGCGACTTCGCCGCGCGCCACGGCGAGGCCGTCTTCATCAACGGGGTCACCCCCGAGCTGACGAGGCGGACGACGGACGACATCCGCGACCGCACCGAGGCGGCCGGCCGCGACCGCGACGCGATCAAGATCCTCGTGCTCGCCACCGTCATCGTGGCCGAGACCGACGAGGCCGCCCGCGCCAAGCACCAGGAGTACCTCGGCTACGCCAGCCGCGAGGGCGCGCTGACCTTCTACGGCGGCTGGTCGGGCCTGGACCTCTCGCTCTACGACCCGGAGGAGGCGCTGCGCTACGTCGACACCGAGGCGGTCCGCAGCGCGCTCTCGATCTTCACGAAGGCGGATCCCACCCGCGAGTGGACACCGGACGACGTGGCGGACTTCCTCGCGATCGGAGGCATCGGCCCTGTGATCGTCGGCAGTCCGAGCACCGTCGCGGACGAGCTCGAGCGCTGGGTCGACGTCGGCGGCATCGACGGCTTCAACCTCGCCTACGTCATCACCCCCGGCACCTTCGAGGACTTCGTCGACCTGGCGGTCCCCGAGCTGCGCCGCCGCGGCCGCGTCTGGGACGAGTACGAGGGCTCGACCCTCCGCGAGTACCTCCAGGGACCCGGGAACGCGCGCGTCGCCGACAGCCACCCCGCCGCGGCCTACCGCGGCGCCTACGCCGGGGGCCCGTCCGCCGCCGACGGCCTGCCTCCCGAGGTCCTGGCGGTCCTGCCGCCGGAGCCCGCCGCCACCCCCGTCCCCGATCAGGAGTCCGCACGATGACGCTCGACAGCACCCTCGCCCGCCCGCGCACGCACTGGGTCGGCACCGCCTCCGCCCGAGAGACGGCGCACTGGACCGCGGTCGCCGAGGAGGTGGGGCGCGTGCTCGCCGCCGACGTGCTCGAGCGCGACCGCGCAGGGCAGGACCCGACCGTCGAGCTCGCGCCGCTGCGGGACTCGGGCCTCGTGAACCTGCTCGACCCCTCGGAGCTCGGGGGAGGCGGTGCCCACTGGAGCACGGCGTTCCGCGTCGTGCGGATCCTCGCCCGCGCCGACGCGTCACTCGCGCAGCTGCTGCTCTACCACTTCGTCAACTCGGCGAACATCGCCTTCACCGCGCCGGCGGAGGAGCGCGAGCGCTTCTACCGCGCGACGATCGAGGGCCGGCACCTGTGGGGCGACTCCGTGAACCCCGTCGACCCCGACCTGCGGCTGACCCCGGAGGGCGACGGCTACCGGCTCGACGGGCTGAAGCGCTTCTCGACCGGTGTGTCGGCGGGGGACGTCGCCCTCGTGAACGCGGTGATCGCGGAGGGGCCCGACGCGGGCACCGCCGTGGCCTTCGTGATCGAGCGGGACCGCGACGGGGTGGAGCCCCTCGGCGACTGGGACTACCTCGGTCAGCGGCAGAGCGCGTCGGGGTCCGTCCGCTTCACCTCGGTGCGGGTCGAGCCGGAGGACCTGCTCGGGCCGCTCACGGACGAGCCCTTCGCGACGCTGATCACCCCGAGCATCCAGCTCGGCTTCGGCAACCTCTACCTCGGCATCGCCGAGGGGGTGCTCGCCCGCGCCCGCGAGATCACGGTCGCCCGACCGAACGCCTGGTTCCTCAGCGGGGTCGACCGCTACTCCGAGGACCCCTTCGTGCGACGCCTCTACGGCGAGCTGGTCGCGCACACCGCGGCCGCCGAGGCGCTCGCCGACCGGGTCGCCGTGCTGCACGACGCCGAGATCGCGAAGGGCGACGGAGTGACCGCCGCCTCCCGCGCGGCCCTCGCGATCGAGATCGCCAAGGTGAAGGTCGTGACGAACGACCTCGCCCTGGACGCCGCCTCCCGCGTCTACGAGGCGACAGGCTCGAGCTCGGCCAAGAGCTCCGTGGGCCTGGACCTGTACTGGCGCAACGTCCGCACCCACTCGCTGCACGATCCGGTGGACTACAAGAAGCTCGAGGTCGGAGCGGCGTTCCTCACGGGCGAGGTGCAGCCCCTGTCGCTCTACACCTGACTCCCGCGCCTGCACGTCGTGCCGTCCCGTGGGAAGCCCCCTCCGGACATCCGCCGTGCAGGCGGCGCCCGCCGGAGCGCGTGCGACCCTGGAAGAGCGGGCAGGGACACGGTTCCCCGCCGCAGAGGGAGACACCCGTGAGACGCATCCACTACGCGGAGGACAGCATCGTCACGGGGGACGAGATCGCCGACGCCGTCCTCGAGTACGCGCGCATGCTCGCGGTCACCTCCACCGCCGACACCGTCGAACTGCCGACCCTGCACCACGACTCCGTGCGGCCCGTGCGCCTGCTGCTCGGACCGGCCAGCCAGATGCTCGTGACCGAGGAGGACACGCGGGCGGACGAGATCGTCGACGAGGCTCTCGTGTCCGATCTCCGCGGCCGGGCCGGGCACCTCCAGGGGCCGTCGCCGGTCTACTCCGACGACGACGTCTCGGTGCCGCTCGTGACGGCCGACGGCGAGCTCTTCTAGGAGCCGGAGGCCGATCCGCCGGCGATCGCCGCCTCGAGCGCGTCGAGCGCCGGCACCTGCCCGGCGACGAGCTCGGAGCGGGCCTGCCCGATCGGCATCCAGCGCGCGGTCTCGATCTCGGGGTACTCGCGCATCCGGCCGGACCCTCGCGGCCACTCGAGCGCGAACGTGTTGCTCGCCACGAAGCGCGCGGAGTCGTCGCCAGGGGCGTCGAAGACCGTGACGATCTTGCCGGAGCCCTGCCGGTACGACCCGAGGAGCCGGTACTCGGCGTCGGGCGGGGGCGCCCCGATCTCCTCCTCGAACTCGCGCTTGGCGGCGTCCAGCGGCGCCTCCTCGACGGTGTGCTGCCCCTTGGGGATCGACCAGGCGCGGGGCCGCCGCCTCCAGAACGGTCCGCCCATGCGCCCGAGGAACACCTCGATTCCTTCCGCAGTGCCGCGGTGCAGCAGGAGGCCCGCGCTCGTCGGGGCGGTCATCGCGGGCTCCGGTTCATCCCTCCATCCTGCCGTGCTCGCGTGGAAGGATCGAGGGACCGACCACGAGCGCACGGAGTGGACCATGAGCAGCACCGCCGTCCTGCGGGCACTGGGCGAGGCCGTCCCCGAGGCGCTCGTCGTCTCCGGCCCGGAGTTCGAGGCCGTGCACACCGACAAGTCGGGCTTCGTGACGGGGGAGCGGGCGCTCGCCCTGGTGCAGGCGCGCTCGATCGCCGAGGTCCAGGCCGTGCTGCGGATCGCCACCGAGCACCGCGTGCCGGTCGTCCCCCGTGGTGCGGGGACGGGTCTCGCCGCCGGAGCGGTCGCGAGTGCCGGAGCGATCGTCCTCTCGACCGCCCGGATGGACCGGATCCTCGAGATCTCGCTCGAGGACGAGCTCGCGGTGGTCGAGCCCGGCGTGATCAACCAGGCGCTCTCGGACGCCGTCGCTGCGGACGGGCTGATCTTCTCGCCCGATCCGGCCAGCAAGGCGATCTCGAGCATCGGCGGCAACATCGCCACGAACGCCGGCGGCCTGCTCTGCGCGAAGTACGGGGTGACGCGGGAGGCCGTGCTCGGTCTCGCGGTGGTGCTCCCCGACGGCCGCCTCGTCCGGACCGGTCGGCGCAGCGTCAAGGGCGTCACCGGCTACGACCTGACCGCGCTGCTCACGGGGTCGGAGGGCACGCTCGGCGTGATCGTCGAGGCCACCGTGCGGCTGCGGCCGATCCCGCAGGGGCCGGTCGTCACCGTCGGCGCCTACTTCCCCAGCGTGGTGGCCGCGGCCGCCGCCTCCGCCGCCGTGACCGCCGCGCGGCTCCGGCCGGCCGTGATGGAGCTGATGGACGAGGCGGCGCTCGCCGCCATCGGCCGGTACACGGGCGTGCCGATGGACCGGGGCGCCGCGTACCTGCTCGTGCAGACCGACGGCGGGGGAGCGCGGGACGAGGCGGAGCGCGTCCTCGCGATCATCGCGGGAGCCGGAGGAGACGCCGGGTCCACCGAGGACCCGGTGGCGGGCGAGGCGCTGCTCGCGGTGCGGCGCGCCTTCCACCCGGCGCTCGAGGCCGAGGGGGAGGTGCTGATCGAGGACGTCTGCGTCCCGCGCTCGGCGCTGCCGGCGATGTTCGCCGCGATCCGGGGCATCGAGGAGCGGACCGGTCTGCGGATCCCGACGGTCGCGCACGCGGGCGACGGCAACCTGCATCCGAACTTCGTCCTGCCGCGCGGGTCGCAGGTCGTCGGTGAGGAGGTCTGGGCGGCGGCCGCCGAGCTCTTCCGCACGGCGGTGGCGCTCGGCGGGACCCTCACGGGGGAGCACGGCGTCGGACTGCTCAAGCGGCGCTGGCTCGAGGAGGAGCTGGGCGAGGACTCCACCGCCCTCCAGCGGGGCATCAAGGCGGTCTTCGATCCGCTCGGGATCATGAACCCCGGCAAGGTCTTCTGAGACGTCAGGCGGGCAGCAGCCCGCCCACCAGGAGTGCGGCCGTGAGGACGAGGGTCGCGGTCGACATCAGCCAGTAGAGGATCGTCTCGCGCCACGAGCCGGCCGAGCCGAGGACCGGCAGGGCCGCGTACCCGCCGGAGGTCCAGAGCCGGCGGATCACCGGGGTGCGGCGGACGAGGCGGGGCGCGCGGATCCGCATCGGCCAGAGCCAGTTGATGCCCCCGGTGGTGAGGGCGTCGCCCGCGATGTGCACCAGGTAGCCGAGGGTCGCCGCGACCCGCAGCCACGCCCAGCTGCCGTCGGCGAGACCGACGAGCAGCCCGGTGACCACCGCGGCCACCGCCCACGCGAGCGGCCAGGAGCGGGCGGTCGCGGTCGCCTTCGCCGCGAAGGCGAGGGCGGGGAGCGTCAGCACCGCGGCGAGGGAGACCGTGCCCAGCGGCGGCAGCGGGAAGCGGATCGCAGTGAGCACCGGGACGAGGTACCAGACGACCGCGATCGCCAGGAGGGAGTGCATGCCGTGGCGGTGGCCGCCGCTGATGCGGCCGGCGGTCGCGGTGAGGAGGGAGGCGCCCGGAGCCGAGCGGGAGATGGTCGCCCGAGCGTGGTCGGCGTCGGGCGCGAGCGCCCAGCCCGCGGTGACGCCGAGACCCACGAGGCGGATGTCGAGCGGCAGGTCCGAGACTCCGAGCGGCCCCGCGAGGGCCGGGACGCTCGTCGCGACCGACCAGGCGAGTGCGCCGGAGACGGCGTGGGAACGGCCCATCACGGCGGGAGGCACCTCGTCAGCGGATCGGGTGCACGGCGGTGCACGAGAAAACCCCCGGTGCCGCGCTGCTGCACGGGCCGGGGGTGAGGGTGGGCGATACCGGACTCGAACCGATGACCTCTTCCGTGTGAAGGAAGCGCGCTACCAACTGCGCCAATCGCCCAGAGGGACGTCGCGTGGACGACCCGAGAGACGATGTTAGCGGATCCTCGGGCGTCCGACGCACGCGCACGTCGCGCCACGCCCGGGTGAACGGGATGTGACGGGCCGGTTTCCGGCGGAAAGACGGGCGAGCGGCCGATCCGCTCCGGATTCGCGTCCGCTCGATTTGGTTTCTCGAGCAGCCGTCCTATAAAGTCTTCTAGGTCGAGCCGGGCAGCGAAAGCGCCGGGGAGGCGAAGACGGGGACGCATCAGGCAAGGTGTGCGACTGGCAAGGAACAGCACGGCAAGACAACTGAATACGACCTACATGCGGATGTGGCGCAGCGGTAGCGCATCACCTTGCCAAGGTGAGGGTCGCGAGTTCGAATCTCGTCATCCGCTCGAATATCGGCCTCCGGGCCGATGTTTCTGAGAGGGCCTCCGGGCTCTCTCCACCCCGGTCGGCTCGCCTCGCGGGTCGCCGACACCGAACCCAATACACGGTGGATTGGCCGAGAGGCGAGGCAGCGGCCTGCAAAGCCGTATACACGGGTTCGAATCCCGTATCCACCTCGATCGTTCCGACGAACGAGGCGCTCCTCGCGGAGCAACGGGCGATTGGCGCAGCGGTAGCGCGCTTCCCTGACACGGAAGAGGTCACTGGTTCGATCCCAGTATCGCCCACCACCTGGAACCCCGGCCCTCGGCCGGGGTTCCGTCGTTAACCGGTACTCGACACCGGAGGAGCGCCACTGCTCGGCGGGACTCGTTCGACGAGGTTCTGCGCACCCGGCACCCGGGCTACCCTCGGGGACGTGCCTGCTGCGATCCGTCTCGACGAGAGCACGATCCTCCGTCTCGTCGCCCGCGAGGACGGCCCCGCGCTGTCGGCCGCGTACCGCCGCAATCGCCGGCATCTCGCGCCCTGGGAGCCGCTGCGGTCGTCCCGGTTCTTCGAGTCGGGCGGCCAGACCGACGCGATCGCCGACTCCCTCTTCGCGCACCGCTCCGGCAGCGTGCTCCCTCTCGTCCTCGCGCAGGGCGACGCGATCGTCGGCCGGATCACGCTGTCGAACATCCTCCGGGGCGCCTTCGAGAGCGCCGAGATGGGCTACTGGCTCGACGCCGATCTGCAGGGACGCGGGCTGATGACCCGCGCCGTCGGCGAGGCGGTCCGCCTCGCCCGCGACGAGTTGAATCTGCACCGGGTGCAGGCGGGGACGCTGCTTCACAACGTCGCCTCGCAGACCGTGCTCGAGCGCAACGGCTTCGAGCGCATCGGTGTCGCCCGGCGGTACCTGCGCATCGCGGGGGAGTGGCAGGACCACCTCCTCTTCCAGCGCCTGCTCGAGCTCTCGGCCGAGGCGCCTCTGGTGCCGCCCGGGCCGCAGGCCCCTCCGAGCCGCAACGTCTAGGGTGGGCGGCGGCCGCGCGGGCGATCGACCGGCGCACGGACCGAGAGGGACGGCTGGAGCATGACCCGCACCATCGGCGGACGCGAGTTCGACTTCGAGCGGCAGGTCGCCGTGATGGCGGTCGTGAACCGCACCCCCGATTCCTTCTACGACAAGGGCTCGACCTTCGCGCTCGACAGGGCGGTCGCCGCCTCGGTGCGCGCGGCCGAGCAGGGCGCCGACTGGGTCGACATCGGCGGGGTGCCCTTCGGGCGCGGGCCCGCGGTGTCGCTGCAGGAGGAGATCGACCGGGTGGTCCCGGTCGTGGCCGGGATCCACGAGCGGAGCGACGTGGTCGTGTCGGTCGACACGACCCGCGCCGAGGTGGCACGGCTGAGCATCGCCGAGGGCGCCTCCGTCGTCAACGACACGAGCGGCCTGCACGATCCGGCGATGCTCGGGACCGTGGCGTCCTCGAGCGCCCAGCTCGTCATCACCCACAGCCTGGGCGAGCCGCGGAGCGAGCCCGTGCGACCCGAGTACGACGACGTCGTCGCCTCGGTGATCGAGCACCTGCGCGAGCGGATGGAGCGGGCACTCGCGGGCGGGATCCCGCGCGAGCGGATCATCGTCGACCCGGGCCACGACCTCAACAAGAACACCCTGCACACGCTCGAGCTCACGCGTCGGCTCGGCGAGGTGGCGGCTCTGGGCCTCCCCGTGCTCGCGGCCGTGTCGAACAAGGACTTCATCGGCGAGACGCTCGACCGGCGGCAGGGGGAGCGGCTGGAGGGCTCTCTCGCCGCCGCCGTGATCTGCATCCTGAACGGAGCGAGGATCGTGCGGATGCACGACGTGCGGCAGGCGGTGGACGCCGTGCGGCTCACCGAGGCGGTGCTCGGCTGGCGGGCGCCCGCCTTCCTCCGTCACAACATCGAGCCCGTCGCATGAGCGCGGCGATCGATCTACTGCTCCCCTCGCCGCTGCGCGCGCTCGACGACGACGCGCTCCTCGCGCTCTACACCGAGGACTCGGCCGACGAGTGGCTGCGGGTCAACTTCGTCTCGAGCATCGACGGAGCAGTCACCCGCGACGGGGTGTCCGGCGCGCTCGGCGGCGAGGCGGACGAGCGGGTCTTCGATCTGCTGCGCCGACTCGCCGACGTGGTGCTCGTCGCGGCCGGCACGGTGCGCACCGAGGGCTACGGGCCGATGGTGCTGGGGGAGGAGTCGGCGCGCGCGCGATCCGCCCAGGGCCGGGAGCCGCATCCGGTGTTCGCGATCGTCTCGGGCTCGCTCGAGCTCGATCCTGCGTCGCGGATCTTCACCGAGGCGCCCGTGCGCCCGATCGTCGTCACCACCGCGGCGTCCCCGTCGCGCAGGCGCTCGGAGCTCAGCGAGGTGGCCGATGTGCTCGTCTGCGGGGAGCAGGCGCTGGACGCCGTGCGGATGAGGGACGCCCTCGCCGACCGCGGCCTCGCCCGCATCCACTGCGAGGGCGGGCCGGGACTGCTCGGGACCCTCCTCGCCCACGACGTGGTCGACGAGCTCGACCTGACGATCAGCCCGACGCTGGAGTCGGGCGGCGCCGGGCGCATCGCCCGCGCGGACGCGCCGGAGGCGAGGACGCAGCGCCTCGCGCACGTCCTCGCCTCCGGGGACACCCTCCTGCTGCGCTACCTGCGCGCCCGCTGACGGGGCGCGCAGGTAGTGCAGGCCGCTAGTCCGCCAGGACGAACTGCGGCGACACGCTGCGCGGCGCCAGGCGCTGGAGCTGCGTGACGTGCGACGGGTTCAGCTCCTCGAGGGAGTTGACGCCCAGCAACCGCATGGTGCGGGTGATCTGCTCGGAGAGGATCTCGATCATGCGGTTCACGCCCGCCTCTCCGCCGGCCATGAGCCCGTAGAGGTACGCGCGGCCGACGAGCGTGAAGCGGGCGCCGAGCGCCACCGACGCGACGATGTCCGCACCGGACATGATGCCGGTGTCGAGGTGGACCTCCATGCCGGAGGTGCTGCCGGTCCCGACCTCGCGCACCACCTCGGGGAGGAGGTGGAAGGGGATCGGCGCGCGGTCGAGCTGACGGCCTCCGTGGTTCGAGAGCACGATCCCGTCCACGCCCAGTTCTGCGACGCGGCGGGCGTCGTCGACCGTCTGGATGCCCTTGACGACGATCTTCCCGGGCCACTGGTCGCGGATCCACGCCAGGTCCTCGAAGCCGACCGTCGGGTCGAACATGGTGTCCAGCAGCTCGCCGACGGTGCCCGACCAGCGGTCCAGCGACGCGAACGACAGCGGCTCGGTGGTGAGGAAGTCGACCCACCACCACGGGCGCGGCATCGCGTTCACGACGGTGCCCAGGGTGAGCTGCGGCGGGATCGAGAAGCCGTTGCGCTTGTCGCGCAGTCGGGCGCCGGCCACCGGGACGTCGACCGTCACGAGGAGGGTGTCGAAGCCGGACGCGGCGGCCCGGTCGACCAGCGCCATCGACCGGTCGCGGTCCTTCCACATGTACAGCTGGAACCAGTTGCGCCCGTCGGGGTTGGCGGCCTTCACGTCCTCGATGGCGGTGGTGCCCATCGTGGAGAGGGAGAAGGGGATGCCCCACTTGGCAGCGTTGCGCGCGCCGGCGATCTCGCCCTCGGTCTGCATCATCCGGGTGAAGCCGGTCGGCGCGATGCCGAAGGGGAGCGAGACCGGGGCGCCGAGGACGTCCCAGCCGGTGCTGACCTCCGACACGTCGCGGAGGATCGCCGGGTGGAACTCGATGTCCTCGAACGCCTGGCGCGCGCGGCCGAGCGAGATCTCGGCTTCGGCGGCGCCCTCCGTGTAGTCGAACGCGGCCTTGGGCGTGCGCCGCTTCGCGATGCGCTGCAGATCGTGGATCGTCAGCGCCTTGTCGAGCCGGGCCTTCTTGAGGTCGAGCTCGGGCTTCTTGAACTGCATCAGGGGCGCGAGATCGCGCACCTTCGGGATTCGTCGGTCGACCATGGTCAGTCCTTCTCCGCTTCGCTGGGTGTCAGGTGGGTCTCGGCGTAGTAGCCGGAGATGTGGGCCTCGACGAGCGCGCGGGCGCGGTCGGGGTCGGCGGCCGCGATCGCAGCGACCAGGGCTCGGTGCTCGCTGCGCAGGCGGTCGCGGGTGCGCGGCCAGTCGGGCAGGGTCTGCGCGGCTGCGAGCACGTAGCTCTCGACGGCGTCGCGCAACCCTGCCGTCATCGCGGCGATGACGGCGTTCCCGGACGCCTCGGCGAGGGAGAGGTGGAACTGCTGATCGAGCGCCAGGAAGGCGTCGTGATCGATCGCGTCCGCGTCCATGGCGTCCAGGAGCTCGCGGCTCTCGCCCAGTGGGATCGACGCCGTGCGCGCCAGGTCGTCGACCACGGCCGTCTCCAGGACCAGGCGCGTGCGGACGACGTCCTCGACGGCGAATCCGCTCGCGGCGACCTGGAGTCGCAGGAGGGCGCTCATCCCTCCCGTCGGCCGGGCGACGATGACGGCGCCGGCCGCGGGGCCGGAACCGGCTCGGGTGCGCACGAGCCCCATCACCTCGAGGACGCGGACGGCCTCGCGGACGGACGAGCGGCCGACACCCAGCTCCTGGGCCAGCGCGCGCTCCGCGGGAAGGCGGTCGCCGGGACCCAGAGCGCCGGTGAGGAGGAGGCCCTCGACGTGGGCGAGGACGGCCTCCCAAGCGCGCTCGGACTCGCTCATGGTCGCCTCCTCCTGTGGTCAGACCACACCGTAGCATGTGGTCTGACCACATGTGCGAGGGGCGGTGCCTAGGCTGGCCGGATGACCGGACCCGACCTCTCGCGGCAGTACTCGCTCGACGGGGTCGTCCTCCCGGCCGTCGTGCGCCGTCTCGGCGGTCCGTCACCGGAGCTCGCGTGGCGGAACCAGGCCGACGGTCTGACGTTCCGCGTGGCATCGGGCTACCTCAAGTGGAACCCGGCGGGCAGCGGTATCGACCTGGAGCGCGAGACGGTGCGGTTGCGCTGGCTGCAGGGCCGGCATCCGGTGCCCCAGGTGCTCGACGCGGGGGAGGAGGACGGCGGTCAGTGGCTGCTGACCGAGGCGATCGACGGACGCAGCGCCGTCGATCCGCAGTGGATCGCCCGTCCGGAGACCGCGGTGAGAGCCATCGCGCGGGGCCTGCGAGCTCTGCACGACCTCCCCGTGCAGGAGCTGCCGGACGAGCTGCGCCACGACTCCTGGTTCCACCGCTCCCTGCCCGGCGCCACCGTCCCGGCCCTCGAGGACCAGGTCCTGGTGCACGGCGACGCCTGCGCTCCGAACACGCTCCTCGACGACCGCGGAGAGTGGTGCGGAACGGTCGACGTCGGCGATCTCGGTCTCGGCGACCGCTGGGCCGACCTCGCCGTGGCTGCGATGAGCCTGGGCTGGAACTACGGCGAGGGTTTCGAGGAGCTGCTCCTCGAGGAGTACGGCGCCACCCCGGACGAGGCCCGGAGCGCCTACTTCCGCGCGCTCTGGAGCGCCGAGTCCTGAGCCCGGCGGTTCACCGGGTCGAGCCGTCCTCGGCGGCCTTCTCCTGCTCCGAGCCCTTCTTGTTCTCGGACGCCAGGCGCAGCCAGCGGCCGTCGCGCAGGTCCTGCTCGTGCACCGCGGCCTTCTTGTCGCTCGCAGCGGTGTCGCGCGGCGGGAGCTGGATGGTCTCCTCCGCCTCGATGCCGGCCTGCAGCTCGCGACCCCGCTCGAGCTCGGCGTCGAACTCGGCGCCGAAGAGCAGAGCGATGTTGGTGATCCAGATCCAGAGGAGGAACACGATGACCGCACCGAGCGAGCCGTAGGTCCGGTCGTAGTTCGAGAAGTTCGCCACGTAGAAGCCGAAGCCGACCGAGGCGACGAGCCAGATCAGCAGGGCGATGATCGAGCCGGCGCCGATCCAGCGGAACTTCGGCTGGCGGATGTTCGGCGCCCAGTAGTAGAGGATCGCCACGATCACGATCGCGATGACGAGGAGCACGGGCCACTTCGCGATGTTCCACACCGTGAGGGCGGCGGGGCCGAGCCCGACCACGTCGCCGACGGCTTCGGCGACCGGTCCGCTGAGCACCAGGATGAGGGCGGCGACGACGATCAGGACGACCGTGGCCACGGTGACGCCGAGCATGGTCGGGCGGAGCTTCCAGAAGGGACGCCCCTCGTCGATCTCGTAGACGCGGTTCATCGCGCGGCCGAAGGCGCCGACGTAGCCCGAGGCGGACCAGAGGGCGCCGAGGATACCGGTGACGAAGGCGACACCGGCGGCGGGGGAGCTGGTGAGCGACTCGATCGGGTCGCGGAGCACGTCCACGACCTGCGGGGACGCGAGGTTCCCGATCAGCTCGAGCACGGTGTCGGTGGTCGCCTGGGCCTGGCCGAAGAGCCCCAGCACCGAGACGATCGCCAGCAGCGCCGGGAACAGGGCCAGGACCGCGTAGTACGTGAGCGCCGCGGCGAGATCGGTGCATTGGTCGGCGCCGAACTCGCGCATCGTCTTCTTGAGCACGTAGCCCCACGAGCGCTTCGTCAGATCACTCAGCTCGTCCGGCTTGCGCGCGTCGTCGGGCTCGGGCGCGGTCTTCTCTCGGGTCGTGCTCTTCTCGGCCATGCCGCCACGCTACGGCGCGGGGCGGGTGCGCGGTGGCCCTTGACGCCGGTGCCCTGCGCTGTCAGGCAGCGCTCAGGCGGGCGGTAAGGGACGCGGTCCGCGTCCCTGCCTCGCCGCTGCCAGCACTCCGAAGAGGAGGAAGGAGCAGGTCGCGGCGAGGACGAGGAGCAGCGGGGCGTCCCAGCCGCCGCTCGCGTCGTGCGCGAACCCGAGGACCGTGGGGGCGGTGGCGGCGACGGCGTAGCCGATCCCCTGGACCGTCGCCGAGAGCCGCGAGGCGTGGGCGTCCGACTGCGACAGCCGCACCACGAGGACGAAGACGACCGTGAATCCTCCGCCCTGCGCGACGCCGCCGAGAGCGCACCACAGTGCCCACAGATCGGGGGCCAGCAGGAGTCCCGCCGGCACCGTGCACCAGAGGGAGCCGACGAGGGCGATGCTGCCCAGCGGCCGCAGCCGGCGCACCAGGAGCGCGACGCCCAGTGCGCCGACCACCGCGGCGAGCTGGAAGACGGAGGAGCTCGCTCCGGCGGTCTCGACCGAGAAGCCGTTGCGGTCGACGAGGAGGCTCGGCAGCCACGCGGTCACGCCGTAGTACGAGAACGCCTGGCTGGAGAAGCAGACCGCGAGTGCGAGCACCGTGGCGCTCCGCCAGATGCGCGGAGGAGCCCCCGTCCGCCGATCGGGCGCCGGGGTGCGCGGCACCGGACGGACGGCGCGCCGCGGTCCGACGGCGGCGAGCCAGCCGAGCAGCGCGAGCAGAGTGAGGACGAGCCAGACCAGGAGGGCGCCCCGCCAGCCCAGGAGGAGGGCGAGGGGTGCGGTGCCCAGCGACGTGATCGTCGAGCCGATGTTGAGAGCGGCCGTGTAGACGCCCGTGGTCAGATCGACCCGCGCGGCGGAGACGTCCCGGCGGATCACGACGGGCACGACCACGTTGCCGATGGTGATGAAGACGCCGATGAGCACGGTGCCCGCCACGACGGCGACCGTGTCGCCCGACGAGCGGACGATCGTGCCGAGTGCGACACCGAGCACGGTGACCGTCACCGCGGCATCGGGCCCGGCGCGGCGGATGACGAGCAGGGCGAGCGGCGTCGCCAGGGCGAAGCAGAGCACGGGGATGCTCGTCAGGACGCCCGCCTGACCGGAGGAGAGCGAGAGGTCGTCGCGGATCGCGTCGATCACGGGCGCGACGGCGACGATCGGCCCGCGCAGGACCAGTGCGACGAGGGCGACGGCGACGACGAAGAGCCAGGGGGCGCTCCGACGCGGCGTCATCGACGCATCGGGGCGGGTGCGGGGCGGCGGCCGCGCACCGCGGTCAGGACCCGAGCTGGGAGAGGAAGCCCCCGAGGTTGACGAGGAAGCCGATGCCGCCGAAGACGATGCCGGCGATGCCCGTCACCAGGCCGGCGGTCGCCATGCCGCGGCCGATGCCCGTGACGGCGGCGGCGGCGCGGCCGCGCACCGAGAACACGATGGCGAGGATGGAGGGGACGAAGAGCGGGTTCACGAGGAGGCTGAGGATCCCCAGCACGAGGCTCGCGATCGCCATCGGGTTCCGGCCGGACGCTGCCGGAGAGGCGTACGGGTTCGTCGCGTACGGGTTCGACGAGTACGTGCTCGAGGCGTACGGGTTCGCCGCCGTCGAGTCGGACGAGTACGGGTCGGTCGTGCCGGCGCCGGAGGGGGCCGACCCGTACCCGGGGTCCGCCGAGGGCGCCGGGCGGCCGGAGGCGGCGTCGGGCGCGTCCGGCGTGCCGTAGATCGGAGCCGCGGGCGACTGCGGGCCGGTCGGACGGGACCGGTCGGTCCAGGCGGATCCGTCCCAGTAGAGCTCCGAGCCGAGATCGGCGGGATGCGGGTACCACCCGGGCGCGGGAGTGCGAGGGGATTCGTCGGACATGGGGGAATTCTAGGGCTCGGCACCCGGGCTCCGGGGCCGAGCCCGCCGGGTCAGTCCTTGGGCTGCTCGATGCCGAGGGCGTTGCCGTCCGGGTCGAGGATCCACGCCGACCAGACGCTGCCGCGATCGGCGACGCCGTTCTCGGTGCGCAGCTCGTCGGTGTCGTAGTCCTCGGGGGTCACGCCGCGCTCGGCGAGGGCGTCGAGCTCGGCGCGCAGGTCCGAGACGCGCCAGGACGCCTTGGTCTGCTCGTCCTTCGAGCCGGTGGTGCTGGCGGTCACGGTGAGGCGGGTCCCGCCGGTGAGATAGGCGACGGCGGAGTCGCTCTCCTCGATCACCTGGAGGCCGAGCGCTTCGGCGTAGAAGGCGCGCGAGGCGGCGAGGTCGGTCGAGAGCAGGACGGGGCCGATCGGGGAGTCGGAGAGCACGGGTGCACCTTTCGTCGGGGGAGTCGCTCGGGGCGACGGGTGCTCTCAGCCCACGCCCTCGACGCAGAGCCGACAAGGGGTTGCGTGCTCGGCTGTCCGGAAGGCGCAGCGGGGCTGCGAAGTGCTCCGTCGGTCGCGCAGGATCGTCCCCGACGCGAGGAGGCGTGATGAACGGACTGGACCGGCACGAGGCGTCCGCGCTCGCGGCCCTCACCCGGCTGGTGGCGGAGCTCGTCGAGGACGGAGCGCTCGAGGCGGAGGAGCTGCGTCTCCTCGCCCGCGCTCTGGCGGCCGAGGAGACGGCGTCGCTCGGACAGGAGCTGGACCGGCTGGCTCGGCGCGTGAGCGCCCTCTGCTGATCCCGCCCTCTGCTGATCCCGCCCTCCGCTGAACCTCAGTCCCGGATGACGGCCCTCTCGAGAGCGGCCTCGAGGAGACCGAGCGCCTCGCCGGGGCCGACGCGGCTGCCCGGCGTGAGCATCCGCATCCGCAGGCCGTCGACGAGAGCGAGTATCAGCTCGACGTGCTGCTCGAGAGGCCCCCGCCGCAGCACTCCCTCCTCCGACAGCACAGCGATCCATCGCGCGGTGCTCTCGCGGCTGCTCGCGGCGACGGCTTCGAGCAGCACCCGGCCCTGATCGGTCGCTCCCACTCCCAGCCCGGCGGCGTGGAGCGCGAACCATCCGCTCAGGGCCGGAGGAGCGTCCGCCGCGGGCAGGAACTGCCCGGCGCACTCGACGAGGCGCTCCAGCGGGTCCAGGCGGCGATCGGCGATCCGGTGGTCCTCGAGGCCGGCGTGGAAGAGCTCGGCGACCACCGCGTCGTGCAGACCCCGCTGGGTGGGGAAGTGGTGGCGCAGCGTGCTGGCGCCGATCCCTGCTCTCGCGGCGACCGTCCGGACGCTCAGGGCGGCGACGCCGGACTCGGCGATCACCGACCGTGCCGCCTCCAGGATCTGCTCGCGTCGGTCCACCGGTTCGCCCTCTTGATCAGCGCCTCCTCGGGCGTGCACCAACCCGGCACACCGTACCGGCACGGCGTGCCAGTAGGAGACGGCACAGCGTACCAGGCGCTGTTCCGACGGATCGGACGAGTCCGCCGGGGGAGGAGCGCCCCTCCGGGACCGGTGTACGGGAAACGAAGTCCCGCCGCGGCGCCGCCACTCCCGGCCGTCGTCTTCGCCAGGCTGGACGGGAACCTCGACGGGTGCCGGTGCTCCGGCGCCCGGGATTGGACGCATGGACACGGACAGCAGCGAGCACCCGCTGGCGGTCGACGACGCACTGGCACTGGTCTCGGTCCTCGCCGTGCTGGAGGGCGCGCTCGCCTCGGGCGGACTGCCGTCCGACGTGGAGTCGGTGCTCATCCGCCACCTCGTGCAGAACGACCTGCTGCTCCCCGGTGCCGACCGGGGCGAGCTGCTCGACGCCTTGCGCGGTCTCGACGAGCGCGTGCGCGCCGTCCTCGGCTAGGGCGCCGGACGCTCGCCGCGGGCCGTCGCCCGCGGACGACCCCCGCCCGGCGGGCGGCTAAAGTCGAGGGGTTGGCGAAGCCCTGAGGAGTGTCCGCGCGTGTCGAACGAACCGTCGAATCCGTCCGAGAACGAGTCCCCCGCGGTGGTGACCGAGGCCGGGACGGGCTTCACGCACTTCTCCGACCGGGCCGTCGTCGCGATCCGCGTCAACGGCGAGTTGAAGGACCTGGCGGCGGACGTCGTCCCCGGCGACCGCATCGAGCCGGTGCTGATCTCCTCGCCCGACGGGCTGAGCATCCTCCGCCACTCCGCCGCGCACGTCCTCGCGCAGGCCGTGCAGCAGAGCAACCCGGAGGCGAAGCTGGGCATCGGCCCGCCCGTCACCGACGGCTTCTACTACGACTTCGACGTCGAGGAGCCCTTCACCCCCGAGGCGATGAAGGCGCTCGAGAAGGCGATGGACCGCATCATCCGCCAGGGCCAGCGCTTCGTGCGGCGCGTGGTGACCGAGGAGGAGGCCCGGAGCGAGCTGTCCGCCGAGCCCTACAAGCTCGAGCTCATCGGCCTCAAGGGCGGGGGAGCGGACGAGGAGTCGGTCGAGGTCGGCGGCGCCGAGCTCACCATCTACGACAACGTCGACCCGCGCACCGGCGAGACGGTGTGGAAGGACCTCTGCCGCGGTCCCCACCTGCCCAACACCCGCATGATCGGCAGCGGCTACGCACTCACCCGCAACGCCGCGGCCTACTGGCGGGGCTCCGAGAAGAACCCGCAGCTGCAGCGCGTCTACGGCACGGCCTGGCCGACGAAGGACGAGCTCCGTGCGCACCAGGCGCGCCTCGAGGAGGCCGCCCGCCGCGACCACCGCAAGCTCGGCCACGAGCTCGACCTCTTCTCGTTCCCCGACGAGATCGGCTCCGGGCTCGCCGTCTTCCACCCCAAGGGCGGCATCATCCGCTACGAGATCGAGCAGTACATGCGCGAGCAGCTGCTCGCCCACGACTACGAGCTCGTCTACACGCCCCACATCACCAAGGGCGACCTCTTCACCACCAGCGGGCACCTGCAGTGGTACTCCGAGGGCATGTTCCCCCCGATGCACCTCGACGAGCTGCAGGACGAGGACGGGAACGTCACCCGCCAGGGCCAGGACTACTACCTCAAGCCCATGAACTGCCCGTTCCACAACCTCATCTTCCGCTCGCGCGGACGCAGCTACCGCGAGCTGCCGCTGCGCCTGGCCGAGTTCGGCACCGTCTACCGCTACGAGAAGAGCGGGACCCTGCAGGGCCTCACCCGCGTGCGCGGGCTCACCCAGGACGACGCGCACATCTACGTGACGCAGGAGGACGTGGCGGCCGAGCTCACCCGCAACCTCGAGTTCGTCCTGCAGGTGCTGCGCGACTACGGCCTGAACGACTTCTACCTCGAGCTCTCCACCAACGAGGAGGGGAACCCGAAGTTCGTCGGCGCCCCCGAGCAGTGGGAGGCGGCCATCGAGTCCCTCCGCGCTGTCGCGGTGGAGTCGGGCCTCGAGCTGGTCCCCGATCCCGGCGGAGCGGCGTTCTACGGCCCGAAGATCTCGGTGCAGGCGCGCGACGCGATCGGCCGCACCTGGCAGATGTCGACGATCCAGCTCGACTTCAACCAGCCCGAGCGCTTCGAGCTGGAGTACACCGCGTCCGACGGCTCGAAGAAGCGGCCCGTGATGATCCACCGTGCGCTGTTCGGCTCGATCGAGCGCTTCTTCGCGATCCTCACCGAGCACTACGCCGGCGCGTTCCCGGTCTGGCTGTCGCCCGTGCAGGTCGTCGGCATCCCCATCGCCGACGAGTACCTCCCCTACCTCGAGGAGGTCGTCGGCGAGCTCAAGCGATCCGGCGTCCGCGCCGAGATCGACTACTCCAGCGACCGCATGCAGAAGAAGATCCGCAACGCGACCCTGCAGAGGGTCCCGTTCCAGATCATCGTCGGCGAGAAGGACCGCGACGCCGGAGCGGTCAGCTTCCGCTTCCGCGACGGCACGCAGGAGAACGGGATCCCCGTCGCCGACGCCGTGGCGCGCATCCGCGAGGCGATCGCCTCGAAGGCGCAGGTGTGAGCGTGGACGACCTCGTCCCCGAGGGAGCGGAGGGGTCCGCGCACCTCGCGGGCGTCCCCGACGAGTTCCAGCGCCTGTGGACCCCGCACCGCATGGTCTACATCCAGAAGGGGCAGCCCGGAGCCGACGACTGCCCGTTCTGCGTCGCCCCGACTCTGAGCGACGAGGAGGCGCTGATCGTCGCCCGCGGCGAGCACGCCTACGTCCTCCTCAACCTCTTCCCGTACAACTCCGGCCACCTGCTCGTCTGCCCGTACCGCCACATCCCGCTCTACGACGAGGCCACCCCGGAAGAAGTGGCCGAGATCGGCGCTCTCACGCAGACGGCGATGCGGGTGATCCGCGAGGTGTCGAACAACGACGGTTTCAACCTCGGGATGAACCAGGGCGCGGTCGCCGGAGCCGGGATCGCCGCGCATCTGCACCAGCACGTGGTGCCGCGCTGGGCGACGGACGCGAACTTCTTCCCGATCATCGCGCGCACGAAAGCGCTGCCGCAGCTGCTCGGCGACGTCCGCGCCAGCATCGCCGCGGCCTGGCCGACGGCGTGAGCAGGGTCCGCGCAGGCGGACCTCGGTAGACTCGACGGCGCTGTCGGCTGGAGACAGAGCCCAGCCGTCGGCTGGAGACAGAGCAGAGAAACAGGACCCGCGATCATGACCGACACCCCCACTCCCTCCTCCTCCGCTGCCTCGGAGCAGTTCGGCTCGAGCCGCGTCAAGCGCGGTCTCGCCGAGATGCTCAAGGGCGGCGTGATCATGGACGTCGTCACCGCCGAGCAGGCCCGCATCGCCGAGGACGCAGGCGCCGTGGCCGTCATGGCGCTCGAGCGCGTGCCCGCCGACATCCGCTCCCAGGGCGGCGTCGCGAGGATGAGCGACCCCGACCTGATCGACGCGATCGTCTCCTCCGTGTCGATCCCCGTCATGGCGAAGGCCCGCATCGGCCACTTCGTCGAGGCGCAGGTGCTGTCGGAGCTCGGCGTCGACTACATCGACGAGTCCGAGGTCCTCTCGCCGGCCGACTACGTGAACCACATCGACAAGTGGAGGTTCACCGTCCCCTTCGTCTGCGGTGCGACGAACCTGGGCGAGGCGCTGCGCCGCATCACCGAGGGCGCCGCGATGATCCGCTCGAAGGGCGAGGCCGGCACCGGCGACGTCTCCGAGGCCACCAAGCACATCCGCACCATCTCGGCCGAGGTGAACCGCCTGAAGGCGATGACCAAGGACGAGCTGTACGTCGCGGCCAAGGAGCTCCAGGCCCCCTACGACCTCGTCGCCGAGATCGCGCAGACCGGCAAGCTGCCGGTCGTGCTGTTCACGGCGGGCGGCGTGGCGACTCCGGCCGACGCGGCGCTCATGATGCAGCTCGGCGCCGACGGCGTCTTCGTCGGCTCCGGCATCTTCAAGTCGGGCGACCCGGCCAAGCGCGCCGCGGCGATCGTCAAGGCGACCACCTTCTACGACGACGCGAAGGTCATCGCGGAGGCGTCCCGCGGACTCGGCGAGGCGATGGTCGGCATCAACGTGTCCGACGTCCCCGCGCCGCACCGCCTCTCCGAGCGTGGCTGGTAGCACCGGGCCCCGCGTCGCGGGGGAGGGGGAGACCCGCGAGTCCCTCGAGGGGCTCCGGGTCGGCGTCCTCGCTCTCCAGGGCGACTTCCGTGAGCACGCGAACGTGCTGCGCGAGCTCGGCGCGGAGGTGGTGCTCGTGCGCCGTCCCGCCGAGCTGGCCTCCGTCGCCGGGCTCGTCATCCCCGGCGGCGAGTCGACGGTCATGGACAAGCTCTCGCGCCTCTTCGGACTCGCGGAGCCGATCGGCGAGGCGATCGAGACGGGCCTGCCCGTCTACGGCACCTGCGCCGGGCTGATCATGCTCGCCGACCGGGTGCTGGACCGCATCGACGGGCAGCACAGTTTCGGCGGGCTCGATGTGACCGTGCGCCGCAACGCGTTCGGCAACCAGCGCGACTCCTTCGAGACCGACCTCGACGTGCCCGCGATCGGCGACCCTCCGATGCACGCGGTGTTCATCCGGGCGCCCATCGTGGAGGAGCTGGGAGAGCGGGCGACCGCTCTCGCCGCGGTCGCCGACGGCCGGGTCGTCGCGGTCGAGCAGGGGAACCTGCTCGGCACGTCGTTCCACCCCGAGATCACGGGCGACTACCGCTTCCACGAGCTGTTCCTGCGGAAGGTCGCGGCCACGCGCTTCGGAGCCTGACCCGGCGACTCCGCCAGGGGTGGCCCCTGTCGGTGGTGACCGGCACAGTGGACGCATGCCCGAACTCCCCGAAGTGCAGGCCCTCGCCCGCGATCTCGACGAGCGCCTCGGAGGACACGTCCTCGAGCGGCTCGACGTCTTCGCGATCTCGGCGCTCAAGACGGTGGCGATCCCGCCGTCCTCCCTCTCCGGGCAGCCGATCCACGGCGTCCAGCGGCACGGCAAGTTCCTCGACCTCTCGATCGGCGACGTGCACGTGCTGCTCCACCTCGCCCGGGCGGGCTGGGTGCGCTGGCGTCCCGAGCGCCCCACGGCGCCGGTGAAGCCGGGCCGCTCGCCGCGCGCCTGATCCTCGAGGACGGCTCCGGGATCGACGTGACCGAGGCCGGCACGAAGAAGAGCCTCGCCCTGTCGATCGTCGCCGATCCGCGCGACGTCGACCGGGTCGCGCGACTGGGCCCCGATCCGCTCGACCCCGCCTTCACGCGCGAGATCCTCGGCGCGATCCTCGCGACCGCCGGCCGCGCGCAGCTCAAGGGCGTCCTCCGCGATCAGTCGCGCATCGCCGGCATCGGCAACGCCTACTCCGACGAGATCCTGCACGTCGCGCGCATGTCGCCGTTCAAGCCGGCGACCCTCTCGCCCGAGGAACTCGACCGCCTCTACTCCGCGCTGCGGTACACGCTCGAGGAGGCGCTCGGCCGAGCCGAGGGACTGCACGCCGCCGACCTCAAGAAGGAGAAGAAGCTCGGCATGCGCGTGCACGGCCGCACCGGTGAGCCCTGCCCGGTCTGCGGCGACACCGTCCGCCAGGTGATCTTCGCGGACTCCACCCTCCAGTACTGCCCCACCTGCCAGACGGGCGGGAAGCCCCTCGCGGACCGTGTCCTCTCGCGACTGATCAAATAGCGGGCCGGTCCCCGCCCGGCCCGCCGCGGTCGGCTTCTCGGCGTGGACGCGCAGGTGGAGCGTCCTGCGTCCGCCTACGGCGATCCGCTCGCACGCGGATCACCTGTTCGGCTCGGAGGTGGGCGGCGATCCGGTTACCGCGGATCCGAGAACGCGGGCGTGCTGGTCGAGTGCGCGTGTGCAGAGCGGCGGGTCCGCATCGCGTCTGGGCGGTGGGGGCTCCGGCTGGTCGCCGTCGGCCTGCTGACCGAGCGCGTGAGACGACTTCTCGGGGAGAAGCTGTCTGGACGACCACGGGTTCCGCGAGGACGGCGGTGCGGTCTGCGATGATGCCTGATCGTCCGTGAGAACCTCGGCCAGGACGGCTCGTCGGCCACGATGGCGTCTGCGCCCGTTCCTGACTGCCGGCGTGTGTCATCCCACAGAACGTCCGGCTCGGGCGGCGTCGGGATCCCCGGGTGCACGTCAGAAGTGAGGCTCCGTGACGCGATCGGGCGATTCGCGCTCGGATCCGCGCGCTCAGCCTTCGTTCCGCTTGCTGAGTGGTCCGCAACCGAGGTCGGGAACCGTCCGGACGCCTCGAGCGGATTCCGCGAGCCCTCCCGACCTCGGTTGCAGACAGGACGGCGGCCCAGAAAGCCAGAAACCGGCCTCGGTCGAGGCGGATCGTCTTTCCGCGTGTCAGCGGATCGGCGTAGCCGGACGCACGACGCTCCACCTGCGCGACCGTTTCGGGGAGCCGACCGCGGAGAGCCGGGCGGGGACCGGCTCTCAATTAGACTGGCTCAGCTATCAGCGGCGCCCGCGGGGGTCGCACACGACGATTTTCCGAGGGAGCACCGTGTCCGGGCATTCCAAGTGGGCCACGACCAAGCACCAGAAGGCGATCAAGGACTCGCGTCGCGCGAAGTCGTTCGCCAAGCTGATCAAGAACATCGAGGTCGCCGCCAAGATCGGCGGAGCCGACCTCTCGGGCAATCCGACGCTCGTCGACGCCGTGCAGAAGGCGAAGAAGACGTCGGTCCCGAACGACAACATCGACCGCGCGATCAAGCGCGGCGCCGGCCTCACCGGCGAGGTCATCGACTACACGACGATCATGTACGAGGCCTACGGTCCGAACGGCATCGCCCTGCTCGTCGAGTGCCTCACCGACAACAAGAACCGCGCCGCCGCCGATGTGCGCACGGCCATGACCCGCAACGGCGGCACCATGGCCGACCCGGGCAGCGTCGCGTACAACTTCGCGCGCAAGGGCGTCATCAGCGTGCCGCACGGCGAGAGCGTCACCGAGGACGACGTCCTGGGCGCGGTCCTCGACTTCGGCGTCGACGACGTCCTCGACCACGGCGAGAGCTTCGAGGTGCGCGTCGAGCCGAGCGAGCTCGTCCCGGCGCGCTCGGCGCTGCAGGAGGCGGGCATCGACTACGACTCCGCCGACATCGAGTTCGTGGCCTCGCTGCAGGTCGAGGCCGACGCCGAGACCGCCCGCAAGGTGTTCCGTCTCATCGACGCGCTCGAGGACTCCGACGACGTGCAGAACGTCTACACGAACCTCGACATCACTCCCGAGGTCCGCGCCGAGCTCGAGAACGAGGAGTGACCCGGTGACCCCGGATCGCCCGATCGGGTCGCGCTGATGCGCGTCCTCGGGATCGATCCGGGGCTCACCCGCTGCGGTGTCGGCATCGTCGACGTCGCTCGCGATCGGCGCGCGACGCTGGTGCACGTGAGCGTCCTGCGGACTCCCGTCGACGACCCGCTCGAGCGGCGGCTCCTCGCCCTCGGCGACGGCATCGAGGCCCTCCTGGACGAGCACCGGCCGGACGCGGTGGCCATCGAACGCGTCTTCGCCCAGAACAACGTGCGCACGGTCATGGGCATCGCGCAGATCAGTGGAGTCGCGCTCGTCGCCGCCGCACGCCGCTCCCTCCCGGTCGGCATGCACACCCCGAGCGAGGTGAAGGCCGCGGTGACGGGCTACGGAGCCGCCGACAAGCGGCAGGTCACCGCGATGATCCAGCGCGTGCTCCACCTGGACGCGCCTCCGACTCCGGCCGACGCGGCCGATGCGCTCGCCCTCGCGGTCTGCCACGCGTGGCGCGCGCCGCTCGCCTCCGGGCCGTCGTCCGCGGCCGAGGGGGAGACGCCGGCGCAACGCGCATGGCGCGCCGCGGAGGCCTCCTCTCGAACGCCTGTTCGAGCACCTAGACTGACGCGGTGATCTCCTCTCTCCGCGGCACCGTCCTCTCCGCCCGCGGGAGTCTCGCCGTGATCGACGTCCACGGCGTCGGCTACGCGGTCAACGTGACTCCGCAGCACGCGCTCGAGATGCGCGTCGGCGACGAGACCACGGTCACGACCACGCTCATCGTCCGCGAGGACTCGCTCACCCTGTACGGGTTCCCGGACGCGGAGCAGCTCGAGATCTTCGAGCTCCTCATCGCGGTGACCGGGGTCGGCCCCAAGTCGGCTCTGGGGGTCCTCGGCGCCGTCGAGCCCGAGCGCATCGCGCAGGCCGTCGCCGATGAGGACGACGCCGTGTTCCGCAAGGTGTCCGGCATCGGCCCGAAGACCGCGAAGCTCATCATCCTGTCCCTGGCGGGCAAGCTCGCCGTCCGCCCGCGCGCCGCCCGCGGCACCGGTCCCGGGGCGACCGCCGCCCAGAGCGTGCTCTCCGCCCTCGTCGGACTCGGCTGGCCCGAGCGCATCGCCGCCGAGGTGGTCGACGAGATCCTCCTCGACGCCCAGGCGTCCGACGCCGCGAACGTGCAGGCGCTCCTGCGCCTCGCCCTCGCCCGACTCGGTCCGGCGGCCCGCTCGTGAGCGGCGACGGACTGCTCGGACCGGAGGTCGTCTCCGAGGCCGAGATCGCGTTCGAGGGCGCCCTGCGTCCGAAGAGCCTCAGCGAGTTCGTCGGCCAGCGGAAGGTCCGCGGCCAGCTGGAGCTGCTGCTGAAGGCGGCGGCGATGCAGGGCCGCACCCCCGACCACATCCTGCTCGCGGGTCCTCCCGGTCTCGGCAAGACGACGCTGGCGATGATCGTCGCGGAGGAGAGCTCGTCGCCGCTGAGGCTGTCCAGCGGTCCCGCGATCCAGCACGCCGGCGACCTGGCCGCGGTGCTGTCGTCCCTCCTGCCCGGCGAGATCCTCTTCATCGACGAGATCCACCGCATGGCGCGCTCCGCGGAGGAGATGCTCTACCTGGCCATGGAGGACTTCCGGATCGACATCATGGTCGGCAAGGGCGCCGGAGCGACGTCCGTCCCGCTGGATCTCGCCCCCTTCACCCTCGTGGGCGCCACGACCCGGTCCGGTCTGCTGCCCAATCCTCTGCGCGACCGCTTCGGCTTCACGGCGCACCTCGAGTTCTACGCCGAGGACGAGCTGCGCCAGGTCCTCGCCCGTGCGGCGCGCCTGCTCGAGCTCGACATCGACACCGAGGCGATCGCCGAGATCGCCGGGCGCTGCCGCGGCACTCCTCGCATCGCGAACCGGCTGCTGCGTCGCGTGCGCGACTTCGCCCTGGTGCACGGCGGACGTGCCGACATCGCCGCCGTCCGCGCCGCTCTCGACCTGTACGACGTCGATCCGCTGGGCCTGGACCGCCTCGACCGCGCCGTCATGGAGATCGTCCTCACCCGGTTCGACGGGGGACCGGTGGGCCTCAACACGCTCGCCGTCTCGGTGGGCGAGGAGGCCGAGACCGTGGAGGCCGTGGTCGAGCCCTTCCTCGTCAGGATCGGCCTGCTGACGCGCACACCGCGGGGGCGCGTCGCCACTCCCGCGGCCTGGCGCCACTTCGGGCTCGACCCGCGCGGTGCCGCCGCCTCCCAGCAGTCGCTCTTCGGGGATGACCTATAATCTTCAAGGCCCGACGGGCCGCTCGATCCCGCGCATCCGGCTGAGACGCCGCGCGGGCTCGCCACCCACTCCGGAAGGCTCACCCATGGATCCGACGATCATCCTGCTCGTCCTGCTGCTCGCCGTGATGATCATCTTCATGTTCCGCAACAACAAGAAGCGCCAGCGCGACGCGGAGAACATGAAGAACAACCTGGTCCCCGGCGTCGAGCTGATGACGGGGTCCGGACTCTTCGGCACCGTCGTGTCGATCGACGAGGACGCCAACAAGATCGTCATCGAGTCGACCCCCGGCACCCTGCTGACGATCCACCGCCAGGCCATCGCGCGCCTCATCGACCCGAGCGAGAACGTCGTCGCGACCGACGAGGACGACACCGTCGACGGCGCCGCTCCCGCGTTCGGCGAGCGCGACGCCGCTCACCAGGGCGACCCGCTGGTCGACCCGATCGAGCGCGACCGCAAGCCGGACGCCCAGTAGTCTCCAGGGCGGGCCGGAGCGCGAGAGCGTCCGGCCCGCCCTTCCTGTCCGCGCCCGGATCCGGGCCGTCATCGTCGACCGAAGAGAAAGCTGAGCCCTGGGTGGCCGCATCAACCCCCGTCCGGAAGGCCCGGCGCTCCCTGAGCTGGCTCGGTGTCCTGATCCTGGCTCTCGTCGGACTGAACACCGCCGCCGTCCTCTGGGGCGGCGGGTCCTGGACGCCGAAGCTCGCCCTCGACCTCGAGGGCGGGACGCAGATCGTCCTCCAGCCGCAGCTGAACGACGGCGACACCGTCTCGTCCGAGCAGCTGACCCAGGCCGTCTCGATCATCCGCCAGCGCATCGACGCCTCGGGCGTCTCCGAGGCCGAGATCACGACCCAGGGCTCGAGCAACATCGTCGTCTCGATCCCCGGGACCCCCGACGACGAGACGCTCCAGCGCATCGAGGCGTCCGCGAAGCTCGACTTCCGCCCGGTCCTCGTCGGCAGCCAGGCCACGAACACCGCGGTCGGCGGCGACGCGACGTCCTCGCCGACGCCCGTCGATCCGTCGCTCGCCACGGAGCCCACGGCCGAGCCGACGAACGCGAGCGACCTCGCGTACATCACTCCGGCGCTCGAGGCGCAGTACACCGCCTTCGACTGCGCGTTCCTGAACAGCCAGGACCCCAACCTCGCGCCGGCCGACCAGCCGCTGATCACGTGCGACGACACCGGCACGGTGAAGTACATCCTCGGCCCCGTCGAGGTGACGGGCGAGGACATCGCCGACGCCTCCAACGGCCTGGTGACGACCCAGTCCGGTGCGAGCACCGGCACGTGGGCGGTCAACCTCTCCTTCGACGACGCCGGGACCACGGCGTTCTCGGACGTGACCACGCGCCTCGTCGCGCTGCAGGGCGCCCAGAACCAGTTCGCGATCGTCCTCGACGGCCGCGTCATCTCGGCCCCGTCCACCAATGCCGCCATCACCGACGGCAACGCCCAGATCACCGGGTCCTTCACCCAGGAGTCGTCCAAGACCCTCGCGGACCAGCTCAAGTACGGCGCACTGCCGATCGGCTTCCAGGTGCAGAGCTCGGACAGCATCTCGGCGACCCTGGGCACCGCCCAGCTCGCGAGCGGCCTGCTGGCGGGTGTGATCGGACTGATCCTCGTCGTCGTCTACTCCCTCGCCCAGTACCGGGTGCTCGGAGCGGTCACGATCGCCTCGCTGATCGTGGCGGCCGTCGTCACCTACCTCGTCGTGACGCTCCTGTCGTGGCGGGAGGGCCTGCGGCTGTCGCTCGCGGGCGTCGCGGGCCTCATCGTCGCGATCGGCATCACCGCGGACTCGTTCATCGTCTACTTCGAGCGGATCCGCGACGAGCTGCGCGACGGCCGGGGGCTGGAGTCCGCTGTCGAGGCCGGCTGGCGACGGGCCCTGCGCACGATCTTCGCCTCCGACATGGTGAACCTGCTCGCCGCCGTGGTGCTCTTCATCCTCGCCGTCGGCAGCGTCCGCGGCTTCGCCTTCACGCTGGGCATCACGACTCTCATCGACCTCGTGGTCGTGATCCTCTTCACGCATCCGATGCTGCAGCTGCTCGCGACGACGAAGTTCTTCTCGGACGGGCACCGGCTGTCCGGCCTCGATCCACGGGCTCTCGGCGCGGTCTACCGCGGCCGAGCGGCGTTCCGCCCGCAGGACGCCGTGGTCGCGGGCAAGGGCTCCACCGCCGCCCGCGAAGCGGCGAAGCGCCAGACCATCGCCGAGCGCAAGGCCGCCGAGGCGGCCCGCACCGCCGGTTCCTCCGACTCGACCAAGGACGCGTGATGGCCAGCTTCTCGCAGTTCGGCAACGACCTCTACACCGGCAAGCGCTCGATCGACTTCGTCGGCCGGCGGCGCACCTGGTACCTGATCTCGCTCGTCCTGATCCTGATCACCGTCCTCGGGACCGTCGCCCGCGGCGGGTTCAACTTCAGCATCGAGTTCACCGGCGGCTCCGAGTTCACGGTGTCCTCTCCGTCGAGCCTCGACCAGGCGACCGCCACCGACGCGGTCACCGCGGTCTCGCCCGAGACCGTGCCGCGCGTCTCGGTCGTGGGCGACGACTCCATCCGCGTCCAGACCGACCAGCTGTCGACCGACGAGTCGACCGCCGTGCGCAACTCGCTCGCCGAGGCGTACGACGTCGGCAACGACCAGGTCACGTCCTCCTTCATCGGAGCGTCGTGGGGCAACGACATCACGCAGCAGGCCCTCCGAGGCCTCATCATCTTCGTGGTGCTGGCGTCCCTGGCGATGTGGGCGTACTTCCGCACCTGGAAGATGTCGCTGGCGGCCATCGTCGCGCTCGTGCACGACCTCGTCATCGTCGCCGGCGTCTACGGCATCACCGGCACGGAGGTGTCGCCGGCCGCGGTCATCGGCCTCCTGACGATCCTCGGCTACTCCCTCTACGACACCGTCGTGGTCTTCGACAAGATCCGCGAGAACACGGTGGAGGCGCTCGGCAGCACCACGAGGACCTTCTCCGAGACGGTCAACCTGGCCGAGAACCAGACGCTCGTGCGCTCGATCAACACCTCGATCGTCGCGGCGCTGCCCGTCGGTGCGATCCTCGTGATCGGTGCGTTCGTGCTCGGGGCCGGCACGCTCCGCGACATCTCCCTCGCGCTGCTGATCGGCATCATCGTCGGCACCTACTCGACGATCTTCGTGGCGGCGCCGCTCTACGCTCAGCTGCGCAGTCGCGAGGTCGACGTGTCCCGGCACGACAAGCGCGTCGAGGCCGCCCGCCTGAAGGCCGGCACGCCGGTCGTCGAGGGCGCCTGATGGCCGAGTACTCGCAGGTCTCCGCGGCGGACGCGATCGGTCTCGTCTCCCGCGACGAGGTGTGGCTCCTGGACGTGCGGGAGCCGCACGAGTGGGCGCTCGGGCACGCCTCCGCCGCCCACCACATCCCGATGAACTCGATCGGTGCACGGCAGGACGAGCTGCCCGCAGAGGCGCCCATCCTGGTCGTCTGCCACTCCGGGGTCCGGTCGGCGATGGTCGTGCAGGCGCTCGAGGGTGCGGGGTACGAGGCGGCCAACGTCGAGGCCGGGATGACCGCCTGGGCGGCCGCCGGCGGCGATGTGGTCGACGACGAGGGCCGTCCCGGTCGGATCGACTGAGGACCGCCGGGTCCGCCCTGGGCGGATGGGTCATCGGAGCGCTCCGCAGGCGCGATAATGGGGCGATGGAGATGCCCGCGTGACGGAAACCACGACCACGTCGTCCACCGCTGCCCTGCGCAGACTGGTCCCTCGGATCTTCTCGCGCGCGCAGCCCAGCGGCGCGGTCGACACCCTCGTGCGCACGGTGCGGATGCACCACCCCAAGAGCGACATCGCGTTGATCGAGCGCGCCTACTCCGTCGCTGAGCGGGCCCACTCGGGGCAGAAGCGCCGCAGCGGGGAGCCCTACATCACGCACCCGCTCGCGGTCGCGCAGATCCTCGCCGACCTCGGCATCGGCTCGAAGACCATCGCCGCGGCCCTCCTGCACGACACGGTCGAGGACACCGACTACAAGCTCGACGAGCTCCGCGCCGACTTCGGCGACGAGGTCGCGATGCTGGTCGACGGCGTCACCAAGCTCGACAAGGTGAAGTACGGCGACAGCGCCCAGGCCGAGACCGTCCGCAAGATGATCGTGGCGATGTCGAAGGACATCCGCGTCCTCATCATCAAGCTCGCCGACCGGCTGCACAACGCCCGCACCTGGGGGTTCGTGCCGGCCGAGTCCGCCGCGCGCAAGGCCACCGAGACCCTCGAGATCTACGCGCCCCTCGCGCACCGCCTGGGAATCCAGGCCATCAAGTGGGAGCTCGAGGACCTGTCGTTCGCGGTGCTGTACCCCAAGATCTACAACGAGATCGAGAGCCTCGTGAAGCGGCGGACGCCTCAGCGCGAGGAGTTCGTCCAGAGCGTGATCGACCTCATCGGCGAGGACCTGCGCGCCGGCAAGATCCGGGGCCGGGTCGTCGGCCGTCCGAAGCAGTACTACTCGATCTACCAGAAGATGGTGGTGCGAGGTCGCGAGTTCGACGAGATCTACGACCTCGTGGGCATCCGCGTGCTCGTGAACTCGGTGCGCGACTGCTACGCGGTGCTGGGCTCGATCCACGCGCGGTGGACCCCGATGCCGGGCCGCTTCAAGGACTACATCGCGACCCCGAAGTTCAACCTGTACCAGTCGCTGCACACGACGGTGGTCGGCCCCAAGGGCCGCGCGGTCGAGATCCAGATCCGCACCAACGAGATGCACCAGCACGCCGAGTTCGGCATCGCGGCGCACTGGAAGTACAAGGAGCAGATGGCGACGGGCAAGGTGCCCACGTCCGGCTCGAACGACACCGACCTCGCCTGGCTCGCGCACCTCTCGGACTGGCAGTCCGAGACGACGGACCCGAACGAGTTCCTCGATTCCCTCCGCTTCGAGATCGGCGCCAAGGAGGTCTACGTCTTCACTCCGAAGGGCCGGGTCATCGGCCTGCCCACCGGAGCGACCCCCGTCGACTTCGCCTATGCGGTGCACACCGAGGTCGGCCACCGCACCATGGGCGCGAAGGTCAACGGCCGCCTCGTGCCGCTCGAGTCCTCGCTGACGACCGGCGACGTCGTCGAGGTCTTCACCTCGAAGAACCCCGACAGCGGGCCCAGCCAGGACTGGCTGAACTTCGTGCAGAGCCCTCGGGCCCGCAACAAGATCCGCCAGTGGTTCACCAAGGAGCGGCGCGACGAGGCAATCGAGCAGGGCAAGGACTCGATCGCCCGGGCGATGCGCAAGCAGAACCTGCCGTTGCAGAAGCTGATGAGCCAGGACACCTTCACCGAGGTGGCGAGCCAGCTGCGCTACAACGACGTCGAGGCGCTCTACGCGGCCGTCGGCGAGGGGCACGTCTCGACCCAGTCGGTGCTCGAGAAGGTCGTCGCCTCGATCCAGGGCGATCCGGAGTCGGACGAGAACGAGGTCACCCTCCCTCGCTCCCCGCGTCCGCGCAGCCGCAGCAGCGAGTCCGGCGTGCTCGTCAAGGGCGCCCCCGACATCCTGGTGAAGCTCGCCAAGTGCTGCACCCCGGTGCCGGGCGATCAGATCGTGGGATTCGTCACGCGCGGGGCGGGCGTCTCGGTGCACCAGGCCAACTGCCACAACGTGCAGGAGCTCCTCAAGGAGCCCGAGCGCATCGTGGACGTCGAGTGGGCGCCGTCGTCCAAGAGCATCTTCCTGGTGCAGATCCAGGTCGAGGCCCTCGATCGCTCCGGACTGCTCAGCGATGTGACCCGCGTGCTCTCCGAGCACCACGTGAACATCCTGTCGGCGACCGTCTCGACCTCGAGCGACCGGCTGGCGATCAGCCGCTTCGTCTTCGAGATGGGCGACACGACGCACCTCGACCGGGTGCTGAACGCCGTGCGCCGCATCGACGCCGTCTACGACGTCTACCGGGTCAGCGCGGGCTGACCCCGGATCCGGCGGCCGCGCGTCGAGCGCGGCCGCCAGCCGGCTCTCGGCGATGCGGCGGCCCGCCACGGCCGTGCCCGCCGCGGTGAGGTGCGCCAGCACCGCGTCGAGGGACGTCCCGGTGACGGCCGCGAGCGAGCGGAGCAGGTCGTCGTCGCACGCCGTCGCGATCCTCGCCAGATCGACGAGGGTGCGCACGGGAGTGGTGACCGCGCACCCGCCGAGGGTGACGACCTCGGAGTCGGAGAGGCGCACCTCGTGGTAGCGCAGCCGGGCCATCCGCGGCGGGTGCAGCCGGTGGCGGCGGTCGATCGATGCGCTGTGCACGGACGGTGCGTCCGTCGTCGCTCCGTGGACCCAGGCGGCGCTGAGCCGATCGGCGACGGTGCCGCGGGGGAGCACCGCCAGCAGCGCGGCTCCGCGCTCGGCGGCGCCCGTCGGCAGGTCGGAGACGACGAAGCCCTCGTCGAGGGCTCGCAGCTCCCCGTCGAGTCGGGCCGCGCAGAGCTCGGCGAGGGGGAGGTGTCCGGGAAGCAGAACGGAGGGGAGTCGCGTCATCCCACGAGAGTGGACGACGCGACTCCCCTCCGGAGGCGCTTCTGCGGATCTGTGGACGGATCCGGACGGTGGAGGAGGACCTCCACCCGGATCAGCCCCTCGGGGATCAGCCCAGCGCGTCCAGCCACACCTTGCGGGCGTCGAGGGCCTCCTGCGCCTGGGCGATGGCGGCGCGGTCGCCGCGGGCCTTCGCCTCGTCGAGCTCGTCCTGCAGCTTCTGGATCGCCGAGGTCAGCTGGGAGGCGAGCCCCTCCGAGCGGGCCTTGCGCTCCGGGTTGCTGCGGTTCCAATGCTCCTCGTCGAGCTTGCGCACGTGCGCCTCGACCTTGCGGAGCCGGTCCTCGATCGTGCGGACCTGCTCGCGCGGCACGCGTCCGACCTCGTCCCAGCGCTCCTGGACGGAGAGCAGGGCGCGCTTCGCCTTCTCGCGATCCTGCTCCTGCAGGAGCGGCTCCGCCTCCTCGAGCAGCGCGAGCTTGCGGTCGAGGTTCTCGGTGTACTCGACGCTCTCCTGGGCGACGATCTCGGCCTTCGCGCCGTAGATCGCATCGCCGGCGGCCTTGAACCGCGCCCAGAGCGCGTCGTCGAACCGCTTGCCCGCTCGACCGGCGACCCGCCAGCTCTCGAGGAGGGTGCGGTACTCGGGGATCGCCTCGGCGCCGCGCGGCACGAGGGCCTCCGCCTGGTCGATCAGCGCCTGCTTCGCGGCCTTGGCCTCGCGGTGCGCGGAGTCGAGGTCGGCGAAGAACGCCTTGCGGTTCTGCTCGATGGTCGTGCGGGCACCGCGGAAGCGGCGCCAGAGCTCGTTGGCCTCGTTCTTGGGCAGGCGGGGCCCCTGCTGCTGGTGGCTCTGCCAACGGGCGAACAGCTCGTCGATCGCCGCGCTCGCCTGCTTCCACTGCGTCTTGGCGGGATCGACGGCGGCCAGGGCCTCCGCCTCCGCGACGATCGCCTCGCGGTACGCGAGAGCCTCGGCCAGCACGGCCTTGGACTCGGCGGCCTGCTGCTCGGAGAGGTCCTCGACCGAGCCGCTCAGCGCGCTGACGCGCGTCTGCAGCGCCTCGAGATCACCGACGGCGTGCGCCTCGGCGATCGCCGCGGTCAGCGACTGGACCGTCCGGGCGACGTCGGCGGCGGGAGCACCCCGCTTCGCCCGCTGCTCGAGCAGGGAGACCTGCCCGGCCAGCTCGGTGTACTTGCGCTCGTAGTAGGCGAGCGCCTCCTCTGGGGTGGCATCGGGGTACTGGCCGACCTCGCGCTCCCCGTCTCCGACTCGGACGTAGACCGTCCCGTCGTCGTCGACTCGTCCCCACGGCTGCTGGTCACTCATCGCTCGGAGCCTCACCTTGCTGTTCGATGTCGTGCTGTTCGATGTCCGTCGCGTCGGTGGCCGATCGGGCTCGACGGCCGGTAGGCCGGGTACCGCGCTCGGCCGCGAACGGGCAGTGACGTTCAGCCTATTGCACAGGGGCGCCCCCGGCTCCTGCACCCCGGTCGGGCGAGGGGGCGCGCCGCGCCTACTGCACCGAGACGGAGGTGATCGCCACGGGCTCCGCGGGCGCGCCGTCAGCGGAGCCGTCGGCGGTGCCCTTCGAGACGACGTCGGCGACCAGGGCGTCCAGGCCCGAGGTGACCTGCCCGATGACGGTGTAGCCGCCGGCGGCGTCGGCGGGGAGCGTCGTGTCCTCGTAGACGACGAAGAACTGGCTGCCCTGGCTGTAGCCGTTGCCCGACTGGCGGGCCATCGCGATGGTGCCGGCCGGGTAGAGGCCGTCCTCGGGGGCGTTCTCGACGGGGCCGTAGCTGTAGCCAGGTCCTCCGGTGCCGTCGCCGTCGGGGTCGCCGCACTGCAGGACGAACAGGCCCTCGGTGGTGAGCCGGTGGCAGGAGACGCCGTCGTAGAACCCCGACTGAGCGAGCGAGAGGAAGGAGGAGACGGCCTGGGGAGCCGCGGCGCCCGCCAGGGTGATGCCGAGCGCGTCGGTGTTGATCGTCATCTCGCCGGTCCAGTCGCGGCCCTCGGCGATGTCGCTCGAGGGGACGTCGCCGGTGTTCTGCCCGGTCGCGGTGGGAGCGGGAGTCGCGCTCGCGCTGGACGACGGCTCGGCGACCGGGGTGCCCGGTCCACCCGAGAAGTAGAGGATCTGGGCGATGACGGCGAGGGCGAGCACGACGACGCCGGCGACGGCCGCGATCACGTTGTCGCGCCGGCGGCGGGCGGATCGGGTGCGGTGCAGGGCCTGCCGGGCCTGGTAGGCCCTGAGCCGGGTGCGCGCCTCGCGGTCGTTCGACTTGCCCTGAACCACGTGTTCCTCCGACGTCTCCCATCGCGCCCCGGTCGGCGCGGCGGTCCGCGCGGGGCGCAGACCGCGATGAGCCTACGAGAATCGGCGCGGCGACTCCACACGCCGCTCCGCCGCCCGACGCGGGTGTCGGGGGCCCTCGTTACGCTTGCGGGCATGACCATGCAGCAGGCCGGACTCCGCTCCGGCGCGACTCCGCTCGCCGTGCGGATGCGCCCGCGCAGCCTCGACGAGGTCGCCGGCCAGCGCCACCTGCTCACGCGGGGCTCGCCGCTGGTCGCCCTCGCGGCCGACACCACGGGCGAGCGCGGTGCCGTGTCGGTGATCCTGTGGGGTCCGCCCGGCACCGGCAAGACGACGCTCGCGCAGGCGGTCGCCCACTCCAGCGGCCGCCGGTTCGTCGAGCTCTCGGCGGTCACCGCCGGAGTGAAGGACGTGCGCCAGGTGATGGAGGAGGCGCTCTCGACCCGCGATCTCTACGGCACCTCGACGGTCCTCTTCCTCGACGAGATCCACCGCTTCACGAAGGCGCAGCAGGACGCCCTGCTGCCCGGTGTCGAGAACGGCTGGGTCATCCTCATCGCCGCGACCACCGAGAACCCGTCCTTCTCGGTGATCGCGCCCCTGCTGTCGCGCTCGCTGCTGCTCACCCTCGAGCCGCTGAGCGACGACGACCTCGGCGTGCTCGTCGACCGCGCCCTCGTCGACGAGCGGGGCCTGCGAGCGACGGTCGCGCTCGATCCCGAGGCGCGGGCGAGCATCATCCGCCTCGCCTCCGGAGACGCCCGACGGGCGCTCACGGCGCTCGAGGCGGCGGCCACCTCGGCCAGGTCGGACGCGCGCGAGGCCGACCGCGCCGCCCGGACGGCCGAGCCGGAGGACGAGGACGACGAGGACGACGACGCGCCCGTCGGGGGCGACTCGCCGCCCGAGGAGCCCGAGCTCCCGCTCATCACCACCGAGATCGTCGCCCGGGCCGTCGATCGCGCTCTGCTGCGCTACGACCGCAACGGCGACGAGCACTACGACGTCATCAGCGCCTTCATCAAGTCGATCCGCGGCTCCGACGTCGATGCGGCGCTGCACTACCTGGCCCGGATGATCGAGGCGGGGGAGGACCCGCGCTTCATCGCCAGGCGGATCATCGTCTCGGCGTCGGAGGACATCGGCATGGCCGATCCGCAGGCGCTCGTCATCGCGGTCGCCGCCGCCGATGCGGTGCAGCTCATCGGGATGCCCGAGGGTCGCATCCCGCTCGCGCAGGCCGTCGTGCACCTCGCGACCGCGCCGAAGTCCAACGCCTCCTACACGGCGCTCGACGCGGCCATCGCCGATGTCCGCGCGGGGAAGGCCGGGCGGGTGCCTCCGCATCTGCGCGACGCGCACTATCCGGGCGCGAAGCGGCTCGGGCACGGCAAGGGGTACCGCTATCCGCACGACGCCGACCTCGGCGTGCTGCAGCAGCAGTACCTCCCCGACGCGCTCGAGGGCGCCCGGTACTACGACCCGACGGAGCACGGCAACGAGCGCGACGTGTCGGCCCGACTCGCCAAGCTCATGCGGATCATCCGCGGCGGATGAGACCAGTGCACGGCGGTCGTCCGTGATAGTCTTCTGCGGTTGCCCACCGCTCTGTAGCCGAGCGGAGCAGCGCATCCCTCTGAATCGCGCAGCTCGTCACCGCGGTCACCCTTCCGGACGCACCCGCGACCGGACACGACCACGGCGCCCGCTCTCCTCCCGGAGAGCGCAGGCGAGAGCTGCGATCGAACCTCTCAGACCTTGGAAGGACCACAGTGTCGACGACCTCCCGTTCCCGTTCGAAGACGCGCCTCTCGCGCGCCCTCGGCATCCCGCTGACCCCGAAGGCGGCCCGCTACCTCGAGAAGCGTCCCTACGCTCCCGGTGAGCACGGCCGCTCGAAGCGCAAGGCCGACTCCGACTACGCGGTCCGCCTGCGTGAGAAGCAGCGTCTGCGCGCCCAGTACGGCATCCGCGAGAAGCAGCTCCGCATCGCGTTCGCCGAGGCGCGCCGCACCCAGGGCCTGACCGGTGAGAACCTGGTCGAGCTCCTCGAGATGCGCCTCGACGCCCTCGTCCTGCGCTCGGGCTTCGCCCGCACCACCGCGCAGGCCCGCCAGTTCGTCACGCACCGCCACATCATGGTGGACGGCAAGACGGTCGACCGCCCCTCCTTCCGCGTGAAGCCGGGCCAGGTCATCCACGTCAAGACCCGCTCCGAGGGCACCGAGCCCTTCCAGGTCGCCGCCGCCGGTGGGCACGTCGACGTCCTCCCCAAGACCCCGGGCTACCTCGAGGTCGAGATCGACAAGCTCCAGGCGACGCTGCTGCGCCGCCCGAAGCGCGCCGAGGTCCCCGTGACCTGCGAGGTCCAGCTGGTCGTCGAGTACTACGCCGCCCGCTGATCCACTCCTGACCCGGTCGTCCGACCGTCGTCCCGGAAGGCCCCTGCTCACCGCAGGGGCCTTCCGTCGTCCCGGGGCACGGCACGCGCACCGCCCCTGCCGCAGCGCTCCGCGGAGCGTCGCTAGGCTGGAGTGCCGCATCGGGCGGCGCCGAACGGAGGTCACCGTGACCGGTGGAGACATCGCAGGACTCATCGCCGCAGGAGTGTTCGCGATCCTGGTCGCGATCGCGGCGATCCCGCTGTGGAAGCTGGGTCGCGTGTTCGACAGCACCAGCGAGGCGATCAAGCAGGCCAGCGACGGTCTCACCCCGATCCTGGACGAGTCCGCCTCCACCCTCCGCGAGGCCAACCAGCAGCTCGCGCGGGTCGACACGATCACGAAGGACGTGGCCGAGGTCACCGGCAACGTGAACGCGCTCGTCGCCCTCACCGCCGCCACGATCGGCGGTCCGCTGATCAAGCTCGCGGGCTTCACCGCGGGCGTCCGCGCCGTCCTGGTGGCCGGTCGCACGGCGGACGCGGTCGGCGAGGCGGCGGGGAAGACGGCGGCG
>NZ_JADILJ010000017.1 GCF_017355185.1 Rathayibacter sp. SD072 | reverse complement strand
TCACCCGCGGCGGCGTCGGTCGAGGTGGTCGCGGGCTCCGACGCGGCGGAGCTCGGGGTGGAGGCGGCCGTGCGGACGGGGGTCGGCATGGTGCGGTACCTGGGCCCCGAGCGGCCCACGGGGCTCGTGCTCGCTCGGCGGCCCGAAGTGGTGACCGGTGCGGGGCGCGTGCAGGCCTGGCTCGTGGGGTCCGGGACCAGCGCCGACGACCGCTCCGACTCCGAGCGGGGAGTGCTGCTCGAGCAGCTGCACTCGGGAGTGCCCGTCGTGCTCGACGCGGGGGCGCTCGACCTGATCGGCGAGGTCGACGGACCGGTGATCGTGACGCCCCACTTCCGCGAGCTCGCCGGCATGCTCCAGCGGGCCGGAGTCGACGTCGACGCCACGTCGATCGCGGCGGACGCGGCCGGATGGGCGCGCCGCGCCGCCGAGCGGTTCGAGGTCTGCGTGCTGCTCAAGGGCAGCACGACCCACGTGGTGGCGGGCGACGTCGCGCTCGACGTGAGCGGATCGACTCCGTGGCTCGCGACAGCCGGCAGCGGCGACGTGCTCGGGGGAGTGCTCGGCGCCCTGCTCGCGGGGAGCGCCGCCGACGCCGAGGCGAGAGGGACGGCCCTCGGCGACCGGGAGCTCGTGTCCGTCGCGGCGGCCGCCTCCGTGCTGCACGCCCGTGCGGGCGAGTCCGCGTCGGGCGGGGGGCCGATCGCCGCCCTCGACATCGCCGAGCACCTCCCGCGGGTCGTCGCGAGCCTCCTGGACTGACCGGGGAGAAGGACAGCCAAGCTATGGGTCGGCGACACTGAACCGATGCCGCCGCCGGGTCGTTGTCCCGGGAGAAGCGCTCGGCGCGGGTCTGTCACTGGAGCCGCACGGGCGCCTCATCGGAACCCCACAACTCCCGTCCCTACGGTCGGGAGCGACAGCCGCGTCCGCCCCCCACTCAGGAGAACAGACATGACCGCGAAGACCACGACTCCCGTCCGCTACGCCCTGACCCTCCTGGCCGGCGCGGGAACCCTCGCCGCCCTCGCCGCCTGCTCCAGCACGGCCACCGCCGGCACCGACTCCGCCGAGGAGACGACGGCCCCGAGCTCCGCCGCGTCGGAGCCCGCGACCACCTCGACCGACGCCGCCGCGGGTGACGCCGCCGCCGGCGACAGCGCGTACGCCGACGGCACCTACGACGCCGAGGGTGCGTACACCTCGCCCGGGGGCAACGAGACCGTCGGCGTCGAGCTCACGCTCGAGGGCGGCGTCGTCACCGCCGTCACGGTGACCCCGCAGTCCGAGAACCCCACCGGCGAGCAGTACCAGGAGCGCTTCGCGAGCGGTATCTCCGGCGAGGTCGTCGGGGTCCCCCTCGACGAGCTCGACGTGAGCGTCGTCTCGGGGTCCTCCCTCACCTCCGGCGGCTTCAACGATGCCGTCGAGACCATCAAGGCCGATGCCGCGGCCTGACGACCGGCACGTGCTCGAGCACGTCTGGCGGTTCGACGCGATCGGGACCGTCTGGCGCATCGACTCCGGTGACGCCCTCGACGCGGGCGTGCGCTCCCGTGTCGAGGCGCGCATCGGGGAGTACGACCGCACCTGGTCGCGATTCCGCGACGACTCGGCGGTGTCACGCCTGCGCACCGAGCCGGGCGAGCACGTCTTCCCGGAGGAGGCGGACGCACTCTTCGCCCTCTACGACGCCCTTCACGGGCTCACCGACGGCGCCGTGACGCCCTTCGTGGGCGACGCCCTCGAGCAGCTGGGGTACGACGCCGACTACACGCTCGTCCCGCGCGGACCCGCCTCCGCTCCGCCCTCCTGGTCCGGCGCCCGCGCGGCAGGGGGTCGCGTCGTGGCGACGTCGCGGGCGGTGGTCCTCGATGTCGGCGCAGCGGGCAAGGGCCAGCTGGTCGATCTCGTCCTGGCCGAGCTCGACGCCGCGGGTGTCGAGCACTCGGTGGTCGACGCCGGAGGGGACCTCCGAGCCCGCAGCGCCGGTCCCTTCCGCGTCGCTCTCGAGCACCCCTACGACCCGACCCGGGCGATCGGGGTGGCCGTGCCCGGCGAGCGCGCGCTCTGCGCCTCCGCGAGCAACCGCCGCGCCTGGGGCGACGGCCTGCACCACGTGCTCGACGGGCGCACCGGCCGACCCGTCGACACCGTGGTCGCGACCTGGGCGATCGCCGACACGGCTCTGCTCGCCGACGGACTCGCCACGGCGCTGTTCGTCAGCCCTCCCGAGACTCTCGCCGAACGCTTCGACTTCGAGTTCGTCCGCGTGTTCAGCGACGGCACCCTCCAACACTCGCCCCGCTTCCCCGGAGAGGTCTTCCGATGATCGGCACCCTCGATCGCGCCCTCGGGCGCATCACCATGTACCGCCTGGTCTGGATGACGCTCGCCGCGCTCCTCGCGGTCGCGCTCGGCTACTCCGCGGCGGGGCTGATCTTCTTCCGACCGCTCGAGATCGCCGCCACCGCGGTGGTCGCCGTCGCGTCCACGACCGCGGTGACCTGGCTGCTCGCGAAGGCGGTGCGCTCGCCCGCGCACCTCGAGTCCTCGCTCGTCACCGGGCTCCTGATCGCCTTCCTGCTCTTCCCCACCGCGGAACCGGGCGCCCTGCTCGTCGTCGCGCTGGTGGGCGCGATCGCGGCGGCGTCGAAGTACGTCCTCGCCTGGCGGGGGCGCCACGTGTTCAACCCGGCCGCGGTGGCGGTCCTGCTCGTCGCCCTCGCCCAGGGGCTGCTCGAGGGCACCCCGGCGGAGGGGTCGCTGACCGCGGCCGCCTGGGTGCTGCCGACGGGCGCTCTGTGGCCCTGGGTGCTCGTCGCCGCGCTGCTGATCGTGGCGCGCGTGCGCCGCTGGGCGGTCTTCCTCGTCTTCGTGCTGGTCGCCGGATCCGTGTCCGTCTCCCAGTCGGTCCTCGCCGGCCAGGAGGTCGGGGCGGCCGCACTGTCGGTCCTCACGGCCTACCCGTTCGTCTTCGCGGGCGCCTTCATGCTCACGGAGCCGCTGACGCTGGCGCCCCGCCGCTCGCAGCAGCTCGTCGTGGCGGTGGTGGCGGCGCTGCTGACCAGCGTGCCGTTCCACTGGGGGGTCCTCTACTCGAGCCCCGAGCTGGGCCTCGTGGTCGGCAACGCCCTCGCGTTCGCCTTCGCGTTCCGCCAGCGTCGACGCCTGCCGCTGGAGCTGCGCTCCGCGGAGTCGATCGCGCCGGGCATCACCGAGTACCGCTTCCGGTCGGCCTCGCCGCTGCGCTTCGAGCCCGGGCAGTGGATCGAGCTCGATCTGCCGCACCGCTCCGATGCGAGGGGGAGCCGTCGCACCTTCTCGATCGCTTCCACTCCCCGGGACGGAGAGATCGCGATCGCGATGCGCGTGCCCGAGAAGGCGAGCAGCTTCAAGCGCGCCCTCGCCGACCTCGAGCCGGGCGCCGTCGTCCGGGCGACGGGCGTCGGCGGCGACTTCGTCCTGCCGTCGGATCCCTCCGTGCCGCTGCTGCTCGTCGCGGGCGGCATCGGCATCACTCCGTTCGCCAGCCAGCTGCGGGCCCTCGCGGACGGCCCCGCGCGCGATGTCGTGGTGGTCTACGCGGCGGCGACGCTCGAGGACGCCGCGTACCGGGAGCTTCTGCAGGCGTCGGGAGCGCGGGTCGTGCTCCTGTCGCCCGACGCGCCGCGTGCGCTCCCCGACGGCTGGGCCCACTCGTCGGTTCGACTGACGGCCGCCTCGCTCGCCGATCTGGTCCCGGACGCGCCCCGCCGCGTCGGCTACGTCTCGGGCTCGCCGACCTTCGTCGACTCGGTGCGCGGCGCCCTCCGCGGGGCCGGGGCGAAGCGGGTCCGCACCGATGCGTTCGCCGGCTACTGACCGGTGCTCCGGCGCTCCGCGCCTGCCAGGATGCCGTTCGACAGCCGCTCTATGATGACGCCGTGACGACCCCAGGAACCCCGGCGAGGACCCGCCCCACGGTCTGGCTGCGCGAGAACCGCGACTCGGCCGCCGTGCTCTGGGGCGGCTTCGCCCTGGTGCACCTGCTGCTGTCGGTGCTGGCGCTGTTCGCGCCCGGACTGCCGATGGGCGACGTCAGCATCGTCTACAAGCAGTGGATGCAGACGGCGGTCGAGGGAGGCGGCGTCGCCGGGATCGACACGGGCTGGGTCTACCCGATCCTCGCTTGGGCGCCGATCGCGGCCTCGTGGCTCTTTGGTGCCGCCGGGTACGACGTCGTCTGGCTCGTCCTCGTCGCTCTCGCCGACGCGGCGGCATTCGGTCTCCTCCTGCACGGCCGCCGGTCGGCGCGACTGGCCGCTGCACGCTGGTGGCTGCTGTTCCTCGTCCTGCTCGGCCCCATCGCGGTCGGGCGGATCGACGCGTTCACCGCTCCGCCGGTGATCGCCGGGATGCTGTGGGTCGGCACGCGGCCGGGAGCCTCCGCGCTCCTGCTGACGATCGCCACCTGGGTCAAGGTCTGGCCCGCCGCGGTGCTCGCCGCCGCCGTGCTGGTGCTGCGGGGCCGAGTGCGGCGCATCGTCGTGCCGGTCCTCGCCTCCGCCGTCATCGTGCTCGGAGTCGTGCTGGTCGGCGGGGGCGAGCAGGTCTTCAGCTTCGTCTCGGACCAGACCACCCGGGGGCTGCAGATCGAAGCGGTGGTGAGCACGCCGTGGATGTGGCTCTCGGTGCTCCCGGGCTCCGGCAGCTACGTCTGGTACGCGGCCGACATCAACACCTTCGAGATGCACGGACCGGGGACGGACGTCGCGGCCGATCTGATGACCCCGCTGCTCGCGGCGGCCATGCTGGTCGTCGCGGGTCTGGGTCTTCGCGCCCTGCGCTCCGGCGCCTCGGCCGCCCGCCTGCTCCCGCTGCTGGCGCTGGCCTTCGTCGTGGTCTTCATCGACGTCAACAAGGTGCTCTCGCCGCAGTACGTCGTCTGGCTCGCCCCTCCGGTGATCGCCGGGCTGGTCGTCGACCGCGACGCCTTCCGCACCCCCGCGAAGCTGACCCTGTGGGTCGCGGCGTTCACGCAGCTCGTCTACCCGTACCTGTACCTCTTCCTGCTCTGGTCGCACTGGTGGATGGTGCTCGTGCTGTCGGTCCGGAACGTGCTGCTGCTGATGCTGCTCGGCTGGGTCGTGCGCGAGCTCTGGCGCTCCGGGACGCGGGGAGCCGCCGCGCGTCGGGACGACGTCCGCCTCGGGGCCTCCGCGCTCGCGCGCTGATCCCTCCGGGCTCGTAGGCTCGGACCCAGCGGCCGACCGGCGGCCGCGCTGCAGGAGGTCATCATGCTCGTCGCGTTCTCGGTCGCTCCCTCGGGTGGCGAAGGCCCCGACGCCTCCGTCCACGACGCGGTCGCCGCAGCGGTGCGCATCGTGCGCGACTCCGGTCTGCCGAACCGCACCACCTCGATGTTCACCGAGATCGAGGGGGAGTGGGACGAGGTGTTCGACGTCGTCAAGCGGGCGACGGAGGCGGTCGGCACGTTCGGCTCGCGCGTCTCGCTCGTGCTGAAGGCCGACATCCGGCCCGGCTACTCCGGCGAGATCGACGCCAAGATCGAGCGGCTGGGGCAGGCGCTGGGGGAGTGAGCCGAGCGGGAGCGCTCTCCCGCTCGAATCGTTTCGACACCGCTCGGAATGCCCGTACCCTGGTCCGGTGACTCTCTCGCCCGCCCGGACCCGTCTCGCCCTCCTCGCCCTCGCGATGGGCGGTTTCGGCATCGGCTCCACGGAGTTCGTGGCGATGGGACTGCTGCCCCAGCTCGCCGCCGATCTGCTCCCCGGTGTCTGGGCGACCGACACGGAGCTCGCGAACTCGCAGGCCGGGATGCTGATCTCGGCGTACGCGCTCGGGGTGGTCGTCGGAGCGCCCACGATCGCTGCGGCCGCCGCCCGGTGGCCGCGCAAGCGCCTGCTGCTCGGTCTGCTCGTCGCCTTCACGCTGGGCACCATCGCCTCGGCGCTGCTGCCGACCTTCGAGCTCGTGCTGGTCGCCCGGTTCGTCGCGGCGCTCCCGCACGGCGCCTACTTCGGCATCGCCTCCCTCGTCGCCGCCGATCTGATGGGGCCGGGCAGCCGCGGCAAGGGCGTCGCCTTCGTGCTGTCCGGTCTCACGATCGCCAACGTGGTGGGGGTTCCCGCGATCACCTGGGTGGGACAGAACGCGGGCTGGCGCTCCGCCTACCTGGTGGTGGCGGCCATCTTCGCCGCCACCGTCGTCGCGGTCTCCCTCCTGGTGCCGCACCAGCCGGGGAACCCTGCAGCGACGATGCGCAACGAGCTCAAGGCCTTCGGACGCCTGCAGGTCTGGATGACGCTCGCCATCGGCGCGATCGGCTTCGGCGGTCTCTTCGCCATGTACAGCTACATCACCCCGCTCTCGACCGAGGTCACCGGTCTGCCGCTGGGCGCCGTTCCGTGGGTCCTGGTCGTCATCGGTTTGGGCATGACCGTCGGCAACCTCGCGGGCGGCTGGGCGGCGGACAAGAACGTGCGGCTCGCTCTGATCGTGCTGTTCGCGGGGGTGGGCGTCTCGCTCGTCGGTCTCGCGCTCACGGCCACGACGCCGGTGGGTCTTTTGGTGTTCGCGTTCCTCGCGGCCGGGTTCTCGGCCGGTGCCTCGCCCGCGATCCAGACCCGTCTGATGGATGTCGCGCGCGACAGTCAGACGATCGCCGCCGCGCTCAACCACTCCGCGCTCAACATCGGCAACTCCGTCGGCGCCGCACTCGGCGGCGTCGCGATCGCGGCCGGACTCGGCTACCTCTCACCCATCTGGGTGGGCGTGGTCCTCACGGCCGCGGGCATCCTCCTCGCCCTCGGCAGCCTCGCGATCGACCGCGCCTGCGGCACGGCCTACCCCGCCCCGCGCGAGCCCGCCGCCCCCGGCACCGGAAGCGTCCCCATCAACGCCCTCTAGCGGGCGCCGGGCGGCGTCTCGCAGCTCGCGACGCTGCGAGAGGAGGGGCGGTGCACCGCGATGTGCCGCCCTGCGCCCCGGCTGCGTGCCCCGCAGGCTCGCGAGCTGTGCCCCAGCGCGCGCAGCGGCGTTCTTCCGCCGGAGCCGCGGGAGGACGTGGGTCTCGATACGCCGCCCTCCGGCCGGCTACTCGACCAGCAGAGTGCTCCCGCATCGCGGCTCGACCCCGGCGCGAGCCCCGCGACGCGAATCCGCGTGCCAGCGGATTCACGCAGGGCGCCGCAGGCCGCTCTGCGGTTCGCGACCACGTCGGGAAGGCGACCGCGGCACGGCGGGCGGGGACCGCCGTGCGAACCAGCTCAATCCGTCTCGATCAGGATCCCGTCGTGGATGGCGCGCTTGCGCAGCGCGACCTTGGTGCCCACGTCGATGCCGACGACGCGGTACTTCTCGCGGATGCGCTTGAGGTACGACTTCGCCGTCTCCTCCGAGATGCCGAGCTCGAAGGCGACGGACTTCACGGGCTCGCCTCCTCCGTAGAGGGCCATGACGCGGCGCTCCTGCGCGCTGAGCTTGGGCGCGCCGTCGGAGTCACCGGTGGACAGTGCCATGTCGAGCTCGTGCGAGATGTAGGAGTGGCCGTCCTTCGCCGCGCGGATCGCCTCGACGATCATGTCGGCGTCCTCGGTCTTGACGAGGTAGCCGAGGGCTCCTGACGCCAGGGCCTCGCGGACGACGGCGGGCTCGGAGTAGGTGCTCATGAGCACCGTCTTCACCCCGGTGGTCTTCAACGTCGAGAGCTTCACCGAGATCGGGATGTTGTCCTTGAGGTCGAGGTCGAGCAGGACCACGTCGACCGGGAACTCCGGGTGCGTGAGCAGCTCCGGCCAGGAGGCGACGGCGGCGACCAGCTGGATGTCGGAGGCGGCTCCTCTGATCCACTCGGTGAGGGCGCCCAGGAGCATCTTGTGGTCGTCGACGACGGCGAGGGTGATCTTCGGCTCGGCGGAGTGGGTCATCGGAGTCCTTCGGCTGTTCGGGGCGTCTGCGGTTCGGGGGTCCCGGGGTCTGGGGGCTCTGGCTCATCGGCGTCTCGCGGCCGCCGGTCATCGGTCGACCGGGTTCTCGACCAGGCAGTCGATCTCGATCCGCAGCTCACTGTCGCGGGACGGAGTGCGCGAGGCGCCGACCTGAGCGATAGCCTCCCACGTCGCGGGATCCACTCCGCGCAGTGGCACACCCTCGCATCGGAGTGCGATCGGGACGAGGAGAGTGCGTGCAGGCGCGTCCGGGGCGGGCTCACGGGGCGATCCGGCCTCGACGTGGAGTGCCGCGGGAGTGCCGACGGCGCCGTCGAGGATGAGCCAGATGGCCGAGAGCAGGCCGTCGCGCTGGGCCTGGCCGAGCAGCCCGGCCGTGCCGTCGGGATCGTCGAGATGGACGAGCGGAGCGAGGAACTCGGACTCGAGGATCGCGTGGTGCAGCCAGGTCTCGCGGCGGCCCTCGATGAGGTGCAGGCGCAGCTGCGTCGCGAGGGACGCCGCGTGCGCGGCCCGGTCGGCGTCCAGGGGCAGCGGCGTGCTCGCGTCGCCGACCTCGGCGAGCAGGCGCTCCGCGGCCAGGTCGAGGCGGGCGAGCTCCTCCGAGGCGAGCATGCCGACCGCGTAGCGCGGTCCGGCGGTCGTGCTCTGCACCAGGGCCCGGTCGATCTCGAGCTGCACCATGCGCCGGAAGCCGCGCATCATCACGACGACGACCACGGCGGGCGTCAGGGTGAGCACGAGGGCGCTCACGCGGACCGAGACCGCGTCGGCGTCGCCCCACCCCATCGCGGCGAAGACCGCGAGCTCGGCGGCAGCCACGATCAGCGCGACGGCGATGATCTCGACTCCGCGCCGGTGCACGATGAGGGCGGTGTGCGCGACCGCTGCGGCCACGGCGGCGGTGGGGGCCGCTTGCGAGCCCGCTCCCAGCACGGCGGCCAGATCGAGCACGACGGCCGCCGACGCGCCGGCGAGGAACGCCGCGTAGGCCCAGGAGGGCAGGCTCTGACCTGCGTGGCGGATGGCGAGGACGGTCGCTCCGAAGGTCGCTCCGAGCAGCAGCCACGCCGCTGCTCCGAGGCCCGGCATCGAGTACTCGTCGAGGCTGCCGAGGAAGACGAGGAGCTCGTACCCCATGATCGCGAGGGCGATGCCGGTGAGTCCGCTGCCGAGGTAGCTCGTGCCGAGCCCCTCGTGCTGCTGCTTGGCCGACGACGCCGCGCGCGAGGGACGCCCCCGGCGGCGGGGAGCGCCGTTGAGCAGCGGGGCGACGGGCTCGGTCACTTCGGAACCTCCAGGACGACGGTCGTGCCGGCGCCGGGTGCGCTGAAGAGGCGCGTGCGCCCGCCCACGTCCGCGAGCCGGGCCACCACCGACTCCTTGAAGCCGAGCTTGGCGGCGGGGACCGTGCCGATGTCGAACCCGACCCCGGCATCGGTCACCATCGCCCGCACCGTGCCGTCGTCCTCGGTGATCGTGACGTCGGCCGAGTTGACCCCGGAGTGCCGCCGCACGTTCTCGAGGCACTCGGCGAGGGCCATGAGGAACGAGTCGAGGGCGGCGCCGCTGAGCACGATCTGGCCGGAGCCGTGCCAGATGACGTCCAGGCCCATGCGTCCGAAGCGGTTCTTGACACCCTCGAGGGTGTGCGCGGCGGGCGCGCTCGTGACGCTCGTCAGCTGGTACGAGCCGGAGGCGCTGGGGGTGGGGGTGCCGCCGAGGCGCAGCTGCCGCAGGAGCTGCGCGTCCTCGGCCGCCTGCTGGCGGAGGGCGTCGACGGAGACGCCGACCCCGGAGTGGGCGAGCAGGGTCAGCGTGGCGAGCACCGTGTCGTGCAGGAGCCGGGCGCCCTGGCGACGCTGCGCCTCCGTCTCGCTGGCCTGCCGTTCGACGCGGTGCGCGTTGCCGATGCTGTCGATCCGCCGCACCACCCGCGGCACCGCGGTGCTGATCCAGAGGGCGAAAGCGCAGAGGCAGCCCCACGGCAGCAGGCTCAGGATCGCGACGTTCAGGGTCATCGCGGTGCTGGCGGCGAGCATCGACGGCACGAGGCTCGCGAGCAGGATCGGGAGCAGCGTCAGTGCCCGCCGGGGCGACGTGCTGACGACCACGGCGACGGTGCTCGTGATCGCGTTGACGGTGCTCGCGAGCACGAACGCCGCGAAACCGGGGGAGTCCGCCACGTCGACGGCGATCCCCGCGCCCAGCAGGAGCCCGCCGACACCGCTGGCGACCAGCCAGAGTCGCGCGCCGCTCCGGCCGAGCTGGACGTGCACCACGGCGAGTCCGAGCAGCAGTGCGACGGCGAAGGGCTGGGCCAGCGGATCGAGGGTGCCCGGCACGAGGACCAGCACGAGCGCCGCACTGTCCGTCAGCAGACCCACGGCTCGCGCGGACTGCTGGAGGAGGCGGTCGCGCTCCCGCACGCTGCGGATCATGGGCACGGCGCGACTCCCTCGGATCGTCGGGGGAAGGGCCCCCGACTCACGATAGCCACTGACGGCGCCCGGGCCGGGAGCGGCTCACACGGCCAGCAGGCGCGAGAGGTGCCCGCCGACCACGTCGTCCTCGATCAGGAAGGCGTCGTGGCCGAAGGTCGAGCTGATCACGGCCACCTCGTCGCCGTCGATGTTGCCCGGAGCGTGACTGGCGATGATCCGCTGACCTTCGACGGGGAAGAGCCGATCGCTGTCGATGCCGAGGACGAGGGTCGGACTGGTGATGCGGGAGAGCGCCTCCGCCTCGCCGCCGCGGCCGCGGCCGACGTCGTGCGAGTTCATCGCCTCGACGAGGGTGATGTAGCTGTTGGCGTCGAAGCGGCGGGTGAACTTGTTGCCGTGGAAGTCGAGGTAGGACTCGACCGCGAACCGCCCTCCGCCGCCGAGCGGGCTGAGACCCGACTGCCAGCTGCGCTCGAAGCGGTCGTTGAGCTCCGAGGGGCTGCGGTAGTTCAGCAGCGCCATCCGGCGGGCCAGGGCGAGCCCGTGGTACGGGCCCTGACCGTCGCCGGCGTCGTAGTAGGCGCCGCCGGCGAAGTTCGCGTCGCTGCGGATCGCCTCGAGCTGCACGAAGTTGAGCGCGATCTGATCGGCGGTCGCACGCGGGGGAGCGGCGAGCACGGCGAGCCGGGCCACGCGCTCCGGATGGTCGATGCCCCACTCGAGCGCCTGCATCCCGCCCATCGAGCCGCCGATGACCGTGTGCCACCGCGCGATCCCGAGCAGGTCCGAGAAGAGGACCTGCGCCCGGACCTGGTCGCGGATGCTCGTGTACGGGAACCGCGCGCCCCACTCGTGCCCGTCGGGAGCGAGCGAGGCCGGCCCGGTCGTCCCCTGGCATCCGCCGAGCATGTTCGGCGCGACTACGAACCAGCGATCGGTGTCGATGACCTCGCCGGGTCCGACGAGCCCCGACCACCAGCCGTCCGTCGCGTGGCCGGTCTCGCCGCGGCCGACGAGGTGCGAGTCCCCGGTCAGTGCGTGGAGCACGAGGATCGCGTTGTCGCCGGAGGGGGAGAGCTCGCCCCAGGTCTCGTAGGCCATCCGCAGGTGCGGCAGGTGCCCGCCCGATTCGAAGTCGAACGGGCCGACGTCGACGAAGCGGCGGTTGCCGGGGTGATCGCCGTCTCGCCAGGCCCCGGTGGCGGGCGGCTTGCCGATCACCGAGCGGAGCTGGCGCTCGGTGACGAACGCCGAAGGGACGGTGTCCTCGAGTGTCTGCTGCCAGTCCATAGCGGTCTCCATCGTGTCAGAGCGCCGCCCCGCGCCGTCGTTTGTTACGCCCCTCCTTCGGAGCGCCGCCCCGTGCCCGCGCTCGTGACGCCCCCCGGTGTCCTGCCGGAACGGACTCGACCCCCCGCCGCGGCAGGGGGTCTCGTCCGTTCCTTCGCGACCGGTGACGCGTCGCGAGGCCGGGTCAGGCGTTCGCGCGCGACGCCTCGACCACGGCGCGGGCTGCCCGCAGGGCCTGGGCGAGGTCGGCGCGCAGGTCGTCGATGCTCTCCAGGCCCACCGAGAGGCGGACGAGTCCGGGCGTCACGCCCGCGGTCAGCTGCTGCTCCGGGGTGAGCTGCGAGTGCGTCGTCGAGGCGGGGTGGATGACGAGCGAGCGGACGTCGCCGATGTTCGCGAGGTGCGAGAACAGGGTGAGCGAGTCGACGAACGCGCGGCCGGCGTCGACTCCGCCCTTGAGCTCGAACGACAGCACCGCTCCGACGCCCTTCGGCGCGTAGTGGTTCGCGGCCGCGTACCAGGGCGAGGTGAGCAGACCGGAGTAGTTCACCGACGCGATGTCGGAGTGGTTCTCGAGGTACTCCGCGATCTCCTGCGCGTTCTGCACGTGGCGCTCGATGCGCAGCGACAGGGTCTCGATGCCCTGGATCAGCTGCCAGGCGCTCGCCGGGGCGATGGACGCACCGAGGTCGCGCAGCAGCTGCACGCGGGCCTTGATGATGTAGGCGAGGGAGTCGCCGACCGCGGCCGTGTAGACCGCGCCGTGGTACGACTCGTCCGGCGTCGTGAGGCCGGGGAACTTCTCCGCGTTCTCGGTCCACGGGAAGGTGCCGCCGTCGACGATGGCGCCGCCGATGACCGTGCCGTGCCCCCCGAGGAACTTGGTGGCCGAGTGCACGATGATGTCGGCGCCGTGCTCGAACGGGCGGACCAGGTACGGCGTCGCGATCGTGTTGTCGACGATCAGCGGCACGCCCGAGGCGTGGGCGACGTCGGCGACGGAGCGGATGTCGAGGATGTTGATCTTGGGGTTGCCGATGGTCTCGGCGAAGAAGAGCTTGGTGTTCGGGCGCACCGCGCGGCGCCACTCCTCCTGGTCGTCCTGGTTCTCGACGAACGTCGTCTCGATGCCGAGCTTGGCCAGCGTGTACTTGAACAGGTTGTATGTGCCGCCGTAGATCGAGGACGACGAGACGATGTGGTCGCCGGCGTGCGCGATGTTGAGGACCGCCGCGGTCTCGGCCGCCTGGCCGGAGGCGAGGAGCAGGGCGCCGGAGCCGCCCTCGAGCGCGGCGAGGCGCTCCTCCACGACGGCCTGCGTCGGGTTCTGGATGCGGGTGTAGATGTTGCCGAACTCGGCGAGGGCGAAGAGGTTCTTCGCGTGCTCCGCGTTGTCGAAGACGTAGGAGGTCGTCTGGTAGATCGGCGTGGCGCGCGCCTTGGTGACCGGATCCGGCGCCGCTCCCGAGTGGATCTGCTTGGTCTCGAACTGCCACTGGGCGGGGTCGGTCATGGTGCGTCCAATCGGGTCGTGACGGCGGAGGGGCGGAGTCCGTTCTCCGCCGCGACGAGCCTAGGCGGGCGGCCGGGCGGGGGCGAGGTCCGTCGACACACGAGGTCATCCCGCGACGAGGACCGCCGCGACGGGGACCGCCTCAGCGGGGTGCGGTGCGGTCGGGCGTGCTGCGATCGGGCGCGGCGCGCGGATCGCGCTTGGAGCCCGTCGGATCGGCGCGCCGCGGCCGCTCGGGCCGCTCGTCCTGCACCGGGGCGAAGAGCCAGGCGGCGCGCGGCTCGACGAGCTTGTGGAAGACGGTCCGCGTCCAGCCGAGCGAGAGCACCACCGAGACCGCGATGCAGAGCACGATCATCAGCACCAGAGCGAGCGTGCTGTCCGCGGCCGACAGCACCCCCGACTCCCGCAGCGGGTAGAGGACGAAGCTGTGCAGCAGATAGACGTACATCGTCGACTGGCCCCAGTGCGTCAGCACCGTGCGCCCGCGCGGGATCAGCGTGAAGAGGGCGAGGGAGAGGACGACCGCGGTGAGCATCAGCGCCAGGCGGACCAGGCCGGCCCACCACTCCGTCTCGCCGAGGGCGTCGTAGGGGCGGTCGTAGAAGAACCAGTAGCGAAGGTCGGCCGCGCGGAACGCGTCGATGTTCACCGTCATCACGAGAGCAGTGACGGCGAAGAGGACGAGGGCGACGGCGCGCACCGCGAGGACCCTGCCCGTCGGCAGAGCGAGCCAGCGGTCGACGAGGAGCTGAGAGCCGGCCCGCCATCCGCGCAGCCGCCAGCCGAAGACGAAGAAGGGCAGGATCCCGATCGCGCGCGCCAGCGAGAAGGTCGAGTCGATGTTGTCGTAGTAGCTGACCCCCACCGCGAGGACGACGCTGATCAGCAGCGGCCAGCGCAGGAGCGCGAGGTAGGGGAGGACCAGACGGAAGATGCCCAGCGCGAGCAGGAACCAGAGCGTCCAGCTGGGCTTGGTCGGATTGAACTCGGTCTTGCCCTCGACCGCCAGCTGCACCAGCGTCCAGACCGTCTCCATGATCAGGTAGGGCAGCAGGATGTCGGTCATCACCCGGCGCATCGCCCGCGCGTTCGGCGCTCCGGCCTTCGAGAAGTAGCCGGAGATGATGGCGAACGCCGGCATGTGGAACGCGTAGACCGTGAGGTAGACGATCAGCGACACGTCGGAGTTGGCGGTCAGGCGCTGGATCCCGTGCCCGATGACCACCAGGGTCACGCAGACGAAGCGGGCGTTGTCCCAGAGCGGGACGCGGCGCTTGGGGGGAGCTCCGACTCCGCCGGTCGCGGGTGCGGGGTCGGCGGGGTTCACCGGGTCAGACTAGCGTTGGGGGCGACGACGGAGTCGGTGGTGTCCGAGGCTTGACGGAAGGGGACTAGCGTGGTTCGACGCGTCGTCGTGACAGGAGCGAGTTCAGGGATCGGTGCGGCGACGGTCCGCCTGTTCCGGGAGCACGGATGGGACGTCGTGGCCGTGGCTCGTCGGCAGGAGAGGCTCGAGGCGCTCGCCGCCGAGACGGGCGCGACCTTCTTCACCGCGGATCTGACCGACTCCGCCCAGGTCGACGCCCTGCGCGACCACCTCGCCGCGACCGGCGCCGTGCACGCGCTCGTCAACAACGCCGGCGGCGCGCTCGGACTCGACACCGTGGAGGCGTCCGACCCGGCCGACTGGACCCGGATGTTCGAGATCAACGTGCTCTCGGTGAAGCTGGTCACCAGCGCGCTCCTGCCGCTGCTGCGCCGCGGTGTCGCCGACGCCGGCTCCGAGGGCTCGGCCGACATCGTCACGGTCACCTCCATCGCCGGCCACGTCGCCTACGAGGGCGGCGGCGGCTACAACGCGGCCAAGTTCGCGGCCCACGCGCTGGTCGCCGTCCTGCGCCTCGAACTCGCGGGCGAGCCGATCCGGGTCGTCGAGATCGCCCCGGGCATGGTGCACACCGAGGAGTTCTCCCTGGTGCGGTTCGGCGGTGACAAGGAGCGGGCCGACAAGGTGTACGACGGAGTCGCCGCGCCCCTGGTGGCCGAGGACGTGGCCGCAGCGATCGTCTCCTCCGTGGAGCTGCCCGCGCACGTGAACCTGGATCTGGTGACGATCAAGCCCGTCGCGCAGGCCGCGCCGCACAAGGTCGTCCGAGGTCCGCTGGCTCCGAGGCTCTGACGGGGGGGGCGTCCGCCCGCCGTCGGGCGATGTGACGCGGAGGCGCGCGACGCTCTAGCCTGTCCCTCATGGTTTCCGACGCCGACGACTCCGCCGCCCTCCTCGCCGCCACGGAGAAGGAGGTCCTCGGCTGGCTCGAGTTCGGCGACGCCGCGCGGCATCTCGCGGACGACGTCGTCGCCACGGGCTATCGGCCCGAGCTGGTCGTCGCCATCGCCCGCGGCGGTCTGCTGCTCGCCGGAGCCGTGGCGTACGCCCTCGGCATCAAGAGCTGCGGGGCGCTGAACGTCGAGTTCTACACCGGCGTCGAGGCGCGGCTCGCCGCCCCCGTCGTGCTCCCTCCGCTCCTGGACGAGGCCTCGGTCCGCGGCAAGCGGGTCCTGCTCGTCGACGACGTGTCCGACTCCGGCCACACGCTCGCCCTGTCGGTGAAGCTGATCGAGGCCATGGGTGCCGAGGTCCGCACCGTCACGCTCTACACGAAGCCCCGCACCGTCCTCGAGCCGGACTTCTTCTGGCGCCGCACCCCGCGCTGGATCGTCTTCCCCTGGTCGGCCCTCCCCCCGGTCGACGGCGCTCTCGCGGAGGACGGCGAATGAGCGTCCACCTGATCGGCGGCGGAGGCGGGCCGGAGCACGACACCGACCTCTACGGCGCCTTCCTCGCGGAGGCGCGCGCCCGCGCCGTCGACGCGGGTCGGATCGAGGGCCCGCGCATCGCGATCGTCGTGGTGCACGACGGCCTGGGGCCCGAGGCCTACTCCGGATACGCGGCGACGCTCGCATCGGTCGGTCCGATCGAGCCGGTCGCCGTGCTCAAGCCCGAGGGCGGCCGGATCGATCCGTCCGTCTTCGACGAGGTCGACGGGATCTTCGTCGGCGGCGGGCTCACCCCCGCGTACCGCGACGCCCTCGAGGACTCGTTCGAGCGCCTGCGCGACCTGGTCTCCTCCGGCACCCCCTACGCCGGGTTCTCGGCCGGCGCCGCCATAGCGGCCGACCGGGCGATCGTCGGCGGATCCCGGATCGGAGGCGTCGTCGTGGCGCCCGAGGACGCCGCGGAGGAGCTCGACGAGGTGACGGTGCTCGAGGGCATCGGCCTGGTCGACGTCTCCATCGACGTGCACGCCGCGCAGTGGGGCACCCTCGGCCGCCTCGTGGCCGCGGTCGAGGCAGGACTCGTCGACGGCGGGGTCGCGATCGACGAGTCGACCGCTCTGACGGTCGGCACAGGAGCGCTGCGCGTCTCAGGTGCCGGGTCCGTCTGGCGCGCGAGCGCCGGCGAGACCGGGGTGCTCGTGGCCACGCTCGCCGCGAGCTGACCCGTGGATCTGCAGGAGCTGTCGGGCGCCGGCCTGATCGACGCGGGCTGGGCGTCGGCGCTGGCACCGGTGGGCCCCGACATCGCCGCGATGGGCGACTTCCTGCGCGCCGAGGTGGCCGCAGGCCGGCACTACCTGCCCGCGGGCGCGGACGTGCTCCGGGCCTTCCGCGCTCCGCTCGCCGACGTGCGCGTGCTCATCGTCGGCCAGGACCCGTACCCGACGCCGGGGCACCCGATCGGGCTCTCCTTCGCGGTCGAGCGGCACGTCCGCCCGGTGCCGCGGAGCCTCCAGAACATCTACCGCGAGCTGCGCGACGACCTCGGCGTCGCTCCTCCCGAGCACGGCGACCTCGGCGCCTGGACCAGCAGCGGCGTGATGCTGCTCAACCGCGTCCTGACCGTCGCTCCCGGCGCTCCCGCCTCGCACCGCGGGAAGGGCTGGGAGGCGGTCACCGAGCACGCGATCCGGACGCTCGCGGCACGGGACGCTCCCCTCGTCGCGATCCTCTGGGGGAGGGACGCGGCGAACCTCCGCCCGCTCCTCGGCGACGCGGGGATCGTCGAGAGCGCCCATCCGAGCCCCCTGTCGGCCTCGCGGGGCTTCTTCGGCTCGCGCCCCTTCAGCCGGGCGAACGCGCTGCTCGTCGAGCGCGGCGCCGAGCCGGTCGACTGGAGCCTGGCGGAGTGAGCGGCCGCGCCGCAGGGCCGGGCGGTGCGCCGATACGCTGGACGCTGTCCGCGCGATCGGACCGGATCGACGGAGGGGACCCCCATGCTTGAGGAAGAGTACGAGCAGCGACGCGTCCTGCCGCCGCACCTGCGGAGGACGCCTCCGCCCGAGCCCGACTTCTCGTACGAGATCCGGGAGGCGCGCGAGGAGGACCTCCCCGACATCCGCGAGATCTACAACCACTACGTGCGCAACACCGTCGTGACGTTCGACGAGGACGACTCCACGATCAAGGAGTGGCGCTCGAAGTTCAGCAGGAACCAGAAGCTCGGGCTGCCCTTCATCGTCGCGGTGTCGCCGTCGGGCCAGATCCTCGGCTACGCGATGGTCTCGCCCTGGTCCTCGAAGCGCGCGTACCGCTTCACGGTCGAGAACTCGATCTACCTCCGCGCAGCCTCCACCGGCAAAGGCCTGGGCAAGGCGCTGATGACCGAGCTGCTGGAGCGGGCGAAGGCAGTGGGCATCCGTCAGATCATGGCCGTGATCGCCGACAAGGGGGCGGAGGCGTCGCTGGCGATGCACGCGCAGTACGGCTTCGTCGAGGTGGGGCGGATGGGCCGGGTCGGCTTCAAGTTCAACCGCTGGCTCAGCACGGTGCTGCTGCAGAAGACGCTGAAGTAGACGTCCTCGCGGACACTGCGAAAGCGCCGTGCCCGTGAGAGCGGCCGACCCGTGTTCCCTACACTTGTCGGCATGGAATGGCTGGTCCCGCTCATCGTCGTCGTGGCCCTCGTGGTGATCCTCGGGATCTACCTCTGGGCGACCTACAACTCCCTGGTCACCCTCAATGTCCGGGTCGACGAGGCGTGGAGCGACATCACCGTGCAGCTGAAGCGGCGCGCGGACCTGATCCCGAACGTCATCGACTCGGTGAAGGGCTACGCCTCCCACGAGCGCCAGGTCTTCGAGCAGGTGACGCGCGCCCGGGCCGAGACGCTGTCCGCGCAGGGGCCGGCGGAGGCGTCCGTCGCCGAGGACCACATGCAGAAGGCGCTCAAGTCGATCTTCGCCGTGGCGGAGGCGTACCCGCAGCTGCAGGCGAGCCAGAACTTCCTCCAGCTCCAGGGCGAGCTCGTCGATTCCGAGGACAAGATCCAGTCGGCCCGCCGGTTCTACAACGGCGGGGTGCGCGAGATGAACACCAAGGTGAAGGTGTTCCCCAACACGCTCTTCTCGCGGCGGCTCGGCTTCTCCGAGCGGGACTTCTTCGAGGTGGACACCCTCGCCGCGATCTCGGAGCCGCCGCGCGTCCAGTTCTGAGCTCCCCGTGCGGAGGCCGGTGACCATCGTCTGAGCGGGGGAGCGGCCGTCCGGCGGCCCTAGCGCCCGGTCGGCGCGGCGAGCGGTCCGCCGCCCAGCGTCGTCAGGTACTCGTCGAACACGGGCGCGGGATCGACTCCGGTGGCGACGGCGTCGACGAGCGCTCGGCGCACCAGCGCCATCACGACCGTGGCGAGGACCGCCGCCCGGGGGGTCTCCTCGGGCTCCATCCCCATCCGCTCGGCGATCGACGGGGTGAGGGCCGCCTCGCCGTCGTGGAGGGACTGCGCCCAGACCGCGCGCATGGCGGGGGTCTCGGTGAGCAGCGGGATCAGCCGGAGCGTGCGATCGAGCTGCGGCCCGGAGGCGGCGGCGGCGAAGGCGGCGCCGAGGGCGCGGTTCAGCGGCTCGTCGGCGGGGCGTGCGAGGAGTTCACGACCCATCGCCGCGATGGCCGCGTAGAGCACGGGCCGCACGCAGTCCTCCTTGCCGCCGAGGTAGCGGTGGAAGGTCCGGAGCGAGATGCCGGCGGCGTGCGCGAGGTCGATCGAGCTGACGCCCTTCACCGTGCCGCGCTCGAGGAGGAGCCCCACGCACTTCTCGGAGAGGGCGAGCGCGATCGATCCGGAGCGTTCGTCCACCATGCCGCTCACGCTAGGACATCCGCGTGCCCGGTGCGGAGCGCGGCGAGCAGCGCCGGTGCGAGCGTGCCTCGCTCGACGATCTCGACGGCCTCGAGCCCCTGCCAGGCCGCGGCCTCGACGAGGAGCACGGCGAGCCGCTCGGCCGTGTCGGCGGGGGCGCCGGGCTCGAGCCACGCGGCCTGCACCCGCAGCACCCCCCTCTGCCGGTCGCTCTTGAGGTCGACCCGGGCGGCGAGGACGTCGTCGAGCAGCACCGGGAGGACGTAGTACCCGTGCACGCGCTTCTCGGCGGGCGTGTAGATCTCGATCCGGTAGTGGAAGCCGAAGAGCAGCTCGGCTCTCGGGCGATGCCAGACGACGGGATCGAAGGGCGAGAGCAGCGCGTCGGCGCGCAGCGTGCGCGGTCGTCGGGCGGCGGTGTGGCGCCAGAGGGCGATCGGGCGACCGGATCGCTCCCACCCGCGCACCTCCACGGGGACGAGCTCGCCGGAGTCGACGAGGTCGCGGACCGCGGCGAGCGCCGGTGCCTGCCGCAGACGGTGGTAGTCGGCGAGGTCGCCGAGCGTGCCGATGCCGTGGGCGACGGCCGAGCGGCGCACGAGCTCGCGGACGGCGTCCTGCTCGGAGACCTCGGTCTCGAGGACCTCGCGCGGCAGCATCCGCTCGGCGAGGGCGTAGGAGCGCTCGAACCGGGTGCGGCCGGCGCTCACCACCTCGCCCCAGCGGAAGAGCACCTCGAGGCCGCGCTTGATGTCGGACCAGCCCCACCACGGGCCCGTGCGGGTGTTCGACTCGTGCTCGATCTCGGAGGCGCGCAGGGGCCCGTCGGCCAGAGCCGCCCTCAGCCAGTCGAGCGTGGACCTGTTCTCGGCGGCCCACCCCTCGTGCTCGGGGAGCGCGGTGCGGCGGTAGTGCTCCATCCGCCAGCGGTAGAGCGGGACGTCGGCCCGGCGGATCAGCGCCGCCTCGTGCGCCCAGTACTCGAGGTAGTGCCCCTTCGGCGTGAAGGCGACGGCGTCGAGCAGCGCCCGGTCGTACGGTCCCAGGCGCGCGAGCAGCGGCAGGTAGTGGCTCCGCTCGAAGACGTTGACCGAGTCGAGCTGCAGAGGCCGGATGCGGTCGACGGCCTGGACGATCTGCCGAGTGCCGACGCGCGGCGGCCGCGGCGCTCCGAAGCCCTGCGCGGCGAGGGCGATGCGGCGCGCGAGGGCGGGGGAGAGCTGCTCGGTCATGGTCCGACCACGCTAGCGAAGGCCTCCGACATCGTCGTCGCGGAAGCCGCCGCCCGTCGTTCCCCGCCGGTTCACCCGGCCTTCCCCCGGTCGTCGCCGTCCGCTCCTACGGTGCCCGAGGCGAACCCGCCGGGTGCGCCGACCCGATCTCTGGAGGACCCGTGAAGACCCAGCGCCACTCGCGCATCGGCCTGGTGGCCGCAACGACCACCGCCCTCGCCCTGACCCTCTCCGCGTGCTCCGGAGACGCCACCGCCTCCTCGGAGGGCGGCGTCGACGCGTCGACCGCCACCTCCGCCGCCGATCTGGGTGGTCTCGACGCCCTGATCGAGGCGGCGAAGGCCGAGGGCGAGCTCAACGTCATCGCCCTGCCCGACAACTGGGCCAACTACGGCGAGCTCATCGCGGGCTTCGAGGAGGAGTACGGCATCACCGTGAACTCCGCCGATCCCGACATCTCCTCGGCCGAGGAGATCAGCACCGCCGAGAACCTCGCCGGTCAGGACACCGCTCCCGATGTGTTCGACCTCGGCCCCGCCGTCGCCCTCGCGAGCACCGACGTCTTCGCCCCCTACAAGGTCGAGACCTGGGACGACATCCCGGACGGGAACAAGGAGGCCACCGGTCTCTGGGTGAACGACTACACCGGGCTCATGTCGATCGGCTACGACCCCGAGGCCGTCCCCGAGCCCGAGTCGCTCGAGGACCTCCTCGGCGCGGAGTACCGCGGCTCCGTCGCGATCAACGGCGACCCGACCCAGGCCGGAGCCGCCGCAGCAGCGGTCCAGCTCGCGGCGCTGCAGTCGGGCGGCTCGGCCGACGACATCCAGCCCGGCATCGACTTCTTCGAGAAGCTCAACGACGCCGGCAACTTCCTCCCGCTCGACCCCACCGAGGCCACCATCGCCTCGGGCGAGACTCCCGTCGTCTTCGACTGGAGCTACAACAACCTCGCGGCGGGCACGGCGAACGAGGGCACCCGCGAGTGGGAGACCACCGTCCTGCCCGACGCCGCCGTGGGCAGCTACTACAACCAGGCCGTGAACGCCGACGCCCCGCACCCGGCGGCCGCCCGCCTGTGGCAGGAGTACCTCTACTCCGACGCCGCTCAGAACCTCTACCTCGCGGCCGGCGCCTACCCCGTCCGCCTCGCGGCGATGGTCGAGGCGGGAACGGTCGACCAGGAGGCGCTCGACGCCGTGGGCGAGGCCCCGAGCGACCTGGTGCAGTTCACCGAGGAGCAGACGGGAGCCGCCTCCGCGCTGCTCGCCGAGAAGTGGCCGTCGGCGATCCAGTGACGACCGCCGCCGTCCGCGCCGCGCCCGGGACCCGCGCGTCCCGGGCGCGGCGCGGCGTCCCCCAGGTCCTGGGCGTCGCGCCGTTCGCGGTCTACGTCCTGCTGTTCCTCGCCGTGCCGACCGTGCTCGCGGTCGCCACCGGCTTCGTCGACGGGGAGGGGCGGCCCACCGCCGCCAACCTGCTCGCACTGGGCGATCCGGTCGTCCTCTCGGCCTTCGGGGCCTCACTCGGCCTCTCCGCGTTCACCGCGGTCGTCGGCGCCGTGCTCGGCGCGATCGTCTGCCTCGCCCTCGTCGGCTCGGACCCGCGCGGTCCGCTCCGCTCGGTCGTGGACGCGGCCGCCGGCGTGCTCGCCCAGTTCGGCGGCGTCATGCTCGCCTTCGCGTTCATCGCGACGATCGGCGTGCAGGGGCTCGTCACCACCCTCCTCGCCGGGATCGGTGTCGACCTCTACGCCGACGGGGTCTGGCTCTACCAGGTGGTCGGCCTCGTGCTCCCGTACCTCTACTTCCAGGTGCCGCTCATGGTCCTGACCTTCCTGCCCGCCCTCGAAGGACTGCGCCCGGAATGGGCGGAGGCGAGTGCGGTGCTCGGCGGCGGACGGGCGACGTACTGGTGGCGGGTGGCCGTGCCGGTGCTCGCCCCGTCCTTCCTCGGCTCGGTGCTGCTGCTCTTCGCGAACGCCTTCTCGTCCTTCGCCACGGCGGCTGCGCTGATCAGCCAGGGCGCGCAGATCGTGCCGCTGCAGATCCGCGCCGCCCTCGTCTCCGAGACCGTCCTGGGCCGCGAGAACATGGCAGGGGCGCTGGCGCTCGGCATGCTCGTGGTCATGGTGGTGCTGATGACGGGCTACTCGCTGCTGCAGCGCCGTGCGCGGCGGTGGCAGCGATGACCCGCCCTCTCGCCCGGCTGGTGCTGATCGTCACGGGGATCGTCTTCGCCGTGCCGTTGATCGCGATGGCCGAGTTCACGCTCCGCGGTGCAGGAGGCTACGACCTCTCCCACTGGGCGGCGATCGTCGATCCGGCCAACGAGCGCGGCTACCGCTCCCTGTTCCAGGGCATCGGCAACTCGCTGCTGCTGGCGGTCGTGACCGCGCTGCTCGTGCTGGTGCTCCTGGTGCCGACGATGCTGCTCGTCGAGATCCGCGTTCCGCGGCTGCGGCGTCCGCTCGAGCTCGTCTGCCTGCTCCCGCTGACCGTCCCGGCCATCGTGCTCGTCGTGGGGCTCGCTCCGGTCTACTCCGTCGTCACCCGCGTCGCCGGGTCCGCCCCGTGGACTCTCGCGCTCGCCTACGGGGTCCTGGTGCTGCCGTACGCGTACCGCGCCGTCGCCGCCGACCTCTCGGGGCTCGACGCCGTCACCCTCTCGGAGGCGGCGCGCTCGCTCGGCGCCGGATGGTGGACCGTGCTGGTGCGGGTGCTGCTGCCCAACCTCCGGCGCGGGCTCGTGGCCGCCGCTCTCATCACCGTGGCGGTGGTCCTCGGCGAGTACACGGTCGCGTCGCTCCTCAGCCGCACGACGCTGCAGACCGGTCTCGTGCAGGTCTCGCGCTCGGACGCCTTCACGGCCGTCGTCTTCTCTCTCCTCTCCCTCCTCTTCGCGTTCGCGCTGCTGCTCGGGATCGGCCGTCTTGCACGGATCGGCCTCCCGCTCGGCGCGGCACCCTCCTCGAAAGGCGCCGCATGAGCGCGCAGTCCCCGACCACCCCGGGCGCCCGGGTGTCGTTCGTCGACGTCGTCAAGCAGTACGGATCCGCGCGCGCGCTCGACGGCGTCTCGTTCGACGTCGCGCCGGGCGAGTTCGTGGCCCTGCTCGGGCCCTCCGGCTGCGGGAAGACCACGGCCCTGCGCGCTCTGAGCGGTCTCGAGCGGATCGACTCGGGACGGATCCTCGTCGACGGCGACGACGTGTCGGGCACCCCGGTCGCCCGCCGCGACATGGGCATGGTGTTCCAGTCGTACTCGCTCTTCCCGCACCTGCGCGCCCGCGAGAACGTCGAGTTCGGCCTGCGCACCCGCGGTGTCGCTGCCGCGGAGCGTCGTGCCCGAGCCGAGGATGCGCTCGACCTCGTCGGGCTCGGCGCACTGGGCGACCGCTACGCGCACCAGCTCTCCGGCGGGCAGCAGCAGCGCGTGGCACTGGCGCGGGCGCTCGTCACCCGCCCCCGGGTGCTCCTGCTCGACGAGCCCCTCTCGGCGCTCGACGCCAAGGTCCGCGTGCAGCTGCGCGACGAGATCCGGCGCATCCAGACCGAGGTGGGCATCACCACGTTCTTCGTGACGCACGACCAGGAGGAGGCGCTCGCCGTCGCCGACCGGGTCGCCGTGATGAGCGCGGGCCGCATCGAGCAGCTCGGCGCCCCGGAGGATCTGTACACCCGGCCGCGCACCGCGTTCGTCGCGCACTTCGTCGGCCTCTCGAACGTGCTCCCCGGCACGGTGTCGCGCGGAGCGGTCGACGTCCTCGGCGTCCGGCTGCCCCTGGTGGACGAGACGTCGCCCGAGGGCGCCGTCGAGGCGTTCCTCCGCCCCGAGGACATCCAGGTGGTCGCAGCCGGCGCCGAGGGGGCCCTGGATGCGGTCGTCGTCTCGTCGAGCTTCCTCGGCCCGGTGCGGCGCTCGACGCTGCGCACCGAGCAGGGGACGGAGCTCGTCGTGCAGCACGCGGCGAGCGGGAGACTGGAGCCCGGGCAGCGCGTCGGACTCGCGCTCTCGTCCCGCCCGGTGGCCGTGAGGGCCGCCTCCTGAGTCCTCGCAGTCGATACCGCCTCCGGAATGCACCGGGGCCTAGTCTGGGCAGATGAGACTCGGCAGGTCCCGCCGCTCCTCCGGCCCCCGCGTCGTCGACACCGCGGCGCCGCCCGTTCAGCGCGTGCCGGGTACGTCCCGTCCGGGTCCCGACTCGGCCTTCGTGAGCGACGGGATGCGCATCGCCGGGGCCTGGGCGTGGCGCGTCCTCGTGGTCGTCGCCGCGCTCGCGGTGCTGGCGCTCCTGATCATCGAGCTGCGTCTCATCGTCATCCCGCTTCTGGTCGCGATCGTCATCGCCGCACTCCTCGTGCCGTTCTCGGGCTTCCTCCAGCGGCACCGGTGGCCCAAGTGGCTCGCGATCACGGTCGCCGAGCTCGGCATCATCGTGATCATCGGCGGGCTGCTCTTCCTGGTGGTCACGCAGGTGTACCAGGGCTTCGACGACCTCAGCCGCCAGACGGTCGAGTCCTACGACGACCTCAAGGCCTGGCTCCTCGAGTCGCCGCTGCACCTCACCGAGGGCGAGATCAACCAGTACGCGCAGCAGGCGCTCACCGCTCTGCAGCAGGACTCGGGGATGCTCGTCAGCGGGGCCCTCAGCGTCGGATCGACGATCGGCCACGTGCTCACCGGCGTGCTGCTGACCCTCTTCTCGACCCTGTTCATCCTCATCGACGGCCCGAACATCTGGCGCTGGGTCGTGCGCCTCTTCCCGCACCGCGCGCGCCCCGCCGTCGACGGCGCGGGACGCGCCGGCTGGGTGACCCTCACCAACTTCGTGAAGGTGCAGATCTTCGTCGCGTTCATCGACGCCGTCGGCATCGGCGTCGGCGCCGCACTCCTCGGGGTGCCGCTGGCCATCCCGATCGGCGTCCTCGTGTTCCTGGGCTCCTTCGTGCCCGTGATCGGCGCGGTGGCGACCGGAGCTCTCGCGGTCTTCATCGCCCTCGTCTACAACGGTCCGCTCATCGCCCTGATCCTGCTGATCGTCGTCCTCGGCGTGCAGCAGCTGGAGGGGCACATCCTCCAGCCGCTCGTGATGGGATCGGCGATCAAGATCCACCCCCTGGCGGTCGTCCTCGCGGTCGCCGGCGGCTCCATCGTCGCGGGCATCGCCGGTGCCTTCTTCGCGGTGCCCTTCGTCGCGACCCTCAACGTCATGGTCAACTACGTCGCGAGCGGTGCCTGGCGCTCGCCCACCCGAACCCCCGAGAAAGTTGCCGCAGAGCATGCAGACTAGCCGCGTCGTCGGACCGTCCCTCCTCGAGTTCGAGGAGGCCCGCAGCGTGATCGCCCCCGTGATCGCGAACACCCCCATGGAGACGAGCACCTTCCTCGCCCAGGTGCTGGGCTCGCCCGTCTTCCTCAAGTGCGAGAACCTGCAGCGCACGGGCTCCTACAAGATCCGCGGAGCGGTGTTCCGGATGTCGCGCCTCTCGCCCGAGGAGCGCGCACGCGGCGTCGTGGCGGCCTCGGCCGGCAATCACGCGCAGGGGGTGGCCTACGCCGCCCGCGAGCTCGGCATCGACGCCACCATCTTCATGCCCATCGGAGTCGCCCTGCCCAAGCTGGCTGCGACCCGCGACTACGGCGCGGACGTCGTGCTGAGCGGCCACATCTTCAACGAGGCCCTCGCGGCCGCGATCGAGTTCGCCGAGCGCACCGGAGCGGTCTTCATCCCGCCGTTCGACCACCCCGACGTCGTCACGGGGCAGGGGACCATCGGCCTCGAGATCCTCGAGCAGGCTCCGGGCGTCGAGACGATCGTCGTGCCGATCGGAGGCGGCGGTCTGATCGCGGGCGTCGCCTCGGCCGCCAAGCAGAAGGCGGCCCGCGAGGGGCGCACCCTGCGCGTCATCGGGGTGCAGGCGGCGAACGCGGCCCCGTACCCGCTGTCTCTCGCAAGCGGCGAGCCGACGCTCATCACGATCACTCCGACGATCGCGGACGGCATCGCGGTGGCGATGCCCGGGACGCTCAACTTCGAGATCATCCGCGACGTCGTCGACGAGGTCGTCACGGTCGAGGACGACGACATCGCCCGCGCCCTGCTGGTCCTGCTCGAGCGCGCGAAGCTCGTCGTCGAGCCCGCCGGCGCGGTCGGCATCGCCGCGATCCTCACCGGGAAGATCCGCGATGCGGGACCGACCGCCGTGATCCTCTCGGGCGGCAACATCGACCCGCTCATGATGGAGCGCGTGATCAGCCGCGGACTCGCCGCGTCGGAGCGCTACCTCAAGATGAGCATCGGGCTGCCGGACCGCCCGGGCCAGCTCGCCCGCATCTCGGAGCTGATCTCGGAGGCGAACGCGAACGTCGTCGAGGTGCTGCACACCCGGCACGGGCGGGGCCTGCAGATCAGCGAGGTCGAGCTCGAGATCAGCGTCGAGACCCGCGGACCCGAGCACGCCGAGCGCGTCCTCCAGGTCCTCCGCGACGCCGGCTACGAGCCGCGCGTCTCCCAGAACTGACCTGCGCCACCGGAAGACGCCACCCGCCGGGCCCCTCCAGGGCCCCTCAGGTGGCGTCTCGGTCGGCGGATCGTTCTCCGGTCGTCCGTCCATAAAGCGGAGGAAGGAGTCGTACCGTCAGGTGCGGCCACCGACGACAACGCCGCGGACGGGCGACCGGAGGACGATCAGTGGCCGTTCCAGGTCTCGACGTTCACGATGCGGACCGTGATGGTCCGGCCGTTGGGAGCCTCGAAGCTGGTCGAGTCGTCGAGCTTCAGGCCCATGATCGCCGAGCCGAGCGGGCTCTGGGGGCTGTAGACGTCGAGGTCGCTCTCGCCCGCCATCTCGCGGTTGCCGAGCAGGAAGCGCGACTCGTCGCCCGCGATCTCGGCGGTGATGATCGTGCCGGCCTCGACCACTCCGTGGCTCTCGGGGGGCGTGCCGATCTCGGCCTCGCGCAGCAGCGAGGTCAGCTGCCGGATGCGCGCCTCGATCTTGCCCTGCTCGTCCTTGGCGGCGTGGTAGCCGCCGTTCTCCTTGAGATCGCCCTCCTCGCGAGCGACCTCGATCCGCTTCGCGATCTCCTCGCGTCCGGCGGTGGACAGCTCGTTCAGCTCCGCCTGGAGGCGGTCGTACGACTCCTGGGTCATCCAGGTGACCTGAGGCTGGTCGGCCATGGTGGGCTCCTCACGTGACTGCCGCGTGCAGCGCGTCCGAGCGGCGGGCCGAGGAGCTCGCACCCCGTCGTCCGTTCCGCCCGGCGCCCGGCGGCGGCGGGAAAAAGACAAGGCCCCGACGAGTCCGTCAGGGCACCCGGCAACCCTACGGGAGCCAGCAGGACGAGATCAAACCTGTGTTCGCGAGCTCGGTGGTGCGCACGGTCTCGGTGAAGGAGCGGAAGCGGTCGTCCGAGGCGGGGTACTCGACGACGAGCCAGCCCACCACGGCGGACTGCTCGTTGAGCGCCTGGACGGCGCACGCCACCTCCGTGCCGACCGGCGCGGTGAGGTCGAAGGAGACGGTCACGGTGCGGTCGTCGACGACCTGGTGCGCCGTGTCCTGGACGTCGACTCCGTCGCGTCCGCTGTCCAGGCCCGCCCAGACCACCCAGGCGGCGAAGACGGCGACGAAGGCGAGAGCGACGGCGCCGAACAGCCAGCGGTTGCCGCGGCGGGTGCGCGGCGTGCGTCCGTAGCGCGAGGCGAGGGGACCGGCCTCGCGGAACCCGTCCGGCTCGAGAGCGGTGCCGTCGGCGCCCTCCGCGATCTCGTCGCTCCGCTCGGAGCTGTCGGACGTGCGGGCGACCACGGAACTCCCTGGATGTTGCGTCTACTCTTGACGGACGACGCGCGCTCGAAGAGCCGCCGCGTCGACCCCATTAAACCCCGAGGAATCGAGCGATCGTGTCCCAGGCCGCCGAGGTCTCCGTCGATTCGGAGGTGCGGGAGGTCCCGCGCCTCCTCGCCGTGCACGCACACCCCGACGACGAGTCGAGCAAGGGCGCCGCGACCCTCGCGGCCTACGCCGACCGGGGCGCCGAGGTGATGGTCGTCTCCTGCACCGGGGGCGAGGCCGGCTCCGTGCTCAACGAGGCGCTCGCCGCCCGCGCGCACGCCGAGCGCGACATGGGCGGCCTGCGCCGCCTCGAGATGGCCGAGGCTCAGCGGATCCTCGGCGTCCAGCACACCTGGCTCGGCTTCGTCGACTCCGGCATGGAGGAGGACGGCTCCGTGCCGCCGTCGAGCTTCGCGGCGCTCCCGCTCGAGACGGCGTCCGCTCCGCTCGTGCGACTCGTCCGCCGCTTCAAGCCGCACGTGATCATCAGCTACGACGAGAACGGCGGCTACCCGCACCCGGACCACATCCGGGCGCACCAGGTCGCGATGGAGGCGTTCCGCGCCGCCGGAGAGCCCGACGAGTACCCGGGGCTCGGCGATCCGTGGTCGGTGGCGAAGCTCTACTACGACCGCGTCTTCAGCGGTCAGAAGCTGCGGGCGATCGCCGAGCACCTGCGCTCCCTCGACCCCGAGGACCCGCGCCTGGCGACCTTCGAGGAGATGAAGCGCTGGACGGACGACGCGCCCTACCTCGCGACGACCCAGGTGCTGATCTCGGGGTTCCACGACCGGAGGGACGCCGCGCTGCGCGCCCACGCCAGCCAGGTCGCTCCCGACAACGCGTTCTTCTTCCTCCCGCACGAGGCGATCGACGCCGCATGGCCCACCGACGACTTCCAGCTCGTGCAGTCGCGCGTGGACGCGCCGACCCCGGAGACCGATCTCTTCGCCGGAGTCGACGTGGCCTACCCCGTCGATGAGCAGAAGGAGGGACCCGCATGATCCCCGCCGCCGTCTCCACCGTCGTCGACGCGGCCGGTCTCGCGCTGGTCCGCGTCGCCGCCGCGACCCCGTCGCCGGCTCCGGACTTCAACGAGGACACGGTGACGCCCGGTCTCTTCGGCTTCATCACGATGCTCGTGATCGCCGTGGCCGCGGTGCTCCTCGCCCTGGACATGGTGCGCCGCGTGCGCCGGACAACCTACCGCGAGCAGGTGGCGGAGCGGCTCGATGCCGAGGAGCGCGAGCGCGACGCCGCAGCGGCCCGGGAGCGACCCGAGGGCCCTTCCGCCGACCGCTGACGCGGACTCAACCCCCGTTGTACGCGGGGTCGATCGAGATCAGCAGCGCCGCGGTCCAGTGGCACAGGAACGCCACCGCGGTGAGAGCGTGGAAGATCTCGTGGAAGCCGAAGACGCCGGGAACGGGGTTGGGCCGCTTGATCCCGTAGACGACGGCTCCGACCGTGTAGCAGAGCCCGCCGACGATGACGAGGACCATCATCGTCGCGCTCGCCTCGAGGAGGGGTCCGAGGTACATCACGGCCGCCCAGCCCAGGAGGAGGTAGAGCGGCACGTAGAGCCAGCGCGGCGCCGAGATCCAGAAGACCCGGAAGCCGATCCCCAGCAGCGCGCCCGACCAGACGAGCACGAGGAGCAGCGTGCCCTGCTCGGGCGGCAGGGCGAGCACGGCGAGCGGCGTGTAGGTGCCCGCGATGAGCAGGAAGATGTTGGCGTGATCGATCCGCTTCAGGATCATCTTCGTCCTCGGCTGCCAGTCGAAACGGTGGTACAGCGCCGAGTTCCCGAAGAGCAGCAGCGACGAGGTCGCGAAGACCACCGCGGCCCACTTCGCCGCGGCACCCTCGGCCACCCCGACGAGGACGGCGCCCGCGACGATCGCGAGCGGGAACAGTCCCGCGTGGATCCAGCCGCGCCAGGTGGGCTTCGCGTCGAGGACCGCGCCGTTCTCGATCTCGTCGTCGACGAGCGGGACGTTGGGGAGATCCGGTCCTGAGGCGTCGTCCCGCGCCACCGCGTCGTCCCCAGCGGGCGAGGACCGGCGAGCCGGATCGGGGGCGGGGGGCGTCGGCCGGTGGCTCATACGGCCCAGGATACGGCCCGCTCCGGTGACCCCGCCGAGCGCCGCTCGGCACGCGGTGACCCTTCGGCGCCCCGGGCATCGACTACCGTAGCGATGTGCCGAAGCCGAGACTGCCTGTGGGGAGGGACCTCCTCTACGGCGTCTACAAGAAGCGTCTGCGATCGAGCCTCGTCCCCGGGACACTGCCGAACCACGTCGCGATGATCATCGACGGCAACCGCCGGTGGGCGCGGCAGCGGGCGCTCGAGACCGCCGCGCACGGGCACCGCGCGGGAGCCGCGAAGGTGCACGAGTTCCTGCAGTGGTGCGACGAGCTCGGCATCCGGCACGTCACCCTCTACCTGCTCTCGCAGGACAACCTCGTCGGCCGCGAGAGCTCCGAGCTCACCGAGCTGATCGCGATCATCGCCGATCTCGCCGAGGAGGTCTCGCAGCAGCCCGACTGGCGGGTGCAGCACGTCGGCTCCGACGACGGACTGCCGGAGTCGCTGATCACCGCGCTCGACACGGCCGAGGAGCGGACGGCGCGGCACACCGGCCTGCACGTGAACCTCGCGGTCGGCTACGGCGGGCGCCACGAGATCGCCCAGGCCGTGCGCAGCATCCTCGACGAGCACGGCAAGCGCGGGTCCTCCATCGAGGACGTCGCCGAGCTGCTCACCCCCGAGCTGATCGGCGAGCACCTCTACACGAGCGGCCAGCCCGATCCGGACCTCGTGATCCGGACCTCCGGGGAGCAGCGCCTCTCGGACTTCATGCTCTGGCAGAGCGCGCACAGCGAGTTCTACTTCATGGAGGCGCTCGGCCCCGACATCCGCGAGGTCGACTTCCTGCGCGCTCTGCGCGACTACGCGGGGCGGCACCGCCGCTTCGGCAGCTGATCACCGCTGCACCACCCATCGGAAGGGCCGGCATGAGCACGACGAGCACCCTGGGCATCGACGACCTCCTCGGCACCTTCTCGGAGCAGACGGGATACCTCGACTTCGCCCGCATCGGTCCGATCTCGGCGACCGCCGTCGCCGAGCAGGAGGCCGCGACCCGGCTGCTGCAGGCGGGGCGGGCGCTCGACCAGCTGGCGGCACAGGACGCGCGCGTCCGCTCCGCCGTGTCGGCACTCGTCGGCCTCCCGGCCGAGCAGATCGTCTTCCAGCCGAACACCTCGACGGGCCTCCTGCACACGATGTTCGGCGCCACCGGGGGAGTGCTGCTGTCGGCGGGGGAGTTCCCGAGCCTGCCTTTCGCCGCGGTGCGCGCCCAGCAGGCGCTGGGGGCCGTGACGCCGGTGTGGCTGCCGGGCAGGCCGGGCCGGGTGACTCCCGACGCGGTGCGCGAGCACCTCACCCCGGAGGTGACGGCGGTCGCGGTCAGCCTCGTCGACTCCCGCACAGGTCATCTCGCAGACCTCGAGGGCCTGCGCGACGTCATCGGGGATCGCCTCCTGATCGTCGACGCGATCCAGGGGTTCGGTGTCGTCGACGCGCCCTGGGCCGCGGCCGACGTCATCGTGTCCGGCGGGCAGAAGTGGGTGCGGGCGGGCTGGGGCACGGGCTTCCTCGCGCTCAGCGAGCGCGCGCTCGAACGGCTCTCGCCGGTGCTCTCCGGATGGACCGGCGCGGACGCCGTCGAGCCGTGGGACGAGGTGGCACCGCCCCGATCCGGTGCGGGTGCGTTCAGCGTGACCAACCCCGATCCGATCGCCCAGGCGCGCTTCGCCGGCGCGCTCGAGGACATCGCCGCAGTGGGAGTGACCGCCATCGCCGCGCGGATCGCCGAGCGGGTCAGCGCGATCGTCGACCTCGCCGACGAGTTCGGGCTCGCCCTCGTCAGCTCTCGAGACGAGAGGGAGCGCGCGGGCATCGTCGTCGTCGAGCCGGCACCCGAGGAGCTCGCGCCCCTGAGCGCGTCCCTCGACGTCCACGGAGTGACGGCGCGCCTGCGCCCCGGGACCGTGCGCTTCAGCGCTCACGCCGGCACCACCGACGAGACGCTCGCGGCACTGCGGGCCGCTCTCGTCTCGGCGGGCACGGGCGCCGCGTTCTGAGCGGAGCCGCGCGTTCACACACTGGTTACACATTCGTAGCGGTGGGAAGCACACGGATGTCATTCGCGGGGTTATGTTCGAGACATCAGGTGAAGCGCCTGGTCGAGACGGCCACACAAGTACGGCTCGATATCGCGCAGACCAGTGAAGGGAACTGCGCGGTGCGGGAACGCACCGATGGCCGGCTCGCACAGTGAGCCGGGGGTGTCGAAGCCCCCGGGGTGTGGAGAGTCGTCGTGACAGTTCCCCAGGGTATGGACCAGCAGGCCGGAGCGCAGGGCGGCATCCACCGCCGAGCGCAGCACGGGTCCGCCGGCTCCTCCGATCAGCTCCTGCGCACGTACGTGCTCGACACGTCGGTGCTGCTGTCGGACCCGATGGCCATGTTCCGCTTCGCGGAGCACGCGGTCGTCCTGCCGATCGTCGTGATCGGCGAGCTCGAGGGCAAGCGCCACGATCCCGAGATCGGGTACTTCGCCCGTCAGGCGCTGCGGCACCTCGATGAGCTGCGCATCAAGCACGAGCGCCTCGACTTCCCGATCGCCGTCGGAAACGGCGGGACGCTGCGCGTCGAGCTCAATCACTCCAACATGTCGGTCCTGCCCAGCGGGCTGCAGCTGGGCGACAACGACGCCCGGATCCTCGCCGTCGCGATGAATCTGGCGAACGAGGGCTCGACGGTCACCGTCGTGTCCAAGGACATGCCGATGCGGGTGAAGGCAGCCTCGATCGGACTCGCCGCGGAGGAGTACCTCGCCGAGCTCGCTCCGGAGTCGGGCTGGACCGGGATGGACGACATCACGCTCGAGGGCGGCGCGATGAGCGAGTTCTACGACCGGGAGCGCCTCTTCACGGACGCGGTCGAGGGCATCCCCATCAACACGGGACTGGTCGTCCACTCGGACCGGGGCTCCGCCCTCGCCCGTGTGACCGGCAAGCGGCAGATCACGCTGGTGCGCGGGGACCGCGACGTCTTCGGGCTGCACGGCCGCTCGGCCGAGCAGCGGCTCGCGATCGACCTGCTCCTCGACCAGGAGGTGGGGATCGTCTCGCTCGGCGGCCGCGCCGGCACCGGCAAGTCGGCGCTCGCGCTCTGCGCCGGGCTGGAAGCGGTGCTCGAGAAGCGCCAGCACAAGAAGATCATGGTCTTCCGTCCGCTCTACGCGGTCGGCGGCCAGGACCTCGGCTTCCTGCCCGGAGACGCCGCCGAGAAGATGAACCCGTGGGCTCAGGCGGTCTTCGACACGCTCGGCGCGCTGGTCTCGCAGAACGTGCTCGACGAGGTGATCGAGCGCGGGATGCTCGAGGTGCTGCCGCTCACGCACATCCGCGGTCGTTCGCTGCACGACGCGTTCGTGATCGTGGACGAGGCGCAGTCGCTCGAGCGGAACGTGCTGCTGACGGTGCTCTCGCGCGTCGGGCAGAACTCGAGGGTCGTGCTGACCCACGACGTCGCCCAGCGCGACAACCTGCGGGTCGGCCGGCACGACGGAGTCGCGTCGGTGATCGAGACGCTGAAGGGGCATCCGCTGTTCGCGCACGTCACGCTCACGCGCTCCGAGCGCTCGGCGATCGCGGCACTGGTGACCGAGATGCTGGAGTCCAACGAGCTGGCGTAGGAGCCGATCTCTCCGCCGCGTCCGGCGCCCAGGATCCCCGGATCCCTGCGCGCCGGACGCGGTTCTGCTTGCTGAGGACGACCCGAGGAGGGGAGCGCCGGCAGACGGGCGTAGCGTGGCCCGGGTGAGCATCCTCGATGACGCGCTCCTCGAGCGCTTCCGCCTCCGAGCCGCCGACTACGACGAGCGCAACGCGTTCTTCGCCGAGGATCTCGAGGAGCTCCGCGCGATCGGCTACCTGGCGCTGCTCGTGCCGGAGGAGCTGGGCGGACGCGGCCTCGGGCTCGAGCAGGCGGCGACTGAGCAGACCCGGCTCGCGACGGCCGCTCCGGCGACAGCGCTCGCCGTGAACATGCACCTCGTCTGGACCGGGGTCGCGAAGGCCCTCCGCGATCGGGGCGACGCCTCCCTCGAGCACGTGCTCGCGGACGCCGCCGCGGGGCACGTCTTCGCCTTCGGCAACAGCGAGCCGGGCAACGACCTCGTCCTCTTCGACTCCCTCGTCCGCGCGGATCGGCAGCCCGACGGCGGGTACCGCTTCACCGGCACCAAGATCTTCACCTCCCTCTCGCCGGCGTGGACGCGACTCGGGGTCTTCGGCAGGGACGACAGCGGAGCCGAGCCCCGGCTCGTGCACGGCTTCATCGACCGGGACGCTCCGACGGACCCCGTCGCCGGTCTGAGCGTGCGCGACGACTGGGACACGCTCGGCATGCGGGCCACCCAGAGCCGAACGACGGTGCTGGACGGGGTGCGCATCCCGGCGTCGCGGATGGTGCGCTCGCTGCCCGTCGGACCGAACGCGGATCCGCTGGTGTTCGCGATCTTCTCGGCGTTCGAGCTGCTGATCGCCTCGGTCTACCTCGGCATCGCGCAGCGCGCGCTCGCCCTGGCCGTCGAGGCGGCCCACCGCCGCACGTCGCTGAAAGCGGGCGGACGCGCCCTCGCGCACGACCCGGACATCCGCTGGCGCGTCGCGGACGCGGCGATCCTGCTCGACGGCCTGGATGCTCCGCTGCGCTCGGCCGCGGCCGACGTCGACGCCCTCGTCGACCGCGGTGCCGCGTGGTTCCCCTCTCTCGTCGGCGTGAAGATCCGCACGACGGAGGCGGCGCTGCGGATCGTGGAGAGCGCCGTGCGGGTCGCCGGCGGCTCGGCCTACTCGCGGAGCTCGGAGCTGTCGCGCCTCTACCGGGACGTGCTCGCCGGGCTGTTCCACCCGTCCGACGACGAGTCCGCCCACTCGACCTTCGCGAACGCCTTGCTCGGACCGGTGCCCGCGCCGGAGTGACGCCCGCACCTGTGGAGAGTGCCGACGGGACCGGCCCACGGGCGGCTACGGTCTGCGGATGCTGTCGGCAACCCTTTCCCTGCGCGATCTCGTCGCGACAGCCCTCGGAGCGACTGCGCTGATCGCGGTCGCGGTGACCTCGCCGCTGCCCGTGGGGTCGCTCGCCGTCGCGATGCTCATCGCGGCGGTCTCGGTCCCGCTCGTCCTGGGTGATGTCCGAGAGCACCGCCTGCCGAACGCGCTGACGCTGCCGCTGCTCGCGGCGGGTGCCGCCTCGGTGGTCGGGGACGTGCTGTCGGGGCGCGGGGATCGGCCGGTACTCGCCGCACTGATGGCGTCCGTCGTGCTCGGGGTCCTGCACCTCGCGGGCGGTCTGGGCATGGGCGATTTGAAGCTCGGTTCAGCGCTCGCGTTGCCCCTCTCCACCCTCTCCCCGGAGGCCGCGCTGACGGGTCTGCTGCTTCCGTTCCTCCTGGCCGGCACCTGGACCCTGCCGTTCCTGCTCCGAGGCGACTCCTCCCGGATCCCTTTCGGCCCCTTCCAGCTCACCGCCTTCTGGCTCGTCCTCGCCCTCCACTGATATCCCGCACAAATCGACCGACAGCGGACGACCAGCCGACGGTCCGCGAGGCGAACGTGCGAAACGCGTGCCAGCGTTTCGCGCTAGCCGAACGGAGGACGCTCTACGGAACGCGCCCACCTCGGAAAGCCGACCGCGGTCGGTCCTGCGCAGAGCGCAGGACCGACCAAACAACTCAGCCGGGGTGGGTCATGCTCATCACGTTCAGCAGCGCATCCAGCTGCTCCTCGGTGACCTCGCCGCGCTCGACGAAGCCGAGGTCGACGACGGACTCGCGGACCGTGATGCCCTTGGCGACGGAGTTCTTCGCGACCTTGGCGGCGGCCTCGTAGCCGATCACCTTGTTCAGCGGGGTGACGATCGACGGCGAGGACTCGGCCAGGGCGCGAGCGCGCTCGAGGTTCGCCTCGAGCCCTTCGACCGTCTTGTCCGCGAGCAGGACGGACGACGTGGAGAGCAGGCGGATCGACTCCAGGAGTGCCGTGCCCATGACGGGGATGGCGACGTTGAGCTCGAAGGCGCCCGAAGCGCCCGCCCACGCGATGGTGGCATCGTTGCCGATGACCCGGGCGCAGACCATGAGGACCGCCTCGGGGATCACCGGGTTCACCTTGCCGGGCATGATCGAGGAGCCGGGCTGGAGGTCGGGGATGTGCAGCTCGCCGAGACCGGTGTTGGGTCCGGAGCCCATCCAGCGCAGGTCGTTGTTGATCTTGGTGAGGCTGACGGCGAGCACGCGCAGCGCGCCGGACGCCTCGACGAGCGAGTCGCGGGCGCCCTGGGCCTCGAAGTGGTTGCGGGCCTCGGTGACGGGCAGCCCGGTCTCCTCCGCGAGGCGCGCGATGACCTTCTGCGGGAATCCGGCCGGCGTGTTGATGCCGGTGCCGACGGCGGTGCCGCCGAGCGGGACCTCCGCGACGCGGGGGAGTGCCGACTGCACCCGCTCGATGCCGAGGCGGATCTGCGCGGCGTAGCCGCCGAACTCCTGGCCGAGGGTGACGGGCGTGGCGTCCATCAGGTGCGTGCGTCCGGACTTGACGGCCTCGCTCCAGAGCTCGGCCTTGGCCTCGAGCGACTCGGCGAGGTGCTCGAGCGAGGGGATGAGGCTCTCGATCAGCGCGCCGGTGACGGCGACGTGCACCGAGGTCGGGAAGACGTCGTTCGAGGACTGCGAGGCGTTCACGTGGTCGTTCGGGTGGACCTGGCGGCCGAGCGCCGTCGTTGCGAGGCTGCTCAGCACCTCGTTCATGTTCATGTTCGAGGACGTGCCCGAGCCGGTCTGGTAGACGTCGATCGGGAAGTGCTCGTCGTAGCCGCCGGCCACGATCAGGTCGGCCGCGTCGGCGATCGCCCGGGCGATGTCGGCGTCGAGCACGCCCAGCTCGGCGTTGGCGAGCGCCGCCGCCTTCTTGATCCGCGCGAGCGCCTTGATCTGGGCGGGCTCGAGTCCGGCGCCCGAGATCGGGAAGTTCTCGACGGCGCGCTGGGTCTGCGCGGCGTAGAGGGCATCGCGCGGGACGCGCACCTCGCCCATTGTGTCGTGCTCGATGCGGAAGTCGCCGGAGTCGGTCGGGAGGTGATCCACCACGCTGTGTTCGTCCTTGTCTGATCGTCGGTGCGGTTCGCCGGAGCCGGTCATTCGGCGCCGGGCACCGCCGCGTCGGAGGACGCGGCGGACTGGAGGGGGCTGAGCGTGCGCTCCTGCTCCGAGAGGTAGGGGCTCAGCTGCGGCGGGTCGATGCCGAGCACGACGTCCGAGACGACGGTGCCGTCCGACAGCCGGTAGTTCGCTCCGACCACGGCGAGGGCGCCCGTGGCGACCGCATCGGCGATGAGGGGGGAGCGCTGCAGCATCTCGGCGACCGTGTCGCGCAGGTGCTCGCGGCCGACCACGAGGGTGTCGGTGGCCGAGGGGTCGACGAGCACGCGACCGTCGGGCTGCGGCCCGACGACGCGGCGCACCGCGGGGATGATCGGCTCGATGAGGTGCTCGATGTGCGGCGGGAGGCGCTGGGCGCCCGGTGCCTGCGACTCGATCGCGGCCTTCACCGCTCCGCACTCGTCGTGCCCGAGGACGAGGATCAGCTTCACTCCGAGCACAGCGACCGCGTACTCGAGGGAGCCGAGGATCGAGTCGGCGATGACCTGGCCGGCGTTGCGGACGACGAAGAGGTCGCCGAGACCGAGGTCGAAGATGATCTCCGCCGCGAGGCGGGAGTCGCTGCAGCCGAAGAGAGCGGCCAGCGGGCGCTGCTCGGAGGCGAGCTCGGCACGGCGCTCGACGTCCTGGCGGGGGTGACGGGGCTCGCCGGCGACGAAGCGCTGATTGCCGCGCAGCATCTCCTTCCACACCCAGGCGGGCGGGCGCGACTCGCGCGGCACCGGGATGGTCTGCGGAGCGCCGCTCTCGAGGCTGTCGTCGTGGTTCGTCACTGTTCCTCCTGGCCGATCTGGGGCGAGACGGCGTCGACGACCTCGCGGATGCGCTCCACGGGTGCCGTGCCGTAGACGAGGTACGTGCTGGCGCCCTCGGTCGTCTCGAGCGCGTACGGGGTGTTGCCGGTGTCCTGTCCGGAGTCGCGGCGGTCGTAGACCGTCCACTCCCGGCCGTCGATCTGCTCGACCCCGGTCGCTCCGGCGCGGTCGAGCTGACGGGCGACCCACGCCTCGTCGGCGTCGAAGCCCTGGCTGAGGCCGATGTAGCCGGAGTCGGGAGCGGGGGTCAGCAGGCCGACGTACCAGTAGTCGATGCCGCCGTCGGTGCGGAGCTCGGCGGCGTTGGCCGACCAGCCCTCCGGCATGTCGGGCACGGCGAGCGTCTCGGTCTCGCCGAGCTGGAGCTGCGAGGCGACGAGCGGGACGTCGATGGCCGGACGGTCCGTGCCGTCACCGCGCGGGACGATCAGGACGATCAGCGCGACGACGCCGACGGTGGCGAGGAGCGAGAAGACGAGGTTGTTCACCGTCTTGCGCTGGCGGTAGAGCCGGGAGTTCTCGGCCTTGCGGGCGGCGATCTCGGCGGGCGTCTCGGGACGGCCGAGCTCCGCGACGACGCGCGGCTCCTTGCGGCGGCTCATCCGGCGCTCGATCCGGAGCGGGCGGCCTCGAGGCGGGCGCGTGCGCCGATCAGCCACTCCTCGCACCGCGCCGCGAGAGCCTCGCCGCGCTCCCAGAGCGCCAGGGAGCGCTCGAGGGTGGAGCTGCCCTGCTCGAGCTCGGACACCACGCGCACGAGCTCGTCGCGGGCCTGCTCGTAGCTGAACTCGGAGACGTCGGAGTCGAGTCCCTCAGGAGCGGGGGAGTCGGTGCGGGCGTCGGCCATGGTGTTGATCCTATCGATCGGGGCATGCGGGGGAGTCGCGGTGCAGGAGGTCGGCGAGGGGTCAGCCGCGACCGGCGGGATCGTCCGCTGGGCCCTCCGAGCGGGCGGCGACGGCTCCCTCGGCGAGGGTCAGGACGAGCCCCTCGCCCGCGTCGGCGTCGCCGGGCGACCGGACGACGTGGCCCGCTGCGTTCTGCACGATCGCGTAGCCGCGGTCGAGCGTGTGCTGCGGCGACAGGGCGCGCAGGTGCCCGTGCAGGCGCTCGACCTCGAGGTGGGCTCGCTCGATCCGCCGCTCCACGAGCTCGGCCCCGCGGGCGACCCAGCGGGTGAGCTCCTCGGAGCGCTGGTCGACGAGGACCCGGGGATTCGCGAGGACGGGCCGGGAGCGCAGCTGCGAGAGCCGGTCGACCTCGTGCGAGACGAGACCGCTCACCCGCGTGGTCATCCGCAGTCGCGCCTGCTGAACCCGGAGGAGCTCGTCGGAGACGTCCGGGACCACGCGCTTGGCCGCGTCGGTCGGCGTGGAGGCCCGCAGGTCGGCGACGTCGTCCAGCAGCGGACGGTCCGCCTCGTGCCCGATCGCGCTGACGACGGGGGTCGCGCAGGCGGCGACGGCCCGCACGAGCGACTCGTCGCTGAAGCCGAGGAGGTTCTGGAAATCACCGCCGCCGCGGGCGATCACGATGACGTCGATCCCCTCGTCGGCGTCGAGCACGCGCAGGGCGGCGGTGACCTCGGCCACGGTGCGCTCGCCCTGCACCGCCGCGTGCACGACGCGGAAGCGGACGGCGGGCCAGCGCAGCTGGGCGTTCCGCAGCACGTCCTTCTCGGCGTCCGAGTCCTTGCCCGTGATGAGGCCCACGCCGTGGGGGAGGAAGGGGAGCCGCTTCTTGCGCCCCGGCTCGAACAGCCCCTCGGAGGCGAGCTGCCGGCGCAGGCGCTCGAGCTTCTCGAGCAGGTCGCCGAGGCCGACGTGGCGCATCTCGAACACCTGCATGGTGAGCGTGCCGCCCTTGAGCCAGTAGTTCGGCTTGACGAGCGCGATCACGCGCGCACCCTGCGCGAGATCGGCCGGGATGCGCGAGCGGACGGAGGACCAGATCGTGAAGCCGACCGTGGCGTCGCCCGAGACGTCCTTCAGCTTGCCGTAGACGTTTCCGCCCGAGACGCCCCACTGGGTGATCTCGCCCTCGACCCACGCCGTGCCCAGGCGCTCGATCCAGCCCTTGAGCTTGCTCGCGAGCAGGCCGACCGGCCAGGGGTTCTCTGCGGTGGGAGGGGCGTCTGTCATCGGTGCCTTCGCTCGGCGGGCGGTGGAGAGCGGGGGCGATCCCGCGTCGACCACCGTACGGGATGCCTCCGACAGCGCATCGGCCCCTGCTCAGCTGCGAGCGCATAGAATCAGGGGGTGAGTCAAGTCTCGATCAGCCTGCCCATGCCGCGCATGCCCCGCGCCACCGGGCGCCTCCGCGACGTCCCCGTCGACGGCGCGAAGCGCGTGCTCCTCGCCGCTCCGCGCGGCTACTGCGCCGGAGTCGACCGCGCGGTCGTCGCCGTCGAGAAGGCCATCGAGCACTACGGCGCCCCGGTCTACGTGCGCAAGCAGATCGTGCACAACGTGCACGTCGTCTCGACGCTCGAGAGCCAGGGGGCGATCTTCGTCGACGAGGTCGACGAGGTCCCCGAGGGCTCCCACATCGTCTTCAGCGCGCACGGGGTGTCGCCCGCCGTCGTGCAGGGAGCGGCCGACCGCGGTCTGCAGGCGATCGACGCCACCTGCCCGCTCGTCACCAAGGTGCACCGCGAGGCCGTCCGCTTCGCCCGCGACGACTTCGAGATCCTCCTGATCGGCCACGAGGGCCACGAGGAGGTCGAGGGCACCGCCGGAGAGGCCCCCGATCACGTGACCCTGGTCGGCAGCCCCGACGAGGTCGACACCATCGTCGTGAAGGACCCGGACAAGGTCGTCTGGCTCTCGCAGACCACGCTCTCGGTCGACGAGACGATGGAGACGGTCCGCCGCCTCCGCGAGCGCTTCCCGAACCTGCAGGACCCGCCGAGCGACGACATCTGCTACGCCACGCAGAACCGCCAGGTCGCGATCAAGAAGGTCGCCGCCGACGCCGAGCTCGTGATCGTCGTCGGATCCGCCAACTCCTCCAATTCCGTGCGCCTCGTCGAGGTCGCCCTCGAGTACGGCGCCAAAGCCGCGTACCGCGTCGACTACGCGAGCGAGATCAAGCAGGAGTGGCTCGAGGGCATCCGCACCGTCGGCGTCACCAGTGGCGCCTCCGTGCCCGAGGTCCTCGTGCGCGAGGTCCTCGACGACCTCGCGGCCGCGGGCTACGGCGACGTCGAGGAGGTCAAGACGGCGGAGGAGGACCTCATGTTCTCGCTGCCCAAGGAGCTCCGGAAGGACGTCGCAGGCAAGCGCGACGCCCGTGCGATCGGCGGCCGCACCACGGCGCCGGTCCGCGGCTGACCGCTCCCTCACGCACGAGAGGCCGCCTTCCCCGAGGGGAGGGCGGCCTCTTCCGTGCGCGGTGCGCGACTCAGTCGTCGAGCCCGGCGGCGCCCTGGCTCGACATGCGCGAGACGTAGTCGGCGAACGTCGGGTCGCCCAGGATCGCGATGGCGGCGACGATCATCGAGAGGACGACCGTGGCCACGATCCCGAGGATCGGGACGAGCACGGCGCGCTTGCCCGCTCGGAGACGGCGGATCGAGATCCAGACGGCGAAGGCCACGACGAGCGACTGCGCGAGCGCGATCGCCACTCCGAGCGTGCGCGCCAGGTCCGGGGACGCGTACGTGCCGATGCCTTGACTCGTGTAGAGGTCCTCGAGCGTCGTGGCGAAGCTCGACGGATCGAGCAGCGTCGGCACGGCGAAGAAGACGCCGAGCGCCAGCAGGACGATCGTGAGCAGCCGGTCGACCGGGTGCGCGGCCGTGGGCTTGGACGGAGCCGCCGCGGGGCGGGGCTCGGTCTCGGAGCCGCGGGGATCCGGGACCACCGTGTCGGCCGGAGGGTTCCACGACCAGCCGGGAGGCGCGTACTCGCCGTACTGCGGCTTCGGGCGCTCGGAGCCGCCCGGCTGGTCGTGTGCGTTCGTCACGGAGCGGAGCCCTACTTCCCGGAGTTGCCGGCGGAGCCGAGCTGACGGGTCGCCTCGGCGACGCGGGCGGCCATGGCGGTCTCGGCGATCTTGCCCCAGGCGCGCGGGTCGTAGATCTTCTTGTTGCCCACCTCGCCGTCGACCTTGAGGAAGCCGTCGTAGTTCTTCAGCACGGTGTCGGCGATCGAGCGGCTGAAGGCGTACTGGGTGTCGGTGTCGATGTTCATCTTCACGACGCCGTTGCGGACCGCCTCGGCGATCTCCTCGTCGGTCGAGCCCGACCCGCCGTGGAAGACGAGGTCGAGCGGCAGGGCCGCGGTGCCGTACTTCGCCTGCAGGCCGTCCTGGATCTCGCGGAGGAGCTCGGGGCGCAGACGCACGTTGCCGGGCTTGTAGACGCCGTGCACGTTGCCGAAGGTGAGCGCGGCCATGTAGCGGCCCTGCTCGCCGAAGCCGAGAGCCTCGACGGTCGCGATCGCGTCGTCGAGCGTGGTGTACAGGTGCTCGTTGATGTCGTGGGAGACGCCGTCCTCCTCGCCGCCGACGACGCCGATCTCGACCTCGAGGATCGCGTTGATGTTCTTGACGCGGGGGAGGATCTCCTTGGCGATGGCCAGGTTCTCGTCGAGGGGCACGGCCGAGCCGTCCCACATGTGCGACTGGAACAGGGGCTCGCGACCGGCCTTGACCTCCTCCTCGGAGGCGGCGATCAGCGGGTAGACGAAGCCCTCGAGCGCGTTCTGCGGGCAGTGGTCGGTGTGCAGCGCCACCGTGACCGGGTAGTTCTTGGCGACCTCGGTGGCGAACTTCGCGAAGGCGATCGCTCCGGCCGCGCGGTTCTTCACGGTGTGGCCGGCGAAGTAGTCGGCACCTCCCGTGGTCACCTGGATGATGCCGTCCGAGCCCGCCTCGGTGAGGCCCTGCAGGACCGAGTTGATCGTCTGCGACGACGACACGTTGAAGGCGGGGTAGGCGAAACCGCCGGCCTTCGCCTTGTCGAGCATCTCTGCGTACTGGTCCGGGGTAGCGACGGGCATGGCATCTCCTTTGACGGATGAACGGGAGGGGGTCGGGCGAGGCCCGCGTCGCGGTCGAGTCTAGCGAGGCGGGTGCGGGCCTTCCCCCGGGGCGACGAGCGGTGCCTCCGCTAGGCTTCGAGCGGGATGGGGACCCGCTCTCGCGGGTCCTGCGACGACGCCGTCTGCACGAACATCGAACGCGAAGGACTCCGCGCTGTGACCGATACCGACAACGACTCGCTCTACCTCCACCCTGATCGCAACCTCGGCATGGAGCTCGTCCGGGCCACCGAGGCCGCGGCCATCCGCGCCGTGCCGTTCATCGGCAAGGGCGACAAGAACGCCGCCGACGGCGCCGCCGTCGACGCCATGCGCACCTTCCTCGGAACCGTCAACTTCGACGGGGTCGTCGTGATCGGCGAGGGCGAGAAGGACAACGCGCCCATGCTCTACAACGGCGAGCACGTGGGCAACGGCTCGGGACCGGCGGCCGACATCGCCGTCGACCCGATCGACGGCACGTCGCTCACCGCGGCCGGCCGTCAGAACGCGCTCTCGATGATCGCCGTCGCCGATCGCGGCGCCATGTTCGATCCGTCGGCCGTCTTCTACATGGAGAAGATCGTCACCGGGCCCGAGGGCGTCGGGATCATCGACATCGAGCGCCCGATCGGCGAGAACATCCGGGCGCTGGCTCGCGCCAAGCGGAAGCCGGTCGACGAGATGCGCATCGCGGTGCTCGATCGTCCGCGCCACGCCAAGCTGATCGAGGACATCCGCGCCGCGGGCGCGGGGACGCGGCTGTTGCTCGACGGCGACGTCGCGGGCGGCATCAATGCGGCCCGGCACGACTCGCGACTGGACATGTGCGTCGGCATCGGAGGGACGCCGGAGGGCATCATCACCGCCTGCGCCATCCGTGCTCTCGGCGGCGTGATCCAGGGCATCCTTCGGCCGAAGGACGACGACGAGCGCCAGCGCGCACTCGACGCCGGACACGACCTCGACCGCGTCCTCCACGCCAACGACCTCGTCCGCAGCGACAACACCTACTTCGTGGCGACGGGCGTGACGAACGGCGGGCTCGTGAAGGGCGTGCGCAAGGAGGGCCACGTCATCACGACGGAGTCGATCGTCCTGCGCTCGCGCTCGGGCACCATCCGCCGCGTCACCGCGCAGCACCTCGCGGAGAAGTGGATCTAGGACTCCCGGGAGATCCGTGCGGAGGGGCTCGGCGCTGCGGCGCCGGGCCCCTCCGTCGTCCGCGGTGCGAGCCTCAGGCGGTGCGCTCGTCGGAGATTCTCTCCGACTCGACGAGCTCGACGGCCGTGAGGCGCCTGGGCGAGGAGCTCACGCCTTGGGCGGGAGCGATCACGCGCGTCTCGTCGAGGGAGTCGAACTGCCGGGCTGTGACGAGCACGCGCGACTCGAGGGAGCCGGCGAAGGCGTTGTAGGAGTCGACCGTCTTCTCGATCGAGCGGCGCAGTCCCTCCGCGTGATCGGCGAGCGTGCTCAGCCGCGAGTACAGCGTCTTGCCGAGATCGAGCAGACGCTTCGCGTCGTCCGTCAGGACGTCCTGCTGCCACGTGTACGCGACGGTCTTGAGCACCGACCAGAGCGTGACGGGGGAGGCGAGGGCGACCCGCTTGCGGAACGCGTACTCGAGCAGGGTCGGATCGGCGTCGAGCGCGCTCGCGAGCAGGGGCTCGCTCGGCACGAAGGCGATGACGAACTCGGGACTGGCGGGCAGGCCCGACCAGTAGGACCGCGCGGAGAGGGCGTCGACGTGGCCCCGGAGCGCACGCACGTGCGCCCGGAGGAGGGCGGCCCGGCGCGCCTCCTCCTCGGTGCCGGCCCCCGCCGGGATCGCGCTCGCCTCGAGGTAGGCGTCGAACGGGACCTTCGCATCGACGGCGATCGCCTTGCCCCCGGGGAGCCTCACCACCATGTCGGCCCGGCCGCGGCCCGCCTCGCCCTCGAGGCCGAACTGCACGTCGAAGTCGACCCGCTGCACGAGGCCGGCCGCTTCGACGACGTTGCGGAGCTGCGTCTCGCCCCAGGCGCCCCGGCTGGAGTTCGAGCGCAGGGCCGACGCGAGGGTCTCGGTCGTGGAGCGCAGCCGCTCGCCCGCCGCCCGCTGGCCCTCGAGCTGCTCGGTGATCGCTCCGAACTGCTCGGCCCGCTCGCTCTCGAGCCGGCGGACCGCCTCCTGCATGCCGCGCAGGCTCTCGGCGACGGGGGAGAGGGTCTGCAGGATGCGGGCGTCGTGGCGCTCGCGCTCGGCGACCGCGCGCAGCTGCTCCTGGAGCTCGCGCACCTGGTCGCGGGCGCCGCCCAGCTGCTCGCGGTACTGCTCCACCACGGCCTCGTGGCGATCCTCCAGGCCGTCGGCCCGAGCACTCGCGGTGGCGAGCTCGAGGGCGATCGCCCGATCGGGCGTGCGGGAGCGGGCCCACAGGGCGACGGCGAGACCGGCCAGCAGGGCGCCGATGACGAGCCCGACGAGGAAGGAGGTGTCCATGCGGCGATGACACCACGGACGTCCGACATCCGAGCGGGACGTCAGCGGCGCGGCGCCCGGACGAGGGCCAAAGGGGGCCTCCCGGTGCCAATAGGCTTCCCCATCATGGGGAATCACCGCCGTCCATCGCGCCTGCTCACCGCCGTCCTCGCCGTCGCCGTCGGGCTCGGCACCGCTCTCGTCCCGGTCACCGCGGCCTCCGCGGCGGAGGACGTCCTGCCTCCCGCCTCGGTGCTCGTCGATCCCGGAACCTCCGACGCCTCCGTGTCGGTCGCCGACGAGGAGCCGGGCGACGTGAAGGTGCAGTACGCGGCCGAGAGCACGAAGAGCTTCCGCGCGGGCTTCATCTTCAGCGACGCGAACTTCTTCGACAGCGACGCGAAGACCGTCGCTCAGATCCAGGCGACGCTGGACGACAAGGGGCGCAACTGCTCCGGCACGCCCAACGGGGTCCCGTGCCTGAAGGCGTTCAGCCAGGCGACGCCGACGAAGGCCGCCGACCCGATGTGCAAGGAGTACCGCGGCAGCGCTCGCGAGTCGGCGGCGACGATCTTCGTCCGCGTCGGCGAGGCCTGCGGCATCAATCCGCTGGTCCTCACGGTGCTCGTGCAGAAGGAGACGAGCCTCGTCTCGACCACGAGCCCCACGGAGCGCCTCTACAACCGCGCCACCGGCTTCAACTGCCCGGACGAGACCGGGTGCAACAACGGCTCCGCCGGGTTCTTCACCCAGGTCTACGGAGCGGCGCGCCAGTTCAAGAAGTACGCGAACCCGCCCGGATCCGACCAGAACTTCACCGCCTACGCGGCGGGGACCCCGCCGAGCATCCTGTTCAACCCCGACCGCTCGTGCGGCTCGACGCAGGTCGCCATCCGCAACCAGGCGACGGCGAACCTCTACTACTACACGCCGTACCAGCCCAACGACTACGCGCTGACGAACACCGGCAACCAGGCCTGCGCCACCTACGGCAACATCAACTTCTGGTACATCTTCAGCGACTGGAACGGCTCCCTCGCGAACGCCGGAGTCGCGCCCGCCGGTCGCGTCGACACGCCCCGCATCTCGGGCGGCACGCTCACGGCCGCCGGCTGGACCGTCGACCCGACGACCCAGCGCGCCGCCCTCACGACGACCGTCACCATCACCGCCCCCGACGGGTCGAAGACGGTCCGCACGGCGACGGCGAACGGTGCCCGCAGCGACATCCCGGGCGAGTACCCCGCCGCCGGTCCGAACCACGGCTTCACCGTCAGCGCACCGGCGTCGGCCGTCGGCACCTACACGGTCTGCGTCAGCGCGGCCTCGGTCGAGTGGAACCGCTGGGTGGGCACGGGCGACTCCCGCGGCCCCGGCTCGAAGGACCTCGGCTGCTCCACGGTGAGCAGCCAGGGCGCGATCGCGGTCGACCGCCTCGCGGGCACGGACCGTCAGGAGACCGCGGTGAAGGTCTCGCAGTCGACCTTCAAGGCAGGTGTCCCCGTGGTGTACGTCGCGACGGGCACCGGCTTCGCCGACGCACTGAGCGCAGGACCGGCCGCCGCGAAGCAGGGCGGACCCCTCCTCCTTGTCGACCGCGATTCGATGACGCAGCCGGTCCGCGACGAGTTGTCGCGCCTCAAGCCCGCGAAGATCGTCGTCGTCGGCTCGGCCCTGAGCGTGAGCGAGGCGCTCAAGAACGACCTCGCGCGCTACGCCGGCTCGATCCAGCGCATCGGCGGCAGCGACCGCTACGACACGTCGAAGAAGATCATCGAGTACGCCTTCCCGCAGGGCTCCTCGCAGGCGTGGATGGCGACCGGCGAGAAGTTCCCCGACGCGCTCAGCGCCGGTGCGGTGGCGGGCTCCGTCGACGCCCCCGTGATCCTGGTCCGCGGCGGGCAGCCGACCGCCGATGAGACGACGAAGAGCCTGCTCACGAGGCTCGGTGTGAAGACGCTGACGATCGCGGGAAGCGCGCAGTCCGTCAGCGAGGGCATCAAGAACTCGCTCCCCGTTGCGTCGACGCGGATCGGCGGCTCGAGCCGCTACGAGACCTCCGAGAAGCTCAACAGCGCCGGGTTCCCCCGGGGTGCGAGCACGGTCTACTTCGCGACCGGCGAGAACTACCCGGACGCCCTCTCGGGGGCCACTGCCGCCGGATACACTTCGAGCCCTCTGTTCGCGGTGCGGAAGGACTGCGTGCCGCAGCCCGTGCTCGACTACGTGAACCGTTTCGCAACCAAGAGGATCGTCCTGCTCGGCGGGCCCGGCACGCTCTCGGAGTCCGTGGCGCGCCTCGTCTCCTGCGGCTGATCGCGTCGGGGGTGCCCGCTACCGTGGAGGGATGAGCTCGGCCGATCCCTCCCCGCGCGACGTGCGGCGTCGGCGGGGAGGGGCGGCAGGGCTCGCAGCGCTCGTCGCGGCGGTGCTGCTCGCGGGTTCGAGCGATCTCGCCGCGAATGCTGCGGCGCCCGCCGCCGGCGCGAGCATCCGCATGTGGACGGACTTCTCGGGCGGCGTCGACGGCTCCGGCTTCGCTCCCGGCGACATCGTCTCGGACGCCGTCTTCTTCGACGGCGACGCGCTGGCTCCGACCGCAATCCAGGCGTTCCTCGACGCGCGGGTCCTCGACTGCGAGGGCGAGGGAGTGCCGTGCCTGCGCGACTACGCGGAGGACACGGGCGATGTCGCCGCCGACGAGCAGTGCGCCGCCTACGCGGGCGGCGAGGCGCAGTCGGCCGCCGAGATCATCGGCGGTGTCGCCGCCGCGTGCGACGTGAGCCCGGCAGTGCTCCTGGTGCTCCTGCAGAAGGAGCAGTCGCTGGTGACGGACAGAGCCCCGAGCGAGAGGCAGTTCCGCAGCGCCACGGGCTACGGCTGCCCCGACACGGCCGACTGCGACAGCGACTACTTCGGGTTCTTCGGGCAGGTCTACGGAGCGGCGTGGCAGTTCCAGCGCTACGCGAATCCGGACAGCAGCTTCGACTGGTACCCCGTGGGCGAGACCAGCGAGGTGCAGTACTCGCCGGACGCCTCGTGCGGCACCGCGCCGGTGCTGATCGAGAACGCGGCGACGGCGGGTCTCTACTACTACACGCCCTACCAGCCGAACGAGGCGGCGCTCGAGAACCTGTACGGCGAGGGCGATGCGTGCTCGGCGTACGGCAACCGCAACTTCTGGCGCCTGTTCAGCAACTGGTTCGGCGACCCGCGCGCCGGGGCCTGACCCCGGTCAGGCGGCGACGGGAGCCGCAGGGCGCAGTCGCTTGAGCGCGACTCCGGCCAGCTCGCCGAGCTCGGCCATGCTGCCCGCGCCGTGGCGCCGGGCGGCGTGCACGACGATGGCGGCGCACGCCTCGGCATCGGCGGACGCGTCGTGGTGGCGGAAGTCGTCGAAGCCGGCGGCCCGCGCGACGAACGGCAGGCGGTAGGACTCGAGCTCGTACGTCCTGCGAGCGAGCTGCAGCGAGCAGAGGTAGTCGTACTCGGCGTGCTCGAGCGCCGTCGCGGCGCAGGCGGCGCGGATGACGCCCATGTCGAAGCCGGCGTTGTGCGCGACGAAGACGTCGCCGTCGGCGAAGGCGGCGAGATCGGCGAACTGGTCGCTCCAGCCGAGGGCGGCGCGCACGTCCGCCTTGCGGATGCCGTGGATCCGGGTGTTCCACTCGAGGAAGTCGTCGTAGCCGAGCGGCGGGCGGATGAGCCAGCCCGCCCGGTCGACGACGCGGCCGTCGCGGACCTTCACGAGCCCGACCGAGCAGGCGGACGCTCCGTGCGAGTTGGCGGTCTCGAAGTCGATGGCGGTGAAGTCGATGGGCACCTCTTCACCCTCTCACGCACCTCCGACGCCGCCCGCGAGCGGCACGCGGGTCCCAGTCCGCCACGCCGTAGGATGGATGCCCGTGGCTCTCACTATCGCAATCGTCGGTCTCCCCAACGTCGGCAAGTCGACGCTCTTCAACGCGCTGACCAAGAACACGGTGCTCGCGGCGAACTACCCGTTCGCGACGATCGAGCCGAACGTCGGAGTCGTGAACCTGCCCGACCCGCGCCTCGAGGTGCTCGCCGGCATCTTCGGCTCGGAGCGCATCCTGCCCGCGCCCGTCTCGTTCGTCGACATCGCCGGCATCGTCCGCGGCGCGTCCGAGGGGGAGGGTCTCGGCAACAAGTTCCTCGCCAACATCCGCGAGGCCGACGCGATCGCCCAGGTCATCCGCGGTTTCGAGGACTCGGACGTCGTGCACGTCGACGGCAAGGTCGACGCCGCGAGCGACATGGAGACGATCAACACCGAGCTGATCCTCGCCGACCTGCAGACCCTCGAGAAGGCCGAGGCGCGGTACGAGAAGGAGCTCAAGGGCCGCAAGATCGAGCCGATCGTGCTCGAGACCGCGAAGAAGGCGCGCGAGTTCCTCGACTCCGGCAAGCCGCTCTCGGCGACCACGATCGACCTCGAGCCGATCCGCGAGCTCGGGCTCCTGACCGCCAAGCCCTTCATCTACGTCTTCAACGTCGACGAGGCCGTGCTGACCGACGACGCCCGCAAGGCCGAGCTCTCGGCACTCGTCGCTCCCGCTCAGGCGATCTTCCTCGACGCCAAGATCGAGTCCGAGCTGATCGACCTCGACGAGGCCGACGCCGCCGAGATGCTCGAGTCGACCGGCCAGACGGAGTCGGGCCTCAACCAACTCGCGCGCATCGGCTTCGACACGCTGGGCCTGCAGACCTACCTCACGGCCGGCCCGAAGGAGACCCGCGCCTGGACGATCGGGAAGGGCTGGACCGCTCCGCAGGCGGCCGGCGTGATCCACACCGACTTCCAGAAGGGCTTCATCAAGGCCGAGATCATCTCGTTCGACGACCTGGTCGAGACCGGCTCGATCGCCGAGGCCCGCTCGAAGGGCAAGGCCCGCATCGAGGGCAAGGACTACGTCATGCAGGACGGCGACGTGGTGGAGTTCCGCTTCCAAGCAACCTCTGGTCAGAAGTAGATCTGACCCCTGTTCGGGGTGTGCCATGATGGTGGCTCCCCGGGGCCATCTCTTGGACGTTCACACCAACAGTCCCTCGCCCCGGGGACCTGACTTAGCCCGTGATGAACCAGTTCGATGAGGTCGCCGTGAGCTGGACCCGGGCGTAGCCGGTCGTCAGCGAGAGGGTCGGCTGGCCATCGATGGCTGAGCTTCCCTGGCGCTGGATGGTGACGTTCGGGGTCCCGCTGACCGCCACCTTGATGGTGATCGTGAGGCCCGCGGAGACCGGGGGCAGGGTCAGCACGATGGGAGCCGTCGTCGTGATGAGGAAGACGCTGACCGTGTTGCTGAGCGTGGTCGAGACGTTGATGACGCCGGTCGTCTGACGCCACCCGCTCAGGGTCCCCAGGGTCAGTGTCTTCGCACTGAGGGTCTGAGTGGCTCCCGTGGTCACGACGGTCGAGCCGCCTGAGGTGAGCCCTCCAGCGAAGTTGACGCGGGTCGCGACGGTCTGGTCAGCGCCGTCCGCGGTCTCCCGCTGGAGCGCTCCTCGCACGATGGCGTCGACAGTGGCCAGCTCGGTCCACCAGCCCGCAGGCGGGGTCGCGTTGGGGACGAACGTCGCGGGGTCGATGTCGGGCAGGACGCCGTACGCGACGGGGCCGGAGTCGGGGACCGAGAAGACGCGCTCGATTCCGTGCGGTACCCGCTCCTTCGCGACCCACGCCCAGACGGCGGGATCGTTCGGGGTCAGCTCCACCGAGCCGACGCCTCCCTTGATCGGGATGGCGAAGGGCTCGGGGAGCACGATGGCCGAATCGGTCATGACTCGACGGATGGGCGAGAGGAGGACAGAGCCGTCCGCGCCGGTCGAGAAGTCGCCGATCCGGAAGTCGAAGGTGACGAGGGTCATGCTCGGTGCGCTCCTGTGGCTCGTGCCGCGGCGGCGCGAAGCTCGATCAGCTCGGCCTCCTGCTCGGCGATCTTGTCGTCCCGGCGAGAGAGGTTGCCGTTCGTCTGCGTCTTGACCTCATCGAGCTTCTCGTTCACCTTGCCCAGGCCGTAGAAGGTACCGGCCGCGGTGGCGACGAGTCCCAGGACCGTGACGATCAGGCCGGTGAAGGTGGCGGTCGCGTCGGGACGGTGGATCGAGAGCACGAGCGCGCCGACCAGACCGAGCCCGGCGAGCGCGGCGAAGGTGACGAACATCACAGTCTTGTTCATAGGGAGAGCGCCTCCTCGGCGTAGATTGCGGCGATCTCGGTCGCGCTGAGCGCCCGGTCCCAGACGCGGAGCTTGGCCAGTCGGCCCTGCATGTAGTTGCCCGGTCCGGTCGTGAGTCGGACAGCGCCGACCGTGAACTCGCACGGGGTCGAGTTCAGCTCGTAGGGGAAGCTGTACGGGTTCTTCGAGTAGGTCTGGCCCTGGTTGTCCTTGAAGCTCGGGATCGCCTCGAAGGCCCCGTCGAGGTAGGAGCGCGCCTCGACACCATCGAAGGTGCCCACGTGCAGGTGCCACGATCCGATCGGCACGAGCTGGCCGCTGGCGGAGTAGTCGCGGCTGTAGGTGTAGCCCGGCGTCGGCCCACCCGTGAGGCTCACGTGGAAGCACGAGCGGTTGCCGCCGCCGTACATGCCCAGGTCGTAGAACAGGCCGTAGGACCGGCGCGGATCGTTGTTGTCCTCCTGCCAGGCCCCGGCCACGTACCCCGTGTTGGCGTCCTCGCGCCACACCCACGCGGCGATAGTCACCTGATCGCTCGTCGCGCCCAGGTTGAGGACGCCCTGGTGCTCGGCGCGGAGCCGGAGGAAGCTGTACCGGCCATCGAAGACGGCGGCTCGGCCCCACGGGCTGGCGGTGGTCGTCACGTCGCCGGAGATGCTCCCCTGCTCCAGGGGAAGCCCGCCGTTGGTCGCGCGGAACGGGCCAGTGTCGGACTCCTCGAAGTTCCACTCGGCCACGAGGGATCGGTCGAAGAGCACCTCTCCCTGGTAGATCCGTTGCTGGACCTCCTGGGAGCCGATGAAGCGCCGCCCGATGACCTGCTCACCCTTCCGGACGTTCAGGTCCTCGACGGCCGTCACGTGGGCGGTCATCGTGGCGGAGGCCAGCGCGCTCCCGGAGTCGGTCACGGTGCACCGGAGGATCACGGTCGAGGGCGCGGTCGTCTGGACCGTGACCACCCGCTGATCGGCGTTGGTGAGGATCGGCGCAGTGTCGGCCGACTCGACCGTCCAGCGGTAGGAGGAGATGGTCCCGTCCGGGTCCTCCGCGTGCGCGCCGACCAGGAACTCCTCCCCGGCCGGGACGGTGAGGTCCGAGTCCAGGGTCAGAGTCGGCGGGATGTTCACCTTCGCCTTGACGCCACGGATGACGTACATGGCGTCCTTCGAGACGCGGGAGCTGGTCCACGTGATCGTGCTCTGAGGAGTCTGCCCCGGGCTCGTGAGCGCCTTCAGTCCGATGTGCAGTCGGGACTGCGAGAGCGGCACGGTCTCGAAGCCGTCCGACCACTGACCCCAGGCGTCGACCGCGGTACCTCCACCGCCGCCCGTGAGGGCCACGGCCGCGATGGCGATGGTGTTGGTCGCGATGGTTCCCGGGCTCGCGAGAGGGCCCGCGGTCGCGGTGGTGCCGCTGGAGGTGGTGCTGATCGCGAAGCTGTCCAGGCCGGTCGTCGGCTGTCCCATTGCCGGGAGCGAGAAGCCCTCGAAGGCGAACAGGGTGACAGCCACCTGAGCCTGGGATGCGCCGAAGATGGCGGTGAAGCCGTTCTTCGCGCCGTCGCCTCGGGTGACGAAGATCGCGAGGGTGTTCGAGCTGGTCGTGCTGGTGTGCGAAACCGGCCAGGAGGTCTGCGTGGGCGCGACCGTTCCCGCGTACTGCAGCACCGCCACGAGCGTGTGCGTGTTGTCGACCGGGTTGGGCTGATCGAAGGCCACGGACACTCGGTCCGAGGCGTTGGTCGGGAGGCTCTGCGCGATGCGCTGGTAGATGGCCATGTCAGATGCTCCTCGATCGGATGTTGTACTCGGCGTCGGGGTCCTTCTGCGGGAGCGAGAGGTAGGAGCCGTAGTCGAGGTAGAAGACCTTCGTGGCGTTGCTCCGAGCCACGTTGCGGACGATGTTGTACTCGACCGCGGGGTCCTTCTCGGGGAGCGCGTCATAGGCGGCGCGGGTCAGGTAGACCTTCGTGACGGCCGCGCCGCCGCCGACGTTCTGGCGGTCGGCCACGGAGCGGATCCCGCGGTTGAGGAGTGCGGAGAACGCGCCTTGCGGGGCGGCGAGGTCGCTTTCGGTGTAGACGTATACGCCATCGGGGCCGTACGGCATGTCAGGAGTCCTCTCCTCGTGCGAGCCGGTCTCGGCAGGTGACGGCCATCCGGTCGGTGGCCAGGTCGAATCGGACGGCGGCGACGATCTTGTCGAACGTCGTCCCGCCCGGAAGTGTGATCGAGGCCTTCGCCCCTGGGGCCACCCGGATGTCGGAGACGGCGCTGAGGTCGATCTCCTGGCCCCGGGTGTTCACGTACTTCAGGAGCGTCTTCGCGGCCCCGGAGATGCTCAGCGGGGCGTTCCTGCGGTACGTCTTCAGCTTCGTCGGATTGGGGACGGCCTTCGCGTAGTCGGTCCGCGTCTGCCGGGTGCCGGATGCGTCGTCCCACTCGTAGATCACGAGCACCGCGTCCGCCCACAGCTCCATCCGGCTGACCGTCTCCTTCAGCTCGATGGTGTTGGCGGTGCTGAAGGAGAAGGTGGAGTTGCTCGGGGTCGCCTCCTCCAGGTTCCAGAGGTTGTCGAGGTCGCACCAGAGGCGAAGGCCTGCGGCCTCCACCATGGGCTGGAGGTAGTCCCATCCCGTCACGCCGGGCTTCCACTCGGAGGCCTCGGCCTCGACTATGGCGTCCGGTCCCAGCGCGAGGATGGCGTCCGGAGCGACCATGGACCGGAGCACGTGCTGGACGATGGATCGGAGGCTGACCGCTCCCGGGTAGTAGGGAGCCTCACCGCTCGCGGCGTCCTGCTCCAGGAGTCGCTCCGCGTTGGTCAGCGTCAGGGTCAGCTCGTCGGCGGCGTAGTCGGCCTCGGCCTCCTGGAGGTACAGCTCCATGGAGAGGTAGCGGTCCGGGATCGGCTGACCGTTCCAGTCCTGGATCAGCGAGTCGGAGATGCTCTCGACGTACTGTCCCGCGTAGTCCCCGGAGACCTTGCGCAGTGCCTTGTCCGCGTACCGGCCGGACAGGGCGGCGATGGGGAGCGGGCCCTGGAAGGTCGTGGTGAGGGTGATCATGACGCGGGTCAGGGTGCGCGGGTCGAGGCGCGCTCGGACGACCGGGGACGGGAGCGGGACCACGACCGTCGCGCCGACGAACGGAGAGGTCCTCTCGTCCAGCGAGATGCCGCCCGACTTGATCGGCAGGATGGCGCGGGAGACACCCCTGTCATCGAGGACGACGACGGAGGCGCTGTGCGATGAGATGTTCACGAGGTCTCCAGGAAATCCACGACGAGGAGCCACGCCTTGCGAGTCACGGGATCGAGGGTGAGCGCGATGGTCCCGGTCGCCACGTAGTTGAGGGTCATCGCCTCGTCGTCCAGCGTGATCCGGCCGGGGTAGGTGTGAATCGCGACCGCTGAGTCAGCCGCCGTCTTGGAGTCGAAGATCAGGGTGAGTCGGCCGGTGCGCGCGGCGGCGGGGCGCACGGTCACGTACGGGGTGGTGTCCCCGATCAGCTCGTGCACGATGGTGCGCGTGTTGGTGTTGAAGGTGACGGAGGACACCTCGACCAGGGCGACGACTGAGGACATCCCGCCTGAGTGAGTCAGGGTGGGCATCAGTAGTTCTCTTTCATCTTTGGATTGAGGAGGATGGTCGGTCCCGGGAGCGTCTTCCGCGGGAGCCCGGCGATGTAGTCGTCCACCTTCGAGGAGTCCGGCGTGACGATGACGGAGGGTCCCGGCACGGTGTCTGGGATCTCCTTCTGAAGCTCGGAGTTGTAGTTCTGACCACCGGTCCGACCGAGCGTTCCCCAGACCTCGGCCGTCTTCTGCTTCTGGTCGAGCGGGGCGGCGACGTAGGCCGCGATGAGCGGGGCCGCGTCGGCTCCCATCTGCACCAGGTAGTTGTAGGCGTCGTCCGAGATTTCGCCGTGGAGGGAAGACATGTTGGTGCGGTAGTTGGCCATGGCGGCGACCCGCTCTTCGAGCGCGGTCGTGTACGCGGCGAGGTCGATGGCCCCGGTCTCGGCGTCCTGGTAGGTCTCCCAGGACTCCCCGACCTCCGACAGCTCCCCCTGGATCGAGTCGGCGTAGGCGGCGGTGCGCTCTGCCTTCTCCTCCAGCTCAGCGGCTCCTGAGGCGATGTAGGCGTCCTCCGCGAGCTGAGCTTCCTGAGCGGCCGTGCGAGCCTTCTCGAGGCCGTCCACGATCTTGGCGGAGTCCTCAGCGCGGGAGATGGCCGCGCCGTAGGAGGAGTCCTTCGTGACATCGATGGCCTCGGCCTCGTCCTCCAGGCTCTTCTGGTGGGCCTTCTCCTTCTCGATCAGGTCGTCCAGGCCCTCGATGTTCCCGGCGTGGGCCTGGGCGATCTTGTCGAAGCTGGAGGCGGCGGCGTCCTGGAGGTCGTAGAGGTCGGAGAGAGTCTGCGTCCCCTCCTCCGTGGTGGTCGCCATCTCCTTCAGCTTGTCCACCAGGTAGTCGATGGAGGGACCGCCGACCGTGCCGGTCTCGATCAGCTCGGCCGTCAGCTCGGAGACCTTCTCGCGGAACTTCTCGGACTCGACGCCACCGGCCTCCAGGCCCGCGATGATGAGGCCGGTAGCGACCGCACCGGCCGCGCCCGCGGCGAGTCCCAGGGGACCGAGCGAGCCGACGATGCCACCCAGGGTTCCCTGCACCAGGTCACCGATGGACTCGAAGGATCCGTCGAAGCTCGACACGACCTCCGAGAGGTTGGCCTTCGCCTCGTCCTTGAACTCAGCCGTGGCCTCGCTCGCGGCGTCGGATCCCTTGTCCGCACCCCGCTTCAGGTTGTCGCCCAGGTCGTCCCCGGCCGACTTGCTCTCGCGCTTCACGCTGTCCGCGAGGTCCTTGAACGACCGGTCCGTCTTGTCGTTGGCCTTGATGGCGTCCCGGGAGCCGCGCTCCACCCCATCGGAGAGGCCGTCGCCGATCTTCTTGCCGGAGCGGTCTGCGTCCTTCGCGCTGTCATCGATGGCATCCGTCAGCTTGTGCACTGACTTCTCGGCATCCCGGGTGCCGTACTTCACGCCGTCAGCGAGGGACTCCCCGATGTCGTCGCCCTTGCCGTCAGTCGACCGGACAAGGTCATCCAGCGAGTCCGCGACCTTCTCGAATGCGTCGGCGGAATCCTTGGCACCGCGAAGCACCTCGCGAGTGTTCATCGCGATATCGAGATTGAGACCCTTAGCCATGAGCTACCCCTTTCGTTCGAGAGCTTCAGCGAATGTGCGGACAACGGTCTGTGCCCAGAGAGAGGCAATGCGCGGGATCATCTGATTGGCCGCGGGATAGAAGACTCGTCCCCGGCCGATGCGGCGCGGGAGCTGAGCAGTGGTGTTCCTCGTGACCGAGAATCGCTTTCCCTTGACGCTTGTCGCGTCATAGGTGGTCTGTCGATCTTCGGCTCCGAACTCGACGCCCGGATAGATCTCGGAAGGCTTGATCCCGCCGCGGAGCTTTCGGCCGACTCCCGCTGCACTGAGACGGACATTCCGGTCGGACGGGAATGCGCGAGCGGTATCGCCCAGGACTCGGTGATCGAGCCTTGTCTCCGAATGCTCCCGGACTGACTTCTGCCACTCGGTCTGAGCGAGCGGCTTCAGTCCCTGGCGCACCTGCTTCCGGATCGTCGCGTCCGCGCGGTTGAGGCCCAGGATGATGGCCTGAATCTCTCTGCTCGCGAACGCGTCGATCCGGATCATGTGGCTACGCCGTGACCTTCGTGAGGCGGACCGGCTTGCCACGGACGCCCAGCGTCACGGAGGCCTCACCGGTCGCGCCGATGGTCCCGCCCATCGCGCCGGGCACGAGGATCACGTCGGCCTTCATCCCGACACCGCCTGCGACGGGGCGGAACTCGATGGCCTTGGTCTGGCCGTCCGAGTCGAAGAGCAGGTTCGAGAGGGAGCCCGCGGTGTCCCAGTCCTGCGCGAAGGTGATCGTGCACACCCAGGTCGTCGCGCCCGCCATCGTGAACGATGCATCGGGGGTGCCGCCCTGCCACGAGACCGAGGCGGTGGTCGGGGTGAAGGCGACGGCGGAGACGGCCTTCTCGTAGTTGTCGGCGGCGATCTTCAGCGAGACATCGCGGAGGACGTAGGGGTTGGCGGCGATCTGAGCCATGAGGAGTGTCCTTACTTCTGAGAGCGAATGACGAGGGTGGAGACGGTGATGGCGTATCCCGGGAATCGGTCGTCCACGGTGGCCCTATTGATCGAGGACCAGTTGAGATTGGAGGTCGAATCGAGAGCGTCGAGGACAGCCGTGAGATGGTCGTCCAGCAGGTCCTCCGCCTTCAGGAGGTCCTCATGCGGAGCGAGAAGGAACAGCTCGAATTCACAGTCGAGACCGACTGCGGGAGACTGCGCATTGCGACTGATCCCGTTCTGAGAGACAGCTAGCGTCATCTTCTGAATGCGCCCGGGCAGCGTGAGGCCACGGTGAACCTCCACTCCCTCGGGAGCGATAGGCACGAGCTGATCGAGAATGGAGGTGCGGAGGCTCACAGGATCCAGACCTTTCCGGACTGAGGACGGATGAGTTGCTTGACCATCCAGTCGAGAGGTCGAGGAGAGAGCACGAATTCGCCCTCTCCCATGGAGCCGTTGCTGTCGACGGTCGAGGCCAGCCAGACGTTGCGCGCCTGCATGAGCTGAGCCGTGCGCCACCCCGCGGGGATGTCGTGGGCGACGTAGCCGCCGTAGGCCTCCACCGCTTCCCGGGCAACGTCGAGGAGTTCCTGAAGCTGGTCGTCCTCGTCGGGAGCGTCGAGCCAGTCGGAGCGTGCGCTCTCGATGGTGTGCCAGGTGTACGGACGCATGACGCCTCCCTTCGGGATGAGGTGGACCACGGGGCCGGAGGAGGTGAGTCACCCCGGCCCCGATGGCTTAGGAGGCGCTGGCCGCCGTGACGAGCTGGAGCGCGGTCGCGTCGTTGACGTTGGTGGCCAGGTAGCCGAAGGCCGCCTTGTCCACGCCACCGCGCGCGAGGTCGAGCGCGTCGATGCGGACCGGGACGCCGGGAAGCTCGTAGACCGTGACGGCCTGCGTCGCGCCGACGAGGACCTTGCCCGCGGGGACCGACGCGGAGGGGCGGATGGTGAAGCCACCGAGCGAGCCCTCCGTGAGGCCCAGAGCCGCGTTCAGGTAGCCCAGCACGTTGGTGCTCGGGTTCTTCACGAAGCTCTTGTAGAGGCCCGGGGCGACGAGCGCGAAGCTCGGGAGGGTCCCGGTCTGGGCGACGGCGACCGCGCCATCGATGATCGCGGAGGCCGCGGCACCGATGTTGTTCGTGCCACCCGGGAGGGTCGAGAGGGGATCCCCGGCGAGGGCGGTGGCACCGGCGAGGATGGCCGCGAGGACCTTCGCGTCGGCCCACTTCTGGTAGTCCTCCCCGATGAACTTGGCGTAGCTCTCGAAGAATCCGGGGACCGGGAAGTCCACGAACTCGCGCGCGATGTCGTGGCCCACGGCGTACCGCGAGGCGCTCCCGGTGACCGGCGCGACCGAGATGGTGTTGCTCGGGACGTTGGCCTTGTTGCCCGCCCAGTCGCCACCGGAGGGCTTGGTCACCCACTTGAAGCCGTTGAAGGTGAGCGACGTGAGGTTCTCGTGCGAGAACAGCGGGAGGACCTGCTGGGTGTAGTTGGTCGCGTTCCACACCTCACCGATCCAGGCGGGCTGGCCCATGGCCGGGGCGACGCCACCGGTCCCGTCGAACTTGATGTCGGAGAGCGCGCCGAACAGCGTCTCGCCGTTGTGGCCCTTCAGCGCCGACGCGAGGTCCTCGTCGGAGATGGTGCCGTTCTTTGAGGCGAAGAGCAGGTCCCCGACCTCGCGGAGGCTGAGGCCCTTGGGAGCGGCGGTGGAGGTGGAGCCCGCCTTCGCGGCGAGCAGGTCGGCGGGGATGGACTCGGCCACGGGGGCCTCCTCTTCTGGGGTAGCTGGCTTGATCGTGGTGGTGGTGATCGAGGTGCGGGTGACGGTCTTCACGCCGTCCTCCTCCGTCTCCTCGACGGTCTCGGTGGTCTTCGAGTCGTACTCGGAGCCATCGGGGTCCTTCGAGGTGGAGGTGTACTCGGAGGTCGTGGTGTCCTCGGCGGCGGCCAGGAGGGTCGCGCTCGGGAAGGCCGGAGTGGCGACGAGGGCGGCGGCGAACAGACGGCCGGCGACGGCCTTGCCCGCCTTGATGACGACACCCGCGACCTCGGCCGACAGGTGCTTCCGCTTGCCGCTGGCCACGTCTGCGAGGGCCTGGTCCCCGGCCGCGGTGCGTGCCACGGAGAAGGTGGCCGTGATGCCCTGAGGCGTCTCCTCGGCGCGGATGAAGCCGCCCAGCACCTGCTCCCGGGCGTGCTCTTCATTGAGGCTCATGCCGCTCAGGTCGGTCGGGATCTCGAAGACACCCGCGTCGACGGAGAACTTGCCCAGGTTCGAGCGCGCCTCCTCCGAGTACGGGACCAGGAGGCCGGAGAGAGTGCGGTCGTCGGCGGACGCGGTGAGCGTCCCGGCGTCGAGCTGGATCGTCGTCATGTGGTCAGTCCTCTACGGTTCGGCCGGTGGGAATCGGCGTGAGTGCGAGCAGCTCGGACATGTCGAAGCGGACCCGCTGACCGGCCGGAACCACGTCGTCCTGCGACAGGCGGTCCTGGATAGCGGCCATCCAGAGCGGGAGGCAGAAGGTCAGGAACTTCGAACGGTTGCCCTGCTCGGTCTGGTAGGTCAGCGAGGAGGTGGCGAGGGAAGCGTCCATCTCGCCTGCGGGGATCCCGAAGAATGAGCCGATGTCGGTACGGATGCCGTTGCGGCCCTCGACGTACAGGTCTGTCTGGAGGTCGCCGTGCGGCTTCAGCGTGACGCCGGGAGGGGTGACGACGACTGCACCGTCCGGGGAGCGGCGTTGCTTCTTGTAGCTGTCGACCACCGTCTTCGCCTCTTCGAGGGACGGCGCGTTGTCCTTGTCCTCGATGCTGATTTCCATCGCGGCGATGGGCATGCGCGCTCGGTTCACCCAGGACTGCTCGATGTCCCGCGCGCCACGGAGAGTGCGTCCGGCGCTGGACAGGAGAGAGGGGCGAAGGCTCGGGATGTAGAGGTACTCCTCCGGGCGGATCGGCTTCTCGTCCACGAGGATGTTGCCCTCGGTGATCTTCCAGCGGTCGGGAGCGCACCGCTCGGCGGTGAGGATCTGACGCTCAGTCCCGCGGGTGACAAGCCAGAGGGAAGCGCCTTCGAGAGCGAGGTCCTCGAAAGTCTTGGCCACGCGCCAGGCGGTCCCGTAGAGGCCATCCGTGCGAGTGATCCAGGAGGGCTGAGTCGGCATCTCTCCGTCCCTGTTGTGCACGCGGAGAGGGCACTGGATGAGCGCGGCGGTGATGTGGTTGAGCGCCTTGGCCACGGCGGGAATAGCCTCCGCCTCGGCACGAGTCATCGGGAACTCGACACCATCGGTGAGGATGTCGGAGAAGACAATCTCGGAGAGCTGGCCGTCGCTCCAGGGACTGGCGATAGCGCCGCTCAGGTAGTCAGGGCGAGCCGCCCGAAGTCCACTGAAAAGTCCCACGTATCTATTACCGCATGCAGGGAGTACGCATTAGGCCGCGGCCCTTCGATTCCTTGCACGAAGTGCGGTGCGAGCCTGTTTCGATGTCGGGTGGACATCTTCCTCGTGAGCCACTGCAGCATGCCAGGCAGCCTCAGAAGTAGATCTGACTTCACCCCATCCCGCACAAGCTCGGCAGACGATGACGGCGGAATGGGAAGTCGAGTCGATAGCGAAGAGAAGCATCATGCCACCGCCGTCAGAGAGGCATAGTCGGGACGGGCCGCGGGCAGGTCGTCATAGGCGCGGAGAGCGAGGATCCCGGCCTCCAGTGCGCAGATGTCGTCGCCGTCTTCCGCGCGGCCGTACATGCGATTGTCGCCCTTGCCCTTCCGCCATCCAGCGAGCCGGGCAGCCTCGGACAGCGGCGGCTGATTGAAGTGCTCGATCACGCCTTCCGAGATCTCCTTGGCGAACAGCTCGTGAGCCGCCGCGACCTGCGGATAGGTCTGCTCGGCCATCTTCGGCTTGGGCCGCTTGCGGGCCAGGCGCTCCGCCTGGACCTTCACTGCCGAGAGCTTCGGGTCGAAGACGATAGGGACCCCGGCGCGCTTGCCGATGGCGGCCACCGTGGGGACCAGCCAGTTGACCCCAGGCCGGTGGTCGAGCACGAGGATGCGGGCTCGGTCACCCTCTCGCCAGGCGGCGACGATGGCGGCGTGCGAGCTGTTGGGCGTGATCCCGAAGGCGAGGGCGAACCGGGCGGGCGGCGTCGGCAGGTCGGGGTCCGTGTTCTCCATCTTCGCCCAGGCGTCGGCGGGGATCGCGCCCGCGGTCGCGCCCAGGTTCGGGAAGACGGAGAGGTACTCCCGGAGGACCTGTGCCAGCTTCAGCTTCCTGAAGTTGACCTGCATTTTCTCGATGGTCGTCAGGGTCCCGACACCCGGGTGCGAGGCGCGGAAGTAGGGCTCGGCCAGCTCCCATGACGGCTCACCCTCGGGACCGATCAGGTCTTGCTCGATGAGGTCCTGAGGGGCCATGTAGGCGATGGCTCCGGAGTCCGGCTCGTCCTCGCTCATGCCGTCCTCCAGCGCCTGCCAGAGGAGGTTGCCGGTGCGGTACTCAGCGGCGGTCCCGGTGATCACGACCAGCGCGTCCGGCACGGTGTCCGTCGTCGGGAGGAAGCCCTCGGTCAGGTCGTCGGTAGTCTCGGGATCCGCCTCTCCCGACTCGTCCACGATGATCATCGAGAAGGCGTCACCGCGGAACTTCTCGCCATCGGGAGGCAGGCAGACGAAGCGGGAGCCGTTGGGGAACTCGATGCGCTCCTCACCCTTGGAGAGGGCGATCTTGAACGGCCGCGTGCTCGGATCGGGGTAGAGCCGCTGGAGTGGCTTCACGATGTCGTCCATGAAGCGCGTGCGCGTCTTGATTCCCGTGGTCGCACAGGTGAAGCCGACCAGGTAGTCATCCCGTGAGAGGCACCGTCCCAGGGCGAAGGCGAAGATCGTGGTCGTCTTGCTGGAGCGTCGAGGGAGCAGGACTCCATAGAAGGTGCGACCGCCATTCAGGCAGTCGGCGACGTAGAGCTGTTGCGGGTGGAGAGGCTTGCGCTCGGAGTCCAGGCCCATGATCTGAGCGCCTCGGAGGAATTCGGTTCGAAGGTCGGGATCATCGGACAGCTCTGTCGCGAATGTGGGCTCGATCCCCTCGGATCGGACGGAATCCCACCGGTCCAGCAGTGTCGTGTCTACGTCGGTCATGGCGTCCTGTCGGGGTGGGGCTGGCTCGGGGGGGACTTCTGCCGAGGCCAAGGCTGGAGTAGAGACGACGACTCTCAAAGAAGCGAGAGTCGATGCTTGTCGAATGTCAAGTCAGAGGGTGACGGCGGGCCCGATTGGCTTGTCGCTTGTCATATCCAGTTGAGTGGAGGCAAGCGTTTGGCTTGACGGGTGTCGCGCTGCTTGAGCGCATGCTGTGACTTGGCACCGGCTGATCGGTTGCACGAGGCGTGCTCGGGTGCGAGGCCAGTGAGGTCCCGCTTCCCCTGCTGTGCCTTGATCCCACCCGGTCCGTGGCCTGCATCCCAGGCCATGTCCTTCGTGATCATGCGGCCGCACCGACGGCAGGGCATCGGAAGCAACGGAGCCAGTAGCTTCCGGATGTCCCGGTTGACGTTGTGCCACCCTGCCGCCCGATGCGCGCTACTCACGGGTGGGCTCGTGCGATCCCAGGCGCACACCGGGCGGAGTGAGGAGTGAGCCACGCGTTCGGTCGTTGCGCAGGCGGACCACCTCTCGCCAGAGGTTCGCCAGGTCTTCGGGCATCAGGTCGGTCCGACTGTCGATGATCAGGTCGAAGGACCGCGGAGTCGTGTCGTGCCAGGTAGGAGCAGAGGGGCGGATCGTCCCGGGCTCACACGTGGAGCACGGCGTTCCCTCTGGCTCCCAGTTGAGGAAGGACACCGGGTAGTCGACAGCCCGGGGGTGGTAGTGGCGTCGGTGCACGAGGGTCGGCTCGCTCATGCGTAGACCCCGCTCTTGATCTTGTGGTCGACCAGCAGGCTCAGGGAGTCGAGGGCATCGTCACGGAAGGACTGCGCCACCTGGTAGACCTCGGACCCATGACGGTCCGCATCCCGCTCGGTCTCCATCTCGTCATGGAAGTAGGCGATCAGCTCAGCGGTGATCATGATGTCGGGATCTACCGCGGGAGTCTTCACACGGGATCGGAACGGGTTACGCATGGTCACTCCCCAGCTTGTGAACCACTCTTGGCAGAGTGCCCCTGGCTGAGTGCCAGCAGACCTGATGGTCTTTGTCCGTACGCTCTCCATGGTATACGAATAGGGCCCCGACGCCTAACGGCAATCGAGGCCCTATCAATTCGAGAATGGAGATTAGGCGAGCAGTCGAGCCAGCTCCTCATCTGCCTCGATCAGATCCATTGCTCCCATCACGATGGCAGGAGTGGGAGCCTCGGGGTACTGAGCCAGCTCCTCCTCCCGCTTCTCCACTCGTGCGAGGTGTGCGTCGGTCTTGGCTCGGACCTCGGCATCGAGGTTCTTTCGGATGGTCGCGAGGCGCTTGATCTTCTGATCAGCCTCAGCATGCGTGAGCCCCTCGGTCCCGACCTCCGTCTTGGTGATCAGGATCAGTCGGTTGAGATAGGCGAGCTGGTCTTCCGATGCGGGGGTCTGATTCCCTCGTCCCGCCTTCATCGCTTTGAGCTTCCCGATCAGCTCATTGGCCTTCCCGAAGGTCAGCCCTGCCAGCTCTGAGCGGTTCTGTGCGGCCTCCTGAGGAGTGAGATGACCCGACTCCACTGCCAGCTTCTCGATCAGATTCCACTGGCCCTGAGAGGACGGACGATTCAGATCGAGATTTGAGTTCTTCAGCATGATGATGCTCCTAGATAGGGCACCGATCCCACGCGCTCATTCAGGTGAGCGGGCGTCCCTCTGCTCCCCAGCAGACGACCCAGGCAGGTCTTGATCAGGCATCCGCACGAAGTGCGGTGTAGTCCCGGACGAAAGTCGAAGACTGTAGTGGGTAGTCGGTCCCAGCCCGGCGCGAAGCGCTGGTGCTAACAATGATCCCGCCGTGCGGAATCCTTGTGGACCGACTACCCACTCAGATTCAGGAATCTTCACGGGACTGGTACCACCATAGCGGCGTCAAGAGGGAAGTCAAGAGATTGGCCCGATTCTCTAGGCTTTCAATCAGAATGGCTTGACGCTTGTCATGGCATTAGTGAGTATCGCAATGCTCACAATAGAGAAGGCCCCCGATCAGGTGCCTGAATTCCTGATCCGGGGCCGTGCCCTCTACCGGTGCGAGCCGGGAGTGCAGTGCTGGGAAGCGTGTCTAGTGTAGCACCGCTAACGTGCAGCAGGTAGCGGCGCTACCAACCGCGTCTTCGGCATGATCCGCTTGGGCGGAGCGAGGATGTCGAGGCAGAAGTCGAAGTCCTCCTCGCACGCGGCTCGGAAGGCGGCGGCGATGGCTCGGTGGGCTGGGGTGATCTGTGCGTTCCTAATCATGCTGAGCGATACGCCCGCGGAGCGCGGCCTGTGCCTCGACGGTCACGACGGGGGTCCCGGCCTCGGTGTCGGTGAAGAGGGTGTGACGCCACAGGACCAGCACGGAGGCGGGATCGAAGCCTCTCCGACCCTGAGGGACCGGGAGCAGTCGAACCATGACGAGAGCGGCGACCACGGCCCGCTGGATCGCGAGGGGAGCCGAGAGGAAGGCCGCGGCCGGATCGGCGGATCCCATGACGCCGACGAGGGATGCGTCCGCCATGAGGGAGGAGCGTCGGCGCTCGGCGTCCTGGAGCTGTGCACTCACCTTCGCGGTGGCGGTGGCGAAGCGTCGGCCGTCGATGACCCCGGAGTCGTAGTCGTCCTCGATGGAGGCCAGCCGGGCGCGGAGGGCGGTCACCTCGACATCGGCGGCTCGCGCCGCGTCGTCGTCCGTCGAGGCGAAGAGGGCGCGAGCGTCCGGCTCCCGGAGGCGGGCGGCGATGGTGTCGAGCACGAGGGCATCGATGGGGACCATGGAGCGCGTGAGGTGGCCTCCGAGCCTGCACCAGTAGCGGGGCCCGTTGGTCTGGAGGGGACGGCCGCACTCCCCGCACTCGAAGAGGCCTGAGCCGAGATGCTTGCGCGCGGTGCCCTCTCGATTCAACTTCCGACGAGGGTCCTCCAGGCGGCGCTGTACGGCCTCCCATGCGCTCTCGGTGACCAGTGGAGTCCATGCCCCGCGCTGGCCGGTGCGCTCTCCTCGGTAGACCACGAGTCCGGCGTACGCCGGGTTGGTCAAGATCGTCCGGACTGAGGAGGAGTGCCAGGCGGAGCCGCGGCGCGGGGCGATGCCCTCGGCCTGGAGGCGGTCCCGGATCCCGGTCAGGCTGTCCCCGGCTCCGAAGCTCTCGAAGATCGAGCGGACGACGGCGGCCTCATCCTCGACCACCTCACCCTTCGTGGTGTAGCCGGTCAGCCGGACGCCTCGGGGGAGCTTGCCCATCTCGGAGCGCTGGCGGGATGCGCGGGTCTGGCGGGCGCTGGTGCGCTCAATCTCCTGGCGAGCCACTGCCGCCTTCATCCGAGCGAACATCCGGCCGCTGTCGGTGCTGAGGTCGGCCTCGCCGTTGGCGGTCACGATGAGGAGTCCCCGATCCTCTGCGGCCTCGATCCAGTCTTCGAGCTGGCGCGGCTGGCGGGTGAGCCTGTCGAGGTCCCAGCAAACGATGGCGTCGAACCGAGCCGCGGCGAAGTCCTCCGTCATCCGGTCGTACGCCGGTCGCTTGACGTTGCGCTTGAACGCTGACTTCGAGTTGTCGATGTAGACCTCTGAGACCTGCCACCCGCGCTGTGCGGCGATGGCTAGGCAGTCCTCCCGGTGGCGCTCGATCCCGAGTCCTTCCCCCGTAGCGTCGAGGGAGATGCGGAGGTAGATGGCGGCGCGCACTGACATGCGTCAAGCATTGCATGGCACTGCAGCATTGTGGAGTTCCGCTTCAACGTGTAGAACGACTTCGGCTCGCAGGATCCCCGGATGCCGGTGAGCCTGACCTTTTTCACGAGCCGAGGTCGGCTCATACGGTTCGAGGTGAACCGTCGGACTCGAGCGGGAGCGGCGGCGCAGGGCGACGACTGTTCGCGCCCGGATACTGCCGGTGCTCCCTCACTTCGGCATCATCGGGACATGATGACGAGACGCCGTCTCACTGACGAGCAGGAGCGCGCTCGTGCAGCCTTCGCCGATTCGCAAGGGATCGGCGAGCAGGAGGCGGCAGTGCGGGTGAGCGTCGGAGCGGCCGACCGGCTGGTGCAGCGCACGGAGATCGCCGAGCTATCAGCCCGTGGGCGAAAGCAGTATTCGGCGCTCCTCGACCGGCTCGCGCAGTAGCGCGCTGCCTCGGGCTCGAAGGCCCGGCGGTGACGCGGGAAGACCTGGGTGTTTCACTCGTGCGGGACCTCGGGCTGCTCGACTCGGCAGCGCATCGACCTCAGTCCTCCCTCCACAACCGCGAGGCCTACCGGTCATCCACATGACGGCGGGGGAGCGGCTTCCTGCTGGGTCGATGAGCGCGGCCGAAGATCGCCTCAGTTCAGGACATCGCCGAGGATCCAGCTCGAGAAGCCCACCAGCAGCGAGGTGCCGACGACGATCCACGCGACCAGCCTCCGGGTCCCGCGTGCGGCCTCCTCCGAGGTCAGCGCGGTCGGGCGCAGCGGCTTCACGTACGCGGCGGGCAGGTCGTAGGCGGAGGTGCGCGGCAGCAGCGGTGGAAGGGTCACGGGAGGCCCGTCGACCCAGCGCTCCGGCAGCTCGGAGGCCCGAGCCGCCTGGAGGGTCAGCTCTGCCTGCAGCGGGGAGCTGCGCAGCGCGGCGTACGCGGCCGTGGTCAGGCCCAGACTCGTCAGGTGCCGCACGGTCGGTGCGAAGTGCTGCGAGACGGCGGGGGAGAGCTCGCCGACGCGGGCTCCGTCGAGCCGTAGCTCGATGCGGTCGTCGAGAGGATGCAGCGTCACGACGACGAGACCGCGGCCACCGCCGGGCAGGACGTCGACGAGCCGGGCGAAGTGCTCGTCCTCGCGGAGCACCTGCAGGCCGCGGCCCCAGGGGATGAGCGAGTACGGGCCGGTCGGCAGGGCGTTGACGGGGGTCAGCAGCTCCGGATCGACCAGCGTGAGGCGGACGGAGGCGCGCAGTCCGCGAGTCGTCCGCGTCGCGCGGAGGTGCGCGCCGGTCGTCGGCACGACGCCGCTCGCCGTGATCCGGGCCAGAGCGGGCTGGTACGCCGCGGAGTCGGGGAGGTAGCCGATCACACGGCCCTGCGCGCGGACGGAGACGGCGGTGGGGTCTCCGGGGCGGTCCGGCTCCGGCACCAGCTGCACGTCGATCCGCTGCTCGTGCCGCTCGTCCTTCTTCAGGGCGCGTCCGAGCACCGCGGCGATCTCCTCCAGGCGGTCCGACTCGCCGACGACGTCGACAGTGGGAGTGCCGTCGGCGTTCGGGAGCCGGTAGTGGGGCGCCACTCCGTCGACGCTCCGGGCGGGGGAGCGGTCGCTCGCCGACTTCCGGTCCCCGGTCCAGCGCTCGCCGTCCCACCAGCGCACCGCGCCGACACCGTCGGGATACCAGCCGGCCGCAGCCGTCGAGTCCTGCTGCACCGGAGCCCCCCTCGTCTCAGCCCGACGAGTCTACCGGCGGGGTGAGGAGGGCCCGGGCATGGAGAGGCCCGCCGGCACGGGTCTGTGGAGCGAGGCCCGGGGAAGTAAGGCTCAGCGGCAAGAATGCGGAGTTCGCCCGTGGGTCGCGGCTCGCAGCCTCAGCTGTGCAGGTGCACCGCCGCGCTCAGAGCGCCGGGTCCTCCGCGGACTCGTCCTCGAGGACGATCGCGGCGAGAGCCACGGGGGTGCTGCCGGTGTGCACGGACTCCTCGAGGACGTCCTCGATCAGCTCCGCGACGTGACGGGCGTGGCCGGCGTTGATCGGGGCGGGATCCTCGAGGACGTCGACGAGGCTCCGCAGCACGGTACGTGTCTCAGGTCGCGGCATGGCGCCCAGGGTAGGGGCGGGGGAGCCGACGCGGAAGTAGCGATCCGCGCCAGAGTGCCCGGATAGGCTCCGGCCATGAGCAGATTCGACGACGCTGTCGTCCTCGTCCTCGGCGCCTCCGGAGGGCTCGGCCGGCTGATCGCCGACGAGCTCGAGAGCCGGGGAGCCCGCACCGTCCGGTCCGGCCGTGACGCCGCCGCACTGGGCGGGCGACCGCTGGTCGCCGACCTCCGCGGGGAGGACGCGCCCGCTCGGCTGATCGCCGAGGCGATCGAGCGCCACGGGCGACTCGACGGCGTCGTGATCGCGGCGGGCGTCGTCGCCTTCGGGCCGTCGGCCGAGCTGGACGAGACCGTGCTGGAGGAGCTCGTCGAGGTGAACGCACTGGCGCCGATCCGCGTGCTGACCGCCGCCTTCGGCCCTCTGGCGGCCTCCGCCTCCGAGGGGCGCGAGCCGTTCGCCGTCACGATCAGCGGAGTCGTCGCAGAGGCGCCGACGGCCGGTCTCGCCGCGTACTCGGCCTCCAAGGCCGCCCTGCACTCCTTCGTGAAGGCCTCCGCGCGCGAGTACAAGAAGGCGGGAGTCCTGCTGCTCGATGCGCGTCCCGGCCACACCGAGACGGAGCTGTCGCAGCATCCGCTGGCGGGCGAGGCGCCCCGCTTCGGCGCGGGACTCGCTCCGCACGCCGTCGCGGAGCGGATCGTGGACGCGCTCGACGCCGGAGAGACGGACCTGCCGCCCGCCGCGTTCGGCGCCTGACGCTCAGGCCGTCGCGAACCGCTTCGCCGAGCGCTCGCGCGCCTTCGCCGCCTCGACCTCGCGGTCCTTCGGCGGAGCGGTCGACACGAGGTCCTCGAGGAGGTGCCCCGTGATGTGGGCGATCTCGGCGACGGCGTGGTCGAACGCCTCCTGATTGGCCTTCGAGGGCTTCGTGGTCCCGCTGATCTTGCGGACGTACTGGAGCGCGGCGGCCTGGACCTCGTCGTCGGTGGCGGCGGGCTCGAAGTTGTGGAGCGTGTGGATGTTCCGGCACATGCGACGAGGGTACGTCCGGCACGGGCCCCGCGCCAGGACACCGGCTGTTCACTCCCGCGTCGCCCGAGCCGTCTACCGTCGGCGCGTGACCGCCGCCTCCGAGACCGCTCGCGTCGACCCCGAGCTCCTCCGCACCCTGACCCCCGACGACGCCCGCGATCTCGTGGTGCTCGACGAGGACGACGACGACCCGGTGCTCCTGCACCGCGACGGCACGCGCATCGACACCTGGCGCGAGGGCTACCCCTACGACGAGCGGATGTCGCGCGAGGAGTACGAGGCGGGCAAGCGCCTCCTGCAGATCGAGCTGCTGAAGCTGCAGAACTGGATCAAGAAGCACGGGCGCCGCCTGGTCGTCGTCTTCGAGGGACGCGACGCCGCAGGCAAGGGCGGCACGATCAAGCGCTTCACGGAGCACCTGAACCCCCGGGGCGCGCGCGTGGTCGCGCTGGAGAAGCCCACCGAGCGCGAGGCGTCGCAGTGGTACTTCCAGCGCTACGTCTCGCACCTGCCGGCCGCGGGCGAGATCGTGCTGTTCGACCGGTCCTGGTACAACCGCGCGGGAGTCGAGCGCGTGATGGGGTTCTGCACCCCGGGCCAGTACGACGAGTTCATCCGCCAGACGCCGCTCTTCGAGAGCATGCTCACCGGCGACGGCATCGACCTGGTCAAGCTCTGGTTCTCGGTGTCGGCGGAGGAGCAGCGCACGCGCTTCACGATCCGCATGATCGATCCGGTGCGCCAGTGGAAGCTCTCGCCGATGGACCTCGCCTCGCTCGACAAGTGGGACGACTACACCGCGGCGAAGGAGGCGATGCTCGCCGCGACCGACACCGACGACGCTCCCTGGACGGTCGTGAAGAGCAACGACAAGAAGCGCGCCCGTCTCGAGGCGATGCGCCACGTGCTGAGCCTGTACGAGTACGACGGCCGCGACGACGAGGTCGTCGGCGCTCACGGTCCGGACCCGCTGATCGTGGGCCCGGCGGGCGAGGTCTACGAGCGGGGCGAGCACATCACCGCCCCGAGACGGTTCTGAGGGGGACGGGCG
>NZ_JADILJ010000016.1 GCF_017355185.1 Rathayibacter sp. SD072 | reverse complement strand
TCGCCGGCAGCGGCTCCGTGGCGGGCGACGACTCACCCGGCCTCCAGGGCATCGTGACGGAGGCACCACGACCGACCGGTCCGGTCCTGCTCCCCTCCCCCACTCCCTGACGCAGCAGGCGCCGGCGCGGGTGCCGGGACGGTGCGCTCCACGTCCACCGCGCGCCGGCCCCGGTCCGCGGATGCCGTCGACCCGATCCCCGAAGCGTCCGGGCGTGTTTCGTCCGTGAGAATTCTTTCGGCGATCGACCGCCGGGGCTTGCGCGGAGTGCCCCCGGATGGGTGGAGTTACCGGATGACCGATACGACGCGCACGACCGGCGAGAGCTCTCCGGACACCGGCAAGGGATCCCTCAAGAAGGTCATCACCGGCCCTCTGCTGTTCGCCTTCATCGTCGGCGACACCCTCGGCGCGGGCATCTACACCCTCGTGGGAACGATGGCGCAGGACGTGGGCGGCGTGATCTGGCTGCCGCTGCTGATCGCGTTGGTGATCGCCCTGCTGACCGCCGGCACCTACGCCGAGCTGATCACGAAGTACCCGCACGCCGGCGGCGCGGCCCGCTACGTCGACCGGGCGTTCGGCAAGCCGTACCTCTCGTTCCTCGTCGGCTTCCTGATGATGGCGTCGGGCATCACGACCGCCGCCGCCCTCGCGAACGCCTTCGCGGGCGACTACCTGGGCGCTCTGCTGGACGTGCCTCCCGTGCCCACGGCCCTCGTCTTCATCGCGATCCTCACCCTCGTGAACCTGCGCGGAGTGAAGGAGTCGCTGACCGCGAACCTCGTCGCCTCGGTCATCGAGGTCAGCGGCCTCGTGATCGTGATCGTCTGCGCGGCGATCTTCTTCGGCGCCGGCAACGGCGACTTCTCCCGGGTCCTGGAGTTCAACCCCGAGGTCGCTCCGCTGCAGGGCGCGTTCGCCGCCTCCATCGTCGCCTTCTTCTCCTTCCTCGGCTTCGAGGCCGCGGCGAACATGGCGGAGGAGGTGCGGAACCCCTCGAAGGTCTACCCGCGCGCGCTCTTCGCGGCGCTGTTCACGGCCGCCGTCGTCTACCTCCTGATCGCCCTCGGCGCGGTGATCGTGCTCCCGATCGACGAGCTCGCCGAGTCCACCGGACCCCTGCTCGACGTGGTCGCGGCCAGCGGAGTGGGAGTGCCGCCCTGGCTGTTCGGCCTGATCGCGCTCGTCGCGATCGCCAACGGCGCACTGCTCTTCATGGTGATGGCGAGCCGGGTCGGCTTCGGCCTGGCCACGGCGGGGCTCCTGCCGAGCGCCTTCGGACGCGTCCTGCCGAACCGCCGCACCCCGTGGGTGTCGATCATCGTCGTCGGCGGCGTGACGATGGTGCTGAGCGTCCTCGGCGACGTCGGCACGCTGTCCGAGACCACCGTGCTCCTGCTGCTCCTCGTCTTCATCTCGGCGAACGTCTCGGTGCTGGTGCTGAAGAAGGACCGCGTCGACCACCCGCACTTCTCGGTGCCGCGCGTGGTCCCGATCCTGGCGACGATCGCCAGCATCGTGCTGCTCACCCAGCAGACCGGAGTGGTGTGGCTCGGCACCGCGGGGTACGTCGTGGTCGGGTCGCTGCTGTTCCTCGCGACCCGCTTCGGGAAGAAGAAGCACGCCGACCAGGTGTCGGCGCGCGAGGACGCGGACCGCTCGTGACGGCCGCCGTTGGGCACTTTCTGCTGCTTTGAGGTCCTGAGAACCGCAGATAGTGTCCAACGGCGAGACTGCCGTGAGGCGATCCGTCGCGAACGGCGGTGCGTGCTCGGGACGAGCGGCCGTTCCTGACGGGTCAGTCGCGGACTACGTCCGGTAGTGGCGGATCGGTCGCGAATGGGCGCCGGGAGTGGCGGATCGGTCGCGTGAGGTGTCAGTCGAGACGGATCGGCCGCGCTCGGTGACGGTGTCGCCGGACCGGGCGCGCGCAGTGACGGGCGGGCCGGACCGGGCGCGCGCGGTGTCCGGTCCGTGACGGATCGGGCGACGGCGTGCGACCGTGGAGCGGTGACCGTCTCTCTCGCGCCGTTCCCTCCCTCCGATCTCGCCGGCTGGATGACCGCGCAGCGCGCGTCGTACGTCGACGACCGCCTCCGCGCGGGCGACGACGAGGCGGCGGCCGAGCGGAACGCGCAGGCCTCGCACGACCGCCTCTTCCCCGACGGCCGTCTCGCGCCCGGTCACGACGTGCTGCGGATCCTCGACGACGGGCTCCCTGTCGGCGTGATCTGGGTGGGGCCTCACCCGCAGGAGCTCGACGGCGTCGCCTGGATCTGGGACGTCGAGGTGGACGAGCCCTCCCGCGGCCACGGGCTCGGGCGGGCCGCGATGCTGCTGGCCGAGGAGCACGCGCTCGCGCTCGGCTACCGGGCGCTGGCCCTCAACGTCTTCGGCTTCAACACGACCGCCCGCGGGCTGTACGAGTCGCTGGGCTACGAGACGACGGCGGTGCAGATGCGGAAGGAGCTGGGGACACCCCAGTAGCGTGCGCAATGGTCTGCGAGTTGGGCGCCCAGGCCGGGCTCTTCGGGCGCGGGAGCCCTGCTCGCGGGTCCCCGCCGATCAGCTCCGCAACGAGTCGACGCGATCGGGGGCTCGAGCGGGCCGTGGGAGACGTTCCGCGTCCACCGGGCGGCCGGAACCGCAGCGAGCCGACCCGATCCGGGGCCTGCTCGTTCTTCGAGGACCGGTTCGTGACCACTCCGCTGAGTCCGGCTCGCGGACGACGAGCACCGCGCAGGTCGAATAGGTTGGCAGCCATGCCCGGTGACGACGTCCTCGATGCCCTCCGCTCGTTCGTCCAGGAGCGCGACTGGGCGCAGTTCCACACTCCGGAGAACCTCGCGAAGAGCATCAGCATCGAGTCGGGCGAGCTGCTCGAGTGCTTCCAGTGGGGTGACGGCGACCTTCCCTCGGCCGTCGAGGAGCTCGCGGACGTCCTCACCTACTGCCTCCTGCTCGCCGACCGGCTGGGAGTGGACGCGGACGGGATCGTCCTCGCCAAGCTCCGGAAGACCCGCGAGAAGTACCCCGTCGACAAGGCTCGCGGACGGAGCGGGAAGTATGACCGGCTTTAGCCTCGAGCGCCTGCCCTTCGACTCCGATCAGGTCCGCGCGTGGGGAGCAGCCGACCCGCGGCACCGCAACTGGCCCGTCGTGTACGTGCTGGACAGTGCGGCCGAGGTCTACGTCGGCGAGTCCCTGAACGCGGAGGGACGCCTCCGCCAGCATCTGGACTCCCCCGAGAAGAGCCGGCTCGAGCGGGTGCGGGTCGTCCTGGACGACACCTTCAACAAGTCCGCGTGCCTCGACCTCGAGTCCTTCCTCCTGCGGATGTTGTCGGGCGAGGGCAGGCTGCAGGTGCTGAATCACAACGCGGGCATCACCGACGCCGACTACTTCGACCGCGACTCCTACCGACGGACGTTCGACGAGGTGTTCGAGGTTCTGCGCACCGAGGAGCACCTCTTCCAGCGGACGCTCCCCGAGATCATCAACAGCGACCTCTTCAAGCTGTCGCCGTTCAAGGCGCTCAACCACGACCAGGCGATCGCCGTCGAGGACATCCTCGAGGGCCTCTTCGCCGACCTCGAATCGGGCGAGCGGAGCACCGTCGTCGTGCAGGGGGATCCCGGGACCGGCAAGACCGTCGTCGCGATCTACCTGATGAAGCTGCTCCAGGACATCCGCCGGCACGATCCGGAGGAGCCGCTGGACAGCGACTCCGTCTTCAGCGACTTCTTCACGCCGGGGCACAGAGAACTGCTGTCGACGCTCCGCATCGGACTGGTGGTTCCGCAGCAGTCGCTGCGGGGGTCGATCGCGCGGGTCTTCACTCTCACGCCGGGGCTGTCGAAGGATCTGGTGCTCACGCCTTTCGAGGTGGGGAAGAGCGCCGAGCCCTTCGACCTCCTCCTCGTCGACGAGGCTCACCGGTTGAGCCAGCGGGCGAATCAGCCCTCCGGCCCCCTGAACACGACGTTCGCCGACATCAACAGGACTCTGTTCGGTGAGGACGCGCTCGAGTACACGCAGCTCGACTGGATCCGGGCGCAGAGCAGGCACGTGATCCTGATGCTCGACACCGCTCAGACGGTCCGTCCGATGGATCTCCCGGCCGCGGTGACGCGGAGCCTCCTCGCGGAAGCCTCCGCGGACAGCCGGGTGTACCCGCTCCGCTCGCAGATGCGCATCGCCGCGGACAAGGACTACGTCGGGTACGTGCGTTCGGTGCTGTCCGACGATCCGTCCCCGCAGCGCGAGGACTTCGGCGGATACGACCTGCGCTTCTTCGACGACGTGCACGAGTTGCGCCGGGAGCTGCTGCTCCGCGAGCAGGAGCACGGCCTCGCCCGCCTCATCGCCGGGTACGCATGGAAGTGGATCACCAAGAAGCAGAAGGACGCGTTCGACATCGAGATCGACGGTCTGTCGCTGCGGTGGAATCAGACCCAGCGCGACTGGATCAACTCCCCCGGCGCGATCGACGAGGTTGGCTCGATCCACACCGTCCAGGGCTACGACCTGAACTACGCCGGCGTGATCATCGGACGCGACCTGCGCTTCGATCCGGTCGCGGAGCGGATCGTCTTCGACCGCTCGAACTACCACGACACGAAGGGCCGGGAGAACAACCCGAAGCTGGGCATCATCTACTCCGACGAGGATCTGCTGGCCTATGTCCGCAACATCTACACGGTGCTGCTGACGCGCGGGATCCGGGGCACGTACGTGTACGTGTGCGACGACGCGCTGAGGGAGCACCTGAGGCGCTACTTCTGAGTCGGGAGCGCATATCCGCCCGCCACGGCCTCGGCCGCGGTGCCGCGCTGCCGCAGCGCATTCAGCACTCCTCCTAGGTAGCCGGCGTGATCCGATCCGTCACGAAACGCCGTGCCTGTCCAGGCTGAGCTGCTGTTCGTGACGGATCGATCGCGACCGAGCACCGGAGGGTCCGGGGCGACCCCGCCCACGGGCGCGGAGGGCGTCGACGTCGCAGCCCTGCTCGGCCTGCGCCGCCCAGTCCGCGATCTGCTGGTCGGTCACGGGTCGGCCATCGATCGATTCTCGGTCGCTCATGGCGACTATCGTGCGGCGGAAAGCGCCGGAGGGGTCAGATCGGCGCAGAACGGGGCCGGGAGAACATCGTCCGGATTGGTCGCACCTGCCGCACGGCGGTCTGCGAGTCACAGGGAGAGCACCCTCGACGCTGGGGCGGCTGACACGCTGTCTGGTCGGGTGCCGCTCCTGCGAGTGGACGCATTCCGGGCCCTGAGCGGGCCGGAGGGACCTTTCCACGTCCAGTGGGCGGCCGCGGCCGCAGTGACTCGTCGCCATCCGGGGCCTGCGCTTCCCTCGCTGGCCGGTTCGCGACCACTGGCTGCGCGACACGGTCCGCTTTTCGCGTTACCGCGTCGTCCGAGAACTTCCGCACTTCTCGCGGCCGCCCGACCCGGCACCATCATCGGGCACCGGGCCGGGCGACCTGCCACCGGAGCTCAGCTCGTCGAGGGCACCGCGGTCGGGTCCGACTGGTTCGCCCCCTGAGCGGCCGCGCCGACTCCGCGGCCGAATGCCTGACCCTGGAGGATCGCCCCCAGGTCGACGCCCGTCGCCGACTTGACGCTGTCGAAGGTCGCGGCGAGGCTCGCCGCCTGCTCGCGGGCGATGTGCGTGCCGGCGGTGTCGCCGCCGATCAGCGTGATGGTGCCGACGTTCTGGTAGCCCTTGGCGAACTCGGACATGAGCGACGGCAGCTGCCCGATGAGCTCGCGACCCAGGATCGCCTCCTGGTTCTCGCGGAGCGCCTCCGCCTCGGCCGCGATGGCCGCCGCGCTCGCCTCGCCCTTCGCGCGGATGGCCTCCGCCTCGGCGGTCGCGTTCGCACGCAGGGCCTCGGCCTCGGCGCCGGCCTTGGCCCGCAGAGCGTGCGCCTCGGCCTCGGCGCGTGCGCTCACGGCTGCGGCTTCAGCCGCGGCGGACGCCTGGCGGGCCTCCGCCTGGCGCTGAACGGCGTACGCCTCGGCGTCGGACACCTGCTGCGCGACCTGGCGATCGGTCTCGGCCTTCTTGGCGCGCCCATAGGCGTCGGCGTCGGCCTCGGTCTGGCGGCGGTACTTCTCGGCGTCCGCGACGCGCTTGACGTCGGCGTCGAGCTCGGCCTGGCGGTTCTCAGCGCGCTGCACGAGGACGGCCTGCTCGCGCTCGGCGCGGGCCAGGTTCTCGGCCTGCTCGGCCTCGGCGTTCGCCCGGCCGACCTCGGACTTCGCCGCGGCGGTGTTCTTGTCGTAGGCGGTCTGCTCGATCAGGTTCGCCTCGTCGGTGGCGAGCTGGCGGGCCTTGACCTCGCGCGCCGCGTTGATCCGGGCGACGTCGGCCTCGCGACGGACGCGCTCGATCTCCTGGGCGCCGAGGGCCTCGATGTAGCCGTTGCGGTCGGTGACCCCCTGGATCGCGAACGAGTCGAGGACGAGGCCCTGCGCGAGCAGGTCGCCCTTGATGCCCTCGGCGATCTCGTCACCGAGCTTCTGCCGGTCCTGCATGACCTCCTCGACGCTCAGCTTCGCGACGACACCGCGGAGCGCGCCCTCCAGCTGCTCGGTCGTGAAGACGTCGATCGACTGGTCCTGCGACGCGAAGCGCTCGGCCGCGGCGCGTACCTGGTCGGCCGTGGATCCGATCTTCACGAGCGCGACGCCGGCGAGGTGGATCGTCACCCCGTTCTTGGTCTGCGCGACCGGCTCCATCTTGATCTGCCGCGACCGCAGCGAGATGCGGTCCGAGCGCTGGGTCAGCTTGTTGACGAACGCGCCGCCGCCGGTGATGACGGTCATGTTGGACGTGAGCCCGTCATCCCCCTTCTGCTTCTTGCCGACGATCACGATGGCCTCGTCGGCCTGGGGCACCTGGTACCAGGCGCGGAAGATGAAGAAGCCGATGATGGCCAGCAGCAGCAGGGCGCCGGCGACGACCCCCGCGATGACGATCCAGAGCAGGTCGGATTGCATGGACGAGATTCCCCCTTCTCGGGACACGCCGGAGACGTGTCTCTGAGCGATGTACGGCTTCATCGTGGCATGCCCCGGCCCGAGGCGGAGCGGAGGGCGGCGGGGATCGGCGCGGTGCGACCGCGACTCGGCGGCGTCGGCCGGGGGGACGTGCCGCAGACGCCTGTCCCGTCGCGCACTGCACGCGGACGAGGGCGCCCGAGGCTGCGAGGCACCGCAGACGTCGCTGCCGAAGGACCGCGCTTCGTCGACGCGGAAGGAGTCGCAGGAGCAGTGCGGCGAGCAGGAGCAGCGCGGCCAGCGGGAGCACCGCGGCCAGGGTGAGGGCGACGGCGCTGGACCTCCGACTCCGCTCAGCCCGCACGGCGTCAGCGTCATCGCGCGGTGCAGAAGCCGGGCGGAGTGGACGGATCGCGTTCCGTGTGCCCCGACCGGCGCATCCGGACCGCTGCGAGTCGTCGCGGATCGGGCGTCGAACCAATCGTCGAGGCCGTTCCGCGTCCGCTGGCGGGGGAAGGCGGGCGCCTACAGGGGCCCGATCAGTCCGAAGGGCCCGGTTCGCGTCGAGTGCGCTCCATCGCCGACCGCGGCCGTTCCGAAGCGGACGCGGAACAGCGGCGGGAGCGCGGATCCGGCGCGCTCCCCGAGCCGAAACGGCTGACTGGGAAAGGCTGTGCGCCGATGCTCACGCCGAAGCGGAGCAGAACTGCTGGGGTACCTGGACTCGAACCAAGAACAACTGAACCAGAATCAGCCGTGTTGCCAATTACACCATACCCCAATGGCCATCCACAGGTGAGGGAGGAGGCCAGGCGGCGACCGGAAGAACTTCCGGCGCCGAGGAAGAACACTACCCTACGGGCGCACGCCGCTCAAATCGACGCCGGCCTCGTGGATCGCGTGGGCCTCCGATTCGGGTGCGGCCTCGCCCAGACGGGCGCGCACGAGGTCGCGGTTGACGGCCGAGGCGACCTGCGCTCCGGAGCCGGCGGCCACGATCAGCTGCTGCGGGCCGGGGGCGGTGACCTCGCCGGCGGCGTAGAGGCCGGGGACCGAGGTGCGCCCTCCTGCGTCGACGAGGAGGAACCCGTCGCGATCGGTCTCGGGGCCGGCGGCCTCGAGGTACTCGAGGACGGGGACCCAGATCGGGCGGACGAAGGCACCGGTGCGCGGGATCACGTCGCCGTCCTCCAGCAGCACGCCGGTCATCTGGGCGCGCTCGCCCGCGAGGTCGGCGACCGGGCGGCGCTCGACGCGGATGCCGATCGAGCCGAGCAGCGACTCGTCGGCGTCGCTGACGACTCCGATGCCGTTGGTGAAGACGACCAGGTCGGTGGACCACTGCGAGAGCAGCATGGCGCGCTCGGCGAGATCGGACGTCTCGCCGATCAGGGCGAGGGGCTCCCCCGCCTTCTCGTAGCCGTCGCACTCCATGCAGCTGTGCACCGCGGTGCCGTAGTAGGCGCGGAGGCTGGGCAGGCGGGGCAGCTTCTCGCTGAGGCCCGCGGCGACGACCACGGCGGTGGCGACGACGGCGCGGTCCGCGGCGCCGCGCACGCCGCGCGCGGAGACGAGGAACTCGCCTCCGGAGCGCTCGACCGAGGTCACCAGGGCGTTGTGCACCTCGGCGGCCTCGTAGCTCTCGACCTCTTCGCGGCCGAGGCGGCGGAGCTCGAGCGGAGAGACTCCGTCGCGCGTCAGGAAGCCGTGCGAGTGCAGCGTCGCGGCGTTCCGCGGACGGTTGCTGTCGAGCAGCAGCACGCTGCGGCGGGCGCGCGCCAGATTCAGCGCGGCCGACAGACCGGCCGGGCCCGCGCCGATCACGACGATGTCGTAGTGCCCTCCCACCGCATCGGCCATGCTCAGGCCGGTCCGGAGGAGGCGGAGGTGCGGTCGGCGAGGCGCGAGAGGCGCGCGAGCGACTCAGCCTTGCCGAGGATCTCCATCGACTCGAACAGCGGGGGCGAGACGCGGCGACCCGAGATCGCGGTGCGCAGCGGTCCGTAGGCGATGCGAGGCTTGAGCCCGAGGCCTTCGATCAGGGCCGAGGCGAGCGCGGCCTGGATCGAGGCGGTCAGCCACTCCCCCTCGGGCACCGCGGACAGCGCGGCGGTCGAGGCGGCGAGCACGTCGCCGGCGTTCGCGGGGAGGCCCTTGAGCGCGTCCTCGTCGTACGTCAGCGCGTCGGCCGTGGTGAAGAGGAAGCCCAGCATGCCCGGCGCCTCGCCGAGCAGTCCGATGCGCTCCTGGATGAGCGGGGCGGCGGCGTCGAGCACGGCGCGCTGCGCGGGAGTCGGCTCGCCGTCGAGCACGCCCGCCGCGATCAGGTACGGCACGGTGCGCTCGGTGAAGTCGTCGACCGCGAGCAGGCGGATGTGGTCGCCGTTGATCGACTCGGCCTTCTTGAGGTCGAAGCGCGCGGGGTTGGGGTTCACGTCGGCGACGTCGAACGCAGCGATCATCTCGTCGATCGAGAAGACGTCGCGGTCGTGGGTGAGCGACCAGCCGAGCAGGGCCAGGTAGTTGACCAGGCCCTCGGGGATGAAGCCGCGGTCGCGGTGGTGGAAGAGGTTCGAGGACGGGTCGCGCTTCGAGAGCTTCTTGTTGCCCTCGCCCATCACGTACGGGAGGTGGCCGAAGCGCGGCACGAAGGTGGTCACTCCGATGTCGATCAGCGCGTGGTACAGCGCGATCTGGCGGGCCGTGGAGGGCAGGATGTCCTCGCCGCGGAGCACGTGCGTGATCTGCATGATCGCGTCGTCGACCGGGTTCACCAGCGTGTAGAGCGGCTGGCCGTTGGGGCGCACGACGACGAAGTCGCTGAAGGAGCCGGCCGGGAAGGTGATCTCGCCGCGGACCAGGTCGTCGAAGGAGAGGTCGGCGTCGGGGACCCGCAGACGCAGCGCGGGGCTGCGACCCTCGGCGCGGAACGCCGCGCGCTGCTCCTCGGTGAGACCGCGGTCGAAGTTGTCGTAGCCGTGCTGCTTGGCGCGGCCCGCGGCCTCGTTGCGGGCGTCGATCTCCTCGGCGGTGGAGTAGCTCTCGTAGAGGTGGCCCGAGGCCAGCAGGCGCTGGATCACGTCGAGGTAGACGTCGGTGCGCTCGGACTGGCGGTACGGACCGTGCGGCCCGCCCACTCCGACGCCCTCGTCCCAGTCGAGCTTCAGCCAGCGCAGCGCGTCGACGATCTGCTCGTAGCTCTCCTCGCTGTCGCGGGCCGCGTCGGTGTCCTCGATGCGGAAGACGAACGTGCCCCCCGTGTGCCGCGCGTACGCCCAGTTGAACAGGGCGGTGCGGATGAGGCCGACGTGCGGCGTCCCGGTCGGGGACGGGCAGAAGCGGACGCGCACGTCGCTCCCGGTCGCGGTCGTGAACGGGTGCGCCGCTGCGGCGCGATCGGAGGGCGGGGTGAGCTCAGACATACGCCCGCGATTCTAGCCGCGGCGAGCGCAGTGCCGTCGGGCTGGACAAGGGGCGTCCCGGAGGTGCGCACTCCGTCCTGACGCCGGTTCCGAGGCCCGCCGGCCCCGAGCACGGACGGGATGGTCCGCGGATCGGCCGGATGACCGCGCTCCCACGCCCTTTATCGCGAAGCAGTGCTCCGCGTCAACGGACTCGCCTTCTCCGAGGAGCAGTGGTGCTCTGTGCAGAGCGCTTCTCCGGGGCCGCTCGATGAGGAGCGCACCGCATCCGCCATGCCCCGGACCTCGCACGAGCACGCCCGGAAAGGGGATTCGGATGAGCACGACCGATCTCGACGTCGCCACGTCTCGCGCCACCGCGATGGATCCGGCCCGCGAGGAGAAGGACGCTCGCACGCTCTCGCTCTTCCGCGAGGCCGCCGACGCCGACGGCGCAGAGGGCGACCGCATCCGCGAGCGCATCGTGCTGGACCACCTGGGCCTGGCCGAGGCGATGGCCCGGCGCGTCTCCCGCGGCGGCGGGGCCGGCGGCGACTGGGCGGACCTCCGCCAGGTCGCGTACGTCGGGCTCGTCAAGGCCGCCCGCCGCTTCGCTCCGGAGCGCGGCGACAGCTTCGCCGCCTTCGCGGTGCCCACGATCACCGGCGAGCTCAAGCGCCACCTCCGCGACCTCGGCTGGATGGTGCGGCCGCCGCGCAGCGTGCAGGAGCTGCACCGCCGCTCCGGCCTCGTCGCCGACGAGCTGTCCCAGGAGCTCGGACGCCACCCGTCCGATCACGAGATCGCCCTGCGGCTCGGAGTCGACGCCGCGGAGGTCGCCGACGCGCGCTCGGCGAGCCACCCGCTCTCGCTGGACGAGACCGTCGGCACGGGCGACGGCGGGGTGCGGCTCGGCGAGACCCTCGGCGGCGACGACGAGAACCTCGCGGCCATCGACCGCCGCCACGGGCTCGCGTCCGCCCTCGCGGAGCTCGAGGACGCCCAGCGCGAGCTCCTGCGCATGCGCTTCGTCGAGGAGATGACCCAGCAGCAGATCGCCGACGCGCTCGGGACGACGCAGATGCAGGTCTCGCGCCTGCAGCGCCGGATCCTCGCGCACCTCGCCGACCGGCTGGGCGCCCCCTCGCGCCAGCATCAGCCGCGCTCGTCCCGCGCCCGGGTCGCCACCGTCACGCCCGTCCGGCAGGCGCCGCGCCTGCGGTCCGCCTGAGGTGGGCCTCGGCACGCGAGGGCAGCGAGGCGAGGGCGTCCAGGACGTCCTCGGTCTGCACGGCCAGCAGCGCCGGGTCCGGCTCGGTGGAGAACACGTCGCCCTTGCGGAGCGACGCGTCGGTGAGCACGATGTGCGGGCCGCTCACGGGCGGGCCCCAGGCCTCGGGCGGCGCCGGTCCGAAGATCACGACCGACGGGATGCCGTACGCCGACGCCAGGTGCGCGGCTCCGGTGTCGACGGTGACCAGGGTCTCGGCGGCCGCCACCACGGCGGCGAACTCGACCAGGTCGACCTCCCCGGCCAGCACCTCCCCGGTGCCGGCGAGCTCGGCGACGCGGCGGGCGCGATCGGCCTCGTTCGCTCCTCCGGTGTAGACGACGCGGTGCCCCTGGCCGGCGAGCGACCGGGCGACCGCGGCGAAGCGCTCCTCGGGCCACTCGCGCGAGCCGTAGAAGGCGCCGATGTGCACGACGGCGGCGCCGCCTACCCGGGGTGCGACCTCGGGGACCGCGATGGCGACGTCCTCGGGGTCGGCGTCCAGTCCGATCGAGTTCACCAGGCGGGCCCAGCGGGCGCGCTCGAGCTCGCCGTCGATCCAGAGCGGGCGCGGGTCGTCGTGGCCCGCGTCGGGATCGAGCGCCGGCACGCGGAACTCGAGCGTGCGCTCGGGCTCGATCTCGGCGAGGCGCAGGCGCGACTCCGGGCCGTTCCCGTGCAGGTTGACGCCGAGCTCGACGCGGCCGGCTGCCATCGGCAGCGGGTCGTCGAGACCGTGCAGGGTGGGCACCAGGGCGTCCAGCCCGTCGATCAGGTCGACGATCGGCTCGAGCCAGGGCGTGGTGGCGAGGATCAGGCGGTGCTCGGGGAAGCCGCGGCGCAGCGCCTTGAGGGCCGGCACCGCCACCAGGATGTCGCCGAGTTTGAGCGCGCGGAGCGCGAGGACCTCCGGGGTGCCGTCCGGTTCGGTGAGAGCGCGCACGGCGCCTCCTTCCTGTCGGACGTCCCGTACCCCGTCCCCGGACGCTCAGACGCGCGGGCCCCGATCCCGACGCGCCCGAGGAGCACTACTTCTCCTCCGCGGGGTTTACGAGAAGGAGAAGCAGGGTACGAGAAGGACGTGACCGACCCGATGCACCGCAGCGATCCGCGCGGCACCGCCGAGCTCGAGCGGACCCCGCGACTGCGCGGGATCCTCTTCGACCGCGATGCCACGCTCGTCGTCGACGTGCCCTACAACGGCGACCCCGCGCGGGTCGAGCCGATGCCCACCGCCCTCGACGCCGTCGAGCGCGCGCGCGAGGCGGGGCTGGCGATCGGAGTGGTCACCAACCAGTCCGGCATCGCCCGCGGCATCATCGACCGCGGCCAGGCCGAGGCCGTCAACCGCCGGGTCGACGAGCTCTTCGGCGGCTTCGACGTCTGGATGCTCTGCCCGCACGGCCCCGAGGACGGCTGCGACTGCCGCAAGCCCGCTCCCGGCATGGTGCTCGGCGCCGCCGAGGCGCTCGGGCTGCCGGCCGACTCCCTCGCCGTCATCGGCGACATCGGCGCCGATGTGGGCGCCGCCGCGAACGCCGGCGCGCGCGGCGTGCTGGTCCCGACCCCGATCACCCGGGTTGAGGAGGTGGCGGCCGCGACGCTGCGTGCCGACACGCTCCTCGAGGCCGTCGAGCTGCTCCTGGCCATGCAGCCCGACGAGGGGGACACGGCATGACCCGCCGCGTCCTCGTCGCCCGCCTGGACAGCGCGGGCGACGTGCTCCTCTGCGGCCCCGCCGTCCGCGCGATCGCCGCCGACGCCGAGGTGCTGCTGCTCGCAGGCCCCCAGGGGGCGCCCGCCGCGGCGCTGCTGCCCGGCCCGACGAGCGTCCGCACCTGGTGGTGCCCGTGGATCGGCGACGCGTCGCGACCGGTCGACGGCGCGCTGGTGGAGGAGCTGAACGCGATCGTCGAGGAGTTCGCCCCCGACGAGGCCGTGATCCTCACCTCCTTCCACCAGTCCCCGCTGCCGCTCGCGCTGCTGCTGCGCCTGGCGGGCGTCGAGCGGATCAGCGGCGCCTCCGTCGACTTCGCGGGCGCCCTGCTCGACGTGCGGCTCGTGCCGGGCGAGACCCTCGAGGAGGACCAGCCCGAGCCGGAGCGCGCGCTCGCCATCGCGGCGGCGGCCGGCTTCGTGCTGCCCGAGGGCGACGACGGACGGCTGTGCGTGCGCCGCGAGGGCGTCCTGCCCGCCGCGCTCGAGGGAGTCGGCCCCTACGTGGTCGTGCACCCCGGAGCGGCGGTGCCCGCGCGCGCCTGGCCCGCGGCGAACGCGGCGCGAGCCGTCGAGCTCCTCGCCGCCGCGGGCGTCGCCGTCGCGGTCACGGGAGGACCCGGCGAGCGCGCGCTCACTGCCGAAGTGGCCGGCACCCGCGGCATCGATCTGGGCGGCGCGACCGACTTCGCCGGCGCCGCCGAGGTGCTCGCCCGCGCCGAGGTCGTCGTCAGCGGCAACACCGGCCCGGCGCACCTCGCCGCCGCCGTCGGCACTCCGGTCGTCAGCCTCTTCTCGCCCGTCGTCCCCGCGATCCGCTGGGCGCCCTACGGCGTGCCCGTGGAGCTCCTCGGCGATCAGGGCGCCGCATGCGCCGGCTCCCGCGCCCGGGTCTGCCCGGTGCCCGGCCACCCCTGTCTGGCGGGGGTGAGCGCCGAGGAGGCGGTCGCCGCCGTCCTGCGACTCCGCGCCCTCGGGCGCTCCACCACGACCACGACGGAGGCGATGGCATGAGGATCCTCCTCTGGCACGTGCACGGCGGCTGGGCGGACGCGTTCGTCCGCGGCGACCACGAGTACCTGCTCCCCACCACGGACGCCCGCGACGGCTGGGGCCTGGGCACCGGCGGACGCGACTGGCCGAACGCGATCGAGATCGCACCCGAGGACCTGCGCGACGCCGACGTCGACGTCGTCGTGCTGCAGCGTCCCGAGGAGCTCGCCGAGGCCGAGCGGCTGCTCGGCCGGCTCCTCGGCCACGACGTGCCCGCCGTGTACGTCGAGCACAACACCCCGCGCGGGGACGCGCCGACCAGCCGGCACCCGCTCGCCGACCGCGACGACCTCCTCCTGGTGCACGTCACGCACTTCAATGCGCTGATGTGGGACACGGGCTCGACGGCCACCACGGTGATCGAGCACGGGATCCACGACCCGGGGCCCCTCTACACGGGCGAGCTCGCGCACTTCGGCGTCGTGGTCAACGAGCCGGTGCGCCGCAACCGCGTCACCGGCACCGATCTGCTGCCCCGCTTCGCCGAGGTCGCCCCGCTGGACGTCTTCGGGATGAAGACCGAGGGCCTGGCCGAGCTGCCGGGCTTCCCGGAGGGCCGGCTCGACGTGCTCGGCGACGTGCGCACGGGCGAGATGCACGCGCAGCTCGCCCGCCGCCGCGTCTACCTGCACCCCTTCCGCTGGACCTCGCTCGGCCTGGCGCTGCTCGAGGCGATGCACCTGGGCATGCCGGTCGTCGCACTCGAGACGACCGAGGCGGGCCGCGCGATCCCCGCCGGCGCCGGTGCCGTCTCCAACGACCTCGACGAGCTGGCCGCCGCCGCGCGCGAGCTGATCGAGGATCCGGGCCGGGCCGCCGCCGCCGGGGCGATCGCCCGCGAGAGCGTCCTCGAGCGCTACGGACTCGCCCGGTTCCACCGGGACTGGGACGAGGTCCTCTCCGATCGTCCGCGCCGCACCGGCCGGACGCTCACCGCCGCAGGGATCCGAGGAGGGAGCACCCGATGACGCACACCACCACCACCCGACCGCTCGCGATCGCGATGGTCTCCGAGCACGCCAGCCCGCTGGCGACGCTCGGCGGCGTCGATGCGGGCGGCCAGAACGTGCACGTCGCCGCCCTCGCCGACGCGCTCGCCCGCCGCGGTCACCGCGTGACCGTCTACACCCGGCGCGACGACCCCTCCCTCCCCCGGCGCGTCCCCTTCACCTCAGGGGTCGAGGTCGTGCACATCGACGCCGGGCCGGCCGCCAAGGTGTCCAAGGACGAGCTGCTCCCCTTCATGGGCGACTTCGCCGTCGACCTCGCGAACGACTGGCTCGACTCGCGCCCGGATCTCGTGCACAGCCACTTCTGGATGTCCGGGGTCGCCGCGCTCGACGCGTCCGAGCGCGTGGAGCGCGCGACGGGCCGCCGCGTGCCCGTCTTCCACACCTTCCACGCACTCGGAGTCGTCAAGCGCCGCCAGCAGGGCGCGCAGGACACGAGCCCCGAGGAGCGCGCCTGGCTGGAGCCGGGGGTCGGCCAGAAGGCGGACGGCATCGTGGCGACCTGCTCCGACGAGGCCTTCGAGCTCAAGGGGCTCGGCGTGCCGACGAGCAGCATCTCGGTCGTGCCGTGCGGAGTGGACCTGGAGCGCTTCTCCCCCGACGGCCCCGTCGCCGAGAAGACCCGCCCGATCCGGCTCATGAGCATCGGGCGGCTCGTGCCCCGCAAGGGCATGGGCCACGCGATCGAGGCGCTCGCGCGTCTGGTGCAGGACGGCCACGACGCGGAGCTCGTCATCGTCGGCGGCTCCGGCTCGGGCGACGCCCTCGCGGCCGATCCCGAGTACCAGCGCCTGCACGGCGTGGCGGAGGGCCTCGGAGTCGCCGACCGCGTCCACCTCGTGGGGCAGCTGTCGCAGACCGAGATGCCGGCGATGCTCCGCTCGGCCGACATCGTCGTCTGCGCGCCGTGGTACGAGCCGTTCGGCATCGTGCCGCTGGAGGCGATGGCGTGCGGCCGACCGGTCGTGGCGTCCTCCGTCGGCGGGCTCATCGACACGGTCGTCGAGGACGTGACCGGGGTGCACGTGCCGCCGCGCGATCCGCAGGCCCTCGCCTCGGCCCTCTCGGCGCTGATCGCCGACCCCGAGCGCGCCCGCGCGTACGGCGCCGCCGGCCGCGAGCGCGTCGAGTCGCGCTACTCCTGGGACCGCGTCGCAGCGGACACCGAGCGCGCCTACCGCACCACTCTCGCCGGACTCGGCGACGGGGAGGCCGTCCTGACCGGCGCCCCCCGCACCTCCCACTCCTCGAAGACCCGGAAGGCGGCCCCCCGACGATGAGCATCGACACCGTGCTGGACACCCCGACGGACGCCGCCCGGCGGATCGTCGACGACCACATCGCCCGCTCGCTCGACGTCGTCGCGCAGCTGGAGCGGCACTCCGAGCAGATCGTCGCCTGGGGCGTCGAGCTCGCCGACCGCCTGCACTCGGGCGCGCGGCTGCTCGCGGCGGGCAACGGCGGCTCGGCGGCCGAGGCCCAGCACCTGACGGCCGAGCTGGTCGGCCGCTTCGACGGCGACCGGATCCCCTTCTCGGCGATCTCGCTGCACGCCGAGACCTCGAGCCTGACGGCGATCGGCAACGACTACGGATTCGACCACGTCTTCGCGCGCCAGGTCACGGCCCACGCGCGCAGCGGCGACGTCGTCGTGCTGCTCTCGACCAGCGGACGCAGCGCCAACCTGCTCCACGCGGCCGAGGCCGCCCGCGCGGCGGGAGCCCGCACCTGGGCGCTGACCGGCGACGGGCCCAACCCGCTGACCGACGCGTGCGACGAGGCGATCGCGCTCGAGGGCCACGGCGCGAACGTGCAGGAGGCGCAGCTCGTGCTCGTGCACGCGCTCTGCCGGGCCTTCGAGCACCGCATCCGCGTCCGCACGGGAGCCTCCGCGTGAGCGCGCGCCTGCGGATCGCCGTCGTCGGCGACGTGATGCTCGACGTCGACCTCTCGGGGCCGGCCGAGCGGCTGAGCCCCGACGCGCCGGTGCCCGTCGTCGACGTCTCGACCCGCGGCGTGCGCGCCGGCGGTGCCGGACTCGTCGCGCGGATGCTCGCCCGCGACGGGCACGACGTCACCCTGGTGACGGCCCTGGCCGACGACACCGACGCCGACGTGGCCGAGTTGCGCGGGGCCCTCGACGGGATCCGCCTGGTCACGGGTCCCTCCGGAGCGCCGACGCCCGTCAAGACCCGCGTGGCCGCCTCCGGACAGGCCGTCGTGCGGTTCGACCGCGGATGCGAGCGCCCGCCGGTCCCCACCGTCACCGACGGGATGCTCGAGGCGCTCCAGGGCGCGGACGCCGTCGTCGTCACCGACTACGGCCGCCGCCTGACCGAGGACGAGTCGCTCCGCGCGGCTCTCGACGCTCTCGCGGTCCCCCTGGTGTGGGATCCGCACCCGCGCGGCACCGCTCCCGTCGCGGGCACGACGCTCGCGACTCCGAACCTCGCCGAGGCGACCGGGTTCTCGGGCGCGAGCGGACGCGGCGTCACCCTCGCCGAGACGGCCGCCACCACCCTGCTCGAGCGCTGGGGCTGCGGGGCCGTCGCGGTGACCATGGGCGGCAGCGGGGCTCTGGTGCGCTCGCGCGGCGCCGGTGTGCCCGTGGTGGTCCCGGCCGCCTCCGTGCCGCCGACCGATCCGTGCGGAGCGGGCGACCGCTTCGCTGCGTCGGCCGCCGTGGCCCTCGCGGGCGGAGCGACCCCCTCCCAGGCCGTGGGCGCGGCCGTCGCGGACGCGGGTGCCTACCTCCTCGCGGGAGGCGTCGCCTCGCTCGCCGCGCCGACCGACACCGCCGTGCTGCACAGCGCCGGAGTCGACGCGCTGCGCGTCGCCGAGGCCGTCCGCGGCGCGGGCGGCACGGTCGTCGCGACCGGCGGCTGCTTCGACCTGCTGCACGCGGGCCACGCCCGCACGCTCTCGGCCGCACGGGCGCTGGGCGACTGCCTGATCGTCTGCCTCAACTCGGACGACTCGGTGCGCCGCCTCAAGGGGGCGTCGCGGCCGATCATCCCCGAGGACGACAGGGTCGACCTGCTGCTCGCGCTCGAGTGCGTCGACGCGGTGCTCGTCTTCGGCGAGGACACCCCCGACGAGGCGCTGCGCCGCATCCGCCCCGACGTCTGGGTGAAGGGCGGCGACTACTCCGCCGAGTCCCTGCCCGAGACCGCGACCGTCGCCGAATGGGGCGGGCGCGTGCTCACCGTGCCGTACCACGCGGGCCGCTCGACCACCCACCTCGCCGCGGCGCTCGCCCGCGTCGGCTGATCTCTCCACTCCCGCCCCGCGACGGCGAGCCATCCGCGACCCGTCGCACCGTCACCCAGAAGGACATCATGAGTCTCACCCCCACCCCCATCGGCCGCGTCCTGATCACCGGAGGCGCCTCGGGCCTCGGCGCCGCCGTCGCGGCCGCCGTCACCGCCGCGGGCGGCACCCCGATCGTGCTCGACCGCGACGTCTCGAACGTGGCGGAGGGCGTCGCCGCCTACCAGGTGGACGTCGCGAAGACCCGCGAGGCCGAGAAGGCCGTCGTCGAGATCGCCCGCGAGCACGGCGGACTCGACGCCGTCGTCACCGCCGCCGGCATCGACCGCTGCGGCCGCCTCGTCGACGTCGACCCGCAGGAGTGGGAGCGCGTGATCTCGGTCAACCTCCTCGGCACCGCCGCGGTGGTCCGGGCGGCGCTGCCGTTCCTCACCGAGACGCACGGCCGCGTCGTCACCGTCGCCTCGTCGCTCGCGATCAAGGCCGTCTCGGACGCGACCGCGTACTGCGCGTCGAAGTTCGGCGTGCTCGGCTTCACCCGCGCCCTCGCCGCCGAGACCAAGGGCGAGATCGGCGTCACGACGCTCATCCCCTCCGGCATGAAGACGCGCTTCTTCGACGACCGCGATGCGCAGTACAAGCCGGGCCCCGACGCTCTGCTCAACGAGCCCGAGAACGTGGCGAACGCCGTCATGTTCGTCCTCGGTCAGCCGCAGGGCTGCGAGGTGCGCGAGCTCGTCATCACGCACGAGGAGGAGCCGTCCTGGCCGTGAGCCTCCTGATCCCCTAGGGGGTCTGCGCGAGGTGCCACTCCGGTCTGCGACACGCCGTCGCGGGGGTACCGGAGTGGCCTCTCGCGTCTCAGCGGGTGGCGGCGAGGACCTCGCGCACGTCCTCCAGCACGGCCTCGATCCGCACGTCCGCGACGAAGGACGGGTCGTGCTCGCAGCGCGGAGCCGTCCAGCCGACCTGCGTCGCGTCGCGACCGCAGACGGGGCACGCCGTGGTCCAGCTGAGCTGCACGCGGTGGCGCTGCCGACCCAGCGGTGCGGCGTTGATGGCGTTGCCCACCCAGAAGACGCCGACGGTGGGGGCGCCGACCGCGGCCGCGAGGTGGCGGGGTCCGCTGTCGTTGCCGAGCACGAGATCGGCGAGCGAGAGCAGCGGAGCGAGGTCGCGCAGCTCCACGCGCCCGGCCCACGACTCGGCACCGGGGGCGGCTGCGACGATCGCGTCGGCCGCGGGCACGTCGGAGTCGTCTCCGACGACGAGGACGCGCGCTCCGTCCTCGAGCAGGGCCCGGGCCACCGCGGCGAACGACTCCGACGGCCAGCGGCGGCGCGGATCGGTCGCTCCCGGGTGGATCAGCACGAGCGGGCCGTCGCCGCCCAGCACGGCGGCGAGCCGGTCGCGCCGCTCGACGTCGACGTGGAGCTCGGGCTCGAGCCGCACGGCCCCAGCGCCCGCGAGGCCGACGACCTCGAGCGCGCGCAGCATCTCGTGCTGGTAGTAGACGTAGGGGATCGTGCGCTCCAGCTCGGCGGCGTCGGGCGTGCGGCAGCCGACGGTGTGCCGGGCGCCGAGCCGCGAGAGGAACGGGTTGGAGTAGCGTCCGCCGCCGTGCAGCTGCACGGCGAGGTCGAAGGATCGCGCGCGCATGCGGGCGGTGAAGTCCTCGACGACCCGCGCATCCTCGCCCTCGCCGTCCCGGACGCCCTGGGCGACGGGGAGGACCTCGACGTCCGCCACGGGCGACACTCCGCCCTCGAGCAGGACCTTGTGCGCGGGAGTACCGAGGAGGGTGATCGTGGCGCCGGGGTAGGCGGCGGCCAGCGCATCCACGGCGGGCAGCGCGAACAGCAGGTCGCCGAGACCGCCGCCGCGCAGCACGGCGATCCTCTCGACTCCGTCGAAACGCTCTCGGAGGGGGGCGATGGCGACCACGGGGTGTTCCTCTCGGTGGTGCGGAGCCGGCGGGCCGGATCCGGGGAAGGTGCACTCCTCCCCTTCCCCGTCCGGCCCGGTCCGAAACCTCCGCGATCAGGAACGGCGCCGGATGCTCAGCGGCGCGAGCCCGAGCGTCCGGCGAAGCGGGTGTAGACCAGCAGGACGATGATCGCCCCGATGATCGAGCCGATGATGCCGGCCGGCTGGAGGAAGCCGTCGCCCGCGTCCTGCCCGAAGATCAGGAAGCCGAGGAACCCGCCGACGAACGAGCCGACGATGCCGAGCACGATGGTCATCAGGATGCTGATGTTCTGGCGTCCGGGGACGACGAGTCGCGCCAGCGCTCCGGCGATGAGACCGACGACGATGATGCTGATGATGAGACCGATCACGATGGTCACCTTCCGTTGTGCGGACCGGGTCCGCGTGGGAGCCCTGCAGTCGCGGGGCCTGAGGCAACAGTTACACCCCCAGGGAGGCCTCGGTACACCCCTGGGGGTGGGGTCGGTTCCCTGCTCCGTGCGGTAGCGTCCGACCCATGTCCCGGACCGCGCCCCTCACCGTCGCGCTCGTCGACGACTACGACGTGGTGCTGACGGGCCTCGCCCACATGTTCGACCACTACCGGCACCGCGTGCTCGTCGCCGAGATCGACGCGAACGCGACCCTGTCCGACTCCATCGACATCGTGCTGTACGACTCGTTCGCGCAGCCGGAGTCGGACCACGACGAGATCGCCGGCCTCGTCCGCAACCCGCGGGCCCGCCACGTCGTCGTCTACACCTGGAACTTCGCTCCGACGCTCGTCGCCGACGCGCTCGAGCAGGGCGTGCACGGCTACCTCTCCAAGACCCTGCCCGCCCGCGACCTCGTCGCCGCCCTCGAGCGCGTCGCCGCCGGCGAGGTCGTCGTCAGCGATCCGCCGCAGCGGGCCGGAGCGGCGCCCGGCCTCGACTGGCCGGGCCGCCACGAGGGCATCACCGACCGCGAGTCCGAGATCCTGGCGCTCATCACCCAGGGCAAGAGCAACGCCGACGTCGCCGCGCTCACCTACCTCAGCCCGAACACGGTGAAGTCCTACATCCGCAGCGTCTACGGCAAGATCGGGGCGACCAGCCGCACGCAGGCCGTGCTCTGGGGCGTCGACCACGGGTTCACGCCGGACCACCACCGCATCGACCACTGGCTCGGCGGACCCTGAGCACCGGCTCGGGGTTGCCGAGCGCTCAGCGCCCCCGTCGCAGCGTCTCGAGCGGGTACTCGCCGAACCTCTTCACGTAGGCGCCGGCGAAGCGCCCCGCGTTCAGGAACCCCCACTGCGCGGCCACCGCGGCGATGGTCGTATCGGACGGCTCCGCTCGGAGCAGCTCGTCGCGGGCGCGGTCGAGGCGCACGTCGCGGAGGTAGCCCAGCGGTGTGAGCCCGAAGTGCCGTCGGAACGCGAGCTGCAGCGCCCGCGGTGTGAGCGCCGCCGCGGTCGCGATGTCGGCGAGCGAGATCGGCGACGAGGCGAACGCGTGGACGAACTCCGCGGCGCGGAGGAGGTGCGCGTTCCGGGGCCGGAGCACCTCGTCCGGCACCTGGAACGGCCGATGCGGGAACGCGGCGAGCAGGCGCAGCGCCACCGCGCGGTCGGCCTCGGCGAGCTGCAGCGCTGTCGCCCGGCCCCGCAGCAGCCGAGAGAGGTCGCCCACGGCGTCCCACCAGGCCCCGACGTCGACCGCCCGGGGCACCGCGTGATGATCGAACAGGAGCGGGGCCGCATCGGCGCCCGTCCACTCCGCAGCGAGCTCCTGGAGGAACTCCGCGTCGATGTGGACGAGCCGCTGGTCGTACTCGCCGAAGTCGAACTCGAACGGGCGCCCGGTGGGGAACACGGCGGGGCGGGCGCGCTGCAGCGGAGTCTCCTCCCGGCCGACGTCCATCACTCCGTGACCCGCGTGCAGCCACGAGACGACGTACTCCCCCTCCGGAGCGATCTCGCCGCGGATCGACCCGCGGAACGCCGAGGTCCGGATGCTCACCCGCTCGTCGCCCAGCGCGGTGTAGCGGAAGAAGAAGGAGCCGGGCTGCGGCTCGGCACGCAATCGCGAGCCGCGGTAGCCGTCCGAGTAGAAGGCGATCGCCTCGTCGACCCGACGACTCGCCCGCTCGAAGCCGCACACCGCCGGACCGGCTGCACTCATCCCACCAGTCTGCCACCCGGGTGCCGGCCCCTCGACGGCAGAACCCCGTGACTCCTGGCCCGTCCTCGAATTCCTTCGTATACTAATGGTTATGGCACGAAGGAAGAACGAGGGCCGTCCCGAGCGGACGCCGAACCCGATGAACCCCTTCGACGGCAAGCCGGGGCTCTACAACCGGATCAACCGCGCGATCTACTCCTTCACCGGGCCCGCCCACGTCGGCATCGGCCGGCCGGAGGAGCCCTACGTCGCCCCCGCGGACCCCGTCTGCCCGCTCTGCGGCCGCCCGATGGCGCTGCACGAGATCGACCGCTCGGGCGAGCGCACGCAGCTGCACTGCCCGCGCGCCTGACGGTCCGGGCCGCCCCGCCCTTCTCCTCCTTCCGGTTGCTCCTCCTCCTCGCTCCTGCTCCTCCTCCAGAAGTTGCGGTGAGCGCGCGCCGATACCGCAGCTTCTGGAGGAGCGCGCTCACCCCTCGGCCAGCCGCCGCCGGTTCACCTTCCCCGCGTCGCTGCGCACCGGCTCCCGCTGCAGCCGCAGGGCGCGCGGCGTCCGTGCGCGCCCCAGCCGCTCCCGCGCGAACGCGAGCAGCTCCTCCGCCCCGACGTCCGCCCGGTCGATGTCCACCACCGCCTCCACCGCCTGCCCCAGGTCCTCGTCCGGCACGCCGAACGCGACGGCGCCGCGCACGTCCGGGTGCTCCTCCAGCACCCGCTCGATCTCGGCCGGGTGGATGCTCACCCCGCCGCGGAGCACCAGGTCGTCGGCACGGTCGAGCACGGTCAGCCAGCCGTCGGCGTCGAGCGATCCGAGGTCGCCGAGCGTGTCCCAGCCGTCGTCGCTCCGCCGCGACTCCCCGCCGAGGTAGCGGTACGCCGGATCCGCGCCGCGCCGCATCCAGATCGCACCCGGCCGCCCCACCGGCACCGGCGCACCGTGCGCATCGAGGATGCGCACCTCCGTTCCGCCGATCGGCCGGCCGACGCTGCCGGGCCGCTCGAGCCACTCGTCACCGCGGATCATCGTCAGCCCGTTCGACTCGCTGCCCGCGTACACCTCGACCACCGTCCGGGCGCCCAGCCAGTCGATCAGCCCGCGCTTGTCCGCCGGCGGGCAGGGCGAGCCCAGGTGCAGCACCGTCTCGAGCGAGGACACGTCGGCGTCGCGGTGCCCCGGCCACCGCAGCAGCCGGTGGATCGTCGTGGGCACCAGCAGCGCCCAGGTGACCCGGTGCTCCTGGATCGCCGCGAGCACCCTCCGCTCGTCGAACCGCGGCAGGATCACGAGCCGCTGACCCGTCAGCAGCCCGCGGAAGGCGTACGTGAAGGTGGCGGAGTGGGTGAGCGGCCCCGTGACCAGCTGCACCCCCTCGCGGGGCAGGAACGCAGCGACCGGCTGCATGGGGTCCATGACGGCGGGCGCGGCGGCGAGCACGATCTTGGGGCGGCCGGTGCTGCCGGAGGAGGCGGGCGCCTTCCACGAGGACGCGGCGGCGTCCGGCAGCGGCGCGTCGGGCAGCGCCGGGTCCGCGCGGTACCCGGCCAGCACCGACGGCACTCCGTCGAACGCGAAGCCGACGGTCAGCGCCGGGCGTGCGAGCTCGGCGATCTCCGCCCGCTCGCGCGGCGAGAGGTCCCGAGACAGGGGCAGCGGAGTCGCGCCCGCCTTCCAGACCGCCGCGCACACCACGACGAACTCGGCCGTGTTGGGGAGCGAGACGGCGACGAGCGAGTCGTGCGCCACTCCGAGCGCCAGGTACGCGCGGGCGAGCCGCGTGCTCTCGGCCTCGAGCTCGCCCGCGGTGAGGGTGCGGTCGTCCGCGATCACCACGATCCGCTCCGGGTCGGCGTCGGCGAGCGCCGTCAGGCAGCGCGAGAAGGAGCGGCGCATCAGCTCGCGAGGTGCCGTCGGTAGAGGCCCTCGTGCCGCGCGGCGACGTCGCCCCAGTCGTGCGAGAAGGCGAGCGCGCGACCGTCGCGCGGCGCCGACCCGTCGAGCGCCGCCGCGAGCGCGGCCCGGATCCCCTCGACGTCCGCCCCGTAGGCCACCGCGTCCCCGAACACCTCGCGCAGCACCGGCAGATCGCGGGCGACCACCGGCACCCCCGCGGCGAGCGCCTCCATCGCCGCGAGGCCGAAGCCCTCCTTGGTCGAGACGAAGCCGAGCACCGACGCTCCGGCGACGAGCGGCGCGACGTCCTCCTCCGCCACCGTGCCCAGCACGACGGGTGCGACCCCGAGCTCGCGGGCCCGCCGCTCGAACTCCTCGCGGTAGGGCCGGTAGTCGAAGAGCGTCTCGCCCCCGCCGAACACGAGCGCCGTGCCCGGAGCCAGGCCGGCGTGCGCCTCGAGCAGGTCGATGCTGCCCTTGCGCGGCTCGATGCCGCCGAGGGCGAGCACGTACGGGCCGAGCCGTGCGCGCCACGCCAGCGCCGCCTCGCTTCCGGACGCCGCCGCGAACCGCGCCGCGTCCACTCCGTTCGGGATCACCTCCGCCTGCCGCCCCCACCCGCTCGCCACCTCGTCGGCCACCGCCTGCGAGACGCAGAGCAGCGCCGACGGTCCGATCAGGGCGCGCTCGTGGCACGCGACGAGCGCCGGAGTCGTGAACTCGTCGAGGTGGTGCACGGTGCGCAGCAGTCCGCCCGGCCCCGCGAAGCGCGCGTCGAGCGCCGCGTTCGCCGAGATGCAGTCCTGCGCGTGCACCACGTCGGCGTCGCCGCCCAGCGCCGCGGCCATCGCGGCGAGGGAGCGGACGATGCGGTCGCCGACGCTCTCCTCGTCGCGGGCCGCGAACGGCACGACCCGCACCCGCACCGCCGGATCGACGGGACGGAAGAAGGCGTCGTCGCCGCCGCGCCCGAGCGTCCAGACCGTCACGTCGTGACCGCGGCCGGCGAGCGCCTCGGCCAGGGCGAGGGTGTGCACCACCCCGCCGCGCGGCCGGGTGGAGTACGTCAGCAGCGCGATCCGCACGGGCGGGCTCCCTCTAGTCGAGTCCCGGCGCGAGGCGCACGGCCGGGTGGTAGCTGTGCTCCGCGCGGTCGCGGAGGTGGTCCATGCTGCGGCGGGCGCGCGCCACCGCGGCCGACACATCGTCGGACGCGCTCGCGAGCCCGCCCTTGGCCCAGGTCTTCGCGACGATCTCCCCCGCCGGATCGACGACCTTGGCCTGGCCGAGGAAGCGCAGCCCGCCCAGCACCCCGGTCTGGTTCGAGGACACGAGGTACACCTGGTTCTCGGCCGCCCGCGCGCAGTCGTAGAGGTCGAACAGGTGCGCCTGGCGGTCGTTGCGGATGCGGTCGGAGCGGTCGGTGACGCTCGCGGGCCAGGCGCTCAGGCAGCAGAGGATCTCGGCGCCGTCCAGTGCCAGCGAGCGCGCCGACTCCGGGAACGTCTTGTCGAAGTCGATCATCATGCCGATCCTCCCGACCGGGCTGTCGAACGAGCCGAAACGATCTCCGGCCGCGTAGACCTCCGACTCCCCCAGCGGCAGATGGACCTTGCGGTGCGTGCCGACGACGACTCCGCCCTGCACGCAGACGGCCGTGTTGTAGCGGCGCACCTCGCCGCCCTCGAGCGCCCGCTCGGCGATGCCGAAGCACACCGTCGTGTCGCCCGCCATCCGAGCGACGGCGGCCACCTCGGGCCCGTCCACCTCGACGGCCTGCGGCAGGTCGTCCGGTCCCGGGTGGTGCAGGTCGAGCAGGTAGCCGCCGAGCGTCGCGTCGGGGAGCACGAGCAGGTCGACGCCCCTCTCGCGGGCGCCGCCGATGATCCCGGGCAGCTTCACGAGCGTGCGCTCGAGGTCGCGGCCGAAGTGGGCCGCCACCGCGGCCATCGTGATCGTCGTCATGGTCCCCACTCCCGCCTCCCGGCCCCGCGCTCGCGGCCGGTCGGCGTCACCGTACCGCGGCGCCCGCGAACCGGGACGACGGTGCCTCCGCGCGCAGCAGCCCGGCGATGTGCTCCGCATCCCGCGCGACGGCCTCGAACCGGCCGGAGCCCCAGGTGTGCAGCCACGGCAGGCCGAGGAAGTACAGGCCGGGGACGGCCGTGGCTCCGCGTCGGTGCGTCGGGTGGCCCGAGCCGTCGAAGGCCCCGACCTGCACCCAGGAGTAGTCGGAGCGGAAGCCGACGGCCCAGATCACGCTCGTGATCCCCGCCGCCGCGAGGTCGAGCTCGTCGATCTCGCGCTCCGGGCGCCAGACGGGCGTGTACCGCGCCTCCACAGGTGCCTGCACTCCCGCGCGCTCGATGTAGGCGTCGATGTCGTTCTTGATCGACTCCGCCACCGAGTCCGCGTAGTCCAGCGACGCCTCCGCCGTCGGGGCGAAGCGCAGCACACCGCCGTCGACCTTCTGCAGCCGGCCGTAGAGCCGCATGCCGTCGCGGGCGAAGGCGCGCAGATCGATGTCGCGCCCGCCGTCGCGCCCCGTGACGTAGTGGTTCGTCGACTCCCGCTTCGAGAGCCCGCCGACCTGCGCGTGCACGGGGACGTCGTAGACGCCCATGTCCGAGAGCCAGGCGACGCAGTCGCGCCCGCGGTAGAAGCGGGCGACCCGCGGAGCCGTGCCCAGCGCCAGGTGCACCTCGCGGCCCTCGAGGAAGAGGTCCTCCGCGATCTGCGCGCCGGACTGACCCGATCCGACGACGAGCACGCCGCCGTCCGGGAGGTCCGCGGCCGAGCGGTAGTCGGCCGAGTGCAGCTGCACGACGGAGTCGGGGAGGCGCTGCGCCACGGCCGGCAGCACGGGCCGGTGGTAGCCGCCCGTCGCCACGACGACGCGGTCGGCGGTGATCGTCCCGCGCGAGGTGACGACCTCGAACCCGCCGCCCTCCCGCTCGCGCATCCGCAGCACCTCGGTGCCCTCGGCGACCGGCGCGTCGAACGACTCGGCGTAGCGGCGGACCCACGCGTGCACCGCGTCGCGCGTCATGAAGCCGTCGGGGTCGTCGCCGTCGTACGGGTACCCGGGCAGCCGGCACTGCCAGTTCGGGGTGACCAGGGTGAAGTTCCGCCAGCGCCGGTCGAGCCAGTCGTGCGCGATCGTGTCGCGCTCGATCACGAGGTGGTCCACTCCGTCGTCGGTGAGGAGGCGGCTGATCGAGAGACCCGCCTGGCCCGCTCCGATCACCGCGACCTCGACGTGCCGGCCGTTCTCGAGCGCGGTCACGACGGCACCGCCGGCGGATCCATGGCCAGCACGCGGACGTGCCCGCCGTCGAAGCGGGCGGCCGCGGCGACGATGTCCGCCTCCTGCTGCATCGCGGAGGTGCAGGCGAAGCCGAACTTCGCTCGCACGCGGTCGCTCGCGATCCGCAGCGCCTCGCTCGAGCGGCCGACGAAGTCCTCGAGCGGGTAGCTCTCGCCCGCGGCGAGGTAGTCGTGCATCACCAGGCTCGGCGAGTAGCAGCGCTCCTCGGCACCGTCGGGCCAGCGGACGGAGAAGGTCATCTCAGGCATGGACGAGGCCTCCGCTCCAGACCCGGTCGATGTCGTAGGCGTCCGGGCGACGATCGCGCAGGTGGAACATGCCGCCGCGCATCGCCTCGAACGTGCCCTGCACGTCGATCTCGGCCACCGCCATCCCGGAGCCCAGCAGCGTCGTCGCGAGGATGTTGCCTCCCGGGTCGACGATCTTCGCGTTGCCGACGTAGCGCAGCGATCCGAAGGTGCCCGACTGGTTCGACGCCATCCAGAACACCTGGTTGTCGAGCGCGCGGGCGATGTCGAACTGGTTGAACCGGTAGGTCCAGCGGTCCTCCTGCAGGTTCTCGGCGGTCGCGGTGCGCGCGGCGGGCCAGGCCGAGAGCGAGGCGATGATCTCGGCGCCGTCCAGCGCCATCGAGCGCGCCGCCTCCGGGAAGGCCTTGTCGTAGCAGATCTGCAGTCCCACCCGGCCGACCGGGGTGTCGTGCACGGCGTAGCCCGGCCCCGGCGAGTACGACAGGTGCTCGCCCAGCGGCTGGTGCACCTTGCGGTAGCTGCCGTAGATCTGCCCGCCGTCCAGCAGCGCCGCCGCGTTGTAGCGGGTCTCGCCGTCCTCGTCGAGCTCGCAGAAGCCGATCGCGACGAGGAGGTCGCCCGCGATCTCACGCACGCGGCGCAGCTCCGGCCCGTCCAGCGAGATCGCCGGCGGCATCGACCGCGTGGTGGTGCGGATCGTGTCGCCGTGGTTGCCGAGCGAGGAGAGGTAGCCGCCGATCGCGGCCTCGGGCAGTGCGAGGAACTCGACCCGCTTCTCCCTCGCCTCCTCCACGAGCGCCTGGATGAGCGCGTAGTTCTGGTCGAGGTCGCGGGTGAAGTTGGCCGCGACGGATCCCACGATCGTCATGGCGAGCGCCTAGAGGTTGTAGGTGGAGTTGATGATGGCACCCTTGCGGGCGTAGTGGATGAGGGCGTCCTGCACGTCGAGCGGGTGGCACGGGATCGTGCCCTCGATCAGGTCCTCCTCGCGGAGTCCGTGCAGCGCCATGCCGAAGCGGCAGACGAAGACGCGGTTGCCCTCCTCGATGAAGGTCTTCAGCGCGTTGTTGATGTTCTGCTCGCCGGGGAAGCCGGAGTCGCCGACCGTCGGGAAGCCGCGGGTCGCCATGGCGTTGATGGTGCCCGGGCCGTAGAAGTAGACCGCCGACTCGAAGCCCTTCCGTGCCGCGCGGGTCGCCTGCAGGATCGCGACGAAGCTGACGGAGGACTCGTGCGCGATGCCGTGCACGAGGGTGAAGTACGACTGGCCGGGCTCGGCCTGGTAGTCGGGGAACACCTTCGTCGAGCCGTAGAGGTTGCTGCCGTTCGGGAGCGACGGGTGCGCGATCTCGGAGCGGGACTTCTCGATGTTGGCGGTGATCTGGTCTTCGATGTCGGACACGGGAACCTCCGGGGTTCGTCGAGGGACTGCGCCGAGAGGCGCAGGTGCGAGGGAAGGACGACTGCGCCTCAGCGCGGTGCGATGGTGGAGTGGTGCAGTGACAGGAGAGCCGGTGATGCGGTCGTGCTGTGATGCGGGCGGTGCCGGTGTCGCTCGGGGCGGATCGGGACGAGCGGAGCGACGGGGCCGGGTCGTCGAGGACGCCTCCGGGTACCGATCAGTCAAGGCCGCCCCTGTTTCCGTGTGGTTTCGAGCGGAAGAAGCCTGCGTTACACGACAGCCGTCGCGGATGTAACAGGATCGCGTTCCGGATGTCATCGATCGGAAACACCCGGCGCCTTGGATGGGTGCTCACGGCGACGGACGTCCGCGCCGCGCACCGCTCGACTCGATCGCACCGAGGAGCCCCATGACCGACCTGCAGATGCCCCGCCTGCGCACCGCCACCGCCACCGTCCCGGATGCCGACACCGACTTCGGCGCCGGCTGCGGCTCCTCCCCGAGCGACCTGCGCACCCGCGTCGACATCGCCCTGCAGGGCATCCGCGTCGACGCCCCCGTGCACCGGGAGGCGGGAGCCGGGCCCAGCGACGACGGACACGTCGTGATCGGCGGCCTCGGTGCCGCGATCCCCGTGAATCCGCGCAGCCCCTACTCCGTCACGAACGGCCGGCTGCTGCTCGACGGCGCCGATCTGGGCCTGGACGTCGAGCCCGTGAAGCGCCCCCGGTTCTACGACCTCGAGACGGCCGACGGAGTCTCCTACGAGAAGATCGCGCGGCTGCACGGCCGCAACATCCTGGCCACCACCGTCGTGCAGACCTGCATGCGCTACGACGAGGCCGAGCGCTGCCGGTTCTGCGCCATCGAGGCGTCCCTGGCGAACGACTCCACCATCGCGGTGAAGACGCCGTCGCAGCTGGCCGAGGTCGCCGAGGCGGCCGCCCGGCTCGACGGCATCCGCCAGATGGTGATGACGACCGGCACCTCCAAGGGCCGCGACCGCGGTGCCCGGCACCTCGCCCGCTGCGTCCGCGCCGTGCTCGAGGCGGTGCCGGGCCTCCCGATCCAGGTGCAGTGCGAGCCGCCCGAGGATCTCGCGGCGCTGCAGGAGCTCAAGGACGCCGGCGCCCTCTCGATCGGCATCCACATCGAGTCGATGGACGACGACATCCGCCGCCGCTGGACCCCCGGCAAGGCCCGCGTCTCGACCGAGAAGTACAAGGAGGCGTGGGCGGAGGCCGTGCGGATCTTCGGCCGCAACCAGGTCTCGACCTACCTCCTCGTCGGCCTCGGCGAGGACCCGGACCAACTCGTCGCGAGCGCCGGCGAGCTGATCGAGATGGGCGTGTACCCGTTCGTCGTCCCGTTCCGCCCTCTGAAGGGCACGCTCGCGACGGAGGTGGACCACGTCCTCCCGCCCGCCGGCTCGCTCCTCGAGACGGTCAGCGAGCAGGTGGCCGCGCTGCTGATCGCGGCGGGCATGCTCTCCTCGGGTCAGAAGGCGGGCTGCGCCGCCTGCGGCGCGTGCGGCGTGCTGAAGACCGCCGGCGCCTGATGGAGCTGTCGATCCTCGAGGGCGTGCGGAGGATCGCTCCGGCCGCTCCGCTCTCGATCGCCGTCGCCGACGAGGCCGGGACCCTCGCCTACCGGGCCCTGCGGCGAGCGGTGTTCGTCGAGGAGCAGCAGCTGTTCGACTCCGACGACCGCGACGCCCTCGACGACGACCCGCGCACGGTCGTGCTCGTCGCCCGGCTCGGCGGCGAAGTCGTCGGCGGGGTGCGCCTGGCGCCCGCGCTCGAGCAGGACCTCGGCTGGTGGACCGGCAGCCGTCTGGTGGTCCGCCGCGACGCCCGCGGGGCCGCCGGCCTGGGCGCGGCCCTCGTGCGCGCCGCGTGCGCGGAGGCGGAGTCGCGGGGCGTGATCCGCTTCGAGGCGACCGTGCAGCGGCAGAACGAGATCCTCTTCCGCCGCCTCGGCTGGGACCGCCTCGGCACCGCCGACGTCGCGGGCCTGCCTCACGTGCGGATGCGCTGGCCGATCGACCGGTTCGACCGCCTGGCCCGCGCGGCGAAGGCCTCTCTCGGCCCGCTGCTCGAGGCCTTCGCGGGGCAGCTCGGCGGCCCCGGCTTCCGCGGCGACGACGGAGCGCCGGTCCCGGGCTCGGACCTCGTCGCCGTCTGCGACGCGATCGTCCCCTCGATGGTCGAGCGGGATCCGGAGTGGGCGGGCTGGTGCTCCGTGCTCGTGAACGTGAACGACCTCACCGCCATGGGCGCGGACCCCGTGGGCCTGCTCGACGCGGTCGGCGCCCGCGATACCGACTCCGCCGCCCGCATCCTCCGCGGTCTCCGCGACGCCGCCGAGGCCTGGGGCGTGCCGCTGCTCGGCGGTCACACCCAGCTCGGCGTGCCCGCTGCGCTGTCCGTGACCGGGCTCGGCCGCACCGCGCGTCCCGTCCCCGGGTCGGCGCCGCTGGGCCACGAGCTGAGCCTGACGGTCGATGTGAGCGGCTCGTGGCGTCCCGGGTACGCGGGAGCGCAGTGGGACTCGACCTCGTGGCGCTCCCCCGACGTCCTCCGCTCCCTCGCGGCGAGCGTCGGCGCCTGCGCTCCCGACGGCGCGAAGGACGTGAGCATGGCGGGCCTCGTCGGCACCGTGGGCATGCTCGCCGAGGCGTCCGGCGGCGGTGCCGAGATCGACGTCACCGCGGTCCCCCGCCCCGCTGCGGCCGGGGTCGCCGACTGGCTCTCCTGCTTCCCCGGCTTCGCGATGCTCACCGCCGACCCTCCGGGCCGGGGGCGGATGCGCTCGCCGCACGCCGTCACCGCCCCGATCGGCCGCCTCGTCCCGGGCGAGGGCGTCGTCCTCCGCTGGCCGGACGGCGAGACCACCCGCGCGATCGCCTCCGCAGTGACGCGCCTCGGCGCGGCCTGAGCCTTCCGGGTCGCGACCCTGCCAGAGCGGAAGTGCTAGGCGTTCGAGATTTCGGCTACACCGCGGCCTGGAATGAACATCTTATGATTGCTAACGCCTACGCCTAGGCGCTGACGCATAGTCTGAATCGTCGACTACAACCACGAGACCGCGATTGTTTGAAAGCGTCTCGGCAATAATTTCGGACAGAACGTGCGACGCGCTTCCGCGCGTCCCGATCCACGATTCCTGAACGAGGGCAACGAAGAGCCCGTTTGTAAGGTATCGATCCGCATTATCCCAAGTTATTCGAGTGCCTCCATTCTTGCCCTTCGTTTCATCTCCCGCTTGCACCAGCAAGAATAATGAGAGGGGGAAATACATGCCTTTTGAGAGCCGGTTACCGTCCGGCTTATCGACAGTGGGGTTAACCAGCTTAATGTAGAACGGTTCCGCCGACAAGCGTGCTTCAGCAACCGCCTTAGGCGGCGAATCTTGTAGATCGAGCTTTTCCATCCGCGCGATCTCTGCATTTAGTTGCTTGTCCGGACGGTATCCGACTTTGCCCACACCACGCTCGGCGGACATCCGCTTATACTGCACGAGGACAAATGCCTTAGTCTGCTCTCGGTAGTAGATGAGGTCTGTGCCTGTTACTTTCTCAAGCTCCGTCTTGTCTGCATACAGAACAGTTACGCGTTGATCCGATCGTGGATCTTCAAATCTCCACACATCGTATTGGCCGCTGTCAAGTTCAATCCAGTCCGCAAACTTTTGCGCATCCGCTCGGAGAATTGCATCTTCTCTAGTCGTTGAAGAACCCAGATTAGCAAGGAATGGCACGGTCGCATCCGTATCAGCTTCCGACGGGAGCGCCGTCCGGCTATCGATTCCGGCGATTTCGAGACCCAAAGCTACGGCGTCCCGTTGCTCACGGGCTAGGGCCGGTGAAGGTCGATTATCGGCATTTCGGGTAGCCAAAACCGCGCTCAGTTGGTCGAGGATCTGACTTGCGCCAGGGCGAAGCACCTCAATCTGCGCAAGCAGAGAGGCCCATGTTGCAGGCGGGACTATTCCATTCCAAAGTCGTGCCGACGAGAAATTATCTCGCCTCCCTGTAGTCATACGACTTTCGACCTTTGACATCTCGATCGGCGGGTCGAATGCACGAAGATTGGAAACCTCCAGCAAAATATCGAAATCGCCCGAGCGTTTCTGTTTGCGAACTAAGGCAAGTCCCATAATCTCGTCAACTTGCACCAAGAGCGCAATGCGCCACGTACGTGTCGCGCGCAGAAAGTCCCCGGGGACGTTGATGCGAACAATCTCCCCTTCAACAATTCCGTCGAAGCGCTCCCACGGTTCGCGAACATCAACAACCATTCGCTTGTCGGCAGACCCCATGTGAGGATCATACACTTAGTCATCAAACTGTATATCGCTACGTCTAGATCTCGTCATTGCAAGGAAGGTAGCGCGCCTTTGCCTTCCGTGGTCGTACTGAGAGATGAAGCTAAGGTTCTCTTGTGCTCCAGTCAGATTTGCAATTGAACTTTTCTCGTTCGCAATCGATGGCGTCATGAAAAAGGCAAAGATGTGCTAGTCGCTCCAGGAATCAGGCGAAACGCGTGATGCCTTTGGATTCCTCGGCGGAAAGAGTGGCGGAGGCCTGAGACGTTAGGGAATCAAGACCGACCCGGCGGCAGCCGGTAGTTGACATCAACGCGACAGCCGATGCGACTCGAGGAACGGCACGGTGAGGAACGGCCGCCTCCCGCGCAACCCCGTCCGGCAATCCCGCGCGCCGTGTCTAGCCGCCCACCCCCGGGGTACCGGACGTGGGCAGACGCGCCCGCCGCCTCCGGCGAGCCTTGGAACGAGAGGTGACCGTGACCATCGACACCGCGACCCCCGCCGACTCCGCCACCGCGGACGACGCCCCCCGCAGCACCCCCACCACCGACACCGCGACCGCCGCCGTCGCCCGCGCCCGCGCCGCGTTCCCCGGCTGGGCCGCCACCCCGCCCGCCGAGCGCGGCGCCCTCCTGCGCGCCGCCGCCCACCGCGTCGCCGCGCGCGAAGAGGAGCTCGCCGCCCTCAACACCGACGAGACCGGCAAGCCCGCCGGCGACGCCCTGGGCGGCGTCCGCGCCGGAGTCGACACGCTCCTCCAGTACGCCGAGCTCGGCCCCCTGCACCGCGGCAAGTCGCTCCGCGGCGGCGCCCTCAACGTCGACCTCGCCCTCCCGCACCCGCGCGGAGTCGTCCTCGCGCTCACCCCGTGGAACGACCCCGTCGCCGTCGCCGCCGGCATGCTCGGCGCCGCGATCGTCTCGGGCGACGTCGTCGTGCACAAGCCCAGCGAGCGCAGCCCCGGCACCGGTGCCCTCTTCACGCGGATCCTCGCCGAGGCCCTCCCCGAGGGCGTCCTCACGCTCGTCGAGGGCGACGGCGCGGTCGGCGACGCCCTGGCCCGCACCGAGGGCGTCGCCGTCCTCGCCCACGTCGGATCCACGGCCACGGGCCGTGCGCTGGCCCGCGTCGCCGCCGTCACCGGCGCGCACGTGATCCTCGAGAACGGCGGCAACGACGCGCTCGTCGTCGACGCCGACGTCGACCCGGTCTGGGCTGCGGAGCAGGCCGCCCTCGGCGCCTTCGCCAACGCCGGCCAGATCTGCACGTCCGTCGAGCGGATCTACGTGCACCGGGCCGTCGCCGAGGCGTTCACCACCGCGCTCGTCGCCGAGGCCGAGCGCTGGAGCGCGGGCCCCCTCCCCCGCCTGGTCGACGCCCGCATGCGCGACGCCGTGCACGAGCACGTGACCGAGGCGCTCGAGTCCGGCGCCCGTGCCCTCACCGGCGGCGCGCCCGGCGACGGCACCTTCTACCCCGCCACGGTCCTCGCCGACTGCACCGACGAGATGCTCGTGATGACCGAGGAGACCTTCGGCCCGGTCGCTCCGATCGTCGTCGTCGACGACTTCGACGAGGCGCTCCTCCGCGCCGCCGCGAGCCCCTACGGCCTGGCCGCCACCGTGCTCACCGCCGACATGGAGCACGCGCACCGCGCCGCGGCGGCACTGCCGGTCGGCACCGTCAAGATCAACGCCGTCTTCGGAGGCGCCCCGGGCGGCAGCGCCCAGCCGCGCGGCACCAGCGGCTCCGGCTTCGGCTACGGCCCCGAGCTGCTGGACGAGATGACCACCACCACGGTCGTCCACTTCGGCCTCCCCGTCCTCCCCGGCGGCGCGCGATGAGCCTCGAGGGCTCCGCGCTCCAGCGGGCGAGCGCGCTGGTCGCGCACGTGCGCGAGCACCCGCCGATCGTCGCCGTCGTCGGCGACCTCATTCTCGACTCCTGGTGGCTGGGCGACGCCGAGCGAGTGACGCGCGAGGCCCCGGCCCCGGTCCTCCGCCTCGACGACGTGGTCGACGTCGCGGGCGGCGCCGCCAACACCGCGGCGAACCTGGCCGCGCTGGGCGCCGAGGTCCGCACGGTCGGAGTCGCGGGCCGCGATCCCGAGGGCGACCGCCTGATCGCGTCGCTCGAGCGCGCGGGCCTGGACACCGGGTCGATCCTCCGCACCGCCGCCGCCACCACGATCAAGACCCGCGTGGTCGGCGGCGACAGCGTCATGCTGCGCGTCGACTCCGGGCCGCACCGCCCGTCGGAGGACGAGATCGGGCAGCTCGCCGAGCTGGCCGTGCGAGCGGCCGAGGGCGCCGACGCCGTGCTCGTCTGCGACTACGGCTCCGGCATTCTCCGTACAGCCGTCGAGCGCGTGCTCGCCGGGCACCGCCCGGACCTGCTGGTGATCGACGCGCACGAGCTCGCCGACTGGGCCTTCGCCCGCCCCGACCTCGTCACGCCCAACGCCAAGGAGGCCGAGGCCCTCCTCGGCTCGACCCTCGGCCGCGGCGCGGCACGGGCGTCCGCCGTCCGCGACGCCGCCGACCAGCTCCGCGAGCGCTCCGGTGCCCGGCACGTCGTGGTCACCCTCGATCGCGAGGGCAGCCTCGCCCTCGACGAGGACGGCACGGTCAGCCGCACCTTCGCGCAGCCCGCGGAGGAGAAGCAGGCGTCCGGAGCCGGCGACACGTTCGCCGCCACCGCCACGCTCGCCCTGGCGGCGGGCCGCTCCCTCGCCACCGCCGTCGACCTCGCCCAGGCAGCGGCCGACGTCGTCGTCCAGCGCCCCGGCACCTCCGTCTGCTCCGCTGACGACCTCCTCGCCTCCCTCGCCGCCCCCGGCGCCGTGGTCCTCGGCGAGGACCGCCTCGTCGAGGTCCTCGCGGAGGAGTCGCGCCGCGGCCGCCGCATCGTCTTCACCAACGGCTGCTTCGACGTCCTGCACCGCGGGCACACCGCCTACCTCCGCCAGGCGCGCGAGCTCGGCGACGTGCTGGTGGTCGCCGTGAACGACGACGACTCCGTCCGCCGACTGAAGGGCGAGGGCCGGCCGATCAATCCCGAGGGCGATCGCGCCGGAGTCATCGCCGAGCTGGGCTGCGTCGACTACGTCACGCTCTTCAGCGGCGACACCCCCATCCCGCTGCTCGAGCGCGTGCAGCCGCACGTGTACGTGAAGGGCGGCGACTACAACCCCGACATGCTCCAGGAGGCGGTGGTCGTCCGCTCCTACGGCGGCACCGTCACCACCGTCGGCTACGTGTCCGAGCACTCCACCACCGAGATGGTGCAGCGCATCCGATCGGCGGCCCCGCGGTGACCAGCCGGCGCTGGTCGGGCCGATGGGGACGGCCTACCCTGCCCGAGGCCCCGCTGATCGACGTGCTCGTGCCGACCGTCGGGCGCCGCGCCGAGCTGGCCGCGACCCTCGCCGGTCTCGCCGCGCAGGACGATCCCCCGTTCCGCGTGATGATCAGCGATCAGTCCGACGACGCGGTCGCCGAGAACGATCCGACCGTCCTCGCGATGCTCCGCGTGCTCGAGGCGCAGGGCCGGGCGCCGTTCGTCAGCCGTCACCTCCCGCGCCGCGGTCTCGCCGAGCAGCGCCACTACCTGCTCTCCCTCTCGAACGCCCCGGCCGTCCTGTTCCTGGACGACGACGTGTGGCTCGAGCCGGGCACGCTGCTCCGCCTGCACGAGGCCCTCGAGCGCCTCGGCTGCGGCTTCGTCGGCTCCGCCGTGCAGGGTCTGTCGTACCTCGAGGACGAGCGCCCGCACGAGCAGGCGGCCTTCCAGCCGTGGGACGACGCAGTAGTGCCCGAGCGCGTGCGCCGCGGCACGCCCGAGTTCGACCGCTGGCCCCTGCACAACGCGGCGAACCTGACGCACCTCGCCGCCCGCCTCGACGTGGCCGAGGGCGACTGGCGCGCCTACCGCGTCGCGTGGCTCGGCGCCTGCGTCCTCTACCGCCGCGACGCCCTGGTGGCCAGCGGCGGCTTCGACTTCTGGGAGCAGCTGCCCCCGGAGCACAGCGGCGAGGACGTCGCCGCGCAGTGGCGCGTCATGGAGCGGTTCGGCGGCGCGGGGCTCATCCCCAGCGGCGCCGTCCACCTCGAGACACCCACGACGGTCACCGACCGGCGCGTCGACGCCTTCGACCGGCTCTTCGCCGAAGAGCACACCCCGTAACACCTGCACGGCGACGAAAGGACAGCACGATGGACGCACCCAACCCGATCCAGATCCAGAAGTACCTCTCCGGAATCGACTACCCCGCCTCGAAGGACACGATCGTCGAGACCGCAGAGAAGGAGAACGCTCCCAGCGACGTCCTCGACGCCCTGCGCGCCATCCCGGAGGGCGACTACGACGCGCCCACCGCGGTGAGCTCGGCCGTCTCGAACGTCTAACTACCACGCGAGAGGCCCCTCGCGCCCGCCGTCCGGCGGTGCGCGAGGGGCCTCTCCCCGTTCCTGAGGCGCTCAGACGGTCGCGTCCTCGCGCTCCCGCAGCACTCCCGACTCCAGGGCCTGGAACGACAGCACCTTGTAGCCCTCCGACTCGAAGAAGATCGTCGCCCGGTCCGACTCGACGCTCATGACCGTGCCGGTACCCCACTCGCGGTGCTCGACCGACTCGTCGACCGAGAGCGGAGCGTCGGCCGGCGCCGTCGAGGCCGCCTCCTGCTGCGCCTCGTGCCGCTCGCAGCCGTCGCAGTTGCCGCACCACTCCGGGCCCTCGACGCCGAAGTAGTCCAGCAGCACGCGGCGCCGGCACTGCTGCGTCTCGGCGTACGCGCGCATCATCGACAGCCGCGACTCCGCGATCCGCTCGCGGGAGGCCACGGCGTCGGCCACCGCCTGCACGGCGTCGTCGGCGCTGGCCTCGCGGGTGGGGCGGACGCCCTTCCCGGTCTCGATCAGATCGGCGTCGGCGAGATCGTTGACGAGTCGGGAGAGGGTCCGCGCCGGCTTCCCGAGCTCCTCCGCCAGCTCCGTGATCGTGCGGCCCGGCTCCGCGGTGACCGCGGCCCAGATCACGCGCAGCGCAGCCTTGTCGACCGAGCGCTTCGCGAAGAAGCGGCGCAGCCCCAGGTCCTCGGCGCGGTAGTGCAGCGCTCCGGTCGCGGGCTCGCCGTCGCGGCCGGCCCGTCCGATCTCCTGGTAATAGGCGTCGAGCGACTCCGTGGTCGTCGCGTGCAGCACGAAGCGCACGTCGGCCCGGTCGATCCCCATCCCGAACGCGGAGGTGGCGACCACGACGTCGAGCTCGCCCGCGCGCCAGCGCTCGTGCACCTCGCGTCGCTCCGACACCTTGAGCCCTGCGTGGTACGCCGCGACCGTGCGGCCCTCCGCGCCGATCTCGGCGGCGTACGTCTCGGTCTCCTTGCGCGTCGCGACGTAGACGAGTCCCGGAGCCGTCCAGCTCCGGGCCTCGTCGACCACGGCCGCGCGCTTCTCGTTCTCGCTCTCGTGGCGGTGCACGACCAAGCGGATCTCGGGCCGGTCCACGCCGTGGACCTGCACCTCGGGGTCCGTCATCCGCAGGCGCTCGATGATCTCGGCCCGCACGGGGCCGGACGCCGTCGCGGTCATCGCGAGCACCGGAGGGTCGCCCAGCTCGCCGCGCACGTCGGCGAGGCGGAGGTAGTCGGGCCGGAAGTCGTGACCCCAGCTCGAGACGCAGTGGGCTTCGTCGACGACCAGGAGCGAGACACCGGCCTTCGCGAGCCGCGCCACGTTCTCGGCCTTCGCGAGCTGCTCCGGCGCGAGGAGCACGTAGAGCGGACCGCCCTCGTCGATGCGCTCCCAGGCCCGGGCGACCGCCGCGGCGCCGAGGGAGGAGTTCACCGCGACGGCGGGAGGCGCCGCGGGTGCCGCCTCGATCGACGCGAGCTGATCGGCCTGCAGGGCGACCAGCGGAGAGACCACGAGGACGACTCCGCCGCGCTCGGCTCCCGCGATCTGGTAGACCGCCGACTTGCCGCCGCCGGTCGCCAGGACCAGCAGGGTGTCGCGTCCGGACGCCGCCGATTCGATGGCCTCGCGCTGCCCCGGCAGGAGCGACGTCCAGCCGAAGTCCTCTCGGGCGATGCGTGCGACGGGGTCGTTCCGAGACGTGTTCATGCCTTCGACGCTACGTCGAACACCCCTTCGACGGACTCCGCTTGACAGCTCGGGGGAGCTCGGTGAAGCGCTCCCACTCGTGCCGACCCGCGACGCGCCGGACGCTCCTGCGGCCCGTTTGTCAACGTCCTGCGGCGCCGTCCGCCCCGTGCTGGGCTGGAGCTCCACCGACGAGAGGAACAGCCATGGCGAACGAGGACCTCCCCGAGCAGACCACCGGAGCCGGCGCGACCGCGGGCGCCGACCCGACCGCCGTCGACGGCGCGCAGACCACCCTCCCCGGCGAGGACGCGACGGACGCCTCGATGGCGGGAGCCGCTCCGGGCGGCACCGCGATCGACCGCGGCACCTCCGATCAGGTCACCGACCTCGACAGCGGAGGCGATTCCGTCGCCGACGACGACGAGCTGCCCGACGAGACCACCGGCCCGACCACCGCCGACTGACCCGACCGGACACGCGGAAGGGCCTCCCACCCGCAGGTGGAAGGCCCTTCCCGTGCGTCGCGCTGTCAGTTCCGGACGATCACCGGATTGAACAGCGTCCCGATCCCCTCGATGTCGATCGCCACCGTGTCCCCGTTCGCGATCGGTCCGATCCCGGCAGGAGTGCCGGTGAGGATGATGTCCCCCGGCAGCAGGGTGAACACCCGCGACACGTACGCCACGATCTCGGGCACCCCGTGGATCATGTCCCCGGTGTTCCCGGACTGCACGCGGCGCCCGTTCACGCGCGTCTCCAGGGCCGCCTCGTTCCAGACGAACTCGGTCTCGATGACCGGCCCGATCGGGCAGAACGTGTCGTAGCCCTTCGCCCGCGTCCACTGGCCGTCGCTCTTCTGCAGATCGCGCGCCGTGACGTCGTTGGCGATCGTGTAGCCGAAGACGACGTCCTCGTAGTCCTCCGCGCGCACGTTGCGCGCGACGGCGCCGATCACGATCGCGAGCTCGCCCTCGTAGTCCACCTGCCGGCTGTCCGCGGGCAGGACGATCGCCTCGTCCGGTCCGATCACCGAGGTGTTGGGCTTGAGGAACATCAGCGGCTCGGCCGGGGCCTCCCCGCCCATCTCCGCCGCGTGGTCCGAGTAGTTCTTGCCGATGCCGACGACCTTCGAGCGCGGGATCACCGGGGCGAGGAGCTTCGCCTCCGAGATCGGGATGCGCTCCCCCGTCGTGTCGAACCCGGCGAACATCGGGTCCCCGGCGAGCACGACGAGGTCGTCCTCGTCGACGATCCCGAAGTGGATCGCTCCCCCGTTGTCCCCCGAGCGCTGCGTGGCGAATCGTGCGATCTTCATGCGTCCAACCTCGTCATCCATCCGTGCCGGTCCTCGCGGCGTCCGTACTGGATGCCGGTCAGCTCCTCCCGCAGCGACATCGTGAGCTCGCCGGCGGGCGCGTCCGCGTGCCCGACCGAGAAGCCCTCGCCCTTGAGCTCGGCGATCGGAGTGATGACCGCGGCGGTCCCGCACGCGAACACCTCCACCACATCGCCCGACGCCACTCCGTCGCGCCACTCGTCGATGCTCACGCGGCGCCGCTCGACGCGGTGGCCCCGGTCCTCGGCGAGCTGCAGCACGCTGTCGCGCGTGATGCCCTCGAGGATCGAGTCCGACTCCGGAGTGACGAGCGTGCCGTCCTTCTTGACCAGCACCACGTTCATGCCGCCGAGCTCCTCGATGTACTGCGACTCCTGCGAGTCGAGGAACAGCACCTGCGCGCAGCCGTGCTCGTACGCCTCCTGCTGCGGGAGGAGCGACGAGGCGTAGTTGCCGCCGGTCTTGGCGGCGCCGGTGCCGCCCTTGCCCGCGCGGGCGTAGGAGGTCGACAGCCAGATCGACACCGGAGCGACGCCGCCCGAGAAGTAGGCGCCGGCGGGGCTCGCGATCACGTAGTAGCCGACCTTCTCGGCCGCGCGCACCCCCAGGAACGCCTCCTTCGCGAACATGAAGGGCCGCAGGTACAGGCTCGTCTCGGGCTCCGAGGGCACCCAGTCGCCGTCGACCGCGATCAGCCGGCGGAGAGACTCGAGGAAGTGCTCGGTCGGCAGCTCGGGCAGGGCGAGGCGGCGGGCCGAGCGCTGCAGTCGCGCGGCATTGGCCTCAGGGCGGAACGTCCAGATGGAGCCGTCCGCGTGGCGGTAGGCCTTCATCCCCTCGAAGATCTCCTGCGCGTAGTGCAGGACCGCCGCGGCGGGGTCGAGCGCGATCGGCCCGTAGGGCTGCACGCGCGGCCGGTGCCAGCCGCCGGCGCGCGACCAGCAGATGTCGACCATGTGGTCGGTGAAGAAGACGCCGAAGCCGGGGTCGGCCAGGATCCGGTCGCGCTCCTCGGCCGAGCGCGGCTCGGGGTTCGGGGTCACCTGGAAGGCGAGGTCCTGCGGAGCGAGCGGGAGGGGGATGGTCATCAGGGGTTCTCTCTACGAAGGCGTCGGGGAGGAGGGGCCGCCGGGGCGCGGGTCAGCGCAGGCGCGCGACGACCGCGTCGCCGATCGCCGAGGTGGCGCGGGCGGAGCCGTCGCGGGACTCGATGTCGGCGGTCACCGCCGCCGTCACGCGAGCGGCCTCGTCGGTGCGGCCCAGGTGGTCCAGCAGCAGTGCCACCGACAGGATCGCGGCGGTCGGATCGGCGAGCTGCTTCCCGGCGATGTCGGGCGCGGATCCGTGGACCGGCTCGAACATGCTGGGGAACGCGCCGTCGGGGTTGATGTTGCCCGAGGCGGCGAGGCCGATGCCGCCGCTGATCGCGCCGGCCAGATCGGTCAGGATGTCGCCGAAGAGGTTGTCGGTGACGATGACGTCGAACCTAGCAGGGTCGGTCACGAGGAAGATCGTCGCCGCGTCCACATGGAGGTAGTCGACGGCCACGTCCTCGTAGGTGGCCCCCACCTCGTCCACGAGCCGCTTCCACAGCGATCCGGAGAAGACGAGCACGTTCGTCTTGTGCACGAAGGTGAGCGTCGAGCGGCGCTTCCGGGCCAGCTCGAAGGCGTGGCGCACGACGCGCTCGACGCCGTAGGCCGTGTTCACCGAGACCTCGTTCGCGATCTCGTGCGGGGTGCCCTGGCGGATCGCCCCGCCGTTGCCGACGTACGGGCCCTCGGTGCCCTCGCGGACGACCACGAAGTCGACGTCGCCCGGCGCGGACAGCGGCGAGGGCACGCCCGGGTACACGCGGGTCGGGCGCAGGTTGACGTAGTGGTCGAGCGCGAACCGCAGGCGCAGCAGCAGTCCGCGCTCGATGTTCGCGTTCTTGAGCCTCGGGTCCCCGGGCACGCCGCCGACGGCGCCCAGGAGGATCGCGTCGTGGGCCGCGATCGCCGCGAGGTCCTCGTCGGTGAGCACGTCGCCGGTCTCGAGGAAGCGGGCCGCCCCGAGCGAGAACGGGGTCTTCTCGATCACCAGGTCGGAGTCGGCGGTCACCGCGTCGAGGACCTTCACTGCCTCGGCGATCACCTCCGGTCCGATCCCGTCTCCGGGGATGACGGCGAGCTTCACGGTGCGGGGCATGGGGCATCCTCAGGCGTGCGGGGAGGGCAGAGACGACCCCAGCGTACTCTCGGGCACTCAGCTGCGGCGCAGGCGCCAGGCCGCGACGACGGCCGCGAGCAGCACGAGGCCCACTCCGATCCACGCCGACCAGCCCACTCCGGCGTCGAACGCCGCACCGGCCGAGGCCAGGAGGCTCGCCGCGGAGTCGGCGGGCAGCTCGCCCGCGACCGACACCGCACCGCCCAGGGTCTCCCCCGCGCGCTGCACCTGCCCGGCGTCGAGACCCTCGGGCAGCACCACGCCGCTGCGGTACGCCGCGGTCAGCACCGTTCCCAGCGTCGCGGTCCCGAGCACGGCGCCCAGCTCGTAGGCCGTCTCGGACACCGCCGAGGCGGCTCCGGCCTTGTCGGCGGGGGCGTTCGCGAGCACGAGCTCGTTCGAGACCGTCTCGGCCGCGCCGATGCCCAGCCCGAGGAACGCGAACGAGACCGCGACCGTCAGCGCCGTGGCCCCTCCCTCGACGGCGCTGCCGAGGGCCAGCAGCGCGTAGCCGACGGCCGACACCACGAGCCCGGCGGGCACGACGACGCGCGGAGAGATGCGGCGCGCGACGGGCACGACGCCCAGTCCCGCCACGATCATGACCGCGAGCCCCGGCACGAGCACGAGCCCCGCCTGCAGCGGCGAGAGGCCGACGACCAGCTGCAGGTGCTGCGAGACGAAGAAGAGCCCGCCGACGAGCGCGACGACGCTGAGGAGGTTGACGACGATCGCCGCGCTGAACGAGCCTCGGCGGAAGAGCGAGAGGTCGAGCATCGGCACCGCGCGGCGCTGCTGGCGCCGCACGAACAGCACGCCGCTCACCGCGCCGACGACCAGCGCGATCACGGCCACGGCGTCGATCCCGTGCTCGGCCGCCGACTTCACCGCGTAGACGATCGGGGCCATCGTGGCGAGCGAGAGGACGATGCTGACCACGTCGACCGGGCCCGGGTGCGGGTCGCGCGACTCCGGCACCAGGATCGGCGCGAGCACGACCAGCGGCAGCAGCACGGGCACCGCGAGCAGGAACACCGAGCCCCAGGGGAAGCTCTCGAGCAGGATCCCGCCCACGAGCGGCCCCACCGCCGAGCCCACCGCGAAGCCGGTGGCCCAGATCGCGATGGCGAGCCGGCGCTGATCGCGGTTCGGGAAGAGGCTGCGCAGGAGCGACAGCGTCGAGGGCATGAGCGTCGCGCCGAACAGTCCCAGCGCCGCCCGGGCTGCGATGAGCGCCCCGGCCGTCGGAGCGAAGGCCGCGGCGATCGAGACGGCCGCGAATCCGATCGCGCCGAGCACGAGCAGCCTCCGCCGGCCCACCCGGTCGCCCAGGCTTCCCATGGCGACCAGGAGGCCCGCGAGCACCAGCGGGTAGGCGTCGACGATCCACAGCAGCTCCGTGCCCGTCGGCCCCAGATCCTCGGCGATCAGCGGCAGCGCGAAGTTGAGGACGGTGTTGTCCACCGAGACCAGCAGCACCGGCAGCATCAGCACCGCGAGGGCGAGCCACGCGCGGCGGCCGACGCGGTCGGCGGCGGGCGCGGCGGAGGTGGGGGGAACGGTCACGGAGGCGGTGCGGGCGGACACGGTGGTGCTCTCTCTCGGAGTCGGGTCGCGCCGGGCGCGGAAGGGCTCGGCCGACGACTCCAGAAGTATACCGTCCAGCCGGTACAGTGACGCAAGGCCGACCGTAGGATGGGGCGCATGCCTCCCGCCTCCCCCGCCCGCGATCGCGTCCTCGATGCGTTCGAGGAGCTGCTGAACGAGCAGGGCGAGCGCGCAGCCACTCTCGACGGCGTCGCCCGCGCGGCCGGAGTCTCGAAGGGCGGGCTGCTCTACCACTTCCCCTCGAAGGACGCCCTCGTCGACGGCCTGCTCCAGCGCCTCGACGAGCGCCTGGCCGAGGACATCGAGCGCATCCGCGCGTCGGACGAGGGCGTCGTCCCGTACCTGATCCGCACGTCCTTCGCCGTCGACACCCCCTTCGACCGGACCATCCTCGCCGTCTCGCGCATCGCCCAGGGCAACGACGAGCGCGCGAGCGCCGGCCTCGCCCGCCTCCACGACAGCTGGACCGCCGTGGTCGCCGACGCGGTCGGCGATCCCCTGGTCGCCCGCGCGATCGTGCTGATGAGCGACGGGCTCTACTACAACTCCGCCCTGCTGCCCACGGGCAGGGAGCCGAGCGGCGACGTGGACGAGGTCCTCGCGATCATCGACCGCCTCCTCGCCGCACCCGGCGCCGAGCACTGACACCGGAACGACGGAGCCCGCTCCGCGAGGACTCGCGGGACGGGCTCGGAACGCGCTCGAGGAGCGGCGGGGTCACTGCTCCGTGATGTCGATCTCCTGCATGATGTCGGCGTCGATCGCGACGCGGACCTTCTCGAGCAGGCCCGCCGGTGCCGGCGAGTCGATGGTGATCACCGAGAGGGCCTTGCCGCCCGCCTCCGTGCGCGCGACCTGCATGCCCGCGATGTTGACCGAGGCCTCGCCGAACTCGCGGCCGTAGACCGCGACGATGCCGGGGCGGTCGATGTAGCTCATCACGACGTGGTGCTTCGCGATCGGCACCTCGACGTCGTAGCCGTTGATCGCGACGAGCTTCTCGACCTGCTTGGTGCCGGTCAGCGTGCCCGAGACCGAGATCTGCGAGCCGTCCGACAGGGCGCCGCTCAGCGTGATCAGGTTGCGGTACTCGTCCGAGACGGCGTCGGTGATCAGGCGCACCTCGATGCCGCGCTGCTCCGCGAGGACCGGGGCGTTCACGTACGAGACGGTCTCGGAGACGACGTTGGTGAACACGCCCTTGAGCGCCGCGAGCTTGAGCACCTTGACGTCGTAGCCGGCGAGCTCGCCGCGCACCTCGACGTCGATCGACGTGACGGGCGAGTGCGCGAGCCCGGCGAAGACCTGCCCGAGCTTCTCGACCAGCGGGATGCCGGGGCGGACGTACTCGTCGATGACGCCTCCGGCCACGTTGACGGCGTCCGGGACGAGCTCGCCCGAGAGCGCGAGGCGCACCGACTTGGCGACCGAGACGCCCGCCTTCTCCTGCGCCTCGTCGGTCGACGCTCCGAGGTGCGGAGTGACGACGACGTTCTCGAGCGCCAGCAGCGGCGAGCCGACCGGCGGCTCCTTGACGAACACGTCGAGACCGGCGCCGGCGATGGTGTCCGCGACGAGCGCGCGGTGCAGCGCGTCCTCGTCGATGAGCCCGCCGCGGGCGACGTTGACGATGTACGCGCTCGGCTTCATCAGCGCGAGCTGCTCGTCCGAGATCATGCCGGTCGTCTCGGGGGTCTTGGGCATGTGGATCGTGATGAAGTCGCTCTGCGCGAGGAGCTCCTCGAGCGACAGGAGCGTCACGCCGAGCTGCTGCGCGCGGGCGCTCGTCACGTAGGGGTCGTAGGCGACGACGTCGACGCCGAAGGCCTGCAGGCGCGCCGTGATGAGTGCGCCGATGCGACCGAGGCCGATGATGCCGACGGTCTTCTCGTAGAGCTCCGTGCCCGTGTACTTCGAGCGCTTCCACAGCCCCTGCGCGAGCGCGCTGTGCGCCGCCGGGATGTGGCGGGCGAGGCTCAGGATGTGGCCCACGGTCAGCTCGGCCGCCGAGATGATGTTGGAGGTCGGCGCGTTGACGACCATGACGCCGGCGGCGGTCGCGGCGGTGATGTCGACGTTGTCCAGACCCACGCCCGCGCGCGCGATCACCTTCAGCGAGGGCGCCGCGGCGATGGCCTCGGCGTCGACCTGCGTCGCCGAGCGGACGAGGATCGCGTCGGCGGTGCCGAGCGCCTCGAGGAGCGCGGGGCGGTCGGTGCCGTCCACGTTCCTGACCTCGAAGTCGGGACCGAGGGCGTCGACGGTGGCGGGCGAGAGTTCTTCGGCGATCAGGACGACCGGCTTTGTCACGAGTGCGCTTCCTTCGGGGAGGGGACGGTGCAGGCGCCGGACGCGGGGTCGTGGAGCCCCCGCCACTGTAGCGGAGGCCCGCCTCCCGGCCCCGCTGTGTGACGCCGGCTCAGCCGAGGGTGACGAGGCTCGCGAAGCCGAAGACCTGCTGCAGGTCCAGCGACAGCGCCGCCGAGACGCACAGCGCGGCGAGCAGGAGGCCCGCCCGGGCGGCGACCCCCCGGCGCCGACCCAGCATCAGGGCGAGGACGAAGCAGACGACGGGGAGGGCGAGCGAGAGCAGCAGCACCGTCCAGCCGGTGGCGTTCAGATCCGTGCCCAGGCCCGCCGCGTAGGCGCGGATGCCGACGAGGTTGCCGATCGCCTCCCACACGTCCCAGGCGAGGAGCGCGCCCACGACCACGGCGAGCAGGATCGTCAGGGCGAGGCCCTTCCCGTGCCCCGTCCGGCGGCCGCCGAGGGTCGCCTTCACGGCGGTGTCGTCGGTCATCCTCACGCCCCCTTCAGGAACGGCAGCGGAGCCAGCAGCACGAGCCCGGCGAGCAGCCAGAGCACGCGGGTGCGCACCCGGGAGTCGCGGGTGCCGAGCAGGACGACGGCGAACCAAGTGACGGGGGCGGCGACCGCGAGCCAGAGCCCGAGTCCGTAGAGCGCGCCGCCGAGCGGATCCCCGGCGAAGGTCGCCGTGATCGTCGCGTTCTGCCGCGTCGCGGTGATCATCCAGCCGATCGTGTACAGGAGGTAGAGCCCGGCGGTGACGCCGGTCGCCACCAGGAGGACCGAGGAGGCGGCGGCCGCCTCGGCTTCGGAGGGATCGTCGTCCTCGATCCCGTCGTCCTCGGTCTCGTCGTCCTCGAGGAGCTCCTCCGGGAGCTCGTCCTCGGTCTCGCCGTCGTGTGCCTGACGCGAGGCCGGCGCCGAGCGCACCGCCCGCGGAGGCCGTCGTCGCGTCGCGGTCTCCCCGGCCGCGAGCGTCGGGTCCTCGTCCTCGCCCGCCCAGCTGAGCGCGTCGTCGTCCCTGGCATCGATCACCCCGACACCCTAACCGCGCCCGCCTTCCAGGAGGCTCGGAGCCGCCGTCGCCCGGGCGTCACCTCGCGGACACCCCCGCGCCACCGCCCGGTCCCCCGTCCGCGCGATCCTCCTCCGATGGGGGAACGCACTGCGGCGGCCGGCGAGCGGCGCTTCGTCGCGATCGGCGACTCCTTCACCGAGGGCGTCGGCGATCCGCACCCGCGGCTGCCCAACGGAGTCAGAGGCTGGGCCGACAGAGTCGCCGACCGTCTCGCGAAGGCCGAGCCCGGCTGGGAGTACGCGAACCTCGCCATCCGCTCGAAGCGCCTCGCGCAGATCCGCGACGAGCAGCTGCAGCCCGCCCTCGCACTGCGGCCGACGCTCGTCTCCCTCTACGCGGGCGGGAACGACATCCTCGACCTCGGCACCGACATGCGCGTCCTGGTCCGCGAGTACGAGAACCTCGTCGACGCCCTGGCGACCACCGGAGCCTCGCTCGTCCTGTTCACCGGGTTCGACATCCCGGGGCTGCCCGCGCCGCGGATGTTCGTCCGCCGCAACCGGATCTACAACAGCGCCGTCCGCCGCATCGCCCGCGAGCGCGGCGCGATCCTCGTCGACTACTGGCGCATGCAGGCGTTCCGCGAGCCGATGATGTGGTCGTCCGACCGGATGCACCTCTCCAAGCGCGGCCACCGCTACCTGGCAGCTCGCGTGCTCGAGATCCTCGGCGTCCCGCACACGATCTCGGCGGGTCCGTGGGAGGCGCCCGAGCCGCTGACCCCCCGGGAGTGGCTGCGCGACCAGCACCGCTGGACCGCCGACTGGCTGCTCCCGCTCGTCGGACGCAAGATCCGCCGGGTCACTCTCGGCGACGGCCTGCAGCCGCGCTGGCCGGACCCGGTGCGCGTGCCGCCGAAGGGCGGTCTGCGCCGCCTCGCCCGCGACTCCGGCAGCTGAGTCTCCTCCCGGTCAGCCCAGCAGCGGCGGGACCGTCGCGAGCAGCAGTGCGAACGCGAGCATCACGATGGGCGCGGCACGGCCCGCTCCGGGGTTCGACGGTGCCGCTCTGCGCGCGCTGCCGGGCAGAGCACGGCGATCGATCGCCGGCACTCCCCCGCGCACCGACAGCGGCCCCTCCTCGAGGTCGCCCGGCCAGAGCTCCACCAGCATCCGGCGGCTGCGACCCAGCGCGGCGTCGGAGGCGCGCGCCACGGCCAGCGGCAGCGCGTTCGCCTGCGACGAGCCGATCCCGGCCGCCGCTCCTGCCGCGATCACGACGGCGGCGGGGACGAGCAGCACTTCGGCCCCCGACAGTGCGAACGCCGAGAGGGCGATCAGCACGCCCCCGAGGGCGAGGACGAGCCCGAGCAGCGAGAGCACCCCGAACAGCCCGGAGCGAATCCCGAGCCCGCGGCTCGCCGCCCTCGCGCGGGCGTCGGCGCGCTCGGCGGCGGAGGGAGCGAGGATCCGCGCGAGATCGGCCGGGGACCGCGCGTCCTCCGGCAGCCGCACGTCGTGCGGCAGGTCGGCCGTCTCCTCGAGGTCGCGGCGGTCGAAGTCCCCCGGCACCGGCCACGCGGCGCGGGTGAACCGCAGCGCCGCCCGTGCCGAGTGCCGGCGGAGCCCCACGGCGGTCACGACCAGCGTCGTCACCGCGATCAGGGCGAGCGCGAGCGCCGCGAGGGTGCGCAGCAGCGGTGGCGAGGACTCCAGGATCCCTCCCGTCAGCAGCGCGAGCGCGGCCGCGAGGCCCGCCCCCGCCAGCGCGCACAGCACGACTCCCGCCGACACCCCGAACGACAGCCCGTCCCGGAGGGCCGCGGCCGTCTCGTCCCACTGCCGCAGCCGCCGCGCCCGTCGCTCCATCCGCCCCACGCTACCTCCCGGACGCGAGGGAACCCCGACCCGTCGAGGGAGCCCGCAGGAGCGGGTTCCTTCGACGGTCCGGGGTTCCCTCGGTCCGTCCGACGTCAGTGCGTCAGCGCGCGACGCTGCCGTCGGTGTAGTCGGTGTCGGTCTGCTTCCAGGCGAACAGCTTGCGCAGCTCGCGGCCGGTCGCCTCGATCGGGTGCTGCTCGCCCTTGGCGCGCAGCTCCTGGAACTCGGGCGCTCCGGCGTCCTGGTCGGCGATGAAGCGCTTCGCGAACGCGCCGCTCTGGATGTCGCCGAGGACCGCCTGCATGTTCGCCTTGACGCTGGGGTCGATGACGCGGGGGCCCGAGACGTAGTCGCCGTACTCGGCGGTGTCCGAGACGGACCAGCGCTGCTTGGCGATGCCGCCCTCCCACATCAGGTCGACGATCAGCTTGAGCTCGTGGAGCACCTCGAAGTAGGCGATCTCGGGCTGGTAGCCGGCCTCGACGAGGGTCTCGAAGCCGTACTGGACGAGCTGCGACGTGCCGCCGCAGAGCACGGCCTGCTCGCCGAACAGGTCGGTCTCGGTCTCCTCGGTGAAGGTCGTCTTGATGACGCCCGCGCGGGTTCCTCCGATGGCCTTCGCGTAGGACTTCGCGGTCTCCCAGGCGGTGCCCGACGCGTCGTTCTCGACGGCGATGATGTCCGGGATGCCGCGGCCGGCGACGAACTCGCGGCGCACGGTGTGGCCGGGGGCCTTGGGCGCGATGAGGATCACGTCGACGCCCGCGGGCGCCTCGATGTAGCCGAAGCGGATGTTGAAGCCGTGCGCGAAGGCGAGCGTCTTGCCCTCGGTCAGCTTGTCGGCGATCTGCTCGCTGTAGATCGCGCGCTGGTGCTGGTCCGGCGCGAGGATCATGATCAGGTCGGCCCAGTCGGCGGCGTCGGCGACGCTCTTGACCTCGAAGCCGTCGTCCTCGGCCTTGGCGGTCGACTTCGACCCGTCCTTGAGCGCGATGACGACCTGGACGCCGGAGTCGCGGAGGTTCTGCGCGTGGGCGTGGCCCTGCGAGCCGTAGCCGACGATGGCGACCTTCTTGGCCTGGATGATCGAGAGATCGGCGTCGGTGTCGTAAATGAGCTCGGTCACGTGGTGTGTCCTTTTCTGTAGAGGAGTGGTCGCGGTCAGTTCTTGAAGACGCGCTCGGTGATCGACTTCGAGCCGCGCCCGATGGCGAGCAGGCCCGACTGCGCGATCTCCTTGATGCCGTAGGGCTCGATGACGCGGAGGAAGGCGTTGGTCTTGCCGGAGTCGCCCGTCACCTCGATGACGAGCGCGTCGGTCGCGACGTCCACCACGCGGGCACGGAAGAGGTTCACGGCCTCCAGCACCTGCGAGCGGGTGACGTTGTCGACGCGCACCTTCACGAGCAGGTGCTCGCGGTGCACCGACTGGTCGGGGTCGAGCTCGACGATCTTGATCACGTTGACGAGCTTGTTGAGCTGCTTCGTGACCTGCTCGAGCGGGAGGTCCTCGACGTCGACGGCGACCGTGATGCGCGAGAGTCCGTCGAGCTCGGTCGGGCCCACGGCGAGCGACTCGATGTTGAATCCGCGGCGGGCGAAGAGCCCGGCGACACGGGTGAGCAGTCCCGGCTTGTCCTCGACGAGCAGGGAGAGAACGTGGTGCGTCATGCGGTCTACTCCTCGTCGTCCCAGGTCGGGCTGTGGTCTCTGGCGTACTGGACATAGCTGTTCGAAACGCCCTGGGGCACCATCGGCCACACCATCGAGTCGCGGCTGACCACGAAGTCGATGACCACGGGGCGGTCGTTCGTCGCGATGGCGAGGCGGATCGCGTCGTCGATCTCCTCCGGCTTCGTGACCCGGATGCCGAGAGCGCCGTACGCGTCGGCCAGCTTCACGAAGTCGGGCACGCGCACGGTGTCGTGTCCCGTGTTGAGGTCGGTGTTGGAGTAGCGGCCCTCGTAGAAGAGGGTCTGCCACTGCCGCACCATGCCGAGCGAGGAGTTGTTGATCACCGCGACCTTGATCGGGATGTCGTTGATCGTGCAGGTGGCGAGCTCCTGATTGGTCATCTGGAAGCAGCCGTCGCCGTCGATCGCCCACACGACGCGGTCGGGCTCGCCGACCTTCGCGCCCATGGCGGCCGGGACGGAGTAGCCCATCGTGCCGGCGCCGCCCGAGTTCAGCCACGAGTTCGGGCGCTCGTACTTGATGAACTGCGCGGCCCACATCTGGTGCTGGCCGACTCCGGAGGCGAAGACGCCCTCGGGCCCGGTGAGCTCGCCGATCCGCTTGATCACGTACTGCGGCGAGAGCTGGCCGTCGGTCGGCTCCGTGTAGCCGAGCGGGAACTCCTCCTGGAGGCCCTTGAGGTAGGACCACCACTCGGAGGTGTCGGGCGCGCCGCCGTCGATCGCCTTCGCGAACGCGTCGGTGAGGTCGGGCAGCACGTCCTTGAGGTCGCCCACGATCGGCACGTCGGCGGTGCGGATCTTGGAGATCTCGGCGGGGTCGATGTCGACATGCACGACCTTGGCGTGCGGGGCGAAGAGCGCCGCCTTGCCGGTCACGCGGTCGTCGAAGCGCGAGCCGAGCGCGAGGATCAGGTCGGCCTCCTGCAGCGCCAGCACCGCGGGGACGGTGCCGTGCATGCCGGGCATGCCGAGGTGCTGCTCGTGCGAATCCGGGAAGGCTCCGCGGGCCATCAGCGTGGTGACCACCGGGGCGCCGGACGCCTCGGCGAACGCGAGGAGCTCGGCGGAGGCGCGGGCGCGGATGATGCCGCCGCCGACGTAGAGCACCGGCTTCTTCGACTCGGCGAGCAGCTGGGCCGCGGCCTGGATCTGCTTGCCGTGCGCCTTGGTGACGGGCCGGTAGCCGGGCAGGTCGATCTTCGGCGGCCAGAGGAACGGCGCCTCGTTCTGCTGCGCGTCCTTCGTGATGTCGACGAGCACGGGGCCGGGGCGCCCGGTCGTCGCGATGAGGGCGGCGGAGGCGAGCGCCTGCGGGATGTCCTCGGGGCGCGTGACCAGGATCGAGTGCTTCGTGATCGGCATGGTGATGCCGACGATGTCCGCTTCCTGGAAGGCGTCGGTGCCCATCAGCGTCGAGAAGACCTGGCCGGTGATGGCGAGCATCGGGACGGAGTCCATGTAGGCGTCCGCGATCGCCGTGACGAGGTTCGTCGCTCCGGGGCCGGACGTCGCGATGCAGACGCCGAGCTTGCCGGTCGCCGAGGCGTAGCCCTCGGCGGCGTGGCCGGCGCCCTGCTCGTGGCGGACCAGGATGTGGCGGATCTTCGACGAGTCCATCAGCGGGTCGTAGACCGGGAGGATCGCGCCTCCGGGCAGACCGAAGACGTCCTCGATGCCGAGCATCTCGAGCGAGCGGACGACCGCCTGCGCTCCGGTGAGGGTCTCGGCCTCGGGGGCCGGGGCCGCACCGGACGCGGCGGGACGGGGTGGCTGGGGCGTCGGTGCGGGATGCACGGCGGACGGGTCCGGGGTCATGCGGGTGTCGATTCCTTCGAGAGGGAGTGCGGCGGCGGGTTCCGGACCGCGAGGTCCGGAACCCGGGAGGCGCGAGTGCGCGGCCGGCCGGAGCGGGCCGGGGTCACCCGGTGGTGGCGCCCACGGCCGCCGAGCGCACGAGCTTGGCGTACTTGGCGAGGACACCGCGGGTGTAGCGCGGAGGAAGGGGGGCCCAGCCTTCTCGGCGGGCGGCGAGCTCGGAGTCGTCGACAAGTAGGTCGATCGAGCGAGCGGCGATGTCGACCCGAATCGGGTCCCCATCGCGGACGAATGCGATGGGACCTGCGTCCACCGATTCGGGTGCGATGTGTCCGATGCACAGGCCGGTTGTGCCGCCTGAGAATCGTCCGTCGGTCAAGAGTAGTACATCTTTTCCGAGGCCTGCGCCCTTGATGGCGGCGGTGATCGCGAGCATCTCGCGCATCCCCGGGCCGCCCTTGGGGCCCTCGTAGCGGATGACCACCACGTCGCCCTTCTCGATCTCGCCGTTCGTCAGCGCGTCCATCGCGGCGCGCTCGCGCTCGAACACGCGGGCGGGGCCCTCGAACACGGAGGCGTCGAAGCCGGCGGTCTTGACGACCGCGCCCTCGGGGGCGAGCGAGCCCTTGAGGATCGTGAGGCCGCCGGTCGCGTGGATCGGGTTGTCGAGCGTGCGGATGACCTCGCCGTCCAACGGGGCGATGTCCATGGCCGCGAGGTTCTCGGCGACGGTCTTCCCGGTGACGGTCAGGCAGTCGCCGTGCAGGAGGCCGGCGTCCAGCAGCGCCTTCATCACGGCGGGCACGCCGCCGTGGCGGTCGACGTCGTTCATGACGTACTTGCCGAACGGCTTGAGGTCGCCGATGTGCGGGATGGTGTCGCCGATGCGGTTGAAGTCGTCGATCGTGAGGTCGACCTCGGCCTCGTTGGCGATCGCGAGCAGGTGCAGGATGACGTTGGTCGAGCCGCCGAAGGCCATCGCGACGGCGATCGCGTTCTCGAACGCCTCCTTCGTCAGGATGTCGCGCGCGGTGGTGCCGTTGCGCAGCATCTCGACCACGGCCTCGCCCGACTTGCGGGCGAAGTAGTCGCGGCGGCGATCGGCCGCGGCGGGCGAGGCGGAGCCGGGCAGGCTCATGCCGAGCGCCTCGGCGACGCTGGCCATGGTGTTCGCGGTGTACATGCCGCCGCACGAGCCCTCGCCCGGGGCGAAGGCGCACTCGATGCGCTTGGCGTCCTCCTCGGACATGATGCCGGCCTTCACTCCGCCGACCGCCTCGAAGGAGTCGATGATCGTGATGTCCTTCTCGGTGCCGTCCGAGAGCTTGACCCAGCCCGGGGCGATGGAGCCCGCGTAGACGAAGACGGCGGCGAGGTCCAGGCGCGCGGCGGCCATGAGCATGCCGGGCAGCGACTTGTCGCAGCCGGCGAGCATGACGGTGCCGTCGAGGCGCTCGGCCATCATCACGGTCTCGACGGAGTCGGCGATGACCTCGCGCGAGACGAGCGAGAAGTGCATGCCCTCGTGGCCCATCGAGATGCCGTCGGACACCGAGATGGTGCCGAACTGCAGCGGATACCCGCCGCCCGAGTGGACGCCCTCCTTGGCGGAGCGCGCGAGGCGCTCGAGGGAGAGGTTGCAGGGGGTGATCTCGTTCCAGGAGGACGCGATCCCGATCTGGGGCTTCTCCCAATCGTCGTCGCCCATTCCGACGGCGCGGAGCATCCCGCGCGACGTCGTGGCCTCGATGCCGTCCGTGACGGTGCGCGAACGAGGCTTCCAATCGATTTCCGGCATGTGACGAGGCTACCGCCTCGAGACCCCTGCTCCGGCGCTCACCGGACCCGCGATCACCCGGGCGTCAGGCCGGTGCGCCGCGGAACTCAGCCAGCAGCGACAGCACGTGCGCGACCTGCTCGGGGCCCCGGACGCGGTATGCGGCCGAGGTGGTGCCCGGTCCGCTCTTCACCCCGACGTCGCCGGAGCGCATCACGGCGAAGGCGTCCTCGTCGGTCACGTCGTCGCCGGCGTAGAGCACCGCGGTCGCCCCGGTGTAGCGGCGGAGGTGCTCGACCGCCTCTCCCTTGGTCGTGGAGCGCACCGAGAACTCGAGCACGTTCTTGCCCTCGCGCACGTGCACGCCCGCGACCTCGGCGCGCGCCTCCGACAGGGCGACGACGTGGGCGACCCGGCTGTGCTTGTCGGTGGCGAGGCGGGTGTGCAGCGCGAACCCGGCCGGCTTGTCCTCGATCCACACGTTGTCGATCCCGCGGGCGATGCCCTTGAGCACGCCCTCGAGGCGGTCGACCTTGGCGAGCTCGACGGGGTCCAGGCGCACGGCGTCCTCGTCGGGGTCGAGGCGGATCTCGACGCCGTGCGAGCCGACCAGCAGCGCCTCGTCGGGCAGCTGGGACACCTCCTCCAGGCTCTCGAGCGCGCGGCCGGACACGAGGGCGACGCGGGTACCGGGCAGGGCCAGCAGGCGCAGGACCGCCTCGCGGGCCTCGGGCAGGGCACGGGCGCGGGCCGGGTCGTCGACCTCGGGCGCGAGCGTGCCATCGAAGTCGAGGGCGACCAGCAGCCGTCCCGTCGCCGCCAGCTCGCGCAGGGCAAGGACGAGGCGGTCGGGGACTCCGGGCAGGTGCGGGTCGACGGGCGACGGGGTCACGGTGCTCATCGCGCCTCCGCCTCCTTGCCGCGCTCGGAGTCCTCGCGGTGCTCGGCCTCCTGGCCGACGGGCGCCTCCTGGCCGCGCGCCGCGGGGTGCACGTCGAGCTGCTGGCCCTTCGCGTGCTCGGCGAGCGCCGCGAGGAAGCTCTCGGACCAGCGGGAGACGTCGTTCTCGAGCACGCGGCGCCGCAGTGCGCGCATCCGCCGCGTCTTCTCGGAGCGCGGCATGCGGGCCGCCGCCTCCATCGCGTCCTTCAGCCCCGAGATGTCGTGGGGATTGATCTGCACGGCCTGCTTGAGCTCGTCGGCGGCGCCGGTGAACTCGCTCAGCACCAGCACTCCGTCGTTGTCGAAGCGCGAGGCCACGTACTCCTTCGCGACCAGGTTCATCCCGTCGCGCAGCGCCGTGACGAGCATCACGTCGGCGGCGAGGTAGAGCGCCACCATCTCCTCGCGGGGGTAGCCGTGGTGCAGGTAGCTGATCGCCGGGTGCCCGATCTTGCCGTAGTCGCCGTTGATGCGGCCGACCTGCAGCTCGATGTCGTCGCGCAGCTGACGGTAGGTGTCGACGCGCTCGCGGCTCGGGCTCGCGACCTGCACGAGCACGGCGTCCTCGGTGCTCAGCCGACCGTCGGCCAGGAGCTCGCCGAAGGCCTTCAGGCGGTGGCCGATGCCCTTGGTGTAGTCGAGGCGGTCGACGCCGAGCATGATGATCTCGGGGTTGCCGAGCTCGTCGCGGATCTCGCGGGCGCGGGCCTGGATCTCCGGGGTGCGGGCCATCGCCTCGAAGAAGGCGGAGTCGATCGAGATCGGGAAGTGGCGGGCGACGACGGGGCGGACGCTCGCCCCGCGGCGCGAGCGGTTGACGCGGCGCGTCCCCTCGACCGCCTCCTCCTCGACCGGCACCTCGACGACGGTGCTGCGGGTGTCGTAGCCGAGCAGCCGGCGGACCGCGCGGAGGAAGCTGCCCGCATCGCCCTGGCGCTGGAAGCCGATCACGTCGGCGCCCAGCAGGCCCTCGACGATCTGCTTGCGCCAGGGCAGCTGGGCGAAGATCCCGTAGGGCGGGAACGGGATGTGGTTGAAGAAGCCGATGGTGACGTCGGGGCGGAGCTCGCGGAGCATCTTGGGCACGAGCTGCAGCTGGTAGTCCTGCACCCAGACCACGCCGTCCTGCTCGGTCACCACGGCGGCGGCCTCGGCGAAGCGCCGGTTGACCCGCACGTAGGCGTCCCACCAGTCGCGGTGGTACGTGGGCGGCGCGATGACGTCGTGGTAGAGCGGCCAGAGCGTGTCGTTCGAGAAGCCCTCGTAGTAGTCCTCGAGCTCCTGCGCGCTCAGCGCGACGGGGACGATCAGCACGCCGTCGTTCTCGAACGGGGCGACGACCTCGTCGGCGACGCCGGGCCAGCCGACCCAGGCGCCCTCGTTCGCGCGCATGACCGGCTCGAGCGCCGTGACGAGTCCGCCGGGGGACGTCTTCCAGGACGCGGTGCCGTCCTCGGCCGTCACGCGGTCGACGGGGAGCCGGTTGGACACCACCACGAACGCGTTGCGCGGTGCCGGAGCACCGTCCGAAGGATCGGGGACTGAGTGCTCGGAGATGGTGTACCCCTCGTCGAATCGGGTCGTCGTGGACCCCAGGAGGCTACCAGCCCCTCTCGAACGGGTGCCGGACAGGAGGTGTCCTCCCGTTGCTCAGCCCTGGGCCAGAGCGAGGGCGAGCGTCGCTCCTGCGACGGTCGGCACGACGGCGACGAGACCGAGCAGCGCGTACTGCGTCCACGAGATCCGCACCCCCATCGCGGTCAGGCGCTGGTGCCAGAGGAGGGTGGCGAGCGAGGCCCACGGAGTGATCAGCGGACCGGCGTTCACGCCGATCAGCAGCGCGACCAGACGCGCCGGATCCGCGGCGACCGGCTCCAGGGCGAGGTACGCGGGCAGGTTGTCGACGAGGTTCGCGGCGACGGCGCCCGAGCCGGCGAGACGCAGCAGGTCGACGGCTCCGGAGCCCTGCCCCGCGACCACGGCGAGCGCCGCCCCGAGCCCGAGCTGGTGCGCCGCCTCCATCGCGACGAAGAGGCCCGCGGCGAAGACGACGAGCTGCCACGGGAGGAGCGACGGCCGCAGCGCCGCGGGCCGCCGCACCGCGAACAGCACGACCAGGGCGAGGGCGGCGACGGCGGCGGGGATCCACACCTCGACCCCCGACACCAGCGCGGGCAGCAGCAGGAGCACCACCAGACCGGACCCCGTGAGCAGCACCCGGTCCTCCACCGGCGTCCGCTCCCCGGCCCGGTAGCGGCCCGAGAGCTCGCGCCGGTACCGGACGGCGAGCACGATCACCGGGACCACCGCCGCGACGAGCGCGGGTGCGGCCGTCAGCGCCGCGAACTCCAGCGGCCCGTCGACGCCGAGGCGCCGCTCGGCGAGCAGGTTCGTCAGGTTCGAGACGGGCAGCAGGAGCGACCCGCAGTTGGCCAGCCACACGGTCGCCATCGCGAAGGGAAGGGGCGGCACTCCCACGTGCGCCGCGAGCAGCACGACGACCGGGGTCAGCAGCACCGCGGTCGTGTCCAGCGACAGGAAGACGGTGCAGAGGATCGCGAGGACGACGACGAGGAGCCAGAGCACCGCCGTGCGTCCGCGGCCCCACGACGCGGCCCGCTCGGCGACCACGGTGAACACGCCCGCCTCGGACGCCAGCTCGGCGACGACGGTGACCGCCACGACGAAGGCGAGGATCGGACCCGTGCGCTCGACGAGCTCGCCGAGCGCCTCCGGCGGCAGGACTCCCGTGAGCACCGCCACCGCCCCGAGGGCGAGCAGGAGTGCTCCGATGAGTGCCGTGCGCATCCTGCTGCTCCCTCTGCTGGTCCCGCTCGCGGGCAGCCCACCGTAGCTGCCGCCCCCCGTGCGCCCTGTCAACCGCTCCGGGCGCACCGACGACACCGGTAGCGTCGTCTCGAACACCGGGAGGCAATCGATGCGCAAGTTCATCCTCAACTCGAGCGTCATCAGCGCGCTGGTCGGCGGCTGGTCGATCCTTCAGACGACCCGCAAAGGGCCGCGCGACTGGCGACTCGCCCTGCAGTGGGTCAGCTGGGCGATCGCCGTGGCCGTCGCCTTCGGCTCCGTCTCGTACGACTCGAAGGAGCTCGCCAAGGAGGCGAAGGGCAAGAAGCGCGATCGCTGATCGCTGATCGCGCCCGCCGAGGCCCTCCGACGCGCCGTTCGCCGACCGGCGCGGCGTGTCAGGGGGCCTCTCGGCTGTTCCCCGGCGAGACTGGAGTGAGTCGTCAGCCGCACGGGATCGGGGTTCGTCATGAGGTTTCGTCTGAGGCGCCGCCAGCCGGCCCCCGAGGTCGTCGCGGCTCCCGCTCTCACCCAGGACGAGCTGTTCGCCGTGGTCCATGAGCGCCTCGCGTCGTTCGTGGGCTCCGAGGGCGCCTGGGTCGTCACCCGGCGCAGTCACGACGACCGCGACCCGATCTTCCACGGCATGCTCGCCCGCTCCCTCGCGCACGAGCTCGCCGCCGCGATCCAGGCCGAGCAGCTGCGTGCCGGCGCTCCCGAGAGCGCGAACCCCGTCACCTCGGCCATCCCGGTCATGCGCGCTTCGACCCCGCCGGTCGCGCCCGAGCCCGCGGCGCTCACCTGGGACCCGCAGCCGATCGCCGTCTGGGCCGAGCCCGACGCCCCGGCCGCCGCCCCGGTCGACGCGACCCGCTAGGCCCGAGCCCCCCTCCCCTGATCGAGCAGCCCTCTCCGCTGATCGGGCAGCCCGCGCAGCGGGCGTCTCGAGATCACCCCACTCCGGGCGCGATGGGTCTCGATACGCGTTTCCGGCGCTGCTCGACCGGCAAGGGGTCACCCCCGGCGCTCAGATCTGCTTCCAGCCCTCCGGGCCGCCGCTGCCCGCGGGGTACTCGTCCAGCGGCACCGCGCCCGAGCGCCACGCGTCGAGGGCGGGCTGCACGATGCGCCAGCACTCCTCCGCCGCGTCGCCGCGCACCGAGAGCGAGGGGTCGTCGTCGAGGATCCCCGACAGCACCTCGCCGTAGGCCAGGAGCTCCCCCTCGCCGAAGGTCGCCTCGAGCGACGCGCGCTCCAGCGTGTAGGGGTCTCCGGGACCGTTGATGTTCAGCTCGAGCGCCATCTTGTCCGGTGCGAGGAACAGCCGCAGCACCGAGGGCTCCTCCGTGCCGTGGAAGCCGCTGGGCAGGTGCGGCACCGGCTTGAAGCGGATGACCACCTCGCGGCGCCGCTCCCCCAGCGCCTTCCCCGAGCGGAGCGTGAAGGGGACCCCCGCCCAGCGCCAGGTGTCGATCTCGACGGTCAGCTCGGCGAGCGTCTCGGTGCCGCGCTCCGGGTCGACGCCCGGCTCCGAGGCGTAGGCCGGGAGCTCGCGGCCGTCGACCGAGCCCGCCCCGTAGCGCGCGCGACGCGAGCCGTCCTCCTCGCGGATCCGCGTGGCGCGCAGGACGATGCCCTTCGCGTCGCGCAGGTCGGCGGCGTCGAGCGTCGAGGGCGCCTCCATGGCGACGACGGCGAGCACCTGGAGCAGGTGGCTCTGGATCATGTCGATGAGGGCGCCGGCGCCGTCGTAGTAGCCGGCCCGTCCCTCCAGCCCGAGCTGCTCGTCGTAGACGATCGCGACGCTCTCGATGTGCTCGGCCGACCACAGCGGCTCGAGGATCCGGTTCGCGAAGCGCAGTCCGAGGAGGTTCATGACGGTCGCGCGGCCGAGGAAGTGGTCCACCCGGTGCACGCGCTCCTCCGGGACGAGCGCGGCGAGGCGCTCGTTCAGGGCGCGAGCGCTGGCCTCGTCGACGCCGAACGGCTTCTCGAGAGCGAGGACGGTCCCCTCGGGCAGTCCGTGCACCGCGAGGGCGTCGCAGGCCTTCGCCGCGATGGCGGGCGGCAGGGCGAAGTAGATCGCCACGGGACCCTCGCAGCTCGCGAGCAGTGCGGCGAGCGCCTCCGGATCGGTCACGTCGATCTGCACGTAGCGCGTGCCGGCGACCATCTCGTCGGCACCGGTGCCGCTCGTGGCGACGGTGCCGAGGGAGGAGGAGAGCACCTCGTGCCAGTGCTCCTGCGTCCAGTCCTCCCGGCCCGCCCCGACGAGGTGCAGGCGGCGATCGGGCTCCCGGGTCAGCAGCTGACCGACGGCCGGGAGGAGGAGGCGGGAGGACAGGTCCCCCGTCGCCCCGAGGATGAGCAGAGTCGAGACCGAGTGCGTCATGCGGCTCACCCTACGGCGCGGCTCGGACCGGATGCTCCGCCTTGACGGGGAGCGCTCGGCTCCTGCTGAGAGGATCCAGGCATGGTCTCCCCGATCGAGGACTACGCGGTCCTCTCCGACTGCCGCACCGCCGCTCTCGTCTCCCGCGACGGCGGCATCGACTGGCTCTGCCTCCCCCGCTTCGACTCCCCCTCCGTCTTCGGCGCCCTGCTCGGGGGCGACGACCAGGGCCGGTGGTCGCTGCGGCCGACCGACGCCGGCGCCCGGGTCGAGCGCCGCTACCTCGGCGACACCCTCGCCCTGGTGACGCGGTGGACCACGTCGACCGGAGTCGTCGAGGTCACCGACGTGATGCCGCTGCGCGACGACCGGGCCGAGCTCGTGCGCCGGGTGCGCGGCGTCTCGGGCACCGTCCGGATGCGGCAGGAGCTGCGGCTCCGCTTCGACTACGCCCGGGTCGTGCCGTGGGTGCGCCAGGAGGGGACCGACGAGGCACCGCTGCTGGTCGCCGTCGCCGGTCCGGACGCGGTCGTCGTGCGCGGCATGCGGCTCACGGCCACCGACCACGTGCACTCCGCCGAGTTCGACGTCGCCGAGGGGTCGAGCATCGACCTCTCCATGGCCTGGTTCCCCTCGCACCACCGCTGGCCGAAGGCCCTCGACGTCGATCGCGCCCTCGAGAGCACGCTCGCCTGGTGGTCGGAGTGGGCGGGGACGATCCGCTACGACGGCCCGTACCGCGACGCGGTCGTGCGCTCGCTGCTCACCCTCCGGGCACTGACCGACGACGAGACGGGCGGCATCGTCGCCGCCGCGACCACCTCGCTCCCGGAGGAGTTCGGCGGCAGCCGCAACTGGGACTACCGCTACGTCTGGCTGCGCGACGCCTCCCTGACCCTGCAGGCGCTGCTCGCGCACGGCTTCGAGCAGGAGGCGCAGAAGTGGCGAGCGTGGCTCCTCCGCGCCGTCGCGGGCGACCCGGCCGACGTCCAGATCATGTACGGCATCGCGGGCGAGCGCGATCTGTCCGAGCGCACGATGCCCAGCCTGCCCGGCTACGACGGCGCCTCCCCCGTCCGCATCGGCAACGGGGCGGTCGACCAGTACCAGGCCGACGTGATCGGCGAGGTGATGGTCGCTCTGCACGAGGCGCGGACGGCCGGAGTGGACGAGACCCGCTTCTCGTGGCCGCTGCAGCGCGCGCTGCTGGGGTTCGTCGAGCAGAACTGGCGTCGGCCGGACAACGGCATCTGGGAGATCCGCGGTGAACCGCGCCACTTCACCCACTCGCGCGTCATGATCTGGGCGGCCCTGGACCGCGGGGTCCGCGGCGTGCGCGAGAACGGCCTCCCCGGGCCGGTCGAGACCTGGGAGGCGCTGCGCGACGAGGTGCGCGCCGAGATCGACGCCCAGGGCTACGACGCGGAGCGCGGCCACTTCGTGCAGTCCTACGGATCGACCGAGGTCGACGCGTCCCTGCTCGTCCTGCCGATGGTCGGCTACCTCGACGCCGACGACCCGCGGATGACCGGCACCGTCGCCGAGATGGAGCGGACGCTCCTGCACGACGGGCTGCTGCACCGCTACCGCACCGAGTCCTCGGTCGACGGCCTGCCCGGCGGGGAGCACCCGTTCCTCGCCTGCTCGTTCTGGCTCGTGCACCAGTACGCGTCCTCCGGACGCCTGGACGACGCCCGCGCGCTGATGGACCGGCTGGTCGGGCTCGCGAACGACGTCGGTCTGCTCGCGGAGGAGTACGACGTCGAGAACCACCGGCACGCGGGCAACACCCCGCAGGCGCTCTCGCACCTCGCCCTCGTGCAGGCCGCCGACGCGATCGCGGACGCTCGATGAGCCCACGACGGCGCCGGCCGCTCCGCCTCGTGCTCCTCGTCCTCGGCGCTCTCCTGGCGGTCGCCGTGCTCGGATTCCTCGTGTGGTCCTCGATCGTGAGCGGGCCCGACGAGGAGGCCCTCGAGCGCGTCAGGGCGGACACCGGCGTCAGCGTCGAGCGCACCGACTCCGCGATCGTGATGACGCCGACCGGCGACTCCTCGGGCGAGGGCCTCGTCTTCGTCCCCGGCGCGAAGGTCGACGCCGCGTCCTACGAGGCGACGCTCGCTCCGCTCGTCGAGGAGGGCGCGACCGTCGTCATCACCCGGCCGATCCTGAACCTGGCCTTCTTCGACCTGCGCTCGCTCGAGAGCTTCACCGATCAGGCGGAGGGTGTGGACGAGTGGTTAGTCGGCGGGCACTCGCTGGGCGGAGTGAAGGCGTGCCAGTGGGCCGAGGGCGACGACGTCGCGGGTCTCGTGCTGCTCGGCAGCTACTGCGCGAACGACCTGTCCGGCTCCGGCACGGCGGTCCTGAGCGTCAGCGGCTCCGAGGACGGGCTGAGCACCCCCGAGAAGGTCGCCGCCGCGCGCGACCTGCTGCCCGACTCCGCCCTCGTGGTCGAGATCGAGGGCGCGAACCACGCCGCCTTCGGCTGGTACGGCGCCCAGGCGGGCGACGGCACGGCGACGATCGGGCACGAGGAGTCGGACGCGCAGCTCGCGGCGGCGCTCACCGCGTTCCTCGAGTCCGAGCGCTGATCGGGAGCGACCCCGCGGCACCCGCTTGACCTCGAGCGCGCTCGAAGTCCTAGGGTGGCGCCATGTCCACCACCCGCATCGCCGAGGCGCCCGCCGCCCCGGCCCTGTCCATCTCCGAGGTCGCCTCGGCGACCGGTCTCACCGTGCACACGCTGCGCTACTACGAGCGCGTCGGGCTGATGCTCGAGCCCGTCGAGCGCGCCTCGTCGCGGCACCGGCGCTACAGCGCCTCGGACGTCGGGTGGGTCGACTTCCTGACCAAGCTCCGCGCGACGGGGATGCCCATCGCGCGCATCCGCGAGTACGCGGGGCTGCTCAGGATCGGTCCTGCGAGCGAGCCCGAGCGCCTCGCCCTCCTCCAGGCGCACCGCGCCGAGGTGGAGGAGCAGCTCGCGCGCACCCGCAGGAGTCTCGCCGCGATCGACTACAAGATCGCGGCCTACCAGGAGAGGACCACCTCGTGAAGCACACCATCCTCGGCTCCGGGAACCCCGGAACCGCCCTCGACGTCTCCCGCCTCGGCCTGGGCGCCATGGGCATGTCCGCCTTCTACTCGGGCGCCGGGAGCGACGACGCGGAGTCCGTCCGCACGCTGCACCGCGCCGTCGACCTCGGCGTCGTGTTCATCGACACCGCCGAGATCTACGGCCCGTTCCTCAACGAGGAGCTCGTCGGGCGCGCGCTCGCCGACCGCCGCGACGAGGTCGTGATCGCCAGCAAGTTCGGCATGATCCAGCACCGCGGCTCCGGCGAGCGCGGTCTCGACGGCTCGCCCGAGAACCTCCGCCTCGCCGTCGAGGGCTCGCTGCAGCGACTCGGCACCGACCGCATCGACCTCTACTACCAGCACCGGATGGACCCGGGCGTGCCGATCGAGGACACCGCCGGCGCGTTCGCCGAGCTGATCCAGGAGGGCAAGATCCTCGCCTACGGTCTGTCCGAGGCGGCGCCCGCGACGATCCGCCGCGCCCACGCCGTGCACCCGGTCACCGCCGTGCAGTCCGAGTACTCGCTCTGGACGCGCGACCCGGAGGCGGAGGTGCTGCCCCTGCTGCGCGAGCTCGGCATCGGCTTCGTGCCCTACTCGCCGCTCGGGCGCGGCTTCCTGACGGGGGCGATCCGCTCGGTCGACGAGCTGGGCGACGACGACTTCCGCCGCTCGAACCCCCGGTTCGCCGACGGGAACCTCGAGGCGAACATCCGCATCGTGGAGGAGGTCGACCGGGTCGCCGCCGAGGTCGGCGCCACCTCGGCGCAGGTCGCCCTGGCCTGGCTGCTCGCACAGGGGGAGGGCATCGCGCCGATCCCGGGCACCAAGCGCGTCTCGCGCATCGAGGAGAACGCGGCGGCGGATGCGCTCGAGCTGACCGCGGCGCAGCTCGCGGCGCTCTCGGCCATCGAGCCGCCCGTGGGCGACCGCTACGCCGACATGTCGTCGATCGACCGCTAGGCGCGATGGAACCGGCCCGTCACCGCGAGATGCCACTCCAGTACGTCCGACACCCGCGTGTCGCGTACCCGAGTGGCATCCCGCGGACGGGGCCGGAGCGCTCAGTCCTGCGTGCGCGTCTCGCGCAGGTCGATCAGACCGGTGAACAGCGCGCCGCGCTCGTTCGACGCCGCGTCTCCCGAGAACAGGTTGTCCGGAGTCGCGTGCTGGCGCGGCACCGGGCGGGCAGCGCCGTTGGCTCCCGGCTCCTGCCGCTCCATCTCGACGCGCTGACGGGGCAGGGCCACGGGATCGTTCTCGTGCAGCCACTGCACGAGCCGCTCCCGCACGTAGCAGCGGAGATCGAAGAGCGTGGGCGCGTCCTTCGCGGTGACGAGCACGCGGATCCGCACGAAGCCGCCGACCGCGTCGGTCACCTGCAGCACGCTGACGCGGTGGTCCCAGAGCTCGGTCTCCTCGAGGATCCGGTGCAGCTCCTCGCGCATCTCGTCGGGCCGCACGCGCCAGTCGAGATCGAGCTCGACCGCTCCGAGCAGCTCCGACCCCGTGCGGGTCCAGTTCTGGAACGGCATCGTGGTGAAGTGGTTCGTGGGCAGCACGAGACGGCGGTCGTCCCAGAGGTGCACGACGACGTAGGTGAGGGTGATCTCCTCGATGCGGCCCCACTCCCCCTCGACGATCACGACGTCGTCCAGGCGGATCGCGTCGCTGAAGGCGAGCTGCACGCCCGCGAAGATGTTCGTCAGGCTCGATTGCGCGGCGAGGCCGGCCACGATCGAGAGCACTCCGGCCGACGCGAGGAGGCTGGCTCCCGCCGTGCGGGCCTGCGGGAAGGTGAGGAGCGCCGCTCCGATGGCCACGACCACGACCGCCGCGACCGCGACGCGGCGGATGATCGTCATCTGCGTCCGCAGCCGCCGGGCGCGCCGGTTGTCGACGGTGTCGGTGCGGTAGCGCTCGGCACCCAGGTCCTCGAGGAACACGATGAGGGCGCCGACCAGCCAGGCCGATGCGCCGATCGTCGCGATCTGGAAGATCCGGTCGACGAGCTCGGGAGCGAGATCGCCCGACACGGTGGCGGCGAGGGCCACCCAGACCGCGATCGTGAGCAGGAGCACGCGGAACGGGATGCGGACGCGGCGGATGAGCAGCCGCGCCCAGGTCTTGCGCTTGCCGATGGTGCGGATCACGAGGGCGACCACGGCGGTCACGACCACGGCGATCACCACGGCGATGGCGACGGCGAGGGCGATGCCGCCGATCTCGGGGAGGACGTCTTCGGGCACGTCGGTCCTTTCGTCTGGAGGGAGGGATCGCGCGAGCGGACAGCCTGCCACGGACGAGCCGGGTGCCGGTGTGCGCCGGGACGACGTCAGGGGGACGCCCAGCACGGTGCGGGCCCGCGCACAGCGGACCCGATCGGGTGCGGGCCCACGAGCACGGAGAGGGCCGGCGGCCGCTCGCGCGTGGGGCGACCGCGCCCCGGAACGACGAAACGCCCGCCGGAGGGGCGGGCGTCTCGGGTGGTGCACCCCCTCGGACTTGAACCGAGAACCCACTGATTAAGAGTCAGTTGCTCTGCCGATTGAGCTAGAGGTGCGTGGCGATGCTGCCTGGCCGGAGAAAAATGCTTTCCGAACCGAGGAATCACATTAGCAGTGGCTCCCCCCTCCTCGTCAAATCGAGACGCGGCGGATCTCGGCGCACCCCCTCGGCACCGCTGCGCGAGGGACCTGCTCAGTATCGTGGAGCCGTGACTCCGAGCCTCGACGACGACCTCCGCCTCGCCCTCCGACTCGCCGACGCGGCCGATGCCGTCTCGAGCGAGCGCTTCCTCGCGCGGGACCTCGAGGTGACGACCAAGCCCGACCGCACCCCGGTCACCGACGCCGACCGGGCCGTCGAGGAGGCGCTGCGCGCGCTCCTCGCCCAAGAGCGTCCCGAGGACTCGATCCTCGGGGAGGAGTTCGGCACCTCGGGCGACGCGGCGCGGCAGTGGATCCTCGATCCGATCGACGGCACCGCCCACTTCCTGCGCGGAGTCCCGATCTGGGCCACGCTCATCTCGCTCGCCGTCGACGGCGTCCCGGTCGTGGGAGTCGTCTCGGCACCGGCCCTCGGCAAGCGCTGGTGGGCGGCGAAGGGCTCCGGGGCGTGGACCGACGAGAGCGCCGGCGCCGTCGGGCGCATCGAGCTCCCCGACGAGCTGCGCGGGGTGCTGGCCGCCCCTGCCGCGCAGCAGCCGCGGCGCATCCGGGTGTCGGGCATCGCCGACCTCGCCGAGGCGACGTTCAGCTACAACAGCATCCAGCAGTGGGACGGCGCCGGGAGGCTCGACCAACTGCTCGAGCTCGCCCGCGGCGTCTGGCGCGACCGCGCCTACGGCGACGCGTGGGGCTACATGCTCGTCGCCGAGGGCCTGCTCGACGGTGCGGGCGAGTTCGACGTCAAGCCGTACGATCTCGCCGCGCTCGTCCCCATCGTCGAGGAGGCGGGAGGCCGCTTCACCTCCGCCGACGGGGAGCCCGGCCCCTGGCACGGCAGCTCGCTCGCCACCAACGGACTGCTGCACGACGAGATCCTCGCGATCGTGGCGGAGCGATGAGGCGGGTCCTCCCCTCCCTCGCCGTCGCGGCCCTGGCGCTCGCCCTGGCGTCCTGCTCCTCGGTCGTCGGCTCCGAGGCGCCCGATGCCGTCCGCGACGAGGCCGGAGCGGTCGTGACCGCGGGTGTCGTCGACCCGTTCTCCCTCCGCAAGGGCGACTGCCTCCTCTCCCCGGACGGGGACAGGATCGCCGATGTCGAGCTCGTCCCGTGCGGCGAGGTCCACGACCTCGAGGTCTTCCACGTCTTCGACCAGCCCGGCGAGGAGTACACGAGCCGCAACACGCTCCTCGCGCAGGCGAAAGCGGCGTGCGACATCGAGTTCCCGAACACGATCGGCATCTCGTACGGCGCATCCGCGCTCGAGTACCGCAGCATCGTCCCCTCCGAGGTGAGCTGGAGGCACGGCGACCGCGCCATCGCCTGCGCGGTCTTCGACCCCACGACCGGCCCCGCCACGGGCACCCTCTTCGGCGCAGCGCGCTGAGGCGGAGCCCGCGATCGACGGCCGTCAATCCCCGACCGGGACCCGTTGACAGCCGCCACCCGGCGGCGCACTGTGTGAGGACCCGAGAACGGCCCGGGGGGCGCCGGACGTAGCGACGAGGAGCCGTCCATGCACCACGAGCACGCCGCCGATCAGCCGGAGCGGCCCGGCACCGCGGAGAGGGAGTTCGCCCCCGCGGACACGCTCTTCGACCGCATCCGGCACGAAGCGGCGCTCGTCGCCGCGGCCGAGGCTCTCGAGCCACTCGGCCACCCGGTCTGGGCCGGCCTGCTGCGCGACTACACGATCGCCTCCGACCGGGTGCTGTCCGTCCACGGGGACGCCGAGGCCGCGACCCTGGGCTGGCTCAAGCCCCGGGGCATCATCTCGCTGCTCGTCACGGAGGAGTGCAGCGACCGCCACACCGTCGAGCACCTGGCCGCCGCCCTCGCCGCGATGAACGCGGTGACCCTGACCGTCGACGACGAGCGCTCCGAGCGCCTGCGGCCGGTGATCGACGCAGTCGTGGCGGTCCTCCCGGATGCCGTGGCCGAACTGCCCGTCCGAGCGCAGTCCGACTACCCGCCGGGTGCCGCCGCCGCGGTCCTCACTCCGATCGCTCTGTACCGCTCCTGGGCGCCGCCGACGCTTCTGAACGGGCCGGCGCGCGACGAGGCGGACCGGGTCGCGACGCTCACCCTCTACGGGCGCGTGCGGCAACTCGACGTCCGACCGGGCTGAGCGCGGCCCGCGGGGGGACGAGGGCGGCGCAGACAGCAGGAAGGCCCCGTCTCCCTCTCGGGAGCGGGGCCTCTGCCTCGACGTGTGCGACGACGACCGGTGGTGGAGATGGGGGGAATTGAACCCCCGTCCATCGCTGTGATTCTGCGCCTTCTACGGGTGTAGCCAGTGAAAGCGTTCTACTCGGCCCCGACCGTTACCACTGACGCATCGGTCGACGGGCCCAGCCCGAGTTCGAGTCCCGCGTCGCCCTCAGGCGTAACGACGCAGCAAGTCCTCTAAATGACGCCAGGACCCGGGGCGAGGACGCACCCTCGGGCTGACGGACTATCGACTCTGCTTAGGCAGCGAGAGCGAAGTCGGTGCGCTTCTGTTCGGCACCTGTGTTTTTCAGAGATCGTTAACGAGATAACCCTGAATCCTCGACCCGCTTCTCGCAGTTTCGCAGGCGATGTCGAAACCGATCATCCCCGCGAGCACTCGGTGCGGATGCCGTGAGGCACCGCCTGGAGTGGGTCGTCGTCGCACACTGTCGAGTTGTGGATCCGCTGCGCCTCGCAAGGAGCGGCGGCTGCCGCGAGCGGATGGACCGCAGTGGCAGGTGACCATTCTAGCCGCTCCGGCGAGCCCGTGGGGCCCGCAGCCGACCTCCGTCAGGACTCCGAGCGCGCCGTCACCCGGCGGCGGCGCAGATCGAGGAGACCGAGCACGAGCGCCACGGCGATCAGCCCCAGAGTCACGAAGGCGCCGTTGCGGAAGGCGTCGTGATACGCCACGAGCCCCTCCGTCATGCCCGCCTCGCTGGCGAGCGTCGCGAAGAAGACGGCCGAGGCGCAGGCCGTGCCGACCGCGGTGCCGAGGCGCTGGCCGAGCTGCCCCACGGAGCCCGCGACTCCGCCCTGCTCCGGCGATATCTCGGCCAGCGTCAGCGTCTGATTCGGCGAGACGACGAAACCGCCGCCCGCTCCGGCGACCAGCATGGCCGCGGCCATGCCGTACGCCGCGGTGCCGGCGGGCATCAGCTCGGCCGCCAGCAGCACCAGGGCGAAGCCGACGATCACCAGGACGATGCCCAGCACGACGAGCGAGCGGCCGTACGTCTGCACCAGCTTGCCGCCGTACCACGCGGTCAGTGCCGAGGTGAGGGCGAAGGGGATGCTCACCATGCCGGCGAACACCGGCGCGAGCCCGAGGCCCTGCTGCAGGAACAGCGTCGTCAGGAGGAACGTGGCCGGGATCGCGGCGAAGTAGGCGGTCGCCAGGAGGATCCCGTTGCGGTACGAGCTCGTGCGGAAGATCCGGAAGTCGATCACCGGGGTGCGTCCGAGCGACGAGTAGTGCGCCTCCCAGCGCACGAAGACGGCTGCGGCCGCCACCGCGAGCACCAGCCAGAACCATCGGTACGGCGAATCGGAGGACGCCCCGGTGGTCAGCAGGAACGGGAGCATGAAGGCGAAGATCGCCACGCCCAGGAGCAGCAGCCCGACGGGATCGAGCGAGGTGTCCCCCGCCGGCTTCCGCTGCACCCGCGGCAGGAGCCGCCAGGCGAGGACCAGCGCGGCCACGCCCAGCGGGATGTTCATCCAGAACAGCAGGCGCCAGCCGTCCTGCTCTCCCCCGATCGCGATGAGCAGGCCGCCCAGCGTCGGACCGAACGCCGTCGACAGCCCGATCACCGCACCGAACACCCCGAACGCCCTCGCCCGTTCGGCGCCGGTGAAGAGCTGCTGCACGAGACCGAGCACCTGCGGCATCTGGATGCCCGCTGCGATCCCCTGCAGGAAGCGGGCGACGACGAGCAGCTCGATCGACGGCGCGACGGCGCAGAGCAGGCTCGTGAGAGTGAAGACGGTGAGACCGATCAGGAAGAGCAGCCGTCGCGAGCGGATGTCGCCCAGGCGACCGGCCGGCACGAGCGAGAGACCGAACGCGAGCGCGTATCCCGCGACGATCAGCTGCAGCTGACTCGCGTCCGCCGAGAGCGACTTCTCGATCGACGGCAGGCCGACGTTGACCTTCGAGAGGTCCAGGATCGTGAAGGCCGCGACCGAGACGGCCACGGCGAACGCCCGCCAGCGGGTCCTCTCCTCGGCGGCGGTGCGCGGTGCGTCGGGAGAGTTCTCGGAGGCGGTCACGCCCTCCAGTCTTCCAGGGCCCGCGGGTGCGGCGAGCGGCTTGCGCCCGACCGGCCGCGCGGCCTAGTCGCCCAGGCGGCGGCGCGTCGCCATGGCGCGGTCGGCCTCGCGGCGGTCCTGGCGCTCGCGGAGCACCTGCCGCTTGTCGTAGTCCTTCTTGCCCTTGGCGACCGCGAGCTCGACCTTCGCCTTGCCGTCGCTGAAGTAGAGCGAGAGCGGGATCAGCGTGTACCCGCCCTCCTTCACCTTGTTGTGGATCTTGAGGATCTGCGCCTTGTGCAGCAGCAGCTTGCGCTTGCGGCGGGGCGGGTGGTTCGTCCAGGTGCCCTGCGCCCACTCGTTGATGTGGACGGCGTCGAGCCAGGCCTCCCCGCCGTCCACGAAGGCGTAGCCGTCGACGAGCGAGGCGCGTCCGGCGCGCAGCGACTTGACCTCGGTGCCCGTGAGCACGAGGCCGGCCTCGTAGGTGTCCTCGATGAGGTAGTCGTGGCGCGCCTTGCGATTGGTCGCGACGACCTTCTGTCCCTGTTCCCTGGGCACGGCGGCTCCTTGAGTCCGAGAGCGATGATGGGCCGCCCCGTTCGGAGCAGCCCATCAGTATACGCGCGTCGTCG
>NZ_JADILJ010000015.1 GCF_017355185.1 Rathayibacter sp. SD072 | reverse complement strand
TCCCGGCGCGAGCTCCGCGAGCGCGAGCGCGCCGAGGCCCTCGCCGCCGAGGTCGCGGACGCGTCGGAGGCCCCGGCCCCGGTCGTGACCGACCTCCGCGAGGCCGAGCGCCGCGTCGCCGCCCTGCGCGCCGCCCCCGCTCCGGTCCCGGCTCCGCGCGTGACGCCGCTGCGCGCTCAGCGCCCCCGCGTCGGTGGCCTCGTCGCGATGTCGTTCGCGGCCGCGATCGTCGCCGCCACCTCGCTGCCCGCGACCTCGCTCCTCACCGCCGAGGACGTGCAGGCGCAGAACCTGACCTCGGTGATCGCCCCCGGTTCCTCGGTCCGCGAGGGCTCGCAGTCCTTCGTCGCCGGCGCGGTCGGCGCCGAGACCGTCGCCCGCGACTCCTTCGGAGTGCAGGAGCGCAAGACGCAGACGAACGTCGCCGCCATCGTGCGCACCTCCGACACCGGTTTCACGAACGACCAGAACGCGTCCATCCAGTGGCCCTTCGCGGTCGGCGTGCCGGTCGGCGACCGCTTCGGCTACCGCAACTGCGCGGGCTGCTCGGTCAACCACGGCGGCACCGACTTCAACCCCGGCAACGGCTCGCCGATCCAGGCGATCGCCGACGGAGTCGTGCGCACCGTCATCGATGGCGAGGGCTCGCTCGGCGTGCACGTCATCGTCGACCACGAGATTGACGGCGAGCTCGTCTCGAGCGTCTACGCGCACATGCAGCACGGCACCGCGGCCGTGAAGGAGGGCGACCCGGTGAAGGTCGGCCAGCTCCTCGGGCTCGTCGGCAGCACCGGCATGTCGACCGGCCCGCACCTGCACTTCGAGATCCGCATCGACGGCGTCACGAAGGTCGACTCGTACCTCTGGCTGAAGGCCAACGCCGGGCGCTGATCCGCCGGCACCTCACCCGCCGACCACGCCACCTGCCGACCGGAGCCGCGCGCTCGCCGCGGCCGAGGGGTGCGCGATCCGCAGGGCTCGCGCCGTCTGCGGGGGCGCGTACGGTCTGCAGGGCTCCGTACCATCTGCAGGGGTTCGCGGAGAGGGAGCGCGATCCTCCGCAGGAGCGCCCCCACACGGCCTCGGATCTCCTGCAGATCGAACGTGCGCCTGCAGATCGAACGAGTGCCTGCAAATCGAACGAGTGCCTGCAGATCGAACGAGTGCCTGCAGATCGGACCGTCTCCCGCGGAGGCCGGGGGAGACGGCGAACCGGCCGGACGCCCGGCGACGCCCCTCGCGCCGCGTCAGCTCGTGCGGAGCCAGACCGTGGTGTCGCCCGGCAGCACGCGCTCTGCCAGGGCCTCCGACGCGAGCACGACCGCGCCCGCCGGCAGGTCCACCGGCTCCGCGCCCGTGTTCGCGATCACGGTGAGGCTCCCGGTGCGGAACGCGACGACCTCCTCCGGCCAGCCCCCGAGCCACTCGATCGTGCCCTCGCCGAGTCGCGAGGCGCGTCGCTCCGCGAGCAGGGCGCGGTAGAGCTCGTAGGTCGAGCCCTCCACTCCGCGCTGGGCGTCCCGGGCGAGGGGCGCCCAGTCGCCGGGCTGGGGGAGCCAGGAGTCGCCGCTCGGGCTGAATCCGTAGGCGGGAGCCTCGGCCTCCCACGGGAGCGGGACGCGGCAGCCGTCGCGACCGTAGCGCTCGCCCTTCGTGCGGAACCACGTCGGGTCCTGGCGCGATTCGTCGGGCAGATGGATCGCCTCCGGGAGGCCGAGCTCCTCGCCCTGGTAGACGTAGGCCGAGCCGGGGAGCGCGAGCATGAGCGCCGTCGCCGCGCGGGCGCGGCGCAGGCCCAGCACGGGGTCGGGCAGTCCGGCGCTCTTCGGGCCGATGCCGTAGCCCTGGGGGTTGTCCGCGGTGAGCGCGAGGCGGCTCGCGTGGCGCACGACGTCGTGGTTCGAGAGGACCCAGGTCGACGGAGCACCGACCGCGGCGAAGGCGGTCAGCGAGGAGTCGATGATGTCGCGCAGCGCGGGTCCGGCCCACGGCGTCTCGAGGTAGGCGAAGTTGAAGGCCTGGTGCATCTCGTCGGGGCGCACCCAGCGCGCGAGCTTCGGCAGCGGCTGCACCCACGCCTCGGCGCAGAGCACGCGGTCGGCCGGGTACTCCGCGAGCAGCTCGTGCCAGTCGCGGTAGATCTCGTGCACGCCGTCCTGGGCCCAGTAGGGGGCGGTCTCGGGATCCGGATCGTCGGCGGGCGCGACTCCGCCCATCGATCCGCTGTCGGCGGGGGGCGTGTAATCGGGCAGGCCCTCGGCCTTGATCATGCCGTGGGCCACGTCGACCCGGAACCCGTCGACGCCGCGGTCGAGCCAGAAGCGCAGGACCTCGCGGAAGCGCTCGCGCACCCACTCGTTCGTCCAGTCGAAGTCGGGCTGCGTGGTGTCGAAGAGGTGGAGGTACCACTGGCCGGCGGTGCCGTCGGGCTCGGTGACCCGGGTCCAGGCGGGGCCGCCGAAGACCGATTCCCAGTTGTTCGGCGGCAGCTCGCCCGTCTCGCCGCGGCCGTCGCGGAACAGGTAGCGCGCGCGCTCGGCGCTGCCCGCCGGTGCCGTGAGCGCCTCCTGGAACCACCGATGGGCGCTGGAGGAGTGGTTGGGCACGAGGTCGACGATGATGCGGATGCCCAGCGCGTGCGCGCGGGCGAGCATCGCGTCGAAGTCGGCGAGGGTGCCGAAGAGCGGATCGACGTCGCAGTAGTCGGCCACGTCGTAGCCGGCGTCCTTCTGCGGCGAGGTCATGAAGGGGGAGAGCCAGATCGCGTCGACGCCCAGCTCGGCCAGGCTGTCGAGGCGGCCCGTGATGCCCGGGAGATCGCCGATGCCGTCGCCGTCGGCGTCCGCAAAGGACCGCGGGTAGATCTGGTAGATGACGGCGGTGCGCCACCACTCCGCCCCGGGGGTGCTCGGCGAGTCGGTGGGGAACACGACCGACTCGTCCGCGGGCGCGCCGGAAACAGGGGATTCGAGGGGCATGCGGCCAGGATAGAGCACCCCTCAGGGGCAGGTGGTGCACGACGTCGTAGGGTCGACGGGTGATGGACGAGACTCCCGACGAGGCCCGCGCCCGCCGCCGCAGGGCGCTGCTCTGGGTGGTGCCGCTGCTGGTGCTGCTGATCGGCGGCCTGCTCGCCGCGACGCTCGCCGTCGGCGGCTTCGCGGCGCGGACGATGACGGGGGCGCAGGGCGCGGCCGGGTCCGGAGCGGCTCTCCTGCGCTGAGCGGTCCTCGCGGGCTGCGGGAGTCGCCTCCGACCGGGGTCTGCGCCCAGGCCGGAGCCCGTTCCGAGTCCACTCGTGCGTCTGCTCCTGCGCGAGTCGCCTCCGACCGGGCTCTCCCGGCCGACCGGACCCCGTTCCGCGTCCACTCGCGCAGCGCGCGGCCGGTCTACGCCGTCGCGGCCGGTCCGTCCTCGTCCTCGGGCTGCGGGGCGCGCGAGGTGCGCGCCGCCTCCTCCGAGGTGTGCCCCGACTCCGGTCCCGTCGTCGTCCGGGCCTGCTCGTCGGCCCGCGAGACGGCCTCGGCGAGCTCGTCCGCCACGAGGTACCCCGTCGAGACGGCCTCGGCCCGGTACGCCGCGCGGCCCACCATGTGCGCCGAGACCGGCACGGTGAGCAGCTGGAACCCGATCACGAGGATGATCGTGCCGGCCGCGGCGAACCCCGGATTGCGGATCGCGACGGCCAGCATCACGCAGATGAGGCCGAGGACCTGCGGCTTGGTGCCCGCGTGCATCCGCGAGAGCAGGTCGTCGAACCGCATCAGGCCGACGGCGGCGATCAGCGACAGCATCGCTCCGATGATCAGGAGCACGGCGGTGAGGATGTCGAGCACGGTGTCCACCTCAGTCCTCCTCGCGGTTGGCCATGAACTTGGCGACGCTGATCGAGCCGAAGACCGCGAAGAGCGCGAGCCCGAGGGCGACGGGCAGCGTGGTCGCGTGCTCGTTGACCGCCATGTCGGCGCCGAGGCCGCAGATGATCGTCGCGACGAGCACGTCGGCGGCGACCACGCGGTCGAGCACGGAGGGACCGATCAGGATGCGCACCAGCGCGAGCAGGCAGGCGATGCCGAAGAGGGGCGCGAGGACCCAGACGAGCCAGTCGATCATCGCGTCGCCCCCGCTGCCGCGTCGAGCGGCGCGCTCACCCGGGCGACGTCGTCCTTCGAGCCGATGGCGCGGACGATGCGCGCCTCGGTCCGCAGAACGGTGCGGCGCACCTCCTCGATGCGCTCGCCCTCGTCGTGGGTGACGCCGAGCACGTGCAGGTAGAGGACGTTCTGCTGCGGGTCGACGTCGATGACGAGCGAGCCGGGCACGAGCGAGACCGCCTCGGTGGTCCAGACGAGCATGCCCTCGGAGCGGCTGCGCAGGTGGACGGCGACGATCGCGTTGTGCACCGGCACGGGCAGCGTGAGGATCTGCCACGAGACGCGCACGGAGGCGATCGCGATGTCGAGCGCCAGCCGCAGCAGGAAGAGCAGCACGAACCACGGGTTGATGCGGTTCGAGAACTCGACCGGCGGCAGGTAGAAGACCCGGGTGATCAGCAGCGCGATCAGGAAGCCCGAGGCGATCGAGAGCACCGAGACGTCGTCCCAGAGCAGCACCCAGATGCCGACGAGGGTCACGAACATCGCGACGCGGTTCCACACGTCGACGCGGCGGCGGGGGCTCATCGGGGTCCCTCCTCTCCGAAGGACGAGTCGCGGTACACGGTGGCGATGTAGGTCGACGGATCCGCGATGTCCCGCGCGGCGTGCGCGCTCGCGTCGTAGAGCGGACCGGCACCGAGGGTCAGCCCGACGCTCACGAGCACCATGCCGGCGGTCGCGAGGACCATCATCGGCGGCGAGTGCCGGGTGCGGACGGTCCCGGTGTCGTGCGGGTCCTCCTGCAGCTGGTCGATCAGCGGCGACTCGTAGCCGGGCACCTCCTCCTGGCGGCGCCAGAACGCCATGTTCCAGACGCGGGCCACCGCGTAGAGGGTGAGCAGCGACGTGACGGCGCCGGCGCCGATGACGGCCCAGATCAGCCAGGAGGGCTGGTCGACGGCCGACTCCGTGCCGGCCACGAACAGCCCGACCTTGCCGAGGAACCCGGTGAAGGGCGGGATGCCTCCGAGGTTCATCGCGGGGACGAAGTAGAGCAGGGCCAGCAGCGGCGAGGCCTTGAGCAGCCCGCCGAGCCGGAGGATCGAGGTCGTCCCCCCCACGCGCTCGATCAGCCCCGTCGCGAGGAACAGGGTCGTCTGCACCGTGATGTGGTGGATGACGTAGAAGATCGTCGCGGCGTAGCCGGCCTCGGTCCCGATCGCGATGCCGAACACCATGTAGCCGATGTGCGAGACGAGAGTGAACGAGAGCATGCGCTTGATGTCGGCCTGCGCGACCGCGCCGAGGATCCCGACCACGAGGGTCAGCAGCGAGACCACGAGCAGCACCGCGCTGAGGTCGTCTCCCGGGAAGAGCAGCGTCTCGGTGCGGATCAGCGCGTAGACGCCGACCTTGGTGAGCAGTCCCGCGAACACGGCGGTCACCGGAGCGGGCGCCGTCGGGTACGAGTCGGGGAGCCAGAACGACAGCGGGAACACGGCCGCCTTGATCCCGAAGCCCAGCAGCAGCACGACGTGCAGCACGAGCTGGACGTCGGCGGGGAGCTCGGCGATGCGGATCGAGAGCTGCGCCATGTTGACGGTGCCGGTCGCCCCGTAGAGCAGGCCGATCGCCGAGAGGAAGAACACGCTCGAGACCAGGCTGACGACGACGTACGTCGTGCCCGCCCGGATGCGCGGCGCCGTGCCGCCGAGGGTGATCAGCACGTAGCTCGCGGCCAGCAGGATCTCGAAGCCGACGTAGAGGTTGAAGAGGTCGCCCGCGACGAAAGCGTTGAGGATGCCCGCCGAGAGGATCAGGTAGGTCGGGTGGAAGATCGTGACCGGCGTCTCGCGGTTGCCGTCGACCAGGCCCTGGCCCACCGAGAACAGCAGGACGCCGAGCAGCGTGATCGACGTGATGACGAGCATCAGGGCGGCGAGCGGATCGACGACCAGCACGATGCCCCACGGCGGCTCCCAGCCGCCGACGTAGACGGCACTGCCGCCGTCGTCGCCCGTGAGCACGAGCACCAGCAGCACGGAGGAGATCACCAGGACCGCCGACAGCGTGACGATGTTGACGAGGATCTGCGCCCTGCGGTGCCGGCCGAGGACGAGGGCGACCGCGGCTCCCAGCAGCGGCAGCGTGACGACGAGGGGGATCAGGACGTTCATCGATCCTCCTTCCTGTCGTCGCTCATCGAGCTCTCGCCGTGCCGGGCCGCCGTGCCCTCGTCGCTCGCCTCGAGCAGATCGTCGAGCGCCTTGTCGTCGGCGGTGGTCTGCGCCGAGATGCCCGCCGCATCGGCGCGCACCGAGGTGTCGGTCTCGTCGTCCTCCACCTGGTCGGCGTTGGCGAGGCGCCAGCGCCGGTAGATCATGGCGAGCAGGAACGCGGTGATGCCGAAGGTGATGACGATCGCGGTGAGGATCAGCGCCTGGGGGAGCGGATCGGCCATGCCCTCGGCGGTCTCCTCGTAGCCCCGCCCCTCGATCACGAACGGCGCGAAACCGGAGCGGCCCGCCATCAGCAGGATCAGGATGTTGGTCGCGTTGCCGATCAGGATGAAGCCGATCAGGATCCGCGTGAGGCTGCGCTCGAGCATCTGGTAGACGCCGGCGGCGTACATCACGGCCATCACGACGACGAGGACGAGGGTGGTGCTCATGCGTCGTCCCCCCGTCCCGGTCCGCCCACGACGGTGGAGCCGGTGGGGAGCTTCGTCTCGAGTCCGTCGACCGTGCCGGCGCCGGGGCCGGGGGTGCTGTCGGTCGAATGGGTGACGCCGTCGCCCGACGGCGAGCCCTCCTCGGCCTCCTCTCCGTGGCGGTCGACCTCGCCGCCGAGGCTGCGGAGGATGTCGAGGGCGAGGCCGATCACGATGAGGTAGACCCCGATGTCGAAGAGGGTGGAGGTGCCCAGGTGCAGCTCGCCGAGCACCGGGAGGTAGAGGTCGAGCCAGCTCGCCTCGAGCACCTGGAGGCCGAAGAAGAGGGAGGACACCGCGGTGCCGACGGCGAACAGTAGTCCGAGGCCGAGCACCTTCCCGGCGTCGATCGGAGCGGCCTCGCCGAGTTCGAAGCGACCGCCGGCGAGGTACCGCGCGACCAGCGCGAGGCCGGCGAGCAGGCCGCCCGCGAAGCCTCCGCCAGGGGTGTTGTGGCCGGTGAAGAGCAGGTAGACCGAGACGATCATCGCGGGGTGGAACAGGAGGCGCACGAGCACCTCGAGCACGATCGAGCGGTTCTCGGGCCGGAGCGTGCGGCCGGCGACGAGCCAGGATCCGCGGTCGCCCTCGCCCGAGGCCTGCTCGGACTCGGAGGCGGGCGCGGTCAGATCGCTCGCGCGCTCGCGGCGGTCGCCGACGCCGGGCTGCTCGAGCCGCGGCGCTCCTCCCGCCCGGCTGGAGAGGAAGATCAGGCTCGCCACACCGGTCGCCACGACGACGAGCACCGAGATCTCGCCCATGGTGTCCCAGGCGCGGATGTCGACGAGCAGGACGTTGACGATGTTGCGGCCCTTGCCCTCCTCGTAGGCGAGGCGAGGCAGGTCGACCGAGATCGGAGTGGCGGTGCGGGCGCCGAGGGCGATCGTCGCGACCACGGCCATGACGGCGCCGACCGAGATGCCGATGACCGCCCGCAGCCGCTTGCGCATCGGCTGGTGCTTGGCGGCGATCCGGGTCGGGAGCCGGCGCAGCACGAGCACGAAGACGACCAGCGTGACCGTCTCGATGAGCGCCTGGGTGAGGGCGAGATCCGGAGCGCCCTGGAGGGCGAAGAGCGCGACCATCCCGTAGCCCGTCGCTCCGGCGAGGAGCACCGCGGCGACGCGGTTGCGCGCGATCGCGCAGAGGACCGCGGCGAGGATCATCACCGCGGCGACGGCGAGCTGACCGGGGGTGTCCCAGAGGACGAGCTCGTCGGGCCACGTGCGGTTGAACGCCGCGGCGCCGCCCGCGCCGAGGACGAAGACGGCGAAGATCACCGTGAGGTAGCGGGGGAGCGATCCGCGCTGGACGAACTCGGTCACCGTGCTGGCGACGCGGTCGAGCCAGCGCACCGTGGCCCAGTAGCCCTCGGCCGAGTCGATGCGGTTGGGCACCTTCGACTGGATCCGGGCGACGGTCACTCGCTGGGCGAAGAGGAGGAGGCCGATCGCGATCACCAGCGCGCTGAGACCGAGCGCCGGCTCGAAGCCGTGCCAGAGCGCCAGGTGGTAGCCGCCGTGGTCGGAGGCCTCGGCCGCGGCGACCAGCTCCGGATCGCCGTCGGGAGCGCCGAACGGCAGGGTGTCGGCGTACACGGCGACGAGGGGGTCGAGGAGGTTCGCTCCGATGCCGAAGACGACGCTCGCGGCGGCCAGCAGCACCGGAGGAGCGGTGAAGGTCCACGCCTCGTCGTGCAGGTGCGTGTCCTCGAGCCCCTTCTTGCGGGCGAAGGCGCCCCAGAAGAAGCGGGCCGAGTAGGCCACGGTGAGGATCGAGCCGAGCACCAGTCCGATCAGCGCCACCCAGCCCCAGACCGAGCCCTGCTCGATCGCCGAGATCAGGCTCGTGAAGACGGCCTCCTTGGCGACGAACCCGAGCAGCGGGGGGATGCCCGCCATCGAGAGGACGCCGAGCAGTGCGGCCCCCGCGAGGACGGGCGCCTGCCGCCCGAGTCCGCTGAGCTTGCGCAGGTCGCGGGTGCCGGCGCGGTGGTCGACGATGCCGACGACGAGGAAGAGCAGCGCCTTGAACAGGGCGTGGCCGATCAGGAGCGTCAGCCCCGCGAGGGCGGCGTCGCGCGAGCCGAAGCCCACGGCGACGGTCAGGAAGCCGAGCTGGCTCACCGTGCCGTAGGCGAGCACGAGTTTGAGGTCGTACTGGCGGAGCGAGCGCCAGCCGCCGACGAGCATGGTCCAGACGCCGACGCTGACGACGACGGGCAGCCAGACGGAGTCGTCGGCGAAGCCCGGAGCGAGGCGGGCGACGAGGTAGATGCCGGCCTTCACCATCGCCGCGGCGTGCAGGTAGGCGCTGACCGGGGTGGGCGCGGCCATGGCGGCCGGCAGCCAGAAGTGGAAGGGGACGAGCGCCGACTTCGAGAACGCCCCGAGGAGCACGAGCACGAGGGCGACCGAGACGATCGGGCCGGACGGTGCCGCCTCGACGATCCCCGCGAGGCTCGTCGTGCCCGCCTGGACGATCAGGATCACGATGCCGACCAGCATCGCCAGACCGCCGAGGGTCGTCACCAGCAGCGCCTGGAGTCCGGCACCGCGGCTCTCCTTGCGGCCGTTGTAGTGGCCGATCAGGAGGTACGAGAGGACGCTCGTGGCCTCCCAGAAGACGAAGAGGATGATCACGTCGTCGGCGGTGACCAGCCCGTACATCACTCCGGCGAAGGCGAAGAGCAGGGCGGCGAAGCGCCCGAGCGACGGCTCGTCGCGGCGGAAGTAGCTCGCGCAGTACGCGAGGACGAGCGCGCCGACTCCGCTGACCACGAGGGCCAGCACGATCGAGAGCGCGTCGAGGCGGAACGAGAGCGCGATGTCCAGCGCGGGGATCCACGGCACGCTCTCGCGGACCTCACCGCCCGACAGGATCGTCGGCAGCGCGGCGGCCGTGGCGACGAACGTGCCGGCGGGCACGAGCGCCAGGGCGTAGAACGCCTTCGGACCGAAGCGGTCGACGATCCACGGCGTCACGACGGCCAGGGCGAACGAGATCACGAGGATGAGGAGCATCACATGTTCCTCTCAAGATCCACCCAGCACAGTCGTGGATCGAGTTTATCGGAGGGTGGGCGGCAGAACCTGAGTGCGCGAAGGCTCGACGCGCCCGTGCGGCGCCGTGACGGCCTCCGGTCCGGCGCCGGCCTCCTCTAGCGTGGGCGCATGGCCCGCTCCCTCCTCCCCGACCAGCTCTGCCGGATCCGCGTGCACGACGTCGCCTCCGGCACGTCGACCACGGTCTTCGAGTCGAGCACCCTGCTCGTCGAGGCCCCCAACTGGTCGCCCGACGGCTCCTCCCTCGTCGTGAACGGCGACGGACTGCTGTTCCGGCTGCCGCTCGAGGGCGCCGGCGCCGGTGCGCTTGTCCCGATCCCGCTCGACGGCGTGCCCGAGGAGCTCAACAACGACCACGTGCTCGCTCCCGGCGGCGGGCTCGCCTACGTGTCGGCGCGCGACGGGCACCTGTACGCGGTGGCGCTCGACGGCTCGGCGCCGGCGCGGCGGCTGACGGAGGAGGTCGACGGGCGCCGCTTCAAGCACTACCTCCACGGAGTCTCACCCGACGGCACGACTCTCGCCCTGATCGGCGGCGGCGAGGACGCCTCCGGCCGCTGGGTCACGAACGTGTACACGATGGCCGCCGAGGGCGGTCCGCTCACCGCACTGACCGCGGACGAGCACCCCGACGACGGTGTCGACTTCGACGAGACGGGCGAGGTCCTGTACTTCAACTCCGAGCGCGGCGGTGGCGGGCGGGCCCAGCTGTTCCGGATGCGTCGCGACGGCTCCGGGCTCGAGCGCGTCGTCGTCTCGGACACCGTCGACTGGTTCCCGCACGTCTCGCCCGACGGCGCGCACCTGCTCTCGCTCGCGTACCCGGACGGCACCGCCGGGCACCCCGAGAACCTGCCGGTCGAGCTGCGCCTGCTCGACCTCGCGGGGCGGCCCGCAGGCTCGCTCGGGCCCGGTCGAGTGATCGAGCGGCTCTTCGGCGGCCAGGGCACGATCAACGTCGCCGGGTGGGCGCCGGACTCGTCCCGCTTCGCGTACGCGGACTACCCGCTGCTCGAGCACCTCTGAGCCGAGCGCGATCCGCTGAGCCCGAGTTCCCCGCGCGACCCGGTCGGCGTGGCGGCTGAGTGCTTGCTCCGCATTGCCCGGAGGGGGAGTGAGGCCCCCGTACCCAGCGGGTTGAATCGGAGGATGACGATCGACAGCGCCTCCACCGCCCGCGACTCCTCCACCCGCACCCCCCTCGGCGCCTCCGGCATCGAGGTGTTCCCGCTCTCGCTCGGTGGGAACGTCTTCGGCTGGACCTCCGGACGCCAGACCTCGGTCGACGTCCTCGACGGCTACGTCGCCGCGGGCGGGAACTTCATCGACACGGCCGACTCCTACTCCGCATGGGTCCCCGGCAACAAGGGCGGCGAGTCCGAGACGATCATCGGCGAGTGGCTCAGCCGGCGCTCCGACCGCGACGACGTGGTCGTCGCCACGAAGGTCAGCCGCCACCCGGAGTTCCAGGGTCTCGCCCCCGACACCGTGCGCGCGGCGGCCCGCGCCTCGCTCGCGCGTCTGCGCACCGACCGCATCGACCTCTACTACGCGCACTTCGACGACGACGCCGTCTCGATCGAGGACATCGCGCGGGTCTTCTCCGAGCTGGTCGACGAGGGTCTCGTCCGCGCGATCGGCGTCTCGAACTTCAGCGCCGACCGCATCGCCCAGTGGCTGCGCTTCGCCTCGGAGGAGGGACTGCACGCGCCGGTCGCGCTGCAGCCGCACTACAACCTCGTCGAGCGCGGCATCGAGGCCGACCTGCTGCCGCTCGCCCGCGAGCACGGCCTGGCCGTCGTGCCCTACTACGCCCTCGCGTCCGGGTTCCTGACCGGCAAGTACCGCGACGGCTCCACGCCCGACTCGCCCCGCGCCTCCGGAGCCGCGCAGTACCTCGACGCGCGCGGTCGCCGGGTGCTCGCGGCCCTGGACGCGGTGGCGGAGGCTCACGGTGCCGAGGTCGCGACCGTCGCCCTCGCGTGGCTCCGCTCGCAGCCCGGAGTCGTCGCCCCGATCGCGAGCGCCCGCGTGATGGAGCAGCTGCCCGCCCTGGTCGCCTCGGCGACCCTCGTGCTCGGCGACGACGAGCTCGCCTCCCTCGACGAGGCGAGCCGCTCCTAGCGGGGCGGGTCTCGATACGGCCCTGCGGGCCTACTCGACCAGCAGGATCGGTCGCGATCCGCGCCTCGTGCGCTCCTTCGACCGGCAGCATCCGCACCGCCCCACCCGCGGTCACCGCCGCTCCAGCGAGGTGCTATTGTCTAACGGTGCCAAATCGCGGGCACGCCCCGAGAGGGGCAGGTCCTCCGGGTCCGATGCCCGCAGGTGCGCCCCCTTAGCTCATTGGTAGAGCACTTCCTTGGTAAGGAAGAGGTAGTGGGTCCGATTCCCACAGGGGGCTCCGTTCCCGCAGGTCGAGCCTGCGAAGAACGCGCGGCGGGGTAGCTCAGGTGGTTAGAGCACACGGCTCATAATCGTGGTGTCGCGGGTTCAAGTCCCGCTCCCGCTACCAGAACAGTCATATTTGAACAAGTGGCATCAAGATGTTGGCGCAGGCCGGCGTCAAGAAGAGCGTCGGAGATTTCTCCGGCGCTCTTTTGTTATTGAGGTTCCACGACGGCGGAGCGGATCGCGGGCGGCCTCGGCAGTGGCTCGAGTATCACGGTGGTGTGGTGGCCGTCGTCGTAGACCTCGATCCTGGTGAACAAGGCCGAGAGGAGCTTGCGCTTCGCCTCGTCGCTCGCGCGGTCACACTCCATCCGGTCGTGGCCGCCCGCAAACGCCAATCCTCATCGGCAGAAGCGCCGGACGTTGCGGGTTCAGCGTTCCGATGGCAGCGGTGAGCGGCCGAGGAATCCCCGCAAGCTACCGCGCTCGGACAACCCACAGCGTGGCTCGCCTTCGCGTGCGACCACCCGAGGAGCTGAGCCGCAGGAGGAAGTCGAGATTCCGCCGCTCGAGGTCACTTCATCCGACAGCACCCAGACGCCTTCCCTCCATCGCTACGTCGGCCAGTGGACGGCGAACGGGTCCCCAACGCGCCTTGTGTCGTCTCGACCAATCTCCCCACGAGGAACCTCGCCATGTTGTCCGCGCTGGTGGTGTTTAGAACCGCTCCGCCAGGACTACAACGCGCCCAGGGCCGTAGACGGCGAGCACGTCATCTGGGAACTCCCGGTTGACAAACCTCTACCGGGGCCGACACTCGGCCAGCCGAGAAGCGCCGCGGCAGCAGGAGGAACTCGCCGACGGCGGGGACGACGTCCGCGCGGCGTAATAGCTCTTCGGCGCGAACGAGGCTACGGACGCGTAGCGCCACTTCTCGGTATTTTCCCCGACTGCAGCGTCTCTGCGTGTAGTTGCCTGCCGCGGAAGAACAACCCTCTGGCCGCAATGTGAGCAGCACTGTTGGTGTCGTGCCTGAAACGACCCTGAACTCTTGATCGGATGTTGAGCGAACTTCATTAGCCAGCGACGCGCACCCTGATCGTAGGCAACGTCACCTTCGCGATTCGCGCGCCAGGTCGGTAGTAGCTAAAGGGACGAGTATAAAGCACACTAGTTGCAGGTCAGACATCGTTACTGAAAGCAGGATCAAGATGCCCTTCGTCCGAACGTCGTCTGACAGTGCCGTACCTGCAACGCCGGTGGATCTTTACCGAAACGACCTGAATCCCGGTCCGGGTGCGGTTCCCGGATTGTGGGCTCATCAATCCGAGATGCTCACTAAGTTCGCGGCGCACGACACCAGCGCGGACATCGCCCTCGAACTACCGACGGGTACCGGGAAGACACTTACCGGTCTGCTGATCGCAGAGTGGACCCGACGCAAGCGCCGGGCGAGAGTGATCTATGCGGTTCCGACAAAGCAACTCGCTCGACAGGTCGTCGGAGCCGCATCTGCTGAGGGAATCTCAACAGCGTTGCTAATTGGCCGCAGCTCGGACTGGCCCGGTGGGGCCCGTGCGGCTTACGAGGCAGCAAGCGCCATCGCTGTAACTACGTACAGCAGCATCTTCAACACTCATCCTCGCCTTGCTGACGCCGACCTGATCTTATTCGACGACGCGCACGCCGGCGAGCAGTACGTCGGCGAGGCCTACGGGGTAAATATAAACCGGTGGGCGAAGACAGACGAGTACCGCGCAGTACTGAGCGCGGTGGCTCCGGCTCTCGACGGTGTATTCCTCGACCGTCTCGGTTCGGCCGAACCCGACCCCAGCATTAGCGCGGATGTTCGGGTGGTCGTTCCACTAAGGCAGCCGGACATGCTTGGCCGCCTCGCCGAAGCGTTGGCGACCTGCAGTGGCGCTCAAAGCTACCAGTTCGCGATGGTCCGAACTGGACTCAGTTCGTGCCTTGTATACGTGTCCTACTCTGGAATTCTAGTTCGTCCATATATTCCGCCGACTCACGAAAATTCACTATTTTCTGGCGCTAGGCAGCGGGTCTACCTGTCCGCAACGCTCGGGGAAGGAGGCGAGCTCGAGCGGGCCTTCGGGAGAAGCGAAATCGTTCGCCTGGAGCAGCCGGCGACACCGCCGCGCTATGGGCGTCGTTTCTTCGTTTTTCCAGACTTTATCGAGGGCGCCAATGCCAACGAGTTTGCGCGTGCAGTAGTCCAGGTTGCTGGGAAAGCACTTGTCCTAGCGCCAAGGAAAGACATTGCAATGGCAGACGCCACCGCCTTGGCTCAGCCCAAGTGGATGGTGATGAGTGTCGATAATGTTGCCGAAGGAATGGGTCCCTTTATTGCACTTAAGAACGGCGTGTGCGGACTTGCGGCACGTTACGACGGCCTAGACCTTCCTGGAGAAAGCTGTCGGGTAGTAGCGCTCGACGGCGTTCCGGATCAAGACAACCTTCAGGAGCGATTCCTCCAGAACCGCGCTCGCGCAAGCGTAGCGCTTGCATCACGCGTCAGGACACGTGTCATCCAGGGTGCAGGACGCTGTACGCGCGGCCCGCGGGATACGGCGATCGTTCTGGTGCTCGGCGGTGAGTTATCACGATATTTGACTCGGCCCGAGGTGACGGAGGCCTTGGACCCCGAATTGCAGGCGGAGCTGCGATTCGGACGCGAAAACTCGCAGGGTCTCGGTAAGACCGACGTTCTCGAGAACGTTCGCGCGTTCCTCGAGCAAGAATCTGATGAAACATGGCGCACGGGTGCCGAGCCCGTTCTGACGGATTACCGCAAGGAGATGGTTCAGCGGATGCCTGACGGGACGTCGGCGCTTGCGGCGTCAAGCGCACACGAGGTTCAAGCTTGGGCTGCTGCGAGCGTGCAGAGGTGGTCGGACGCTGCCACTCACGCACACGAGGCTGCGCGCTTGGTGGGCGCCGGTGGTCGCGACACCGCGGGTTACCGAGCATTCTGGTTATACCTTGAGGCTGCTTGGGCCGACCATGCTGCTGAGCAGGTGAGTGATCGAGCCGGACGGGCGGCGGCGCTAGCCCTCATCCGCCAGGCCGAGCAAGTTCTTGGGCTTGGATCTTGGGTGCGTCAGATGGCTCCCTTCCCCGCGAGTGAGCGGTCGCCACTCGCGCCGGTCGATGCCCTGGCGGTTTCCAAGATTGCAGGCCGCCTCGCGAGCGGAGTGAATCAAGCGACCGTTCTCCGTCGGCTCGGCGCGATCCACGCCGGACTGGCTGAGCGAGCCGCCGGCAAGTATGAGCCTGCGCTGACCGACTTGGGCAAACTGCTTGCCGCCGATGCGTTCAAGCCTGAGCCAAAGGGGCGTTGCGACTCGGTTTGGCCGTGGGGAAATGAACTCTGGCTGGCGGTTGAGGCGAAGAGCGATCATGAGCCGACAGGCGTTGTCCCCCACAAGGATGTTCGCCAGGCGAACGACCAGCTCCGACTGCTGGCTTCAGACGCGGGCGTCGAGGCTGCACCAATTGGTAGCGCGACCATTCTCGTATCGCCGAAACCGGGTATCCATGAGGATGGGGTCGCTGGAGCTGAGAGTCACGTTCACTTCGCCCCGCCCTCCGCAATTGAGGAGATTGCGCACGACGTCGACTCGGCCTGGGGCGAACTGCTCGCGAAGGCATCAGGTCGCACTGAAGTCCAGCTAAGAGGGCTGGTGGCTGACACATTGAACAGCTGCGGCGTACTTCCGTCGCAGGTTCACGAGCGGTTGACGCGCGACCCCATCAATGCACGTGTCAGTTAGGGTTTGCTCAGCGAGATCATGTAACAGTGGCTTCGAGCATCGTCATTTCTCGGCCGTCCCTAAACGTCGGCCCGAGACCGCACGCCCCTTTCTCGCGTTCGGACCATTGGGAACAGCATCAAGTGCCAAAATGGAAAGCGAGCCCAAATGACCGTGACCGATCGCGCTCGAAAAATCCTTTGGACTCGTGCGCATAACCGTTGCGCATTTCCAACCTGCAATGTCGAGCTCACGTCTCAGGCGCGAGACGATGCAGGGGAACTGCGCTTCAATATAGTCGGGGAAGAAGCCCATATTGCTGCTCAAAAGCCCGGCGGCCCACGGTTCAACCCGCAGCTGTCTGCCGCGGAGATTGACAGCTACGACAACCTGATATTACTCTGCCCCACTCATCACACAATGATCGACGCCAACGATGGATCGCAGTACTCTGTCGGTGATCTGCGCAAAATGAAAGCTTCCCACGAAGCGCTTCGCGGTCGGCGGGCTGATCTTGAAGAGACGATCCGTGCGTACGTGGGCAATAAGTTCGAATCTGAGAATCAGATAAACTTCCAGCAGGTGGGTCTGCGTGGTCCGACCGTTGATTCCATGTTCGTCGACGTTCCGGTCGGAGCTCGGGGGGATTCGTCGCGGACTGCTGAGTTGCTGCGAGAGATTGCGCGTAACGGGCCCGGCGACACCGAGGAATTGGCCGAAGATTCGGGCCTTCTCATTGCCGGCGCCACGCAGGTATTACTGCACGAGGATTGGGAAGGCAATGCTGTTCTCATTGGCGGTCCAGGCCAAGGAAAATCGACGCTCCTACAGTATCTATGCCAGCACCATCGGGCTCGGATTCTCGGAAAGGAACTGTACGGGAGCCGCCGTCAGCGTGCAGAGCCCTCTTCGTCACACCGAATCCCAATTCGGCTCGATCTTCGCAAGTATGCGCAGTGGGCGACAATGGAGGGAACAGGAAAGCCGCGGAACAAGTCGAACAGCAAGGAGAGTCGCTGGAGAAGCTTGGAGGAGTATATTGCGCAAGACATTGCTCGGAACGTCGGAGGTCGCAAGTTCTCGCATGAAAACCTGGCGACTATCCTTGCCACTGAGCCAGTATTGCTTGCGCTTGATGGCTTAGACGAAGTAGCCAACCTTCCTCTTCGAGACAGGGTGACTCGCGAGGTTTCGAATGCTAGCGGACGCCTAAGCGCCAATGCTCAAGACTTCGTGCTGCTCGTGGCCACACGTCCAGGCGGCTCCATCCATCCGATCCTCCAATCAACTTCCTTCGCTGTACTCCATCTTCAAAAGCTGACGCCCGGCCTTCGTTTGCAATACCTGGATCGCTGGGTGGCGGTAGCTCATCTCTCAAATGATGCTGCCGAACGACTACGACGCGCCTTTCTCGATAACCTGAATCTGCCACACATCAACGAGTTGGCATCATATCCCATGCAGTTAGCAATCTTGCTGCACCTTTTAGACCGTCGGCAGCTGCTTCCTCAGCAACGGACTGATCTGTACAGAGAGTACATGCAGACGTTTTTGGATCGGGAAGAGACGGAGGAGAAGGAGCCGCTACTCGCAAGCCATCGACGTGTGATTGAAGACACGCATGCTTTCCTGGGGTGGCATCTGCAGTCGCGCGCCGAGCAAGGGCGAAGCTCCGGTTCGATTTCGAGACAAAACCTGCACACTCTGCTGAAAAGTTACCTTCGCGACCGCGAAGAAGATTATCGTATAGTTGAAGACATTTACAACGCCTTAACCAGCCGCGTATTATGTCTTGTGGAGAGAGATGATCTCTTCGAATTCGAGGTGCAGTCACTCCGGGAGTACTTCGCAGCAGCGCATTTGGCCGACCATTTGACGGCACGTGGGGTGGGTAATTCTCGGGACGACGGCTTGTCAGAGTTACTACAGCGTCCCTATTGGATGAATGTCTGTCGGTTCTTCGTGGGGATGCTGTCGCGAGGAGAGGTGCGATCGCTCGTGGAGATGATGGTCGCAACTTCGAAACGCATTGAACCGCTTCCTCATGCGCGCGTTATCGCTGCCCAGATTTTGAATGATCGCATATATGACGGTCTTCCCGATTCGGCCTTGCTTGAGGTGGTGGAACTCATTCTCGGTGGGACCGGAGTCGTGCTCGCATGCGATGGTGCGCTTGACGCGGGGGGTTCACTGCTGGTTCTTGGCGAGCGAGCAGGGCGTGCCCAAGTTGTGCATCACCTCAAAAAGCGACTGGAAGACGCTCCGGAAGAGATGACGAGATCTGCTTGCGCGGCGCTATTACGCGCTCACGCCCGCGAGAGCGACCAAATTACTGAGTGGTGGTGGTCCCGTTTTGAGCCGACGGATTATTGGTTGGCAGTTGGTTCGATGCTTGGAGTCTTTCGGGTTGTCGATCACAAGCGCGTGGAGTTGCTAGACCGCCTGGCGTTGAACCTCGAATCGTCGAAGAGCTGGTTCGCGTCTCAGATCCTCAAGGGTGGCTATACCGGTTCCGATCCGAACGTACTCGCCCTGCTACATCACGATTTGAACGAGGGTGCGTCGGGGCTATTGCGAATGACCCTGAATAAGGGTGCGACCGGAATTCTCGTACGGGGTGCGTCATTAGCTATTTCGAGTGGAAGCAGATTGCCATCGATTGCGCTCGGAAGGGAGGGCGCAGAGTGGCCCCCACTCGAGGCAGTTCTGCAAACGATCAATCTCTCGCGGTCGGACGATAGCGCTGTAAGCTCCGTGCTAGATCGCGCGGAAGCAATAGCTATGGCTTGGGGCGACGGGTGGGTGCTCGATCGGGCGATAGCAAAAGTGGCTGACTCTGTTGACCTCGCGTCTCTCGCCAAGAGAACCGGCAATGCAGCGCTAGACGCCTCTTTGCGGCGTCAGCAGGAGGTCCGTGTGCATCGTGCGGATGTTCAGTGGTGGCGGACCTATATTGCCGGCGCCGCTGGCACTGACCGACATATGAACGTCGTGTTGCAGGCTCTACAGGAAGCACGGCCGTCCGTGTTCGTTGCTGTTGCGGCAGAGTTCATGCAGTTGGTGGAGTCTCTGTCCACTAAGCAGTTCAAAGCGGTCGAGCGCACCTTGGAGATTGATGCTGCCAGCTTCCGTTTCCGCAAGTTGTCCATCGAGGATGACCTGCGGTTGCGTCGAGTGAAACTTGTCGGGGAGGCTGCATGGCTGTGCTATGTCGCCGGCGACGAAGGGACCAGAAAGCGCTTGCGGCCGCGACTCAAAGAAGATCTCGAGCAGTTATTACGGGGTCGCACCAGGAATGGTGTTCAAGTGCTCGCGGCAACGAGCGATAAGAATCGGGTTAAGGTGGACCGTCTTAAGGGCTCGCGGTCGACAATCATGAGCGGCGACATCGCCAACGGGCTGGTGCTTGTTGGCTTCGGCGCTCGGCAAGCAAGAGCGATCTTGCGAGACCCGTGCCGTTGGCCAGCGGATGTTTCTCGCGTAGCGATAGAGCGGCTCGCGTCGGACGCAGCGGCGCGTGTAGCGCCGTTGGCGGAGGTTGCAAGAGCTCAAAAGTGGTTCGATTACGAATCAGAGCTTTAAGGAGAAGTCTTGCTCGTCTAGTTGCCTCGCCTCTTGAAGTTGTCTGCGGAGTGCCGCCAGTTCCGGAGGTTCCGCACGTGCTGAAGAACGCCTGGCCTGACGACGCGCGGAACGTGGAGCGGGAGCAGACTGACAGTTTGGATGGCGCAGCCTAGGAGGTCTCGTCAATGGCGCCCTCCGCGCGGTCGTCGCGGCACTCCGGCGCGGACGAGGTGCTGTCGGACGCAGTTGTAGCTCGCGCCCATGCGATCGGCGATCCATTGGACCGATGCACCCGCGCGGTAGAGGCGCTCTGCCTCTCCTTGTTGCGATGTCGACAGGGGCCGGCGGCGAAGGGTGACTCCCTGGGCCGAGAGGACGGAGATGACGCCGTTCGCCGAGAGCCCGAACTCGCGCGCGAGGTCAGTGGTGTGTTCGCCGCTTCAATATCGATCAGCTAGCTGCTGGCTCACCGCCGCTCCGAGTCGTCGGTTCAGTGAACGGGCCTTAGCCTCAACCGGCTGTGAAGTGGAAATCGGCTTCGGGCTGAGAGCAGCGAGCTTGAGGAGTTCCAGGCGCGCTGGCGGGAGATTGCCCAAATTGTTGGAGTGGTGACCAGTAGGGCCTACGTTCTTCCGCGTTCCGGCCCGCCTCAGACCGCGCAACCCGCGAAGAGCACGTCGTCCGAGGCGACCAGGTCCTCCAGCCGCAGCAGCCGGTCGAGGTCGTGACCGGCCGCGAGCGCGTTCGCACGCTCGGCCGCCGTCTGCGGCGCGAGCCGCCCCTCCATCACACCGCCCAGCGCGCGCACCGCGCACGCCGCGACGACGCCCTCGGGCGTCCCTCCGATGCCCAGCACCAGGTCGACCGCGCCCGCCGGGTCGGCGGCCTCGATCGCGACCGAGACGTCGCCCTCGCCGCGCAGCGACAGCGCCACTCCGGCGTCGCGCAGCTCGGCGATCAGCGCCGCGTGCCGCGGCTTGTCGAGTACCGCGACGACGAGCTCCTCCACAGGCTTGCCCAGTGCCTCCGCCAGCGCCCGCGCGTTCTCCCCGGGGGAGCGCTCGAGCGAGACGACTCCCGCGCCCGCCGCCGAGCAGACCAGCTTGTCCATGTAGAAGACGTCGCGGATCGAAGAGGGCGCCGCGCGGGGCGAGCGCGATCACGCAGACCGAGCCGGGCAGCCCCTCGGCGGTCAGCCGCGTGCCGTCGAGGGGATCGACGGCCACATCGCACGACGGCGAGGACCCCCGACCGAGCCGCTCGCCGTTCGCGAGCATGGGGGCCTCGTCCTTCTCGCCCTCGCCGATGACGACCGTGCCGTCGAACGGAGCGTCCGCCAGCACCGCGCGCATCGCGGCGACCGCGGCCTCGTCGGCGGCGACCTTGTCGCCGCGACCGTGCCAGGCGCGAGCCGCCTCGGCCGCCGCGCGCACGCTGTCCGCGATCGCGTACCGCAGCTCCACGGAGTAGGCGTCCGACGCGATCAGCCGCACCTCGCTCACGAGCGGGCCGGCTGCGCCGTGGCGGTGCGCACCAGGCGCTCGAGCGTGCGCAGTCCGTCCGAGGACAGCACCGACTCCAGGTGGCCCTGCACCGACGCGACGTGCTCGCCGCGCAGGGCGTCGACCACTCCGCTGACCGGGTCGCCCGACACCTCGAGATCGAGCAGGGGAGTGCGCTCGACACCCGATCCCGCGACCGACGAGAAGGTGTTGTAGAAGCCGATCGCCGCCTCCTCGCCGAAGACGTCGACCGCGAGTCGCACGCCCTGGCGCGGCGCGGGCAGCGGCTCGACGGGAAGGCCCGCGAGCAGCGAGAGCATCTGGTGGCTGAGGCACACGGCGAGCATCGGGCGCTCGGAGTCGAGCCGCTGGGTCATCAGCTCGCGCAGGCGCGCGATGCGCGGCTCGGAGTCGTCGCGCGGGTCGCCCGGGCCGGGCCCGAACACGACGAGGTCGTCCGAGAGCACGTCCTCGACGCTCGACCAGCGCTCGACGCGGGCGTCCATGCCGAGGTGGCGCAGCTGGTGCGCGAGCATCGTCGTGAACTGGTCCTCGTTGTCCACGATCAGCGCGGTGTGCCCGTCGAGGCCCGCGATGTGCTCGGGCGCCTGCGGGCGGAGCCAGAACGACGCGAGCCGCTCGTTGCGCGCCTCGAGCGCCTCGGCGACTCCGGGCTGCGCGTTCAGATCGACGGCGGGCGGGATTTCGCGACCAGGCAGGAGTCCCAGCGCCGACAGCACGCCCGAGGCCTTGGCGCGCGTCTCGGCGACCTCACCCTCCGGAGTCGAGTGGCGCACGAGGGTCGCGCCCGCGGGCACGGTCAGCCGGCCGTCGGGCTGGAGGTAGGCGGTGCGGATCAGGATGGGCGCGTCGACCGTGTAGCCGTGCTCCTCGGGCTCGAAGAGCGCGAGGACGCCGGAGTAGTATCCGCGCGGCTCCTTCTCGTACTCGGCGATGACGGCGCAGGCGTTCTCCATCGGGGAGCCGGTGACGGTCGGCGCGAACATCGTCAGTCGCAGCACCTCGCGGACGTCGAGATCGGTGCGCCCCTCGAGGAGGTACTCGGTGTGGCTGAGGCGCGACATCTGCTTGAGGAAGGGACCGAGGATGCGTCCGCCGTTCGGGCAGACCGCGCTCATCATCTTCATCTCCTCGTCCACGACCATGAAGAGCTCCTCGCTCTCCTTCACGTCGGCGAGGAACGCGAGCACCTCCTCTCCGGTGGGCCCGGCGGCCGGATGGCGGAAGGTGCCGCTGATGGGGTTCATCATCGCGACGCCGTCACGCACCGAGACGTGCCGCTCGGGGGTCGCTCCGACCGCGGTCACCGTCTGCGCGCCGTCGACGCCGGGGGTGTGGATCGCGAAGGTCCAGTAGGCGCCGGACTCGTCGGTCAGCAGGCGGCGGAACCAGGCCAGCACCGCCTCGACCGGAGCGGCGTCGGTGTGCGCGACGAAGGCGCGGGCGATCACGAAGTTCGCGCCCTCTCCGCGGCCGATCTCGTCGTCGATCACGTGCCGGACGATGTCGGCGTACTCCTCGTCGGGCACGTCGAAGCCGCGCTCCTCGACCGGGATCTCGCGCTCGGGGAGCAGTCGGAGGACCTCGTCCAGCGGCACGCTCTCGCGCTCGCGGACGAGGAGGTTGCGCAGCGGCGCTCCGTCGTCCTTCGCGGCGAACCCGCGCTCGCGCACCTGGCGGTAGGGCACCAGCGTGAGCACGTCCCCGCCGTTCAGCGGGATGTCGGCGAGCCCGTCGACGTCGACGACGTCGCCGGTGAAGACGTCCACCTCGGAGCGGCCCTGCCGGAGCACGACGGCGAACGGCAGCGATCCGTCGGAGGAGAGGATGCGGGAGAGGAGCGAGGTCATCGTGGTCCTTGGTTCGGGGTGTCCCTCACCCGGGCCCTGACATGCAGAACGACCGCCCGGACGAGGCGGTCGTGTGCGAGGGGTTCGCGCGTCGGTCCGCCTAGGAGGCGGGCCACCAGGGGCTTCGGTTCGACGTGCGCACGGGGGGAGTCTAGGGGACCGCGCGACGGGCGGCCAAGCGGGAGGGGGTGGCGCGTCCCGAACGGGTGTCTGTCTCCGCTCTTCAGGCCCGTGATAGGAATACCCGCCCGGATCACCGCCGACGATCGGCGCTTCACGCGAGGACACGCATGCTCCGCTCCACCTCTTCCCTGCTGATCACCGCCGCCCTCGGCGCGACCCTGATGCTCGCCCCCGCCGCCGCCGCGTCGACCACGACCCCCACTCCCGTCGCGAGCACGTCGGCCCCGTCGCCCGCGCCCACTGCGACGCCGACCCTCACCCCGGCCCCGGTGCCCACCGTCTCGCTGCCGCCGCTGCCGGTGCCGACGCTCACTCCGGCACCCGTCTCGGAGGAGTGCTACGAGGAGGGCGAGTCGCCCATCGAGTTCGCCGGCGTCGCGACCATCGGCTCCGGTGGGACGCAGACCGAGATCTCGATCCCGGGCGGGACGCTGCGCGACTGCCTCACCTCGTGGAGCTACACGATCGAGGTCCTGGTCGACGACGAGTGGCAGGCGGTCGCCGGAGACGGCTCCTCCTCCCGCGAGGTCCCGCCGCTCGTCGAGACCCGGTGGCTCGGCGGGGTCGAGGAGAGGGTGCGCTACATCTACCGCGGCTACTCGGGCACCGTCCCCGGTCCCGACTTCGTGGTCGCGGAGTTCTCGCTCGCGGCCGCCGTCGATCCCGAGCCCGCTCCGGTCGTCCCCGTCCCGATCCCGGTGACCCCGGCGCCGTCCCCCACGAGCACCAGCACCGTGCCGACCGCGCCTCGCACGGCCGTCCCCACCGCCGGCCACGCGCTGGCCGAGACCGGATCGGATGCCGGAGCGCTGCTGCCGATCGGCGCGCTGGCGCTGCTCGCCGGAGCCGCGGCCCTGGTGACCGCAGGGCTGCGCCGCCGCGTCAGCTGATCGTCCGCGGGGCGGGGCGCTCGGTCGTCTCGCCCCGCAGCGTCCGCAGCAGGAGCGTCGCCCCCGCGGTGGCGGCGGGGGTCGCGACCACGGCGCCGCCTGGGATCAGGAACGCCAGGTAGACCGCGACTCCGAAGCCGAGGGACATCCCTCGGCGCTCGCCGAGGAGTCGGCGGCGCTCGGCCAGGGTCATCCCGCGTGCGTCCCCCGCGAACCCGGTCAGTTCGAGGGCCAGGGCTCGCCCGCCGACGAGGGCGCCCGCGAGGAGGCCGATGATCTGGCCGACGACCGGGATCACGCCCAGCAGCACGAGCACGATCCCGATGCCCACCGAGGTGGCGATCAGCACGGCGGAGTCGCGGAGCGAGCGGCCGAGCCCGCTCCAGAACCCGGTCTCGCGCTCGTCGGGCACCCCGCCGAGCTCGTTCTCGACGCCGCGCCAGATCCGCTCGTAGAAGGGATCGCCCACGAGCAGCGTGACGGCTGCGAAGACCACGACCCCCAGGGCGACGAGCGCCCCGACCGCGGCGACCGAGATCGCCAGGCGCGCGCTCGACGCCCAGGCGTCGCTCCAGTCGTCGGCGAACGGCGTCAGCGCCGTGACGACGTCGCCCACGCGGGTCACGACCAGCACGAGCAGGCCGACGAAGACGAGGCCGACGATCAGGGGAGGGATCGCCCCCAGCAGCATCGCCCGGGGCGAGCGCACCCAGGTGCCGAAGCCGCGGAGGAAGAGGCGGGCGCCGAGGCCGAGTTCGCGGAGGACCGTCATGGTCCGATCCTCCCAGCCCCGTGCCGCGGCTGTCAGACGAGTTCGAACGGAGCGAGCAGGCCGGACATCGCCTTCGGGAGCGGCCTCGCGAACTCGTCGCGCCGCGAGGTCGTGACGCCCATCGCCACGAGGCCCTCGACGAGGCGGACGGCGGCCGAGACCCCGTCGATCACCGGCACGCCCAGCTGCCGCGAGAGCTCGCGGCAGAAGTCGGCCATGCCGGCGCAGCCCAGCACGATCACGTCGGAGCCGTCGGCCGCGAGCGCGGCGGCGCACTCCTCGAGCACGACCCGGCGGGCGTCGGAGCGGGGGTCGTCCAGCTCGAGCACCGGGATGTCGCAGGCGTGGACGCCGGCGCACGCCTCGCCGAAGCCCGCCCGGCGCGCGATGTCCCACGCGCGTCCGCTGGTCCGCGAGAGCGTGGTCACGACGCTGAAGCGGCGGCCGACGAGGGTCGCCATGTGCATCGCGGCCTCGGCGATGCCGACGACCGGGCCCCGCGCGAGCTCGCGGGCGGCATCGACCCCCGGATCGCCGAAGCACGCGACGACGTAGCCGTCGCTGCCCGCCGCGTCGCCCCGGACGATCTCGTGCAGCAGTCCCGGCACCGCCAGCGCCTCGTCGTAGTGGCTCTCGATCGAGGCGGGCCCCATCGGAGGCGTCACCGCTGCGATCTCGGTGCCGAGGGAGGCGACGGAGCGGGCGGCCCGGCCGATCGCCTCCGTCATCCGCTCGCTGGTGTTCGGGTTGACGACGGTGATGCGCATGGGTTCCTCGGGGACGTGGCGGGAGGGGGAGGGCGGCTGCCCGCAGCGGGCGGCCGCCCGGGTGGATCAGGCGGCGCTGCCGTCGCTGACGTTCTCGAGGTCCTCCTCGAGGCGCCCGATGCGCGGGGCGCGGCGCTCGAGCAGGGCCATGGCGATGAAGCCCAGTCCGCAGCCGAGGAACCAGCTGTAGTCGCCCAGCCAGGTGAAGGAGGGGCCGCCGGCCTCGGCGATCCAGCGGGGCACGAGCACCGAGGCGACCGACGGGACTCCGCCGATGACGGTGGCCCACACGGCGTTCGGGTTGAAGCCCCTCGAGAACCAGTACCGGCCCGTCTCGCTCATCGTGTAGAGGTCGTCGACCCAGACGCGCTGACGGCTGATCAGGTAGTAGCCGGCGATCAGCACGCCGAACAGCGGGCCGATGAGGGCGCCCAGGATGCCGAGCGTGTAGTGGATCGCGGTGTCGTTCGAGTACCAGTTCCACGGGGTCAGCAGCACCGAGCCGACCGCGGCGATCATGCCGCCCATGCGCCAGCTGATCTTCTTCGGGTTGACGTTCGAGAAGTCGAACGCGGGCGAGATGAAGTTGGCGACGATGTTGATGCCGATCGTCGCGATGACGAAGGTCAGCCCGCCGAGCAGCACCGCGAACCAGGTGTCGATCCGCTCGACCGTCTCGATCGGGTCGGTGATGAGCTCGCCGAAGACCGGCACGGTCGCGGACGCGGTGATGACGGTGAGGAGGGAGAAGAAGAGGAAGTTGATCGGGAGCCCGAGCAGGTTGCCCTTCTTCACCGCGCCGTAGCTGCGGGCGTAGCGCGAGAAGTCGCCGAAGTTGAGCATGGGACCCGAGAAGTAGGACACGACGAGCGCGACGGCCGAGATCATCACCGGCAGCGACGCGGCGAAGTCGAGGACCTCGCCCGAGCCGAGGTTGAGCGAGATGTTCTCCCAGCCCGCCTGCGACACCAGGTACACGGCCAGGACCAGCATCACCACGTAGACGGCGGGGCCGGCCCAGTCGATGAAGCGGCGGATCGACTCCATGCCCCGCCAGAACAGCGCGGCCTGCGCGACCCAGAGGATCGCGTACGAGAGGTAGCCGAGCGCGGAGAGTCCGAGGAAGGACGCTTCCGGGGTGTTCCAGGAGGCGAGGTCGGGGAAGAACTTGAGGAACACGATGTTCAGCGACTGCGCCGCCAGGTAGGTCTGGACGCCGTACCAGGCGATCGCGATGAGGCCGCGGATGATCGCGGGGATGTTCGCGCCGCGGATCCCGAAGATCGCCCGGTTGATCACGGGGTAGGGCACGCCGGTGATCTGGCTCGGCTTGGCGACGAGGTTGCAGAAGATCTGCACGATCACGATGCCGACGACCAGGGCGACGAGCACCTGCCAGCCGGCGAGGCCGAGCGCGAAGAGGGATCCGGCGGTGACGTAGCCGCCGACGCTGTGCACGTCCGACATCCAGAACGCGAAGATGTTGTAGCTCGACCAGCGCTGCTTCACCAGCGGAGCGAGGTCCTCGTTCGCCAGGCGGTCGTCGTAGCCGGGCTTGATCAGGGCGGCACCGACGGGGAGCTCGGCGGCGATGGGCGGGACGGTGGGCAGGTCGGTGCGGGGTGCGGTGGCGCGGTCGGTCATGGAGGATCCACCTCTGGCGGCCGGGCGCGGGCCCGGCTCGGATCGGATGTGTCAGGGTGGTCGTGGTGGCGGACCGAGGCGGTCGGCCGTCCCCGCGGAGTGCGTGAGGCGCTGTGCGTGGATGCTGTGAAGCAGTCGCTTCACAGCATGTGAACCTATTGCTTGACACCCCCGGGCTCGTTTCGGCTCCGTTACGGGTGTGTGACGATCGCCGGAGGAGGGTCGCCGATGCTCACCGACGCCCCCGAGCCCGACTCCGACGGGCTGCCCGTCGCGCCCTCCGGCACCGTCCCGACGGACGACCCCGTGGAGGTCGCGGCGAGCGCCCTCGCCGCCGGGACGGATCGCGAGCGTCTCGGAGCGCGCCTCCGTGAGCTGCGGCTCGCCTCCGGCCTGTCGCTGCGCGCCCTCGCCCGCGAGCTCGGCATCTCGGCCAGCGCGGTCTCGCAGATCGAGCGCGGCTCGATGCAGCCCTCGGTCGGGCGCCTGATCGCGGTCGTCGGCGCGCTCGGCGTGCCGCTCTCGGCGGTCTTCGACGAGCCGGCGCCCCCGTCGGTCGCGACGGCGGTCGTGCGGGCGGGGGAGGTCGCTCCGGTGACCCTCGACGGCGGAGTGCTCTTCCGTCGGCTCGCGCCCCGCTCGGTCGAGGCGGTCGACTTCTTCGAGTCGACCTATCCGCCGGGGTCGACCTCGACGGCGCACCGCCGGTTCCTCCGGCACGACGGCTTCGAGGTGGGCACGGTGACGCTCGGCGAGCTGACGGTGGAGTTCGAGGACGAGACCGTCGTGCTCGCGGCCGGGGACGGGATCACGTTCCCGTGCGAGCGCCCGCACCGGATGGTGAACCGCGGGGAGTCGACCGCCGTCGCGACCTGGCTGATCGTGCACCGCTGACGCGATCGGCGACGGCCCGATCGCGCGGCACCACCTGCGTATGGGAGAGTGTCGGCACTCCTCCACAGCGGGGGAGGTGGTGGTGACTGTCCACACCCCCGGGCGGAACGAGGCCGAGGGACCTCCTCGATGTCGGTGCCGACCGGTGTGATGTGCGCCTCGAGCGATTGGTGCGGAACATGGACGGACGGCAGGACAGCGGGCGGAGCGACGGGTGCCCGGAGTGGTGCGCGGGCGAGCACGACGACATCGGAGGGCGCGCCGAGCGGCTGCACCGCTCGGCGGCGAGCAGCGTGCCGCTCGTGCAGTGGCCGGACCGGGGGCCGCTCGGTCGGCCGGAGGCGCTGCTCGTGCACGTGTCCCTCTGCCGGCCGGGTCCGGCGGGCGAGGTGAGGATCCGCCTCGAGGCGGACGCCCTGGGGGTGCTCGATCTCGATCTCAGCGGGGCGGCGCGCCTGGCCGGGGCGATCGACGCCTCCCTGCTCCTACGCGGAGCCGCGCGATGAGACGCGGGGCGGATTCGGCGGCAGGAGCTCGCTCAGCTCCAGGTCGAGCGCCTCGCAGAGGGCGAAGAGCGTCTTCAGCTGCGGGTTCGCGGGAGACCCGGGCTTGGACTCGCCCTTCTCGAACTTCTGATAGGTGTAGCCGGCGAGGCCCGCGGCGTGGGCGATCCGCTCCTGGCTCTCGCCCTTGGCCATGCGCGCGCGGTGGAGGTTCGTTCCGAGCTCCCGGGCGTACTCGGCCCAGTCTCGTTCGGGGCGGGGTGTCGACATGCTGGCCAGCTTCCGAGAAGAAGGGTCGGGGGTCAGCCATACGCGCATGGGTATTTCGCGATGGCCATACGAGCGTGCCACCCGGAGGAGGGGGAGGCCTCCGGGGCCCGCGGAAGCCACCGCGTAAGATGTCCGGGTGCCAGTGAACCCCGAACTGACCGGTCGCGCCTTCGCGCCCACCGCGTCGTACCAGGTGGGGCGCGAGAAGGTGCGCGAGTTCGCCCGCGCCGTGTCCGCCGCCTCCCCGCTCCACCACGACCCCGAGGCCGCGCGCCTGGCCGGGTACGACGACGTCATCGCGCCGCCCACCTTCCCCGTGGTGATGCAGGAGCTCACGGTCGCGCAGCTGCTCGCCGAGCCCGACGCCGGGATCGACTACAGCCGGGTGGTCCACGGCGATCAGCGCTTCGTGCACTCCCGCGCCATCGTCGCCGGCGACGAGCTCACCGCGACCCTCGCCGTCGCCAGCGTCAAGCAGCTCGGACCGCACTCGATGATCGTCCTCGAGTCCACCGTGGCCGATGCGCACGGCGAGCACGTCGTCACCTGCATCTCCACGCTCGTCGTCAGGGGTGACGAGTGATCGCCGCGGTCCCCGTCCTCGCCGACCTCGAGATCGGGCAGGTGGTCGGCGAGCGGAGCTTCCACTTCACGCGCGACGTCCTCGTCCGCTACGCCGCCGCGTCCGGCGACTTCAATGCGATCCACTACCGCGACGACGTCGCGGCCGAGGTGGGCCTGCCCGGCGTCCTCGCGCACGGGATGCTCACGATGGGCACGGCCGTGCAGGTCGTGGCCGACTGGATCGGCGACCCCGGCCGCATCGTCGACTACCGCGTCCGCTTCACCCGCCCGATCGTCGTCGATCCCCGCGAGGGAGCCGATGTCCTCGTCGTCGCCAAGGTCGGCGAGCTCGACGTCGACGCCGGAGCCGCGCGCATCGACCTGGCCGTCACGGTCGCTGGCCAGGCCGTCCTCGGGAAGGCGCAGGCGCGCGTCTCGCTCGTCTGATCCGATGCCCGCGCCCTCCCTCTCCGAGCTGACGACCCTCCGCGTCGGCGGTGCACCCGAGCGCTACTACGAGCCCGCCACCACGGCCGAGCTCGTCTCGGTGCTGCAGGAGCTCTGGGCCGCCGACGAGCCCTGGCTGCTCGTCGGCGGCGGCTCGAACCTGCTCGTGGGCGACGACGGCGTCGAGGGCGCCGTGGTCCGGGTGCGGACGGCGGGAGTGGAACGGCTCGACTCCGACCGCCCCGGCGCGGTGCACCTGCGGGTGCAGGCGGGCGAGTCGTGGGACGGCCTCGTGGCGCTCACCGTCGAGCGCGGCTGGACCGGGCTCGAGGCCCTCAGCGGCATCCCCGGCACGGTCGGCGCGTCCCCGGTGCAGAACATCGGCGCCTACGGCCAGGAACTGTCGGACACCCTGGTGGCGGTCGACTTCCTCGACGAGGGCGCGCGGGAGCCGGTGCGCCTCACGGCCGCGGAGCTCGAGCTCGGATACCGCACCTCCGTCCTCAAGCAGGGGCGCCGCGGAGCGGTGCTCGCCGTCGAGTTCGCCCTCGAGGAGACCGACGGGGTCGGCGCGCCGATCGCCTACGCTCAGCTCGCGTCGGCCCTCGGAGTCGAGCTCGGCGACCGGGTCCCGCTGGACCGGGTGCGCGAGACCGTGCTGCGACTGCGCTCCTCGAAGGGCATGGTCCTCGACGCCGACGATCCGGACACCGCCAGCGCGGGGTCCTTCTTCACCAACCCCATCGTGACCCGTTCCGCCGCCTCCGGTCTGCCCCCGACGGCGCCGCGCTGGCCCGTCGAGCCGTCCGCCGAGGCCGATGTCGTCACCCCTCTGGACGCCGTCGCCGCGGGCGCGCCGATCGGACTGCCGGCGCCCGCCGCGCCTGACGCCCTCGTGAAGCTCAGCGCCGCCTGGCTGATCGAGAACTCGGGGATCACCCGGGGCTTCGCCCTGCCGGGGTCGCGTGCCGCCGTCTCGAGCAAGCACACGCTCGCCCTGACGAACCGCGGCGGCGCGCGTGCCGAGGAGATCGCGGAGCTCGCCCGCTACGTGCAGGGCCGCGTCCTCGCCGAGTTCGGCGTCCTGCTGCACCCCGAGCCCGTGGTGGTCGGCACCAGCGTCTGACACGCTGTCGCAGCGACAGGGGTCGCCGGATCGGGCCGGATCCTGCGTCGCGTCGGATCGGATGTCGCGCCGGATCAGGCGTCGCGCCGGATCCAGCGGAAGGTGAGCCGGCTCGCGATCAGGCCCAGCACGAGCCAGACGCCGAGGACGATCGCGACGCCGCCCAGATCCCAGGCGCCGTCCACCTCGAGCTTCTCGAAGTCCGACGGCAGGAACACGGCGCGCATGCCCTGAGCGATCCACTTGAGCGGGAACACGCTCGCGATGTTCTGCAGCCAGTCGGGGAGCGTGGTGAACGAGAGGTACGAGCCCGAGACGAACTGCAGGACGAGCAGCGGCGGCACGATGACCGCGGTGGCGCTCTTGCCCGAGCGGGGGAGCGCCGAGACCGCGATGCCCAGGATCGCCGAGGTGGCGACTCCGGCGAGGTAGACCCAGGCGAACGTGGCCCAGCGCCCGCTGTCGGTCGGCAGCTGGACCGAGAAGACCGTGGCGGCGACGACCAGGAGCAGCGCCGTCTGAGCGAGGCTCGTGACGAGCACCTGGCCGAACTTGCCGAGGAAGTAGCTCAGCACCGGCAGCGGGGCGCCGGCGAGGCGCTTGAGGGTTCCGTCGCTGCGCTCGACCGCGATGTCGACCCCGAGGTTCTGCACGCCCGAGAGCAGGATGCCCGCGGCGGCCAGCCCCGGGACGTAGTACTCGGCCATCGTGATGCCCGGGTCCTGCGGATCGGCCTGCATGACCGCGTTCTCGCCGAACGCGACCGAGAAGATCGTGAGCAGCAGCACGGGGAAGAGGAAGGTGAAGAAGACCTGGTCGGGGGCGCGGAAGTACGAGCGAACCTCGTAGCGGGCGCGCGCGGCGCCCAGTCGCAGGGTGCGGCCGGGACCGGTCCGCAGCCGAGTGCGGGGAGGGGCCTGGACCGCGGTGCTCATACCGTCTCTCCGATCACGTCGAGGGCGATGCCGCCGTCGCCGGCCCGGTCGTCCCGGATGAGGTCGAGGTAGATGTCCTCGAGACTGGGCCGCAGCACCTCGAGCGCCGGGGGCTCGCCCAGCCGGGCGCAGAGCTCGGCGACGAAGCGCGCCGGCTCGGTCGTGCGCACGCGGTGCGCGACCCCCGACTCCTCCCACTGCACGATCGGGACGCGCGCCTCGTCGCCGCCGATCTCGCCGACCGGGCCGATGGCCAGCAGGCGCCCGCCGGCGATGACGGCGGCGCGATCGCCGAGGCGGGCCGCCTCGTCGAGGTAGTGCGTGGTCAGGAGGATCGTGGTGCCCTCGCTCTTCAGCAGCGCGACGAGATCCCAGAACGAGTGCCGCGCCTCCGGATCGAAGCCGGTCGTCGGCTCATCCAGGAACACCAGCTCGGGGCGTCCGATGATGCCGAGGGCGACATCGACGCGACGGCGCTGGCCGCCCGAGAGCTTGCCGATGCGCGAGCGCGCCTTGGCGGTGAGCCCGACGGCCTCGATCGTCTCGTCGACGTCGCGCGGACGGGGGTAGAGGCTCGCGAAGTGCGCGATCTGCTCGCGCACCGTCGCGTTGCCGGATTCGCCGCTGGACTGCAGCACGATGCCCAGGCGCGACTTCCAGGCGAGGTCGCCGTGGCGGGGATCCACCCCGAGCACCGAGGCCTCGCCGCCGGAGCGGTCGCGATAGCCCTCGAGGATCTCGATCGTCGTCGACTTGCCGGCGCCGTTGGGTCCCAGCAGGGCGAAGGTCTCGCCGCGGTGGATGTCGAACGAGATCCCGGTCAGGGCGGGCGCACCGCCGTAGTCCTTGCGCAGATCGCGGACACGGACTGCGGCGTCGGGGGTCATCGCACCAGCGTGCCCTGTCGCGCGCCCGAGCGACAGCGCCGGCACCGCTTCGGCGCACCACTTGCGCTGACCCCGCTCTTCGCGCAGTCGCCGCCGCGCATCCTCAGCTGTCGAGGGCCCCTACGGCCTGTGAGCGGTCGCCCCTTGCTCCTTGCGGAGGATGTGCATCCCGAGCAGAGCACTTCCGCGACCGCTCGTCCTCGCCCGCCGCGGTCCCCTCCCCGAGCGCACCCTCAGCCGAGCGCACCACTCGGCCACCATCGCGGCCGAGCCCCCTTCCCGCCTGACGTTCTCCACGACAGGCACAGGCGAGCGCAGCGTCGCGAAGCCGAACCGGTGATCCGCGTGTCAGCGGATCGCCGTAGGCGGACGCAGGACGCTCTGCGGAACGCGATCGCTCAGCCGGCCGACCGCGGCCGATCGACGACGGAGGAGGAGAGAGGCGAATCGGCACCGCCGAACCGGTGATCCGCGTGTCAGCGGATCGCCGTAGGCGGACGCAGGACGCTCTGCGGAACGCCCCGCCTCGTCGAGTCGACCGCGGCCGATCGACGACGCAGGAGGAGAGAGGCGAATCGGCACCGCCGAACCGGTGATCCGCGTGTCAGCGGATCGCCGTAGGCGGACGCAGAACGCTCTGCGGAACGCGACCGCTCAGCCGGCCGACCGCGGCCGATCGACGACGGAGGAGGAGAGAGGCGGCCCGGCACCGCCGAATCGGCACCGCCGAACCGGTGATCCGCGTGTCAGCGGATCGCCGTAGGCGGACGCAGGACGCTCTGCGGAACGCCCCGCCTCGTCGAGCCGACCGCGGCCGATCGACGACGGAGGAGGAGAGAGGCGGAAAACTCAGCCAAACAGCTTCTGCAGCCGCTGCACGCCCTCGAGCAGCGCGTCGTCGCCGAGGGCGTAGGAGAGGCGCAGGTAGCCGCTGGGGCCGAAGGCCTCGCCGGGGACGGTTGCGACCTCTGCCTTCTCGAGAATCAGGTCGGCGAGCTCGAGCGAGGTGGTCGGCGTGACGCCGTCCCACTCGCGGTTCAGCAGCCCGCGGACGTCCGGGTACACGTAGAACGCGCCACCGGGGGTGGGGCACTCGACTCCGTCGATCGCGTTCAGCTCGGCCACGATGGTGCGGCGGCGGCGGTCGAAGGCGAGGCGCATCTCCTCGGCCGGCTCCTGCGGTCCGGTGAGCGCGGCGATCGCGGCCCGCTGCGAGATGTTGGAGACGTTGCTCGAGAGGTGCGACTGCAGGTTCGAGGCGCCGGCGATGGCGTCGGCCGGGCCGACCATCCATCCGACCCGCCAGCCGGTCATCGCGTAGGTCTTGGCGACTCCGTTGACGAGGATCGTGCGGTCGCGCAGCTCCGGAACGGCCTCCACGATCGAGGTGGCGCGCTCGAGGGGGCCGGCGTCGTCCTGCCCGTCGACCGCGTAGACCAGGTTCTGGTAGATCTCGTCGGCGATCACCCAGAGGCCGTGCTCCTGGGCCCACTCGCCGATCGCACGGGTCTGCTCGGCGGAGTAGACGGCTCCGGTGGGGTTGGAGGGGGAGACGAAGAGCAGCACCTTGGAGCGCTCGGTGCGGGCCGCCTCGAGCTGCTCGACGGTGACGAGGTAGCCCTGGTCGGCGCCCGCGAAGACGTCGACCTGCACGCCGCCCGCGAGCTTGATCGCCTCGGGGTAGGTGGTCCAGTAGGGGGTCGGCACGAGGACCTCGTCGCCGTCGTCGAGGAGGGTCTGGAAGGCCTGGTAGACGGCCTGCTTGCCGCCGTTGGTGACGACGACCTGCGAGGGCTCGACCGCCCATCCGGAGTCTCGCGCGGTCTTCTCGGCGATCGCCGCGCGGAGGTCGGGGAGTCCCGCCGCGGGGGTGTAGCGGTAGTTCTTCGGGTCGAGCACCGCGGCGGACGCGGCCTCGACGATGTGCTCCGGGGTGAGGAAGTCGGGCTCGCCCGCCGCGTAGGAGATGACGGGGCGTCCCTGCGCCTGGAGGGCCTTCGCCTTGGCGTCGACCTTGAGGGTCGCGGACTCGGCGATGGCGGAGATTCGGGCGGAGACGCGCGTGGGAGCAGACACGAGCGAAAGCGTATCCTCTGCGCGCGAGGGGGCGCATCCGGGCGGCGCGGCCCGGCTGGACACTCCTCTCGGGTCCACGTACACTCGTCCGAGGTAGTCGAACTCTGCCAGTCTTCACCGCGCCCGACAGGGTCGGAGGAGGGTGCAGCGGGGTTCGCCTCCTCCTCGGATGCTCGCAACGGCATCCATAGGGCGGTGGCTCAATTGGTAGAGCAGCGGTCTCCAAAACCGCAGGTTGCAGGTTCGAGCCCTGTCCGCCCTGCACATCGATGCCCGTCGCTCGCGGTCCCCGCGATGCAGCGGTCATCGGTCCAGGGTCGCCCGCAGGGCGGCCGGCCACACCGGAGGTTCCGGTGCGGGAAAGGTGCGTGCAGGTGGCCGGGAAAGCAGTCGACGAGCCGAGCGAGGACGTCGTCGCGATCGCGAATCAGCAGCGTGCGGCGCGGCGCAATCCGTTCGCGCGGATCGCCCTCTTCATCCGGCAGGTCATCGCCGAGCTGAAGAAGGTCGTGACGCCGACCAGGAAAGAGCTCGGCAACTACGTCGTGGTGGTCCTGATCTTCGTCGTCATCATGATGGCGCTGGTCTCGTTCCTCGACTGGGTGTTCGCGCTGGCCGTGACCTACGTCTTCGGCACACCAGCCGCCTGACCCGGTGGCATCCGACACCGCTTGGGCGGAGGATGCCGGCCACAGCGGTACGCGCCCTCGCGGCGCCGACCGCATCGATCGAGAGAGAGTTGTGACGAGTGTCTGACAGAAACCGCGACGACGTCGACTGGTCGACGGCTGCCGAGCAGTCGTCGGAGGTCGAGGAGGCGCAGGAGGGCGGCACCCTCACGCAGGCCGAGGACTCCAGCGAGCCCGCCGAGGAGGGCGCCCTGAGCGTCATCGACGAGAACGAGTCCGAGGAGGACCTGGCGTCCGACCTCGAGGCCGCGCTCGACGCCATCGGCTCGGTCGACGACCCGGAGGCCGACGCGGCCGTCGACGAGGCCGCTCACATCGACACCGTCGAGGAGGCCGAAGCGGCCCTCGAGGCCGTCGAGGACGAGGCCGAGGTCGCCGCGGAGGACGCGGAGGCCGAGGGCGAGGACCTCGCCGACATCGACCCCTACGAGGCCTTCCGCACGGAGCTCCGCGGCAAGCCGGGCAAGTGGTACGTCATCCACTCCTACGCCGGCTTCGAGAAGCGCGTGAAGTCCAACATCGAGAACCGCAAGGTCTCGCTCGAGGCCGAGGACTACATCTTCGAGGTCCAGGTCCCGATGGAGGACGTGGTCGAGATCAAGAACGGCCAGCGCAAGATGGTCACCCGCGTGCGCATCCCCGGCTACGTGCTGGTGCGCATGGACCTCAACGAGGACTCGTGGTCGGTCGTCCGCCACACCCCCGGCGTGACCGGCTTCGTGGGCAACGCCCACAACCCGACTCCGCTGCGCTTCGAGGAGGCCTTCACGATGCTGAAGAGCCTCGTCGAGATCAAGGACGTCGCCCCCTCGAAGGCGCCCGGTGCGAAGGGCCAGAAGCAGGCCCAGCGCGTGCTGCCCGCCGAGGTCGACTTCGAGATCGGCGAGACGATCACCATCAAGGAGGGCTCGTTCGCGGGTCTCCCCGGCTCCATCAGCGAGATCAAGCCCGAGAGCGGCAAGCTCACGGTGCTCGTGTCGCTGTTCGAGCGCGAGACCCCGGTCGAGCTCTCGTTCGACCAGGTCACCAAGCTCTGACGTCCTGACGTCGCGACGACGCCCTCTCCGCTCCGGCGGAGGGGGCGTCCGTCGTTCCGGGACGCGCTCGTCGGCGCCGCGTCGGTGCGATCTGCAGGGGATCCGACTGGAGGAGCGCTTTCCTCCGCATCGCTGGGGACGACCCGGCCCGATTCCCCTGCAGATCGTGCCGGTGCCCGCAGATGGGGCGGGTGCCCGCAGATGGTGCGGGGCCTGCAGACGGTGCGGGTGCCCGCAGACGGCAGCGGCGGGTGCGGATCCGCCCTGTCGGGAGTGGCGATACCCGTGTAAGCTCGTACGGGTTTTCGTGTCGGCGCCCGTCCGCGTGCGCGCCGTCCGACCCTCCTCCACCGCGATCCGACTCCGTCGGGTGCGCGGGAGAGCGGCCGGGAACCCCCGACCACTCGAACCCTGAGAAAAGGAATCAGAATGGCCCCCAAGAAGAAGGTCACCGGCCTGATCAAGCTCCAGATCAAGGCCGGCGCGGCGAACCCCGCGCCCCCGATCGGTCCGGCGCTCGGTCAGCACGGCGTCAACATCATGGAGTTCTGCAAGGCGTACAACGCGCAGACCGAGTCGCAGCGCGGCAACGTCATCCCCGTCGAGATCACCGTCTACGAGGACCGCTCCTTCACCTTCATCCTGAAGACCCCGCCCGCGGCGGAGCTCATCAAGAAGGCCGCCGGCGTCGCCAAGGGCTCCTCGACCCCGCACACCGTGAAGGTCGCGAAGCTCACCCAGGCGCAGGTCCGCGAGATCGCCGAGGCGAAGCAGGTCGACCTGAACGCCAACGACATCGACGCGGCCGCGAAGATCATCGCCGGCACTGCGCGCAGCATGGGAATCACCGTCGAGGGCTGATCCCATTCCAGCGCTTGCACGGGGTGATTCCCGTGCTGCGCGGACGGCGGCAGCCCGACGGTCCAGTGGACCGTCGTCCTCGGGAGACTGCGAGAAGTGACAGCGACCCTCAATGGGTCGCACGACACCTCCTCCTGGCCTCCGGGAGCAGCCACACCGCTCTGCGACTCGTCACGTCGCGTCACTTAAGAACTCAACATTCCGTGGGAGAGCCCGCCAGGCTCTAGAACCACATTCTCGTTTCAAGGAGAAACAACATGGCACAGAAGTCGAAGGCCTACCGGGCCGCCGCAGCCAAGCTCGAAGAGGGCAAGTACTACACGGCCGATGAGGCCGTCGCCCTCGCTCGCGAGACCGGCTCGGCCAAGTTCAACAGCACCGTCGAGGTCGCGCTGAAGCTGGGCGTCGACCCGCGCAAGGCGGACCAGATGGTCCGCGGCACGGTCATCCTCCCCCACGGCACGGGCAAGACCGCCCGCGTCATCGTCTTCGCGACGGGACCGGCCGCCGAGGCCGCGATCGCCGCGGGTGCCGACGAGGTCGGCGGCGCCGAGCTCATCGAGAAGGTCGCGGGCGGGTACACCTCGTTCGACTCCGCCGTCTCGACGCCGGAGCTCATGGGCCAGGTCGGTCGTCTCGGAAAGGTGCTCGGCCCCCGCGGCCTCATGCCCAACCCGAAGACCGGCACCGTGACCCCGGACGTGGCGAAGGCCGTGACCGAGATCAAGGGCGGAAAGATCGAGTTCCGCGTCGACAAGCACGCCAATGTGCACCTCGTCGTCGGCAAGGCCGCGTTCACCGAGGAGCAGCTCCAGGAGAACTTCAAGACGGCTCTCGACGAGATCAACCGTCTCAAGCCCTCCTCCTCCAAGGGCCGCTACATCCAGAAGGCCGCCGTCTCGACGACCTTCGGCCCCGGCATCCCGCTGGACGTCAACGTCCTGTCCTAGGACGCCGCTGCCCCGAGGCAGCACCGACAGGAGGGGGTCCGCGCGAGCGGGCCCCCTCCTTCGTCGTTCCCGGGGTCGGAGCCGGCCGCGCGGCGGGGCAGACTGGTCGTCGTGCTCCAGGATCAGCAGCGACCCTCCGACGACGCCCCGACCGCGGTCCGCCGAGCGGTGCCCGCGGACGCGCCGGCGCTGGCCGAGGTCGCCGCTCTCACGTTCCCGCTCGCCTGCCCGCCGCACACGAGCGACGAGGCGAAGGCCGAGTTCATCCGCACGGTGCTGTCCGAGGAGCGGTTCGCCGCGTACCTCGTCGACCCGCACCGGTCCCTGTTCGCGGCCGAGGACGCCTCCGGGGCGCTGGTCGGCTACACGATGCTGGTGCGGGGCGAGCCGGCCGACGAAGACGCGGCTGCCGCGATCAGCCGGCGCCCGAGCGTCGAGCTGAGCAAGTGCTACGTGCTGCCCGGTGGTCACGGCAGCGGGATCGCCTCGGCGCTGATGGCGGCGTCGCTGGACGATGCGCGATCGACCGGCGCGGCGGGCGTCTGGCTCGGGGTGAACCAGGAGAACGAGCGGGCGCGCCGGTTCTACATCCGGCACGGGTTCGCGGTGGTGGGCGAGAAGCGCTTCCTGGTCGGCGACCGCTACGAGGACGACTTCGTCCTGGAGCGCCCGCTGCCCTGATCCCCGTCGCGAGGGACCGCTCCGCGACGGGACGCGCACGGGAAGGCGCACCGGAGTGGCATCCCGCGGAGGACCGAGGTCAGCCCTCGCAGACGGTGAGCACGATCTTGCCGCGCGTGTGGCCGGTCTCGAGCTGCTCGTGCGCCTCGCCCGCCTTCTCGAGCGGGAAGACGCCGTCGATGAAGACGCGCACGTCTCCCGACTCGAGCAGGCGCGAGACCACGGCGAGCGTCGCTCCGTCGGGCGCGACCTTGAAGGTGGAGGCGCGCACGCCGGCGGCGGCCGCCTCCTCGAAGAACCCGGGCCAGCTGCCGGTCGGCGCGTTCACGACGAGTCCGCCGGGGCGCAGCACGCGCAGCGAGCGCGAGCCCGTGTCGTCGTGCACGTTGCCGACCAGGTCGATCACGACGTCGATGTCCGAGAGCATCTCGTCGAAGCGCTCGGCCGTGTGGTCGATCACCTGGTCGGCGCCCAGCTCGCGGAGCCACTGCAGATTGCGCGTGGACCCGGTGGCGGTGACCGTGGCGCCGAAGTACGAGGCGAACTGCACGGCGAAGTGGCCGACTCCGCCGGAGCCCGCGTGGATGAGGATCCGCTGGCCCTCGTGCGCCTTGGCCAGCTCGACCACCATGCCCCACGCGGTGAGCGCGGCCAGCGGGACGCCGGCGGCCTCCACGTGCGACAGCGTCGAGGGCTTCCGCGTGACCGAGACGCTGGGCACGCTGACGTACTGGGCGTAGGAGCCGGAGTACCGGGGCACCATCACGAACCCGTAGACCTCGTCGCCGGGCCGCAGCGGATGCGCGGGGTACGGGCTCTGCACGACGACGCCCGAGAAGTCGTGGCCGAGCACCGCGGGGTACGAGGCGATCTGGGAGGCGACTCCGCGGCCCGCCCTGGTCTTCACGTCGAGCGGATTCACTCCGGCCGCGACCACCTTCACCAGGAACTCGGCGTTGATCGCCGAGGGGGTCGGCACGGTCGCGAGGTGCAGCGCCGAGGCGTCGCCCGGGGCGTCGATCACCGCCGCCGTCATGGTGTCGGGGAGGACCACCTCCTCGGGGATCTCGCCGATCGTGAGGCCGTGTCCGAGCGCACTGCTGTGCATCATCGCCCTTCCTGTGTCCCGGCCCCGGTGGTGGTTCCAGGGGTGGGCGACGCGCTGGCGTGCGTCCCCCGACCCCGTCTCCGAGCGCCGCGATCAGTCAATCGAGGTAATGAGTCCGGGCTGTTACGGCGGTGTCACCCGCCCGAGAAGATTGGCTCTCCGTCCCCCGATGGGGAGGTGAGGCGGCGTCGGGCTCGGGGCGCAGCGGCGTCTGGCACGATGAGGGGATGCTGCGACGACGTGCCGGAGGCCCCCTGCTGATCGGCGGATCGGTCCTCGTGCTCGTCGGTCTGATCCTCCTGCTCGGTGCGCGGCTCAGCCTCTCTCGCTGGGTCTACGTCAGCGAGATGGGAGCGCCGGACATGCCGACGGCGGGCGCGGTGCGGATCGCGCTGCTGCTCGTCGCGGCCGGCGGCACGGCCGTCGCGCTCGGCGCCCGGCACGTGCGGTCCCGGCTGCTGCCCTCGCTCGCGCCCTCCCTCGTGCTGCTCGCCGCCGCCGCGTGCTTCGCGCTCGCGTCGCAGGTGACCTGCACGGCGGGGTGCCCGCTGCCGGTGGGGGAGAGCTTCAGCTGGCAGGACCTCATCCACACCAGCGCGGCGGTGCTGGGCTTCGCGTCGGCGTGCGTCGCGATGCTCCAGCTCGCGGCGGCACGGGAGCGCCCGGCCGTCGCCCGGCTCTCGCTCGTGGCCGGAGTGGCGGTGGCCGTGATCGCGGGAGCGGGCGCGATCCTGTCGCTCCTCCGGGTCTGGATGCGCCTGGGCGGAACGCTGGAGTTCGTCGCGACCGCCGTGGCCCTGCTGTGGCTCGCGACCGTGGGCCTGGTGCTCGCGCGGGAGGACCTCAGCGCCGCGCGAGCCAGTCGCGGACGCGACTCCGCAGCACCTCGGTCTGCCGCTCCTGGCCGTCGTCGCGCGCCGGCACCCGCTCGAGCTCCGCGTCGGGAAGACCTCTCGCCCACTGCTCCGCCACGGCGACCGGGTGCACCGGATCGCGCTCGGCGGCGATGACGAGGGTGCGCGCGATGACCTGCGACAGCTCGCCGGAGTCGCGGTACGCGGCGTTGCGGGGAATCTCGGCGAGGCGCACGGCGCGCTCCGCCGCCCGAGGCGCGCGGAACTGCTGCACGAGGCCCTGAGCCCCGGCGGGCGACTCCTCCACGGCCCGCTGGAAGAGGCCGGAGGCGCGGAAGAGCCGCTCGCCCCGCTTGGCACCGTGGTCGTGCAGCAGCTGCGCGAGGACGGGGAAGACGGCGAGGTTCTCGGGCATCGGCTCGGAGGTGAAGGCGGGGCGCACGAAGACCGCCCGGTCGATCGGCAGCACGCGGCGCGCGACGAGGCGCAGGGCGATCGCGGCCCCCATCGAGATGCCGAGGACCGTGAGCGGCTTGTGCGCGGCTCCGGCGCGGATCACCTGCTCGGTCACCTCGTCGGCGAGGGCGTCGAGCGAGAAGTCGGAGCCGGCGCCCACGAGGTCGGAGGCCCCGTGCGCGCGGACGTCCGGGGCGAGGACCTCGCTGCCGGGCGGGAGCGTCGGTCGGAGCAGGCCGAGCGGCTGCGAGCGGTCGCTGCCGAGCCCGTGCAGGAGGAGGACGGTCACCGCGCGCCCGCGCGGGTTCTCTCGTGCAGCTCGGCCATCAGCATGCCGGCGAGGCGGACGAGGACGTGGATCTCGTCCTCGTCGCGGTCGACCCAGCGGAACTCGGGCTCGGCGTCGATCGGCACGAAGTCGCGGTGCTGCTCCCAGACCACGAGCGTGCGCTCGGCGCCCAGGACGTACTGCTGCCAGAAGACCTGCCGCAGGTAGTGGCGCGGGATGCTGCGCCACGGCTTCGTGGTCGTCTTGATCTCGCAGAGCTCGAGCCGGCCGTCCTCGCGCAGGCCGATGCCGTCGGGGGTGGCGAGGTGGCGCCGCTCCTGGCTCGCGTGGAACAGCGTGCTGCTGGGCTCGATCTCGTGCTCGCGGAGAACCCAGGCGGCGATCTCGGGCTCGCGGGCCCGGCCGTGATCGGTGAACGCGTTGCCGCCGAAGCCGCTGCCGTAGAGCTTGTCGAGGGCGACGCGGTCGATGGCGGCCGTGGAGGAGAGGCGCGCGACGTCGGTGGCGGTGATGCCGCGGGAGCGGGCCCGGAGCCAGGCGACGCGATCGGTGGAGTGGGCGACGACCCGCTTCAGGTGGGGCGGCTCGGCCTCCCGGAAGACGGGCTGCGTCTCCCAGGGGAACGTGAGCTGCAGATCGGGCACCGATACATTCTGCGCCCGTTCCGAGGAGGTGCCGAATCGGCACGCGGGGCCGCGGTGTTCGCCGAGCGCGAGATCGCGGAGGCTCCTCGAGATGCCGGTCCGGTACGTCTCCGGCGGCGCGTCGCGGACCGGAGTGGCAAGTCGCGGACGCTCGACCGGCGCGGGAGAGCGTCAGGAGGCGGCGAGGAAGGAGTCGACGACCGCGGGGGAGAGGAGGTGGCGGCGGACCATGAGGGCCGCTCCGCGGACGCCGCCGCCGCGGTCGCCCGAGGCCTGCACGATGTCGAGGGAGCGGGTGGCGAGGGGGAGGGAGCGGCGGTAGACGACCTCCCGGACGCCCGCGAGCACCTCGTGGCTCGCCTCCGCGATGCTGCCGCCGATCACGATGACGGAGGGGTTCAGCAGGTTCACGCACGTGGCGAGCACCTCGCCGATGTCGCGGCCCGCCGTGCGGGTCAGCTCGACGGCGGCCGGGTCGCCCTGGGTCAGCAGCCGCACGACGTCGGAGGTGCTCGCGACCCCGCCGCCGAGCCGCCGGGCGATGGCGGAGCCGCTCGCGATGGCCTCGAGGTCGGCGTCGCCGTGATCGCCGGGGACCTGGACGTGGCCGAGGTCGCCCGCGGCGCCGAGCGCTCCCCGCTGCAGCGCGCCTCCGCTGACGATGCCCGCGCCGATGCCGGTCGAGACCTTCACGTACAGCAGGTCGTCGACGCCGGAGTAGTGATCGGCGTGCTCGCCGAGGGCGAGGAGGTTGACGTCGTTGTCGACGAGCACCGGCACCGGGAGCGACCGCGCCACGAAGGCGGGGATGTCGAAGCGGTCCCAGCCGGGCATGATCGGCGGCTTCACCGGGCGGCCCGTGGCGTGCTCCACCGGCCCCGGCACTCCGACTCCGACCCCGGCGAGCGGGCCGGCGTCCGGGAGGTCCGCGAGCAGGGCGGCGGCGGTCTCGAGAGCGTGCCCGAGGACGGCGAGAGGGCCGTCGGCGATCGCGATCGCCTCCCGTCTCTCGGTCAGGACGGTGCCGTCGAGGTCGGTGACCGCGATCGTCGCGTGGGCGGCGCCGAGGTCGACGGCGAGGAGGGTGCGGGCCGAGGCGTCGAAGGCGATCCGCGCCGCGGGTCGGCCGCCGGACGAGGGGGCGTCGTCGCGACGGACGACGAGGCCGGTGGCGGCCAGCAGGTCCAGCTGTGCCGAGACCGCCGCGCGGGGGAGGCCGGTCTCGGCGACGACATCGGCCCGGGTGCGGGCGCCGCCGTCGGCGAGCAGCAGCAGCAGCTCGCCGGGGGCGCTCGTGGCGGAACGGCGACGGGACGGCATGGCCGAAGTCAATCACAGCGCGGGGCCTTCTGCTCCGAGCCCGTCCGACTTTCTCCGCCTCCTCAAGAAGTTCTGCTTGTTGATGGTCAAAAGCCCGCGTAGGGTTCGGAGCACCCACGTTCGACGTCGATCAGGAGCACCCCCGGTGGCCACATCCACAGACCTCTCCGTCCAGCTGTACTCGGTCCGCGAGCCCCTCGCCACCGACTTGCCCGCCACCCTCGACCGCCTCGCAGGCATCGGCTTCACGAAGGTCGAGCTCTTCTCGTTCGTCGACCTCGCCGAGGGCTACCGCTCGGCGCTGCCCGCCAGCGGCCTGACCGCCCCGAGCGCCCACGCGCGCCTCCTCGGACCGCAGGAGGGCACCTCCGTCGACGAGATCCTCGACATCGCGGCCTCGCTCGGCGTGCAGACCGTGATCGATCCGCACGTCGACCCGACCCGCTGGACCACCGCCGACGATGTCGAGAAGATCGCCGACGAGCTGAACGCGCTCGTCGACTCCTCCGCCTCGCGCGGCCTCACCCTCGGGTACCACAACCACGCGTTCGAGTTCGAGAACCGCGTCGACGGCCGGAGCGCCTTCGAGCACCTCGCGAGCCTGCTCGACGACCGGATCCTGCTCGAGCTCGACACCTACTGGGCCGCGGTCGGCGGCGACGACCCCGCCGCGGTGCTCGGCCGCCTCGGCGACAAGGTCCGCTTCCTGCACATCAAGGACGGACCCGTCTCGAGCGACACCCAGCAGCAGCTGCCCGCCGGCGACGGCGCGATGGACATCCCGTCGATCCTCGCCGCCGCCCCGCAGGCGCTCGCCGTGCTCGAGTTCGACGCCTACGCGGGTGACATCTTCGAGGGCCTCACCACCGGCTTCCGCTACGTCTCGGAGCTCTCCGCATGAGCGGCGCGGGACGCGTCGGCGTCGGGGTCATCGGCGCCGGGAACATCAGCACCCAGTACCTGACCAACCTCACGGTCTTCCCCGACCTCGAGGTGCTCTTCGTGGCCGACATCGACCTCGAGCGCGCGCAGGCGCAGGCCGAGGCGTTCGGCGTGCCCGGATCGGGCACGGTCGAGGAGCTCCTCGCGCACCCCGGCATCGAGATCGTCGTGAATCTGACGATCCCGGCCGCGCACGTCGAGGTCGCCCGCCGCGCCCTCGAGGCGGGCAAGCACGTCTGGACAGAGAAGCCCTTCTCGCTCGACCGCGACAGCGGTGTCGAGCTGCTCGCCCTCGCGAAGGAGAAGGGCCTGCGCGTCGCGACGGCGCCCGACACCTTCCTCGGCGCGGGCCTGCAGACCGCCCAGCGCGTCATCGAGAGCGGAGCCATCGGGACCCCGCTGTCGGCGATCACGCTCTTCCAGGGCCCCGGCCCCGAGGGCTGGCACCCGAACCCCGAGTTCTTCTTCGCACCCGGCGGCGGACCGCTGCTGGACATGGGTCCGTACTACATCACCACCCTCGTGCAGAACCTCGGGCCGGTCGAGAGCGTCACCGCGGTCTCCTCCCAGGCCCGCGCGACGCGCGTCGTCGGCTCCGGACCGCGCGAGGGCACGGAGTTCCCCGTCACGATCCCGACCCACATCGGCGGACTGCTCCGCTTCGAATCCGGTGCCTCGGCGCAGGGCGTCTGGAGCTTCGAGTCGAGCATGCAGCGGATGGGCTTCGTCGAGATCAACGGCTCCGAGGGCACGCTCGTGCTGCCGGACCCCAACATGCACGACGGCGAGGTCACCCTGTACCGCCGCGGAGAGAAGGAGCCCGAGGTCATCGCGGCCACGGGCTCGACCTTCTCGCGCGGCACCGGTGTGCTCGAGCTCGCCCGGGCGATCCGGGCCGATCGGCCCGAGGCGGCGTCGGGCGATCTCGCGTACCACGTGACCGACGTGATGCTGTCGCTCCTCGAGGCGGCCGACACGGGCGAGAAGGTGCTCGTCGAGAGCACCGTCGCGCCGCGCCCCGCCGTCCCCGAGGACTGGGACCCGAGCGAAGCGACCCTGGTCTGATGAGCGGTGCCCTGCGCGTCGGCGTGCTCGGCGGCGGGTTCATGGCGGCCGTGCACAGCCGCGCGGCCCGCAGCGCCGGCGCGGTCCTGGCGGGCGTCGCCTCCTCCAGCCCGGAGAAGGGCGAGAGGGCGGCGGGCGAGCTCGGCTTCGAACGCGCCTACGCCGACGCGCGGGCGCTGATCGAGGACGACGGCATCGACGTGATCCACGTCTGCACGCCCAACGCCAGCCACGCCGAGCTCGCTCTCGCGGCGATCGACGCGGGCAAGCACGTGGTGTGCGAGAAGCCGCTGGCGGCGACGGTGGCGGAGGCCCAGGCGCTCGCGAGCGCCGCGTCGGCCGCGGGGATCGTCGCCGCCGTGCCGTTCGCCTACCGGTTCCACCCGATGGTGCGCGAGGCGCGCGCCCGGGTCGCCGCGGGCGAGACCGGTCGGCTGGTCACGGTGCGCGGCAGCTACCTGCAGGACTGGCTGCTGGGCGCGTCCGACGACGACTGGCGTGTGGATCCGGCCGCCGGCGGGCGCTCGCGCGCCTTCGGCGACATCGGCTCGCACCTGGTCGACCTGCTCGAATTCGTGTCGGGCGAGCGGATCGAGTCGCTCGCGGCGATCACGAGCACGATCCACGCCGAGCGGGGCGGCCGCGCGGTCGAGACCGAGGACGTGGCCGGAGCGATCGTCCGTCTGGCGGGCGGCGCCGTCGGCACCCTCCTGGTCTCGCAGGTCACGGCCGGGCACCGCAACGAGCTCGTGCTGGAGGTGTCGGGGCTCGAGGAGTCGCTGCGCTTCGAGCAGGAGCTGCCCGAGACGCTCTGGGTCGGGCGCCGCGACAGCGCGGTGCTCGTGCCGCGCGACGGCGCGATCCTCGCACCGGATGCGGCCCGCCTCTCGATCGTGCCCAGCGGGCATCCGATGGGCTACCAGGACGCGTTCACTGCGTTCGCCCGCGACACCTACGCGGCGATCGCCGGAGCCGAAGTCGAGGGTCTGCCGACGTTCGACGACGGACTCCGCGCCGCCCGCATCACCCAGGCCGTGCTCGACGCGGCCGACTCCGGCGCCTGGGTCACCGTGCCCGGCGCGCTCTGACACCCCTGTCGAAGGAGACAGCGCCATGAGCGAGAAGACCTACGCCGCCACGCACCCGGTGACCCTGTTCACCGGCCAGTGGGCGGACCTGCCCTTCGAGGAGGTGGCGCGCCTGGCGTCCGAGTGGGGCTACGACGGCCTCGAGATCGCGGCGTCGGGAGATCACCTCGACCTCCAGCGCGCCGACGAGGACGACTCGTACGCCGCGTCGCGGCTCGAGATCCTGGACCGCCACGGGCTCGAGGTCTTCGCGATCTCGAACCACCTCACCGGGCAGGCCGTCTGCGACGACCCGATCGACTTCCGCCACAAGGCGCTCGTGCGCGACTACACCTGGGGCGACGGCGACGCCGAGGGCGTCCGGCAGCGGGCGGCCGAGGACATGAAGCGCTCGGCCCGCGTGGCCCGGAAGCTCGGCGTCGACGTGGTCGTCGGCTTCACCGGGTCGAAGATCTGGCCCTACGTCGCGCAGTTCCCGCCGGTGCCCGCCTCGGTGATCGAGGAGGGCTACGAGGACTTCGCGACCCGCTGGAACCCGATCCTCGACGAGTTCGACGCCCAGGGCGTCGTGTTCGCGCACGAGGTGCACCCGTCCGAGATCGCCTACGACTACTGGTCGAGCGTGCGGACGCTCGAGGCGATCGACCACCGGAAGGCCTTCGGGTTCAACTGGGACCCGTCGCACATGATGTGGCAGAACATCGACCCGGTCGGGTTCCTCTGGGACTTCAAGGACCGGATCCACCACGTGGACTGCAAGGACACGCGGATGCGCCCGCAGAACGGCCGGGCCGGCGTGCTCGGCTCCCATCTGCCGTGGGGCGACCCGCGGCGCGGCTGGGACTTCGTCTCGACCGGACACGGCGACGTGCCGTGGGAGGACGCGTTCCGCGCGCTCGAGGCGATCGGCTACTCCGGCCCGATCTCGATCGAGTGGGAGGACGCGGGGATGGACCGTCTGCACGGAGCGGCGGAGGCCGTGGGGTTCATCCGCTCGCTGCTCTGGAAGACGCCGACGGCGTCGTTCGATGCGGCGTTCTCGACTCAGTAGGGGGACACTCCGCGAGATGCCACTCCGGTACACGAGTGCACGCGCTCACGGCTTCGCTTCCGGGTGGCTGGACCGAGGGTCTCCACCGATGAGGCGGGCGGCAGGGCGCTGCGGTTCGTCGTGCGGTCGCGCCTCGTCAGTCGGGCCGAAGGCCTGCCGGCCAGGGGTGCGCTACTGGACGCCCACGACGGGCGGCCGGCTGGGAGCGAGCGCGCCGGACACGAGAGCCTGCACCAGTCGATCGGCGTCGTAGTCTGAGTCGCCCGCGGCTCCGATGCAGAGGTTCCCGACACCCTTCAAGAGGCTGTACCCGTTCAGAACCGATTCCCGAGAGGGAGAACCTCGATCTGCCCGGGCCGCGTCGAGGAGAGACCCGCAGACGGGCACGAGGCGGTCGACGAAGTACGCGTGCAGAGCATCCGATCCGGCGCCGTCGCCCTGGAGCGCCCCGGCGAGACCGTGCTTCGTCACCAGGAAGTCCACGAACAGTGCCATCCACTCGCGCAGCGCTGCCTCCGGGGTCGCGCTCTCCGAGAGGAGCCGCGGCCCGGCCTCCGCGCACGCCTCGACCTGGTGACGGTAGACCGCGACGACCAGCTCGGGCCGAGTCGGGAAGTGGCGGTAGACGGTGCCCATCCCGACACCGGCTCTCGCCGCGATCTCGCGTACCGGGGCGTCGACGCCGGACTCCACGAACACCGCCGCGGCCGCATCCAGCAGGGCCTGCTGACTCCGACGGGGACGACCGACCGACCGCACAGCCTTCTGGTCGTCGTTCCGAGTGTCGGGCATGGATTCCTCCGCGTTCGTGGGACCGCTCGCTTGCATTACGGAGCGGTGCTCCGTAATGTTGCGGAGCAGCGCTCCGATAACCAGTATCGCAGTGCGGCTCCCTCGGAAGGAACTCCCATGCCCTCAGCACTCGTCTCCGCGCTGGACGACATCATCGGCGCCGGCAGCCCGGTCGTGTCCGTCGCGCCTGTCGGACTGCTCGCCCCGGATCGCCCCGTGCCGCTGGACGTCCGCGTGTCGGCACCCGCGACCGGCACGAACCTCCCCGTCGTCGTGTTCTCCCACGGCAACGGGTGGAACCTCGACGGCTACGCTCCCCTCACTGCCTTCTGGGCGTCGCGGGGCTTCGTCGTCATCCAGCCCACGCACCTGGACTCCCGCCGGAACGGATTCGGGTTCGACCACCCCGTCTTCCCCACCATCTGGACCGAGCGGATCGCCGACCTCACCCGCATCCTCGATCAGCTCGACACCATCGAAGCCGCTGTCCCCGGCCTCGCCGGCCGCCTCGACCGCGGCCGCATCGCCGCCACCGGGCACTCCTGGGGTGGTCAGACGGCCCAGTCGCTCCTCGGCGCACGGATTCTCGATGAGGACGGTCAGGTCGGTGAGGACATGTCCGACAGCCGCATCACCGCGGGCATCCTCCTCGCCGCCACCGGTCTCGGAGGCGACGACCTCCACCCGTTCGCACAGGCGAACTTCCCGTTCATCCGCCCCTCGTTCCGCGAACTCACCACCCCGACGCTGGTGATCGCCGGCGACCACGACCAGTCGAAGATGTCCAGCCGTGGACCCGACTGGTTCACCGACGCCTACACCCACAGCCCCGGCGCCACCGACCTCCTGACCTTCTTCGGCGCCGAGCACGCCCTCGGCGGGATCGTCGGCTACGAGGTCGCCGAGACCACCGACGAGAACCCGGAACGGGTCGCCGTCATCCAGCGGATGAGCACCGCCTACCTCCGCTCCGCCCTGAACGTCGACGCGACCAGCTGGGCCACCGCCCGCGAGGCGTTCCGCACCAGCACCGACCCGATCGGCCGCGCCGACAGCAAGTGACACCCCCGGCCCTCGCCGCGGCGGACGTCACTGGAGGTGCTTCGGCGGGGCCCGGACGAACCGCTCCACCCCGGCCTCGGCGAGGCGGACCTCGGTCGGGTCTCAGCGACGCCGTCGTCGACGGACGTCGCCAGGTCGGAGCCTCCGTACACGGGCGGGTCGAGGTTCCCGGCGTCGGCCGCGCATCGCGTTGCCGGCCTTCGGACAGCCGCTCGCAGGAGACGGAGGGGAGTCGACGTCGACCGATGCGAGAGAGGGGAGGAGGCTACTCGGCGGCCTTGGCGGCGCGCTCGGACTTCAGGCGGGCCTGCTCGCGGCGGACCTCGGCGTAGCGGTTCTGCTCGACGCGCAGCCACTCGGGGACCTCGTCGAGGAGGGCCTGGATCTCGTCGGTCGTGAGCGCGTCGGTGATGCCGCCGCGGGCGAGGCCCGAGATCGAGACGTTCAGCCGCGAGGCGATGACGGGGCGGGGGTGCGGCCCGTTCTCGCGGAGCTCGACGAGCCACGCGGGCGGGTTCGCGGCGAGCTCGTCGTACTGCTCGCGCGTGATCGCCGACTCCTGGAACTCCTCCGGGGTCGCGGGCAGGAAGATCTGGAGCTTCTTCGCCGCGGTCGCAGCCTTCATCGTCTGTGTCGCCTTGGCCATGCGGCAACCCTACCGTCGCGCGCACAGCGCCTACCCTGGTCGGATGAGCGACGAGCCGGACACCCCGCAGCAGGACGCCGACGTCGTCGGGACGGAGCGCCTGGACGAGGCTGCGGTCGAACGGTCGGAAGGGGACGAGCCGGGTGCGGACCTGCCCGATGCGGACGAGCCCGTCGGCCCGGTGTTCTCGGTCGCTCTCGCGCCGGGCGTCACCCCGACGAAGTGGACGCGCATCTGGGGCGATCGCCGCTCCGACCTGCCGCTGCGGGTGCTGGCGCTCGCCGAGGACGAGACGCCGCGCGCGCTGCTCGACGGCCGCGCGCAGGTCGCGTTCGTCCGCGGGGACGTCGACGCCTCCCTCCTCAGCGCCATCCACCTCTACGACGAGCAGCCCGTCGTGGTGCTCGGCCGAGAGCACGCCTTCGCCGACGCGGAGTCGGTCGACGTCGCCGATCTCGCCGACGAGCACCTGCTGCAGGAGCCGTCGGCCGTGCAGGAGTGGGCGGCCGTCGCGGTGGAGATCGCCGACGGCTCGCGACGTCCCCTGCCGCGGATGGCCGGCCTCGACGACGCCGTCGAGCAGGTCGCAGCGGGAGTGGGCGTGCTGATCGTGCCGCAGGCGATCGCCCGCGTGCACAGCCGGAAGGACGTGCGCGCAGTGCCGGTGACGGGAGTCGCTCCGACGTCCGTGCGCCTGGCCTGGGTCGCGGAGGAGAAGACGGACGACGTCGAGGACTTCATCGGCGTGGTGCGCGGCCGCAGCGCCAACACGACGCGGGGCACGGCGGCGACGCCGAAGGTGGAGTCGCGCGCGAAGGCGGCGAAGGCGAAGGCCCGCGAGGCACGGGAGAAGGCCGAGAAGGCGGGCGGCGGGAAGAAGAAGCCCGCGCGTCCCGGTCCGGCGAAGGCCGTCGTGCGGCGCACGCGGAAGCCCCGTGGCCGCTGACTGGAGTCTGCGCCCCGCCGTCGCCGGTGACGCGGAGTGGATCGCGGAGCTGCGGGCCGTCGTGATGCGCCCGGATCTGGAGCGCCTCGACCGGTACGACGAGCATCGGGTGCGGCACCGGTTCCTCGACGGCTTCGCGCCCGAGCGCACCTGCGTCGTCGCGGTCGACGGCACCGACTCCGGCTGCATCGCCTTCCGCCTCGAGGACGACGCCGTCTGGATCGAGCACTTCTACCTCGCGACCGCCGTGCAGGGGCGGGGGATCGGCTCCGCGGTGCTGCGGCGGATGATGGAGGCGGAGGCCCGCCCGGGGCTGCCGTTCCGGATCGACGTGCTGAAGCTCAGTCCCGCCCGCCGCCTGTACGAGCGGCACGGCTTCCGCTGGGAGCGCGCGGAGGAGTGGGACGACATCCTCGCGACGCCCGTCCCGCCGCTCGAGCGCTGACTCGGCCCGGATCTACACTCGCAGGATGCGCCACGGCATCGTCATCCTCCCGCAGGAGTCCTGGTCCACCGCCCGCCGGAAGTGGCAGTCGGCGGAGGGGCTCGGCTTCGATCACGCCTGGACGTACGACCACCTCTCGTGGCGCTCGCTGGCCGACCAGGTCTGGCACGCGACGGTGCCGACCCTCACCGGGGCGGCGCTCGTCACCGAGACCATCCGGCTCGGCACCTTCGTCGCGTCGCCGAACTTCCGGCACCCGGTGCCGTTCGCGAAGGAGATCGCGACGCTCGACGACATCGCCGGCGGGCGCTTCGTCCTCGGGATCGGCTCGGGCGGCACGGGATTCGACGCGTCGGTGCTCGGACAGCCCCCGTACTCGCCGCGGGAGCGGCACGAGCGCTACGTCGAGTTCGTCGCGGGGCTCGACGTGCTGCTCCGGCACGAGGAGCCCGGCTCGGGCGGCATCGACCTCGACGGCGAGTGGTTCACGGCGCGCGGGGCGCGCATGGTGGGCGAGCCCGTGCAGCGGCCGCGGGTGCCGTTCGTGCTCGCGGCGAACGGTCCGAAGGGCCTCGCGCTCGTGGCCGAGCGGGCCCAGGGCTGGGTCACGACGGGGCCGGAGGCGTCCTCGGGCGAGGAGTGGTGGGCCGCGGTCGGCGTCCTCGGCCGCCGCCTCGACGACGCACTGGAGGCGGCGGGCCGCGATCCGGGGACGCTCGAGCGGCACCTGTCCCTCGACTCCGGACCGCACTTCTCGCTCGAGAGCGTCGACGTGTTCGACGAGATGGTCGGCCGCGCCGCGGAGCTCGGTTTCACCGACGTGATCTCGCACTGGCCGCGCGCCGAGGGGATCTACGCGGGCGACGACGAGGTGCTGTACGAGGTGGCTGCGCGGTTCTGACGGGCGGGCGCCGGGTGGTGGCGGGTCTCGGTACGCCCCGGCTGCTCGACCAGCAGGGAGGCGCAGCTCGGGTGCGGGCGCGCTCTGCTGATCGAGTAGCCCGCTGGCGGGCGTATCGAGATCCGCGGGGCCTGAGTCGGGGGGGGTCTCGATACGCCCCTGCGGGGCTACTCGACCAGCAGGAATCGCGGGGCTGCTCGACCAGCGGGAGGGGCGTGTCAGAGGAGTGTGCGCACGAGCCGGCCGACCACCGGCAGCTCGGTGAAGCCCTCGGACGCGAGGAAGTGGCGGCCGCCGGGGACGACGTCCACCGGAGCGCCGAGCGCGGAGGCCAGGGAGTCCGTCGCGGAGGCGGGCACGAACGGGTCGTCGTCGGAGCGGACGACGTGCACGGCGCCCAGATGCGGGGCCGCCTCGGCGACCACGGAGGCCGGCTCCTCGCCGAGGAAGCCGTCGAGCGCCGGCAGGGCCGGGAGGTGCTCCACGAATCCCGACACCAGCACGGCGCCGTCGACGTGCGTGCCGGTGGCGGCGATCGCGCGGAGGGCGGTGATGCAGCCGAGACTGTGCGCGACCACGACGAGGCGGCCCGGTCCGCGGGCGGATCCCAGAGCCTCCGCGACGCTCGAGCGCCAGGCGGCCGCATCCGGAGCCATCGCGTCGGGCAGGACGACGCGCGTGACCGCCGCGCCGAGCGCCTCGGCCTCGCGCTCGAGCCACGGGAACCAGTGGGCGCGGACCGAGGCGCGGTAGCCGTGGACGATGAGCAGGCGCGAGGACATGCCGGGGACAACCGCGCGGCGCGGAGCAGGATTCCCGGCGGCCGGGGTCACGCCTCCGGGGTGAAGAACGCCTCGATCGCGCGGGCGAGTGCGACGAGGTCGTCGACGTGCGCGAGCTCGCGGGCCGAGTGCATCGAGAGCAGCGGAACGCCCACGTCGACGGTGGCGATGCCGAGGCGGGTCGCGGTGAGGGGCCCGATCGTCGAGCCGCACGGGACCGAGTTGTTCGAGACGAACTCCTGGTACTCGACGCCGGCCTGCGCGCAGACGGCCGCCCAGAGCGCGGTGCCCCGCGCATCCGTCGCGTAGCGCTGCGAGGCGTTGATCTTGAGCAGGGGACCTCCGCCCGCGACGGGGTGGTTCACCGGGTCGTGCCGGTCGGCGCGGTTCGGGTGCACGGAGTGGCCCGCGTCGGCCGAGAGGCACCAGGACGCGGCGATCGCGCGCGCCCGCTCCTCGACTCCGGCGCCGAGGGAGGCCGAGACGCGGTTCAGCACGTCCTCGAGGAACGGGCCGCTGGCTCCGGAGCGGCTGGCGGACCCGAGCTCCTCGTGGTCGAAGGCGGCGAGCACGCTGATGTGGCGCGGCGGGGCGGAGGCGGCGCTCGCCGCGAGCAGGGCGACGAGGCCGGCGTGGACGGAGCTGAGGTCGTCCATCCGCCCGGCCGCGAACAGCGCGTCGTCGAGGCCGAAGCGCCGGGGCGGCTGGGTGTCGCAGGTGACGAGGTCGTAACCGGCGATGTCGGACGCGTCGGTGAGGCCCGCCTCGGCGGCGAGGAGGTCGAGCAGATCGACCTCGGAGGAGTCGCCGAGGCCGAACACCGGCACGGTGTGCTTCTGCCGGTCGAGGGTCAGGCCCTCGTTCTGCTCGCGGTCCAGGTGGATCGCGAGCTGGGGGATCCGGAGGAACGGCCCGGTGCGCAGGAGCAGCTCTCGCCCGTCGTGCGTCACCACGCGGCCCGCCAGCTCGAGCTCCCGGTCGAGCCAGGAGTTGAGCAGCGGCCCGCCGTAGATCTCGACGCCGGCCTGCAGCCAGCCCTCCGACCCGATCGTCGGCCGCGGCTTGAGGGTGAAGCCGGGGGAGTCGGTGTGCGCGCCCAGGATCCGGAACGGCGTCACGGCATCGGCGGTGGCCGGGACGTGCCACGCGATGATCGCGCCGTCGCGCACGACGTAGTACCGGCCGGGCTCGGCGGGCCACGCCCGGGTCTCGTCCAGGCCGGTGAACCCTGCGGCGTCGAGTCGCCGCGCGGTCTCGGCGGCGGCGTGGAAGGAGGAGGGGGAGGCCGTCAGGAACTCGGCGAAATCGGCGATGCGGGCGTCACGATCGGTCATCCGTCCAGTGAACCATCCGGCTCTCGGGCTTCCGTGCGCGGAACTCGCAGGTTGCGCCGGGATCGGAGTCCCCAGGGCCGCGACAGCCCGTCAGGGGCGTCCGAGTCGACCGGGCGCGATGCTCTCGCCGCGCTCCTCGACATCGAGATCGGACCCGCCGAAGACATCGGGTCGGTGATGCGCTCGATCGCGCGGCGACGCCCGCCATCGGGTCGCTGCTGGGCGCCTCCAGTGTCGTCTGATCCGAGGTCCGACGGCTCGGCGCTGGCCGGAAGGTCGACGGGCCGGCGCTCTCGTCACGGGAGCGGCCGTCAGCGCGAGGTGACGGTCGCGTGGGGTCGCTGACGAGCGTCACGGCAGAGGCGCTTGCCACGAGCGAGCCACCTCGAGCGACGAATCGTCGTGAGCGATGAGCTCGGCGAAGCCCGGAGGGATGACGGCGAGTGCGGTATGCATCCGCATCACCACAGCGTGGTCGGTGCTCTCGTGCGTGCTGGTGCGGGAGGGGTCATCGGTGCCGAGGACGAGGAGGCTGGTGCCGCCGGCTGCAGCGAGGAGGCTCTGGACGGTCTCGCCGTGCGCGAACCGGAGGTCGACGGCGAGTGCGGGATGCTCTGTGCGCACGGACGCGACGACGTCGGCGATGTCGAGCCGGAGGCTGTCGATCTTCTGGTCGATGCGGGTGGCGGGGCAGTCGGCGCCGTCCTCCTCGATCGGGCGGAACCGCCAGCTCTGCACGATGACGAGGGGCTCGGACCGACGGTCGGCTTCGTCTGCGGCGAAGGCCAAGGCGGCCACTGCGGCGGCTGATCCGTTGTACCCGATGACGATTCCGGGGGCACCGTGGCTGGCGTCGATCGGCACGATGACGACGGCGATCGCGCCGCGTCGAGTCAGCACCATGCCGAGCGAGCGCTCGAAGCGGCGAGGATGCTCGTTGCGGGTGTCGGTGCCGACGACGAGGAGGGTGCCGTCCTGGCAGCGGCGTTCGAGTTGCTCGACGGGGTCGCCACGCAGAAGCTCGGCAGTGAAGCGGATCCCCGTGCGATCGCGTTGGAGTGCCGCGGCGAGGTCGTCGAGGGCCGAGTGCGGGATCGGGCGCGTGTCGGAGGGAGCGGTGACATGGCAGAGGACGACATGGCGATCGAGGAGGTACTCGCGGGTGATCGCCCAGTCGAGTGCGGCGAGGGCGGCGGTGGTGCCGGCCCAGGCGACGAGTGTGGTCATGACGATGTCCTCGGTCTGTCGCGGGTCATGTCGCTGGGAGCGCGTCGACTGCGGACGTCACCAGGGCAGTGTGTCCGACGATGGCGGCGCGGGCGCGGTCGAGCGCGGTGTGTTCGAGGTCGTCGCCGGTCTCGACGAGGAAGCTCATGGGAGCAGTGAGGGAGCGGAGCCCGTGACCGGCGGGGCGTCGCTCGACGTGATCGGAGGCGGCGCCGCTGAGGATGTGCGGGATGCCGGTGCGGGTACCGAAGGAGGCGGCCAGTGCGGTGAACGGGGGAGGCACGTGGAGCCGTTCGCGGACGCCGATACCTCCTGCATCGCTGTCGAGGCGGGCGTTCATCGTCCACTTGGGTGCCTCCGCCCGAGTGCGGACTGAGGAGATCCCATGACCACGCGTCGGTCCCCCGACGACGAGCAGGTCGACGCCCTCCAGGCGGAGTGCGGCGTTGACGTCGACGACCTCGACGTCGAGTGTCTCGGCGAGGCCACGGCCGATCGCTTCGGCGATGAGGTGGGTGGTTCCGAACTGGGATTCGTAGACGACGAGCGCGCGCACGGGGTGCCTTCCGATGAGTGGCGGCGAGGGCCTCCGTCTCCACTCTGCGCTCTGTTCAGCGGGCGGGAGTAGGGCCGTTGGTCCCCTTCCGCCGCACGCTCCGCGATCCTGATCCGGCGACGTACGCTCGCCCGATGACGAGCCCGCATCGCACGCCCCTTCCCTTCACCTGGCACCAGAAGCACAGTCGGTCGCTGACCTTCGGCGAACGGGCGGCGGATGTGCTGCGCAACTCGATGGGCAGCTGGCGGTTCGTCTTCGGTTTCGTCGCGTTCATGCTCGTGTGGGCGATCGTCAACTCGTTCGCGGCGGGGTGGGACGAGTACCCGTTCATCCTCCTGAACCTGTTCCTGAGCATGCTCGCGGGACTGCAGGGGGCGATCCTGCTGATCGCGGCGAAGCGTCAGGACGGTATCGCCGCGGCGCTCTCCCAGCACGATTTCGAGACCGACGTGACCGCGAGGGCTGACATCGAGGTGCTGCTCGAGATCAACCGCGAGCAGGCGCTCCTGCTGGAGGAGATGCGGGGGATCCTGCGTCGCCTCGACGAGGGGGCGCTCCCGGCGGTGCTGTGACCGGCCAGGCGCCGAGGACGAGGAACAGCAGGACGAGCTGGAGGACGACTGTCCCGAGGTGGATCGTGTGCAGGAACGAGCGATGAGGCGAGCGCCCGCGTCTCCTGTCGCGGAGCCCGGGACGTTCGACCCTGTCCGCACGGTCCGGCTCGGGCGAGTCTGGAGGGAGCCGGACCCGGCTGCCAGCAAGGGATGCCTGATGAATGCACAGCTCGTCGTCGGATGGGACGGGTCCGCTTCGGCGCGACGCGCACTCGAGTGGGCACTGGCGCAGAAGGCCGAGTCGATCCTCCTCGTCGAGGTCGTCGACGGTCTCGACCGGTACAGCGGCAACGATCTCAGCGCCGATCCGCGCGCGGGCGGAGCCGTCTCGGTCGAGACCGCGGCCGCCGACGCGGAGCGAGCGAACCCCGGCGCCGTGGTGCACACCCGCGTGCTGACCGGTCATCCGGTAGAGCAGCTCGCCCGCCTCTCCGGCCCCGGCACGCTGCTCGTCGTCGGCGACCGCCGACGCACCCTCCTCCCACTCCGCGGCGGCTGGAGCATCGGCGCCCGACTCGCCGGGAGAGCCGCCGGCCCCGTCGCGATCATCACCGAGGACGCGGCGGGCGACGGATCCGGGGTGCTCGTCGGGATCGACGACTCCGACGACGCCCGCGCCGCACTCGCGTTCGCCGCCTCCTGGGCGGCGCGCACGCAGCAGACGCTGCACGTTCTGCACGCCTGGCGCACGCCGTTCCTCTGGAACGACGGCGTCCCGCCCGAGACGCTCCTCGGGGACATCACGGCTCAGCACGCCGAGGTCCTCGCGGACGCCGTCGCCGAGGCGCGCCGGCTGCACCCCGGGCTGGTGGTCGAGGGCGTCGAGGTCGACGGGGTCGCGGCCCGATCTCTGCTCGACGCAGCCTCCGGTCGCGCGCTTCTCGTGGTCGGTGACGGAGGCGTCTCCCGCCTCGAGCGGATGCTGATCGGCTCCGTCGGCCACGACGTCCTCGTGAACCTGGCCGTTCCCACCGTCATCGTCGGTCGGCACAGCCCCGCTCCGAAGCCGAAGCCGAAGCCGATCGTCGAAGCGCCCGCCCGGCCTCAGGCACCGACCCGCACCGTCGTCGCCTGGGGCGGTGACGCCCCCTCCCGATCCGCGGTCGAGTGGGCTCTGATCCGTGAGACGTCCGGGAGCGTCGAGGTGGTCATGATCGCCGACGAGTCCGCGAGCGTCCCCGATTCGGTCGCCGCCGCCGAGGCGGTCGCGCTGGACGATCGGGAGCTCTCGCGGATGCTCGAGCAGGTCAGCGGCGCCGCTCCCGATGTCGCCCTGCACGGCCGGGTCGTCCGCGGCTTCGTTCTGCACACCCTTGCCGCGCTGACGCGACCCGACACCCTCCTGGTCGTGGGGACGGAGGATCGCGAGGGCCCGCGGTTGCGATTCGGGCTCTCGGTCGGCGCTCATCTGCCCGCGCTGGCTCACGGGCCGTTCGCGATCGTGCCGCAGACTCTGGACCCGGCGCTGACCGGCGTCGCGGTCGGCGTCGACGGCTCGGCAGCGTCGAACGCGGCGATCGTCGTCGCCGCGGCAGAGGCGGCGCGACGCGGGCAGACGCTGCACCTGGTGCACGCGTGGACCGAGCCTGCCCTCTACGACAGCACCTTCCTCCTCGACGGCGAGTTCATCCGCTCGCTCGAGGCCGACCACCGCTCGATCCTCGACGCTGCGGAGCGAGTCGCTCTGGGGAGCGGTTTCGACGTGCGCATCGAGACGCACCTGGTCGGCGGCGATCCGGCGCTTGCCCTCGCCCATCTGTCGCCGAAGGCGGCGACGATCGTCATCGGCACCCGCGGACTCTCGGGCTGGCGCCGACTGGTGCTCGGTTCCGTGAGCCGCGACCTGATCCTCAACCTCGACACGCCCCTCATCGTGATCGGCCACCCGGATGCGCGACCTCTCGATGCCGCCACCCGCGATCAGCACGAGGTGGTCTCCGCATGAGCATCCTCGACCTCCTCGAGACCGCCCCACCGGCCCGATGGCAGTCACGGGCACCGCAGGTCCTCTCGGACCGGTCCCTCGACGAGCTGGACGCCTGGTGGCGCGCCGCGAATTATCTGTCGATCGGGCAGATCTACCTCCTCGACAACCCGCTCCTGCGCGAACCTCTCGCCGCCGCTCACATCAAGGCGCGCCTGCTCGGGCACTGGGGGACGACTCCGGGGCTGAACTTCGTCTACGCGCACCTCAATCGCGTCATCCGCGACCGCGATCTGAACGTGATCTTCGTCACCGGTCCTGGCCACGGCGGCCCGGGGATGGTCGCGAACACCTATCTCGACGGCACCTACAGCGAGGTCTACGACGACATCGACCGCAGCGTCGACGGGATGCGGAGGCTGTTCCGGCAGTTCTCGTTCCCCGGCGGGATCCCTAGCCATGTGGCACCGGAGACGCCGGGGTCGATCCACGAGGGCGGCGAGCTCGGCTACTCGCTCTCGCACGCCTACGGCGCCGTCTTCGACAACCCGGACCTGCTCGTCGCGGCTGTCGTCGGCGACGGCGAGGCCGAGACCGGTCCGCTGGCGACGAGCTGGCACGGGAACAAGTTCGTCGACCCGCTGCACGACGGCGTCGTCCTGCCGATCCTGCACCTCAACGGCTACAAGATCGCCAACCCGACCGTCCTCGCCCGCATCCCCGAACGCGAGCTCGAGCAGCTGATGCGCGGCTACGGGCACACGCCGTACCTCGTGTCGGGAGGCTTCGACGGTGAGGATCCGCGCGCGGTCCACCGCCGCCTCGCCACCGCTATGGATCTGGCGCTGAATCAGATCGCCGAGATCAAGGCGGACGCGCTCTCCGGCAGGCTCGACGGGCGGCCCGCGTGGCCGATGATCATCCTCCGCACCCCGAAGGGCTGGACCTGCCCCGCGTTCATCGACGGCCTGCCCGCCGAGAACAGCTGGCGCTCGCACCAGGTGCCCCTCGCGAACGTGCGCGACAACTTCGAGCACATCGCGGTGCTCGAGCAGTGGATGCGCTCCTACCGCCCCGAGGAGCTGTTCGACGAGGCCGGCGCACCCGTACCCCCCGTCACCGCGCTCGCGCCGGACGGCGCGCGCCGGATGAGCGCGAACCCCGTCGCGAATGGCGGACTGCTGCGCCGGCCGCTCCGGCTCCCGGATTTCCGCGATTACGCCGTCGACGTGCCCTCGCCCGGAGCGACGACCAGCTCGGCGACGACCGTCCTCGGCACCTGGCTGCGCGACGTCATCGTCGCGAACCCGCACGACTTCCGCATCTTCGGACCGGACGAGACCGCGTCGAACCGGCTGCAGGCCGTGTTCGAGGTCACCGACAAGCAGTGGGACGCCCAGGTGCGCGTCGCCGACAGGGACAACCACCTCGCGCGCTCCGGCCGCGTCGTCGAGATGCTCAGCGAGCACCAGTGCCAGGGCTGGCTCGAGGGCTACCTCCTCACCGGCCGGCACGGGCTGATCAACTCCTACGAGGCGTTCGTGCACATCGTCGACTCGATGGTCAATCAGCACGCGAAGTGGCTGAAGTCGTCTCGCGCGATCGCCTGGCGCCGGCCCGTCTCGTCGCTGAACTACCTGCTCAGCTCCCACGTCTGGCGGCAGGACCACAACGGCACCTCGCACCAGGACCCCGGCTTCATCGACCACGTGATGAACAAGAAGGCCGACATCGTGCGGGTCTACCTGCCGTTCGACGCGAACACCCTGCTCTCGACCTACGACCACTGCCTCCGTTCCGTCGACTACATCAACGTGGTGGTCGCCGGGAAGCAGCAGGAGGCGAACTGGCTCTCGATGCCGCAGGCGATCGAGCACTGCACCCGCGGCCTCGGTGTCTTCGGCTGGGCCGGGTCGGAGATCGCGGGGGAGGAGCCCGACGTGGTCCTCGCCTGCGCCGGCGACGTCCCCACCCTCGAGGTCCTCGCCGCCGCGGCCCTGCTGCGCGCCGAGGTGCCGACGCTGAAGGTGCGGGTCGTCAACGTCGTCGACCTGATGCGCCTGCAGAGCGAGGGTGAGCATCCGCACGGGCTCAGCGACGCGGACTACGACGCCGTCTTCACCACCGACAAGCCCGTGATCTTCGCGTACCACGGCTATCCGTGGCTGATCCACCGGCTCACCTACCGCCGGCACGGGCACGCGAACCTGCACGTGCGGGGCTTCATCGAGGAAGGGACCACGACCACTCCGTTCGACATGGTGATGCTGAACGACCTCGACCGGTACCGGCTCGTCCTCGACGTGCTCGACCGGGTACCCGGGTTAGCGGCCCGCGAGGCGGGCTTCCGGCAGCGGATGCAGGACGCGCGACTCGAGGCCCGGGCGTACACGCGCGAGCACGGCGTCGACATCCCGGCCGTCGCCGAGTGGAGTTGGACAGGGAGCGGCCCGCAGGGCGCGACGTACCACCGCGTCGATGTCCACCCGCACGGTCACGAGGCGGCTGAGCGGGCTGCCGCGCTCCAGTAGGTCGCGCAGGGGGGAAGGGCCGGGCGGTCATCGCCCGGCCCTTCCTCGATCCCCGACCCTCAGGCCGGGACGAACACTGCGGGGCCGGCCAGGTTCATCAGGACGTCGTGAGTCGTCCGTCCCACGGCTGCTCCGCTCCGCCCGCTCGACGCTGCGAGGACGAGCAGGAGACTGGTGGGGGCGGCGTCCGCGAGAGCGACGGCCGCGGGGCGTCGGAGTCCCCGCACATGGACGGCCAGCCCCGGCGCTGTCTCGATCGCCAGCCGGCGCGCGGCCGCGAGAAGGCGATCGGACGCGCTGACCACGTCGACGTCGCGGTCGGCGCCGCCGAGGGGAGTGCTGACGTCTCCGTGGATCAGGGTCAGCTCCTCCCCGAGGGCGGCGGCCTCCGTCGCGGCGAACCGCACAGCGCGATACCCCGCCGAGCTGTCGGCGACACCGACGGCGACGCCGCGCCGCGTCCGGCCGGAGGCCTCCGGGATGATCGCCACCGGGCAGAGCGCTCCTGCCACGAGTCGCAGGCTCCGCGAGCCGAACACACGGCCGCGGAGGAATCCGGTCTTGTGGCTGCCGACGACGACGATCGCCGCCTCGGCGGACGCGGCGATCAGCTGCTCCATCGCGTCGCCGAGGACCATCAGCCCGCGCACCCGCCCGATGCCCGCCTGCGAGCGAGCGCTCATGACGGCACGGTCGAGGACGGAGCGGGAGGCGTCGTCGCCATCACCGTCGCGACCCGATGCGTGCAGGAACGCGAGATCGAGGTTGAGACGCGCGGCTCGCTCGATCGCCCAGCGCGTCGCCGCGTCGCTGGGACCCGAGCCGTCGACTCCGACCACGACCGGATCAGGCATCACGTCACCTCCTCACCCGAGCCTGATCGAGGCGTGGGCCCGTCCCCAGGGCCGAACGTCCCGATACCCGGAAGAGCCCTCGTTCACCCCGATACCGCGAACGAGGTGGTCACTTCTCGGGAAACGATTCCCCCGGTGAGGGGGCGCAGGCGATCATGGAGTGCTGGGTCAGCCGACCGACGGCGGAGCGGAGCACGCATGCCCCATCTCGACCCGTCGTCAGGCGAGGACCGCGTCGACGGTCCCTACCAGGACGGCGTGCAAGGCCGCCTGCGAGCGCTCCTGCGCGCCAATCGCGCCGTCGTCGAGGACATCGACCTCCCGGCCGTGCTGCGCCGCATCGTCGATGCCGCCGTCGAACTCGTCGACGCCCGGTACGGCGCCATCGGCGTGATCGGGAGTGATGGGTCACTGGAGGAGTTCCTCCACGTCGGGATGGAGCCCGACCTGGTCGCCTCGATCGGTCACCTCCCGGAGGGCCACGGCCTGCTCGGCGCGCTCATCGGCGATCCGCACCCGATCCGCGTCCCCGACCTGACCGTCGACTCCCGAGCCGTCGGCTTCCCCGCCCGGCACCCGCCGATGAAGTCGTTCCTCGGCGTCCCGATCCGCGTGCGCGATCAGGTGTTCGGCAACCTCTATCTCACTGATTCCCGCGCGGGCGCCTTCACCTCGAACGACGAGCACCTCGTCATCGCGCTCGCGGCGACCGCGGGCGTCGCCATCGACAACGCCCGCCTCTACGCCGAGACGCGCCTCCGCCAACGGTGGGCGCAAGCAGCGGCCGAGATGACCTCGGCGATCCTCGCCCCTGACGACGACGACGTCATCGGCCTCGTCGCCACGCGCATCCTCGATCTCGCCGGCGCGGATCTCGTCGGCGTCGTCTTCCCGACCGAGGACCCCGAGCAGCTGCGCATCGGTGTCGCCCGGGGGGTGGGGGCCGAGGCGTTCGAGGGCCGGATGATCGACGCGCGCGACTCGATCTCGGGGAGCGTCCTCGCCGGCGGCCAACCACGGGTGCTCGATCGGATCATGACGGCGACGAACGGCGGCACGCCCACGTCGGGCGGCCCGGTCCTCGCCGTCCCCCTGATCGCCGCCTCCCGGGCGCTGGGTGTGCTCGTCGTGACGCGCCGGCCCGGGCGTCCGCTCTTCACCACCGCCGACGTCGAGATGGCGTCCGACTTCGCGGCCTACGTCAGCGTCGCGATGGAGCTCTCGGCCGCACGAGCCGATCAGCAGCGGATGGCGCTGCTCGAGGACCGCGGGCGCATCGCCCGCGACCTGCACGACCACGTCATCCAGGAGCTGTTCGCCACAGGCCTCGACCTGCATCAGGCCGCCGGGGCGCTGCCGCCGGGACGGGCCGCGACGAGGATCGAGCGCGCGGTCGCGAGTCTGGACGAGAGCATCTCCCACATCCGGACGGTCGTGTTCGCCCTGACCGCGAACCACGACGGCAGCGGGACCGTCCGTCACCGGATCCTCGACCTCGCCAACGAGCTCGCGCCTGTTCTCGTGCGCACCCCGAACATCAGCTTCGCCGGCGCCGTCGATCTCCTCGTCGTCGACGACCTCGCGGACGACGTCCTCGCGGTCGCCCGCGAGGCCCTCACCAACATCGCCCGGCACGCGGAGGCGACCGTCGTCACTCTGCACCTGACCGTCGCCGACGGCGCCGTCGTCCTCGAGCTCAGCGATGACGGTGGCGGATTCAGGGAGGGCGGCCGGCGCAGCGGTCTCGCGAACCTCGAGCAGCGCGCTCGGGCTCGAGGAGGCTCGTTCACGATCACCAGCGTCCCCGGCGACACCCGCGTGCGCTGGAGCGTCCCGTTCCTCCCGACGATCCCCTCGGAGCAGTCATGACCCGCGTCTTCCTCCTCGACGACCACGAGATCGTCCGGCGGGGTCTCGCGGAGCTGCTCGGGTCCGAGCCCGACCTCGAGATCGTCGGTCAGGCCGGCACCGCCGCAGCGGGGCTCCGCGAGATCCTCGCGCTGCGCCCCGACGTCGCCGTGCTCGACGTGCGCCTCCCCGACGGCAGCGGCATCGACGTGTGCCGCGATGTGCGCTCCCGGGATCCGCGCGTCCGCTGTCTGATCCTCACCGCCTACGACGACGACAAGGCCCTCTACGCGGCTGTCATCGCCGGCGCCTCCGGCTATGTGCTCAAGGACATCCGCGGGAAAGGGCTCATCGACGCCGTCCGGGCCGCCGCCGCCGGTGACATCCTCCTCGAACCGGCGATCGTCGCCGCGGTCACCGCTCGCCTGCGCGGAGAGCACGCGGTCGACCCGCGCCTCGCCGGGCTCACCGAGCGCGAACGGCGGATCCTCGCGCTGATCGCCGACGGCATGACCAACCGGCAGATCGGCGTCGAGCTCTCCCTCGCCGAGAAGACGATCAAGAACTACGTCTCCAGCGTCCTGAGCAAGCTCGGCCTCGAGCGGCGCACCCAGGCGGCCGTCCTGCAGACAGAACTGCGCCCTCCCAGTCCGCGGTAGGGCCTGGGAGGGCGCAGTGGTGCGCCGTTCGATTCGGGTCAGACGGCGGTCTCGGTCGTCTCCTCGCGGGGGAGGACGATGTCGTTGATCCGCACGTTCACCGCAGTGACCTCGAGGCCGACGATGGTCTCGACCGCGAGGATGATCGCGGAACGGACGTCGGACGCGACCTTCTGCAGGCTCATCGGGTACTCGGCCGTGAAGGTGACGTCGATGCCGACCGTCTGCTCGGTCACGGCGACGGTGACGCCCTGGTGATGATTGACGGTGTTGAGTGCCCCGCGCACGGCACCGAGGACGCGGGTAGCGGCACCGCCCAGCTCGTGCACGCCGGTGACCTCCGACGCGGCGAGACCGGCGACGGTCGCGACGACGTCCTGGTCGATGGTCGTGGTCCCGAGCTCGCCGCCGATGGCGGTGGTCGAGACGATCGGGTCCGCGGTCGTGGGTGTGGCGGCCATGACGGCTCCTTCTCCGCCCGTCACCGGGCATCGCGGAGACGGCTCACGATCGCGTGTCTGCGATCGTGCCGCCGTTCCTGCGATCGACGCTACGGGGCGGGCTCCCGCGGTCGTAGGGCCGAAGGTCCCGGGCCGGGTGAGCGCGGATCAGGGTTCGAGGTCACCCGGATCCGCGGCGGGCGCGTCGGCGCCCAGGATGAGCACCGTCCCGCCCGGGTCGACGGAGAAGGCGGCGGCGTGTTCGACGGTCAGGGTGGTCTCCTCAGGAGGTTCTTCGGAGCGGGTCGCTCAGGTGCGGGGCCACGAGGATCTTCACCGCGGTCTCCTTGCGGTCGATGAGGGTGTCGAAGCCTCCGTCGATCAGGCGTTCCAGCGGGATGCGCGCGGTGATGAAGGGGGCGAGGTCGACGTTCCCGGACTGGACGAGGGCGATGGTCGCGGGGTGGTCGTCGACGTAGGCGATGGTGCCGCGGAGATCGATCTCCTTCAGCACCAGCTTCTGCATGTCGATGCTCGCCCGGCTGCCCCAGATGGAGACGTTGACGATCACGCCCGCAGGCTTCACGGCGTCGATGAGCTGATCGAGGACGGCGTTGACGCTCGTGCACTCGAACGCGACGTCCACGCCGATCCCGTCGGTGAGCTCGTGCACGCGGGCCAGGAGGTCCTCGGTCGTCGGGTCGATGACGACATCGGCCACTCCGGTCTCGCGGGCCATCGCCTGCCGGGCGGCACCGGGCTCGGAGATGATCACCCGGACGCCTTCCGCTGTGAGCACCGCGGCGAGCAGGAGGCCGATCGGCCCCGCTCCGCCGATGAGCGCCGTGTCGCCGCGCTGGGCCCCGCTGCGGGTGAACGCGTGGTGCCCGACCGCGAGGGGCTCGATCAGTGCCGCCTGATCGAGCGGGATGCCGCCGATCGGATGCACCCAGCGCCGGTCGACGACGACCGTCTCGCTGAGTCCGCCCCCGCCTCCCGCGAGTCCGATGAAGCCCATGCTCGTGCAGAGGTTGTAGTGCCCGGCAAGGCACGGAGCGCAGTGCCCGCAGACGAAGTACGGCTCGACGACGACGTTCGCGCCGACCTCGAGGTCGGTCACCCCGTCGCCGAGGGCGGTGATGGTGCCGCTGAACTCGTGCCCCATCGTGACCGGCACCTGCTCGTGCGTCAGCGGGTGGGGGTGCCCGGCGGGCGGGATGAAGATCGGACCCTCGAGGTACTCGTGCAGGTCGGTCCCGCAGATGCCGCACCAGGCGACGTCGATCGCCACGGTCCCGGGGCGGAGCTCCGGCTCGGGGACGTCGTCGAGGCGGATGTCGTGCGGGCCGTGGAAGCGTGCGGCTCTCATGAGGTCTCGATTCACGTGTCGGGGGGAAGGAGGGAGAGGGTCCCGCTTCAGTAGGAGGAGACGACGATGTCGTTCTGCAGGTGCGTGATGCTGGGCGAGGACCAGGCGGCGCGCTCGGCGGCGCGACGCTCGGGCCAGCTGCTGACGGTCCCGCTGAGAACGAGGCGCGTGCCGTCGAGGTGCGCGGTGACTCGTCCGGCGTCGACCGTCGCGTCGCGCACGAGCGCGTCGCTGATCCGGATCAGGGCGTCGGCCGCGCTGGGTCGTGCGCGCAGGGTGATCATCGACAGGACGTCCTTGATGCCGGGGACGTGGGCGAGCGCGTCGCGGGCGCTCTGACGCTCGAAGTCCCAGTGCACTTCTCCGGCGAGGACGACGGAGCGTCCGTGGATCTCGGCGGTCACGGTCTCGGGGATGAAGCGTCCGCTCGTGAGCGCGGTCTGCACGCTCTCGGCGAAGTCGCCGTCGCTGATCGACGCGGAGCGGGCGGAGTGGACGGTCAGCTCGTCGACGAGGGTGCGCACGCCGTGCACGCGGAGGGCCGCGGTGCAGGCGTGGAGGCGCTCGAGGTACGTGGGGGTCTCGCCCGAGAGGGTGACCGCGCCGTGGTCGACGGCGACTCCGATCGTGGCGGCGTCGACGTCCGGGGTCCAGTTCAACTCGTCCTGCACAGCGAGCTGGATCTGGTGATCGGTGCGTGCGGGGGCTGCGAGGGTCATGATGCGTCCTGCTCCGTGATCGCGGAGACGGCTCGCGACCGTGCGTGTGCGCTGGTGCCGCCGCTCCTGCTACCGACGCTAGGCACCGCTTAGGCGCGGCTGTAGTGCCGAAGGTCCCGGAACCGCCGGGACGGTGCGATCAGAAGCCGGGACGTTCGCCTCTATCCCTCCGCCGTTCGTCCGCGCACGCTCGAGAGAAGACCTCACCGCCGCACCGCGCGGCACCGGGGCGGAATCGAGCGTCATGACCGCGCCCATCGTCGTCGGGCTCTCCGACTCCTCCCACAGCAGGGCCGCCCTCGACTGGGCTCTGCGCCGTGCGGAGCGCACCGGCACCCCGGTCCTGGCCGTCTTCGTCTCCGACACCGATGCCGCTGCCGGGCATCCCGGCGCGGCGAGCCTCCAGGCGGCCCACGGCGAGGTCGTCCTCGCCCGCGACGCTTTCGGAGCAGCGTCCAAGGCCCCCGACATCTCCGTCACCACCGCGCTGCGCCGCGGCCGCCCCGTCGACAAGCTGACCGAGGACGCGCGAGGTGCCCGGATGATCGTCGTCGGAACCCACGACGACCGGAACGGGGCGGAGCCCGGCACCCGGCACTCGCCTGCCGTGGACCTCGCCGCGCTCTCGACAGCCCCGGTCGCGGTCATCCCGATCCCGCAGTCAGGACATCACGGCGGCATCCTCGTCGGTATCGACGGATCGCCGGCCGCACGCGCCGCGGTGCTCTTCGCCGCGAGGGACGCGGCCGAGCTCGACGAGCAGCTCACCATCGTCCACGTGTGGACACCGCTGCAGGCCTGGGTCCCCGGCTTCGTCCCCGACCAGGGCTTCTACGACCTGCTCCGGACCGCCAGCCTCGACCTGCTCGCCCTCGAAGTCGCCGCCGTTCACGCGCAGTTCCCGGACCTCGGCGTGCACAGCAGGTCCGAGACCGGTGACCCCGCGACCGTCCTCACCCGCCTCGGGAAGGACGCCCTCGAGATCGTCGTCGGCGCCACCTCCCGCCACGGCCTCCAGCGTCTCCTGCTCGGCTCCGTCGCGCACGACACGCTGCGCGGCGCCTCACGGCCCGTGATCGTCGTCCCCGACCCGGCGGTATCCGGATGACACTCGCCCGAGACCAGGAGAAGCCCATGAGCACCCGATCGAACACCACCCTCGTCGAGCTGACCACCGAGGAGTGCTGGCGTCTGGCGCGCTCGACGGACGTCGGCCGCCTCGCGGTCATCGATCACACCCCGTCCACTCGCGGCCCGAGCGCCACGATCGTGCCCGTCAACTTCCTCGTCCACGACGGAGCGATCTTCTTCCGCAGTGGCCCGGGCAGCAAGATGATGGACATCACCCAGCACCCGCGCGTCGCGTTCGAGTTCGACGGGCACCGCGGCCGGCGCTTCTGGTGCGTCGTCGTCCACGGCGACGCTCACCGGCTGAACTCCGACATCGACATCGAGAACTCGGGCATCCAGCAGCTCGAGGCGTTCCACGACGACGACAAGAACAATTTCATCCGCATCGACGTCGTCTCGATCACCGGCCGGTCCTTCTTCCGCTGGCCCGTCTACCGCCTCCGCCGCGCCCTCCGCGCGTACCGGGCGCGTCGCCCCAGCCCGACCAGCCTGCGGACCGCAGAGTAAGGAGCGCGCGCCGTCGGCCGCTCGGTGGAGACCTCACCGGGTCCTGAGGGGTCCGCCGCCTGATCATCACCCTGTCGTGCCGTCGCCGGCGTCACCGTACGACGACGCGGACGAAGGCGACCGGGCGCTCCGCCTCGGCGTTCACGTAGGCGTACTCGCGGGCCGTCGAGAACGCGACGTGCTGCCCGGTGGTGAGGGTCAGATCCTCCTCCCCGTCGCGTGCGAGGAGGAGGGTGCCGTCGGTGACGAGGAGCATCTCGTGCCAGCCGTCGGGGTCGGGCTGCGCGTCGTAGCGCTCTCCCGGCCCGAGCGTCCAGGTCCACAGCTGCGACTCCTCGCGGGAGGGGACCGAGGCGAGCAGCACGGCGACGCTCGCCGGATCCGCGCCGCGCCAGGCCACCTCGCCGATCGACGTCGCAGAGCCGCCGGGTGCCGAGACGAGCGCGGTGAAGCTGGTGCCGAGGGCCTCCGCGAGGCGGTCGACGCCGGTCAGGCTGATGTTGGCCTCTCCGGCCTCCACGTTCACGATCGTGCGCCGGCTGATGCCCGAGCGCTCCGCGAGCGCGGCCTGGCTGAGGCCCGCGTGCTGTCGGGCCTGCCGCAGGTTGCTGCCGACGTGGGCGAGGACCGAGGACGGTTGCATGCGCACTATTCTGCACCCTAGAGTGTGCAGAATGCTGCACTTCCCGCTCCTCCGCTCCCTCCGGTTCTCGAGGCCCGAGTGGGCGCTGATCGGCATCACCGCGGTCTGGGGCGGGACGTTCCTCGCCGTGCACGTGGCGATGGAGCACAGCGGTCCGCTGTTCTTCGTCGGGGTCCGCTTCGTCGTGGCCGGGCTGATCAGCGCCCTGGTCTTCCACCGGACCCTGCGCGGGATGCGGTGGATCGACCTCGGTGCGGGCGCGGCGATCGGGGTGATGATCGCGCTCGGCTACGGGCTGCAGACCTTCGGCCTGCAGAGCATCCCGAGCAGCACCTCCGCGTTCCTCACCGCCCTCTACGTGCCGCTGGTGCCGCTGCTGCAGTGGGTCGTCTTCCGGCGGCGACCGGGGGTCCTCACCCTGGTGGGCGTCGCGCTGGCGTTCGTCGGGCTCCTCTTCGTGGCCGGGCCGCAGCCGGGAGTCGCGCTCGGCGCGGGCGAGATCGCGACGCTCGTCAGCACGATCCCGATCGCCGCCGAGATCATCCTGATCGGCGTGTTCGCCGGCCGGGTCGATCTCGGGCGCGTGACCGTGGTGCAGCTGCTCGTCGCCGGCGTGCTCGGGTTCGCGGCCATGCCCGTCGCGGGAGAAGCGATCCCCGCGTTCTCCTGGGTGTGGCTCGTCGCCGCCCTCGCGCTGGGGGCGAGCAGCTGCCTCATCCAGCTGACGATGAACTGGGCTCAGCGCTCCGTCTCGCCCAGCCGCGCCACGATCATCTACGCCGCCGAGCCGGTCTGGGCCGGAGTCGTCGGCCGCCTGGCCGGCGAGCGGCTGCCGGGTCTCGCGCTGGTCGGCGCCGCGCTCATCGTTGCGGGGACGGTCGTGAGCGAGCTGCGGCCGCGGGCGCCACGCGTCTCTGGAGCGGAGCGCGCGGGCGGCGACTCCGTCGACGACGGGGCGAGGGACCCGGCCCCCGTATGACGACGGCCGCCTCTGCGGAGGGGCGCCCGTCGTCGGGGCAGCACGATCGCCTTCCCAGGGCGGGCGCCGCTCAGCGCAGCGCCCAGTAGGGCAGCGAGGCGACGACCGCGCCGAGCACGATCAGCACGGCGCCGGTCGTGGGCGAGGCCCTCACCTCGCCCGAGCCGAGGTGCTCGGCGACGTAGGAGAGCGCGTCGTGGGTCCGCTTCCGGGCGCGCAGTCCGACCGCGAGCAGCACGAGGCAGGGCAGGCAGTAGATCACGGCGTAGCCGGCGAGGACCAGCAGGCCCTCGGCGGGGCCGAGCCGGGCGTCGAGGAGGCGCTCGATCGCGATGAAGTAGGGGAACGCGTTGGGCAGGTCGGCGCCGGTGAGCAGCGCTCCGAACGGCAGCGCGGTCAAGGGGGTGAACCAGCGAGGGAGCGCGATGCGCCGGCGCGGCCGCGTGCGGAACCGCCGGATCCCCGAGACGACCAGCACGACCCCCGCTGCGGCGAACGCCAGGTAGCGGATGCCCTGCACGATGCCGTCCACGGCTCCGGCCGCCGCCCCCGCGCCGAGGAACAGGGCGGCGCCGGCGCCGAACACCGTGAGCGCGGCGCCGAGGACCGTCACGAGCGCCGTCAGTGCCGGACGGCGCGGGGCGGCCAGGAGGATGAGGGTCACCGCGACGATCGTCGCGGGGTTGAAGGCGTCGAGCGCGGCGAGCCCGGCGATCGCGAGCAGGAGCGGCCCGCTCACGGCGCGGCCCGGCGCACGGGGACGACGGGCAGCGCCCGGGTCCGCCTGCGCTGCATGGCGGGACCCTAGCGCACCCGCCGTCCGGCGAGCCGAGTGGAGCCGACCGGGTCAGCTCGACGTCAGGGCCTCGCGGAGCTTCACCCGCGAGCCCATCCGCAGCAGCGAGTTCGTGTAGATCGTGCTGGCCACGGCCATCACGGCGGTCGTCGCCACGATGAGGAGCGCCAGCGAGACGAGCGGCTCCCACCAGTCGGCCTCGCCGAAGAACAGGCGCACGGGCATCGCGACGGGAGCGCTGAACGGGACGTACGACAGGATCGTCATGACGAGCGCGTTGTCGCCGAAGAGCACGACTCCGAAGTACGGCACCATGACGAGCATCATCGCCGGGGTCATCACCGAGCCCGTGTCCTCCTGGCGCGAGACCAGGGCGGCACCGGCCGCGAAGACGCTCGCGACGAGGACGAACCCGAAGACGAAGAAGACGACGAACCAGATCAGCGGCGCCGACAGCAGGTCCAGCAGCTCGGTCTGGCCGGTGACCGCGAGCCCGAGGGCCGCCGCGGCCGCGATGGCGGCGGCGGTGCCGACTCCGATCACCGAGTTGCCGAGGATCTTCCCCGCGAGCAGCGCCCGGGCGGGAACGGCCGCGAGCAGGATCTCGACGATGCGCGACTGCTTCTCCTGCACCGTGTTCTGCATGATCGTCGCGCCCGAGCCGAGGACCGCGAGCATGAAGACCAGGCCGAAGGCGAGCCCGATGAGGGTGCGCAGACCGGACGGGGTCTCGGAGGCGTCGAGGAGCTCGACCGCCGGGCTGACGGAGAGCGAGGAGACGAGCCCCTCGGGGGCCTCGTCGAGGGCGACGACCGAGAAGCCGACCGCGGAGTCGTCGGGGACGAGGGCCGCGTCGACCGCTCCGTCGCGGACCAGGTCCTCCGCGTCGGCCCGTGTCGCGACCTCGGTGATCTCGAGGGTGTCCGCGTCGGCGACGGCGGAGGGCACGGATCCGACGACCGCGACCGGAGTCGCCTCGGCGGTGCGGTTGCCCAGCACGCTCGAGAGGACGATGCCGCCGATCACGAGGGCGAGGGTGATCACGGTCGACACGATGAACGCCTTCGAGCGGACCTGCGAGAGGATCTCGCGCTCGGCGACGAGGAGCGTCGCGCCCCAGGTGCCGAGCCTCGCGTCGCGGGGGGCGTCCGGACGAGGGGCGCCGCCGGTCGCGGGGGCGGGGGTACGGGTGCTGGTGCGGGTGCTGGTGCTCATCAGGCTGCTGCTCTCTCGTCGGCACCCGAGGGTGCACTGACCACGATGTCCCGGAAGATCTCTCCGAGGGTCGGCCTCACCGGCCGGAAGGACGACACGGTGCCCCGCTCGACCGCCGCGCGCAGGACCGCGTCGGCGGCCGCCGCGTCGGCGTGGAAGAGGGCCGACGTGCCGGCGAGCTCGGCCACCTCGACGCCGGGGAGTCCGCGGATCCAACCGACGTCGCCGGTCATCTCGAGCGACCAGCGGTCGCCGGAGTGCTGATCGCGCAGCGCCTCGCGCTCGCCGGCCGCCTGCACCCGGCCGCCCGCGATGATGACCAGGTCGTCGCAGAGCCGCTCGACCACGTCGAGCTGGTGCGAGGAGAAGAGCACCGGCACCCCGCGCGCGGCGTGCTCGGCGATCACGGCGACCACCTCGTCGACGGCCAGCGGATCGAGCCCCGAGAACGGCTCGTCCATGATCAGCACGTCGGGGTCGTGCACGAGCGCCGCGGCGACCTGGACGCGCTGCTGGTTGCCCAGCGACAGCGCCTCGAGCTTGTCCCGCCGGCGCTCGATGAGTCCGAGCCGCTCGAGCAGGTCGTCGCCGCGCTGCACGGCGGTCGCCTTGTCGATGCCGTGCAGGCGCGCGAGGTAGGCCAGCTGCTCGCCGATCTCCATCTTGGGATAGAGGCCGCGCTCCTCCGGCATGTAGCCGAAGCCGTGCAGGGCGGCCTGGCCCACGGGCGCGCCGTCGAGGGTCACGGTGCCGGAGTCGGGGCGGAGGACCCCGAGGATCATCCGCATGGTCGTGGTCTTGCCCGCTCCGTTGCCCCCGACGAAGCCGGTGAGCCGCCCGCGGCCCACGTCGAAGCTGACGTCGTCGACGACGCGGCGCTCGCCGAAACTGCGACTGATGTTCTGCACGCTGAGCATGCGACCTCCCGGGATCCGTTGACACCTCCACGCTAGGAGCGGGCCGGATCGAGCGCTTCCGGCCCGGGGGTGAACCCGCGTCTCCGCCTCGGGACGGAGGGAGGACTCAGCCCACCAGGCCCGACCGGTAGGCGTAGACGACCGCCTGCACCCGGTCGCGCAGCGCCAGCTTCATCAGCACGTTCGACACGTGGGTCTTCACGGTGGCGCGCCCGACTCCGAGCAGGTCGGCGATCTCGTCGTTCGAGAGCCCCTGCGCCATCAGCCGCAGCACCTCGACCTCGCGCGGGGTCAGCTGCTCGGGCCCGGTCGGCGCGGACGTCCGCGAGCGGTCGGCGGCCACGGCGCGCTCGATGACCGCGCGGGTCAGCTCGGGTGCGAGCAGCGCCTCCCCGGCCGCGATCGCCCGCACTCCGTAGACCAGATGCTCCGGAGGGGAGTTCTTCAGGAGGAACCCGCTCGCTCCGGCGTCGAGCGCCTCGAGCAGGTAGTCCTCGCGGTCGAAGGTCGTCAGCATGAGCACGCGCACCGGCGTCCGGGGATCGGCGAGCAGCCGCCTCGTCGCCTCGATCCCGCCGATGCCCGGCATCTCGACGTCCATGCACACCACGTCGGGGCGGGTGCGCGCGACGAGCTCGAGCGCCTCCTCGCCGCTGGAGGCCTCTCCGACGACGTCGATCCCGGGCTGCACCGAGAGGATCGTGCTGATGCCCTGGCGCATCAGGGCGTGGTCGTCGACGAGGACGACGCGGACGTCGCTCATGCCGAGACTCCCAGGGGGACGGCGACGCGGACGACCCAGCCGGAGCCGGCGCGCGGCCCCGCCTCGAGCGTGCCGTCCAGTGTCGCCGCGCGCTCGCGCATGCCGAGGAGGCCGAGGCCGCCGTTGCGCTGGCGGGGGCCCGGGCGGCCCAGTCCGTCGTCGGCGACCTCGAGCTCGACGGTGGACCCGCTGTAGCGCACGTGGACGCGCGCCCTCGTGCCGGGGCCGGCGTGCTTGAGCACGTTCGTCAGCGACTCCTGAGCGATGCGGTAGAGGTTCAGCCCGACCAGCGGCGGCACGTCGAACGGCTCGCCGACCTGCTCGAGCGTCACTCGGAGCCCGGCCGCCTCGGCGTCGGCGATCAGCGCGGGGAGGGAGTCGAGGCCGAGCGACGCGGTGACCGGGTCGAGCACGGACTCCTCGTCCCGGAGCGTGCCGAGGAGCTGGTACAGCTCGCCGACGGCCGCGCGCGACGTGCCCTCGAGGGCCTCGAGCTGCCCGCGGGCCCGGTCGGGGTCGGAGTCGAGCAAGGTCCGTGCCGCCGCCGCCTGGACGCCCATCAGCGAGACGTGGTGGGCCACGGCGTCGTGCAGCTCCCGCGCGATGCGCAGACGCTCGATCGTGATGGCCTGCCGGGCGACCTTGGCCTGCTCGTTTTCGAGCTGCCGGGTGCGGAGGTCGGTCAGGGCTCGCTGGCGCGCCGACGCCCACGCGTGATTGCCGAACCACCAGGACCCGGCGAAGTAGAGGACGTTGATCAGGATCTGCTGGAGGAGGTACGCGGCGACCGGAGTGAGCGCGCCGATGCCCGCGCCGTCGAACTCGAGGTCCTGCGTGCTCGCGCGGAAGAAGGTCACGAGCAGCCAGACGGCCATCCCGACGACCAGCACCCCGCGCGCCCAGTCCGCCCGCGCCCGCCGGGGCTCCCAGGCGCCCACGCTGTACATCGCCATGAAGAGGGCGATGTTGCTGATGGTGAGCTCCGGCACGCGCAGCTCGCCGACCAGGACGAAGGCCACCGCGGTCACGGCGAGCACCGGCACGGGGGCACTGCGGCGGACGGCGAGCGGCAGGATCACGAGGGCGAGGACGCCGATGCTCGCCGCGGGCTCGGCGCCGTCCGGGTACATCCCGATCGCGCGCCCGAGCACCAGCGAGAGGATCGAGGCGCCGAACAGGGCGGCGGCGGTCGCGGCGTCGGCCCGGCGCTGATCGGCCGTCACGGACGGCCTCCGCCACTGGCGCGAATCGGGGTCGGCAGTCATCTCGCGGGCCAATCTACCGGCGGCTCGCGGGAGGGGCGTCCCCCGCTCAGCGGAGGGCGCCGGACGCTCTCGCGGCCACGACGTCGTCGGCCCACCGCTCCCGCCCGTGCCGTGGAGAGACGTGCTTCACGGCGCAGGCAGGAGCACGGCCGGAACGTTGTCGACCTTCACCGAGTCGTAGTCGGCGTAGCCGTCCGGCACGTCGACGACGCTCATCCACCAGTTCAGGCTCTCGCCGCAGACGTCTCCTCGGATCGCGCTCACCATCTCGAGGCTGTCCGCCGGAGCGTCGGTCACGAAGGACGCGGGCACCGTCTCGCAGGTGGGTCCGGGGAGGACGACCGTGATCTGGTCGGGGAGCGGACCGGGACGGTAGGAGGCCCGGCTGCTGTCCGTCGCCCCCACGGGTCCGGGTGAGGTCAGGGAGGGGGCGGAGTCGAGCCGCAGATCCTGCACGGAGGAGTCCGTGATGACGAAGCGGACCGTCGGCGCCGGGCAGTCCAGCACGGCCGGATCCCGGCACTCCCGCTCGGGGGAGACGGCCTGCAGGAGGGCCCGGCCGAGCCGGAGCTCCTCCGGGACCTGCACGTCGAAGGCCAGGGATCCGTCGCTCGCGACGTCGACGTCGACACTCGCCCGCACCGGGTCCGCCTCCACGATGGAGCGGAGCTCGAACCGCTGCATCGTGCCCGTCTCGAGTCCGTCGCACGGCCCGTCCGGTCCGCGATGCACCGAGAGCACGCCGCCCAGCTCGATCTCGCCGATCTCGGACTGGAGGACGCACGCGTACTCCACCGTCACCGCGGTGCGGCCGGCTCCGGAATCGGTCGACCCCGCCGCCGAGCACCCGGGCACGGCGCCGACGAGGACGCAGACCCCGCTGAGCACCGCCTTCCTCCGGGTCATGAGGGGAGTCCTGGAGTCATGAGGGAAGTCAGGCACACGGCGGCCGGGAGGGCAACCGTGCTCGTCCGCCGAGAGCCGTCGGAGCAGCGCACCGCGGCCACCGGCGCGGTGGAGGGGACGCCTCAGCTCCCGGGATGGTGCACGGTGAACTCCACCCGCAGCGCCGGGGCCGTCCGGCGGTCGTAGACGATGGTGAGGTAGCGGCCGTCGATCCGCGCTCCGATCGCCACGAGGTGCGGTCCGGCCTGGAGGAGCCGGGCGCGGTGGGGCTCGCGGTCGACGATCACGCAGGTGCTCTCGAGCAGATCGCCGCGCGAGAGGCGGCCGGTCGTCGTGGCGGTGGGGACCTTCACGGGGACGTGGTGCGGGTCCTGGGCGCGGAGGACGTCGTTCGCGTGCGCAGCGAGTCGGAGCTCGAGGGAGTTCTTCGGCTCGGCCGGTCCGACCTTCGCGGTGCGGACGGCGTCCCAGAGAGTGGGGTAGCGGATGCGGACGACCTGCTCGATCATCCAGCGCGGGAGGGTCGAGGACTCCGCCCGTTCGATGGCGCGGGTCTGCTCGGGGGTCAGCGGGACGAAGTTGCTCGGGTGGTTCCGGTTCAGCGGGTGCCGGAAGTAGGAGTACGACAGCGAGGCGCCGACGACGCGGGCACGGGCGGTGATGGTCGTGGCCGTCAGCTCCGAGAGGTGGGGCTGGGGCGCGAAGCCGAAGACCTGGCAGCCGAGGGTGGCGAGGGTCGCCTCGATCCTGGCCGGGTTCTCGGCGTCGGATCGGGCAGCGTTCTCGAGTCCCGGTCTCGCGGCGGCCTCGGATCCGGATTTCGCGGGGTTCTCGGCGTCGGGTCTCGCGGGGGTGATCGTGGTCATGGGGTGATCTGCTCCAGTGGCATCGACGTGTCGGCCGGTCGCACGAGTGGTCCATGCGCGGGCAC